>NZ_JBLVOY010000002.1:0-1016334 GCF_059162405.1 Natrinema sp. CRL1 | reverse complement strand
TTTTAGCCAACGTCACGACCTTCCCGGTGAAGCGGGAGATTTTGGACATAGAGCATCCGCGGTTTCCCGCTTCACCTTCCTAGATTTAACGGTCGAAGTCCGTGCTGTCTGGCGATTCACCAGAGCCGTATTAATGAAAACGATGAAGGAGAATCCCCATTTTCCGTATTTATAGCAAAAGACCCATCAGACGGTGAGTCCCTCTGTCCCTGGGAAGTATAATTATGGATCTAGTACCCTGGCTAAGCAGGAAGAGCAGTTGCTCAAGATATACCATGTTTGATGAGTCCAACAAGTTATCCGGCTGGTTAGCGCGAATGCTTCGATCAGTTCAATTGACCTTGAATCTGATCTACGAGAAACCAGTTCTCGTATGGTATCAACATTAGTGTCCTACTTCGTGATCGCTGAGACCCTCGAGAAGGGCATTTCGATCGGTTCGAAGCGTTGTCGCCGATATCTCGGCTACATCAGCAATCGCTCGTTGAGTGAGTCGATGATCGAGTTCTTGTGCTGCCTTGTAGAGACACGCTGCAGCGAATCCGTGAGGGTGTCGGCCAACCGTAATTCCGCTCGCTTCTGCCAAATCGGCTAACTCGATCGCTCGGTAGCGTACGTCGCTTGGAACCTGCAGCGTCGTTGCAAGTCGCGGAAGAACGTTCTGCGGACGTGGGACGGGTATCGGTAACTCGAGTTCGGTATTCATTGCGGTATATGCACACTCCAGTTCTGTCCGGGAACATCGGGCGTCGCTACTGATCTCACCGCGTGTTCGTCCGAGTCCATTGCATCGACACACCGTGTACACGCTCGCAGCTGCGATACTGTCGAGTGATCTCCCTGAACAGAGATCCCGAGTCTGGGTGCGTCGAAACAGGGTACATGCCTGTTCGCGAATCGATTCTGGCAACTCGAGAACGCTCACGAGTCGGCGGACTTCGCCAAGGCCGTACGCCAGATTCTGCTCGCGTTTCGAGCGCCATTGACTACGTCGGTGTTGACGGCGGATTCGATTGAGTTGGCGACGCTTTCGTTTCGGGATCGTGTTTCCTTGTCCGTCGGTCCACCACCCGATCTCAGTCGAAAGACCGCGATCGTGGCGACCTGCAGTGAGGGGTGCACCAGTTCGGCGTTGGTTTGATCCCTCAGGACCGGTGAACCACTCAGGACCGTAATCAAGCAACTCTTCACGAACGATCAGGCCGCACTCGCGACAGTGCGTTTCGTGATTGAGCGTAATGAGGGGACCACTGCATTCCAGACACGATGTCCTCAGTTCTGTGTTTCTCTCTCGATCGAAGCGATCGCTATCCGCATCTCTTGTAGTCATACTAACTCGACGAGGCCTGTATTTACTCACCCCGTCACCCCTCTTGGGGACATAAACTGTCTCGGAAACGCTATCGAAGTCAAACGCTAGGAATGGTGTGGCCGAATAATTGTGATAACTCGGCTACTGTTGACGCATCGATAACTCTGTTGAAACCCCAATCGACAGATACTGGTACAATGTGCGATCAGTTGCGTCGAGAGAACAGTTAGGGACACTATATGACTGAGGCGACTCTTTCAGCGATTGGGACGATATAATTCGCTCAGACACTAAATTATTAGTTCAGCGGCGACCAAGAGTAGCCAATGAGCGACCGGTCATCAGTGTGGTCCGACGAGATGGATGCTGCAGATCGCGTAAGGCACGTGGCAGTAACCCGAACTACACCACGGAACGCAGGCTGGATTGCTGAGGAAGCAGCTGTTTCAAGGGACACCGCTGTCAAATATCTTGAGCGGATGGCCGACCAAGGCGATCTCGAGGTCGTAGAAACAGCCGACGGAACGTGTTACAAACCAGATAACGTTACACAGTTTCTTCGTGAAGTCCGGACGCTTGCCGAAGAAGAGTCGGTAGACGATCTTACTGCGGAACTGCAAGCGATCGGTAACGAAATCGATTCGTGGAAATCGACCTATAATGTTGAATCGCTCGAAGAACTTCGACAGAGCATTGGAAGCAACGATCTCTCACCCGACGATCGAAGTGAACGCCTCGATATAATCGAGGAGTGGGAGTACAATGTTCAGATTCGCGAAGCGCTTCAGCTCGCAATCAGTCTCCAAAGTTCGCTCACGAGGCTCGATACAGATACACAGATCGAACATCTCAACTCGGAAACGCTCCCGCAAGAAGGCTGAGACGAACACATGGTGATATTTCTTGCAGGCGGCCGGGGTTTCACCCGGCGCGAAGGACTTCGTCGTCTCAAAGAACGACTCGAAAAGTTCTCAAAAAGCATTGTCAGGCCCAGCGACTCGCACTTCGGATGGAGTGACGAGGACACGAAATAGTCCAACTGTAAATCTAACCTTGAGGTCGTCGCTCGCCGAGTCGACGAGTTGCTCAAGCGCTTCGATATCGATCACTCGGTGCAGTTGATACTCGTCACGATCGAGTCCCTGCGCTTCGAGCGCGTCGACGATTTCGAGGAGGAGAGTCCGATCACTCATCCTCATTCACCTCATCAACAACGTCGATAATACTCTCCGCCGTCGAACTGATCCGATCGAGACGTTCGAAGATGGCCTCCGGCTCGTCGCCTTGCCACGCAGCAAGGTAGAACGCCGACCCGCTCGTATCCAACCCGAAGTATCGCCCGACGATGTAGCCGACCGCTTCAGCCTCGAGTTCCCGTTCCGAGCGATATGTCTCATCCCCAGTATCACCGTGCAACAGTGCGTGTGCGTACTCGTGTATGAGCGTCACAGCGAGATCAGCGCTGTTCTCCCGGTCACGAACCTCTATCAGGGGTCGTTCCACAGGAGCGCGATACTGACAGACGCCCTTGGCGTTACCGTGAGCCCATTCCACGGGAGGAACGACCTCGACGTCCACCTCGAGCAACAGCGCTCCCTCGAGGAGGTGTGACGCCACCTCGTCACCTTCTCCGATTGCCTCGGTCTCGAGTTCGGGGAGTGACTTTCCTTTTGTCTGCGAGATATCGAAGACTGGTGCTGGCCGAAAGCCGACGAGTCCTTTCTGCCATTCACCGGGATCGGTCTCGTCGTACTCACACTCGCTTCGGTCGTGATACGATAACGAGTTTCCACATTCGGGGCATTTTCCTCGCGATGATCGGTGCCCAGATCCAGATTGCTTTCTCGCCTTCTGTCACGTGCCGATCGAACTCGTTTTCCCACGTTCGATAGCCGGCGATATGCGTCGCGTGCGGACACTGAAGTTTGATCAACAGCGTGTTCCGAGGGGAGTAGTCGTGGAACACACTCTGGACATCGAGCCATTGTTTGAACTGCTCGCTCGAAATGGCGTCGTCAACCTCCTCAACGAGTTCCTCGAGCCATGTTTCGATCGTGCTGTGCATCTCGTCGTTCCGGGTGCTCGAATCGTCGAACGTCTCCCGGGTGCAACTGCTCGTACTCATGATTGAAACGGCACTTCTCGACTCATACTCGAGAAGACCGCTGCCCGTCAGCGGGTCTCAAAAAATCGGCGTATAGTTAGGACGGATTTGACGATGGGGAGAGATACCTAATCGTACGGCTCTGTTTAAATCCAGCTCTCAGATATGTTTTATGTGAAATACACGTTTACTACACGTATGCACTGAGCACTATTCGGCGAGAGACGTAAGTAGAAAGCAGTGAACCAGTAAACATGATGCTAGTGGATCAGTGCCTCGGTTCGGTTCCGAATACCGATGGTCTCTCAGACAGTCCCTCTCACGTTGAGAGAGGTGTCACATGACTATCCGCTCGTTTCCGTCTCTCATTCGCAGTCGCTCAATTCTCACCCGTACTCGACTCCGGACCGTGTTTGCGATCCTTATTCTCATCTCGGCTGCTATCGTCGCTGTTGCGGCATCGAATGGGATCTCGACGGCGTCGAGAGACGATGTTCCAGACGCCCCTCCGACAGAGAACCATACGGTCGTCACCGAATCGGGACGGGTGGGAACGATTACTGCATATGCGCCGAGCGGAGAGGTCATTTACTACAACAATTCACGGACGAAGTACTTCGATGTCGATCCCGTTGAAGACGATCCACTAACCATCGAGTACGTGGCGACGGACACGATCCATACGGAGGGCCCGACATGCAGTAGCCCGCCGTGTGCCTTGAACGTCATCGAACGGGTCGACCTCGAGACCGGTGAGGTCGAGGTCGTTTATGAGCGGTATGATCACAAAGAACGCGCAGCCGAGTGGCACGACTCGGCGCGAATCAACGGAACGCACGTTGTCGTCGCTGACATGGTTTCCGATCAGGTATTCATCGTCAATACGGACACAGAGATCGTCGAGTGGCTCTGGGACGCTCAGAGCGACTTTTCCGTGGAGAGCGGGCATGCGTATCCTCGTGACTGGACGCATCTCAATGACGTCGAGTACATCGAAGACGGCGAGCACGAAGGTCGAATCATGGTCAGCCTTCGGAATCACGATCAAGTCGTTTTCCTCGATCCGGCGGAGGGAGTGGTCGCAGACTGGACGCTCGGAAGCGAGAACGACTACGATATCCAGTACGAGCAGCACAATCCCGACTATATCCCAGAATCACGTGGGGGTCCGGCCATCGTGGTCGCCGACTCAGAGAACGGGCGCGTCCAGGAATTCCAGCGTGAAGACGGTGAGTGGACCCAGACTTGGCAGTGGACGGATGACCGCATGCAGTGGCCTCGAGATGCTGATCGACTTCCTAACGGAAACACGCTGATCACCGACACCCACGGCAATCGCGTCATGGAAGTCAACGAGTCCGGCGATATCGTTTGGCAGGTCGAATCGATGCTTCCCTACGATGCTGAACGTCTCGAAACGGGCGCTGAAAGCGCGAGCGGTCAGAGCGCACGAGAACTCGATCTCGAATCCCGAACAGGGACTGAAGACGACGGAAATGGCGGCTTCGAATTCAGTCCGTTCGAATTTCTCGGTGGGCTTCTCGAATCGATCCTCCCCCACCGGATCTACAACGCCATGATTTTCGTCGCACCGGTCTGGGTCGGCAAGACCGAAGCCGCCTCCATTGCTATCGGGCTCGTATCGGGGCTAACTTGGGCCGGTCTCGAAATCAAGTGGTGGCTTCGCAATGCAGACATCGCGTTCCGCCTTCCCATCACTCGCGAGCAAGAGTGATCTGACCGAGGCCGCTACTGATCCGGAGTATTTCGGTCACGGTTGGATCGGGGAGAGCGACCAGCCAATCAAACGTCTTGCCGTTCAACGTTCACCGACTGAGGACGGTTCGAGAAGGACATCCACCGCCATACGACGCGCGCGCTAATCGCACTGAGTGACGTAATAATCAGAAATGAACAAAAATACCATGGCTTTGACTGAACTACTGTGAGTCCCCTCGTGGAAGCAGGTATGATACCGACCGCGAGCAAATAGAACGTAGTGAGGAGACCGAGAGACGACCGGCGGTACCCGTGCCAGTAGAGGATACCGATGAGAATACCCGAGAGCAGTCCGAGTTGGCCCGAATGAAGTTCGGGGATCGTACTGAAAATCGATGAAAGGACGGTCTCAACGGTAGCCATATGTATATCTCGATTACCGGCACCTGTACTATGAATTGTCCTGCAATTCGACATCCAATATAATGCGTCGGATCATGTCAATACCAGTACTACCTTCTTTCAAATGCGATCAATGAAGTACCTGTACTTACCGTTCGTCGGGTAGTCACAGAGTTGTATGTGAACCGTTCTCTGTGGGCCCTACTAATAACCATAGCGAAAGCCCGGCAGCGAGCGGCTCTCAGCCGTGAGCAGCCCGGAACGTGGAGGTGGGTGGGGCGGCGGGTAGTGGGTAATCGGGTTCCAGCAAAAAAGAGACCGTAACAGCTACTCCCACCACTGACCGCACTCTGGGAACACGATTTCTGACCATCGAGTCAGCGCGAGCGAGCATCGTCCATTGTACCAGTTCTTCGCAGCCGCCCTGAACCGCACCCGCTCACCCTCACAGACCATCGTCTGTCTACTCTTCGACCAGATCGTGAACTTCGTTCGCCCCGTCTCGTCTTCGATCAACCCCACCTGTTGGATCGCCGTACTCGAGGGTTCCCACAGCTCGATCACACGGCCTTCTACACTGACCTCACCTCGCCTGATCGCCTCGAGTTGCCCGATCGGCACGATCGTTCCTGCCTCGTGTTGCATCTCCTCTTTCGTCGCCATTACTGCCTCGAACAACTCCGTACCCTCGAGGACCCGACTCCCGATCCGTTTCGCGATAACTGCTCGCGTGTAGCCACCGCGAACGTCCTTAGCCAACCGCTGTGCCTGCCGATTGATTTCTCCTACTGTCGCTCGCTCGAGTTTCTCACGGGGATCATCTCGTTCGTTCCTCCGCTGGTCATGACGCGCCTGTTCAACCACCGCTCTCGTTCGTTCCGCTCGTCCCTCCTGTCGACCGAACGCCGCCTGTTCACTGATTCGCTCGAGTTCTTCCTCTCTGGCCCGAATTCGTTCTTCCTGGACGAGAGTCGCACCGTAGATCCGCTCATCGCTCGCGTCGACGATTTCCTCTGGGTGGTTTGCATCTACTTTCGCCTGAATCTCCATCTCGACCGTGGGCCGAAACTCCGGGATCTCATCGACGATATCCGGGTGCTCCGTTCGAACCGCTTCCTGTTCATACGCCTGTTCATCGACCGAAACGATCTTGCTAACCGACTTCCTACTAGACATTGGGTTAAACTCCAAAGGCGCTCACTCGGCGTCTTTTCCGACACCACGACTCTCCAGCCCTGGCTCTCGTCGTACTCCATCAGTTCCATCACACGCGTCTCGCTCGCGCCTTCGCAAGCGCCCGTCAGGGCGCGAGCGAGACGCGCCAATGTCCGAGCCAACCAGCAACCGCGCGTCGCTTCCACCGGCGCGAGCGTCCAGTTTTAAGCCGTTTTCGCGTCTGAGCGCGAGCGAAGACCGAAAGCGCGCTTAATACTGGTGTCCGAAGAGCGTGAGTGAGCGGAGGGCAGAAGCGACGAGTGGTGCGAGCAGTTCACGCCGAGGATAACATACAGGCTATGACCGCTGAACACCCACCATAGGTGGGGTCCAACGGGCGAGTGCAGTCGACGAACCCCGACGACGAAAGCACCGCAGCGAAGCGAGGAGCGCAGCGAGTCGCGGGAGTCGACTGTGCGAGGGGGTTGGAACGGTCACTCGTCCCTGCGATATTGCTCGTGTATCTGTCCAAGTCTTTCTTGGAGACAACTGCTTCAAATAGGTCTGAACCAAGCCGCTCGCCTAATTTCAGATGATCTCATTGAGATCGTCGAGGTCGAACAGTGACCAATTATCGTCGAGGTCGTCACCGAGACCGTCGACGAATCCACTTTTCGAGAAGAGGGCGAACTGCTCGGAGCGATCGGTTGGCCCCCATCGGACGCTGTCCGCCTTTGCTCGAAGGTCTGCAACGAGTCCATGGCCGACCGGGTCACTGGTCCATTTGCATTCGGCAAGGAGGAGACGGGTATCAGCGGGGGCGAGACCGACGATGTCGATCTCTTCTTCACCGTACCACCAGCGTCCGACATCGGAGTACGACGCAAGGTCGCCGTGTCTGACCAGCTCCCAGATGGCCTCTTTACAGATATCTTCGAACGTCGCTGCGACGTGCATCGGTAGATCTGGCTCGATGGTACCGTCGAAAACGACTGACGTACTTTTCATCTCTCTCGAGCCGTCGTATTGTACCACGCGAAGCAAATCTCAGGACGTTCGAGGATGGCTTTTGGCTTGTCGCCTTCACACGCAGCGAGATAGTAACACAGAGCAGTTCGTATCGAGCCCGAAGTACTGCCCGACGATGTAGCCGACCGCTTCGACCTCGAGTTCTCGTTTCGAGCGGTCGATCTCGTCATCAGTATCACTGCACAACAGTGCGTGGGCGTACTCGTAGATGAGCGTCACAGCGAGGTCAGCACTATACTCCTGGCCACGAACCTCCACCGGTGGTCATCCAAGGTATCTATCGTTCGTCCCAGGTGGGGCTCTCAACGGTCGGAAATTCTCTTTTCGCTATTTGCGGCGGATTATAGTATCGTGACTTGATATCGTAGTATCCGAACTCCGGCGGGACACGAGTGCAAGCCTCTGCCAGATTCGCGTCGGCCGTGTGAGTGATGACACGAATCCGGGTGTTCTGCTCGAACAGTCGAACCGCTAATGCGACTAATGCCGCGTCGGTCCAGTTGTTCGTCTCTGGGTACTTGCTCTGGTGGTTAAGAAACTCGTCCGCGACGAACCGTGCTTTCTCGACCGGACCAGCGCTGGGATCGAAGCCGTCAGATCGGTTTCCAGGGAGTGGTGTCGCCACTCGAAGCCATCCGTCCTCGATAGCCGCATCAAGATACGGGTTCGCTGGCGAATCGGTGGTTCCAGTATCTGCCAGTTCGTGATAGACCGCTGCTGGTACCCAGATCTCCGTCCCAGCTTCCTCAATGGTACGCTTAAGCGACTGTAAGTGCGGATTGGGATGTTTCCCCAGGTTCCGAAACATTACCGTGTCCGCGATATTTGCAGTATATACCCTCGTCATCACGGCTACTCGTCAAAGAGTTCGTCGAGTAGATTACTCTCTTCGTCGTTGAAATCGTCCGGTGTGTATGTCGTCGGGGCCGAATTGTCGCCACCGAGGTCAAGAATCGAATAGAACGCTTCGACGAGATCGTACGTGGTTCCAGTAGAGAGGTCTATAAGCTCGGCTATCTGTCGGATCGTGACGTCTCCCTCGCTGTGTGCATTCACGAGATCGTGTGCGAGTGCGAACGTGACGAGGCCGTGGTCGTCAAGAACGCGCTCGATAGCTGGATACTCGTCTTCATGCGCGATGATTTCGACGAGTTCGGGTGTAATCAAGACCTCCGTGTTGCGAACTGTCAGCGTCAGCTCAAACTCCTCGGCGGCGTATACAGCAGTACCGGCGTCGTCTCCAACCTTGCTAATCAAGCCAGCTTGCTCCAGCTTGTGGAGATAGTCGTAGACAGTCTTTTTCGAGACCGTTGTCGTTTCGATGAGTTCCGGGCCGGTCGTCGTTTCTGCACGTCTGATCGACGTATAGAGGGAAGCAAGATCTGTGTTGTCGAGTAACTCCGTGAACGTCGGAATGCCAGTGATCGGACTCGGGGTTTCCCCAGCGTTTCGCACGTGTTCCGTGTCGTAGCTCATGTTGTATTGAGTTACGAAACTAGAAACCATAAGCGTTTGCCACGGGAACGAATACAATGGCTATCACATTCACTAGGCTCACTTTCATCTTCCGGCTTTGGGAGATAAGCATGCCCTACTGAGTGAACCGCCTCGGGGTCAAGCCCCGAGGCACTCGCCTTGCTTATTTGTAGATGATTCAGTTCACCCAGAGACAAGACTGTCTCTGCGAGTGACCGTGAGTTGCCTCGTAAAATCGAATCTGGACCCAGAGTTGTTTCTTCCTTTCGAACAGACAGAATATCAACGGATTCCCGATACCTATTTAGTATCTTTATTCCTATGGTAGGTATATTGAAAGTCATGGTCTCAGAGGTGTTCACGTATACGACAACATGAGCGCTATCTGTGCTAGACGTGAGTGACCAATGCCAACAGAGAAAGATACGACGCCGATTACGGAGGAGACAACTACATCTCTCGAGAACTCGAGTCCAGCCACTACTCAAGACGAGACGACCAGTGACTCGAGCACACAGGGGCGCGATGGAGGAGTCGCGGATTCGCCAGTCCTCGAGTCACGGACGTATATCGAGATTCGTCCGTCGACGAAGCACCTCACTGCCACAGCGGTCTCACAGGCAACGACGCTACTGTACGAGAGCCTGCGCGAACTCTCGCGCTCGAGCGTCTGGTCGTCTGTTCGAAACGGAACCCAGCAACCGGTCGTCGAATGGCTGCTCGTTGCTGACGGGCGATCGGATACGAGCGTTCGGTATCTCGTCGGCACGACACACGAGGCATTTCTCGACGACCTCGAGGCGATCCTTCGGACGTGGTTTCCGAACACGTACGAATTGACCCGAGTTGAGTGGCATCCGCGAGATATTGAAGCGTCTCTGTCAACCCCGCGAGAAAACGATCGGTTGACGCGGAAAGATGCGGATAACGATCCCCTTGATACTCAAAAGCCGTATGCAGCCGGTGTCGAGTATCGCGGGACTGCTGAAGTTCGTCAGGATTGGCAAACCTCGCTCACATCGTTCGATGCGATCCCTGACCGTTCCACACAGACGCGATCGGATACTCATGGATCGAAATCCCGTCGCATCCCACTGGCGACGCTCGTCGAAACGCTCTGTAATTCGGCTGTCCCCGTCGCGTATCAAGTACTCTGTCGGCCGATCGGCGATCAGCGCGCAGACGCAGAACAGTACCGCTACGATCTCGAGCGTAGCCTTGTCACGCCCGCAGACCGTCTCCTTGGGTTCGTCTTTCCACGATCAGACGAAAAACTCGAGACTACGTATCTCTCTCCTTCATATCGGGATCGGCTCGCCGATCTCGAGACGCGTGATCTCAGACGAACGTTCTGTCTCGCGGCGCGGGCGGTGGCGTTCGCAGACGAGCACGATCGAGAGCAAGCCGAGGCGGTCGTTCGCAGACTCGCGAGCGTATTCGGTCACCTCAGTGGTCCGTTCCACACGATTCACGGACACGTTATCACGGATGACGACCTCCATGCAGGGCCGGTTCCGCCTGCGAGCCAACTCTTCGACGCGATCCGCGAACGCTCCTGTCCCGACCCGACGTACGACTCGCTCGGAAGCCGCCTTCCGTGGAAGCCACATGAGAGCGCTGGAATCATCGTCTCGCCCGACGAACTCCCCGGATTCTGCCTGATCGATGGTTCCGGGCTGACTCCGACTGGCCAACGAGCACTCGGTGCTCGACGATCCGAACGAACCGGTCTTTCCTTGCCGTCACCGGATCGCCTCGCTCGCTACACGGGACCCGGCCAGGCGTTCTGTCTGCCGTTGACTGATGACCGCCACCCCTACGAGAGTCCGTTCGTCCTTCCGCCATCACTGCAGGATAGACATCTCTTCGTCGTCGGCGAGACGGGTTCAGGAAAATCCGTCCTCACGACTGGTGCGATGCTTTCAAACGTGGAGGCGACAGACGGCCCGGAGATCCTCTTCGATTACAAGGGTGGGGGAACGGCCGAAGAGTATCTCCAAGCCCACTACGCGTCACACGGCGACCTCGAGGGCGTCCGCTACTTCGACCTCACCACGATACTGCCCGCACTGTCCATCTTCGATATTAGACCGCTACTCGACGCCGGTCTCTCACGCGAGGAAGCACGCTCGAGAATCGCAGGCCACTACGAAGAAATCCTTGCGGGGCTGATGGGCGAAGAACAGTACTACGGAGCGACTGAATCGACGAAGGCGATTCGAAATCACCTTCGAGCACTGTACGATCCGATTCACGGCTCCGATGCCGTTTCGCACAAAGACCTCTACCGAGCGCTTCAACGCACGCTGGGCGATCGAACGCCACCACCGACTTCGGACGATCGTCTCACCGAGTACTTTGCCGGGTTACTCGAGCGCGATCGAGACGTCTTCAACATGGTCCTCGGCGGTGCCGTGGCTCGAGTCGAGATTATCGCGACCGACGACCGACTCGCACCACTGTTTGATCACGTCCACCATCCTCACCCAGACGAAGATGATTCCGACGGTGACCGAGTCGACCCCCACTTCGATTTCATCGATATTATCGACGATGACCGCGTCATCGTCTTCGATTTCGGTGGCATGGAAGAGCGGATCAAACGCGCCCTCACGCTCGTCTTGCTCTCGAATCTGTGGACGGCACTGAAAGCTCGAGCAGAAGCTCCGGAGACGCCTGAAACACCACCCCTGGTCAACGTCTATCTCGAGGAGGCCAAAGACGTCGTCGCGACGCAACTGGTTGATACCCTCCTCTCGCAGGGACGATCGTTCGATCTCTCACTCATGCTCGGCGTCCAATTTCCGAGCCAACTCGACTCACCAGATCCGTCGAACCAGACGTACGAGGAAGCGCTCAACGAGATCGGAACCTTCGTCGTCGGCAACGTCAGTATTGAAGACGATCTCGCGAAGGCGCTTGCGACCGACGACGTTCCACCGGAGAACGTCGCCAGGCGGCTTGCAGCGATTCGCCACGGCGAGTGGCTCGTTCGCCCTGCGGCCGAGTTCGGATCACCCGTCCCACAGCCGTTTCTCGGTCGATCACTCCCTGCCCCCGACGGTCATCCGGTAAGCGACGCGCCGCTCGCCGACGAGCGTGCTGAGGCATTCAGCACAGTGTTCGAACTGACCGCTCTGGAAACGTGGAACGAAGCGGGACTCAGTTACGAGACCGCTCCGTCACAGAGGAATCGACCGGGCGACGAGAACAGTTCGAGAGAAGACGAACCCGAAGCGGAGTCACTCCGCGTCGATTCGTTACTCCCTCATACGAAGCGACTCCCCGATTGCGTGAGCTACGACGAATCGATACACGCCATCTGTTGTGATGCGTGTGAGAACCGCTACGACCCGGCCATTGACGGCATGAAACGGGCGATTGAGTGTTGTCACACGCTCTCGGATGTCAACTCTGACGATATCCCCGTTTGCGATGTCACTCTCAAACTCACACCCGAAGAACGTGCCTCCGTCGAATGGAGCGACCGTCAACTGCTCTTCTTACAGGCGGTGTACAACGCCCAGCAACTCCGCTACGATCCCCTCGAGTACGATCTCCTTCACGACTCCATGCTCAGACTACAGGAGTACGTCGGGATCGAATCCGACGAAATCTCCCCGCTACTCGAGGCCGACCTCCTGAGACACGATACGGATCACCCACACCGTCTCTACAGCGTTTCTTCGGAGGGCCGGTCTACGATCGGCGAAAGCTATCGCAAGGGCGTCGATTACGGCCACGGGATCGGTGATCTCGACGAATCCAGTCAACATATCTTCGGGATCGAGGTCACCCACCAGTATCTCGAGGAAGCGTACGCAGAGAATCCCCAATCGAACGTCACCGACGTGATCCCGTATTACGAACTCGATGATCAGCACCGGCTCGATCTCGCAGGTGTGAACGCCGATGGGGAAATCATCGTCACGGCTGAAGTCGAACGGATCAACCACGATAGACGACGCGCAGTGCCCGAAGACTTCGACAAGATGGCCGCCTGCAAACCCGAGGCTGCGATCTGGGTCGTTATGAAACAAGCCGACGGTCACAAAATACTCTCCGCGCTCAACGACCCCCTCGAGGGCACACCTCGAGTCGAGAAAACGTATGCAAAGACCACGCCACCCCAACAGTTCCGAATCGACACGCCCGGAATGACGGCAGTCTACCCCGCAGAGTGGCTTCGAGACCACTCCCCGGAACCGGATCTATAGCCTCCCGTGTAGAGTCGTCCGTAGCGTCTCGATAGCTGAATCGAGTCCGAGTCCGGATTCGAGTGCCGTTCTGGATCCATACGGTGTTTCGTAGCCATTCTCACCTC
The DNA here is from genome assembly GCF_059162405.1 of Natrinema sp. CRL1. Taxonomy (NCBI): domain Archaea; kingdom Methanobacteriati; phylum Methanobacteriota; class Halobacteria; order Halobacteriales; family Natrialbaceae; genus Natrinema; species Natrinema sp. CRL1. Next base: position 1,002,813 of record NZ_JBLVOY010000002.1, on the reverse strand, counting down.
GAGAGGCCATGTACACCTCAGAGACGCGATGGTCTATTGTTCATAATCGGCTTATTCATCCGCAATGGTACTGTGAGATCCCTTTTGAGGACGAACTAGGCGGGGGGCAGCTCGAGCGACGTGTCACCTCTTAGATCGCCAAATCGATCTCCGTCGCTCGAGCCCCTGGTTGTAAATTAACCATCGCGGTTCTATTCTCGACAACCTTCTAATCGCATGACTGTGGTGGGGACGACGACTTCTACAGAATCTATTGTTCGACCCTCTATGGACCCTGCCAGATGATGATCCTGGAATCGAGTGCCCAATCGAACGCAGACTCATCCGCCTCTCGAGCGTCTTCGGAATCAACCCCGCTCACAATCGCCAGACGAGAGCCGATTATGACTCAATAACCCTCTCGTTTCAGCTACCTTCAATGGCCTGTCCACCGCTCCATTTGCATCTCCTCCTCTCCTCGAGACTCGTTTCAAGCTAGCTACTCGAGGTTGACAACACCTGCTCGAGTCAGACCAGATTTTTGACCGTCTCTTGCTCCGTTCCTAGAATTCTGTTCTATTGCCGCACAGCAGTAACTTGCGGGGAATAACGGTGATTATGAACGTCACTATTGCAGCACGGATCAACGATGGCAGTCTGTAATTAGGTATCCACTGAGTGATCTTCAGTATGGGATACTGTATCTGAGGTAACACAAGTCCACGTACGATGCTTGGGGTTCATCGGACAGTTGTGCCCGATTAGATGACGATCGAGACGACGCCACCGCCGACGATCGCGAGCCCGCCGAGACCGAAACAGACGAGCCAGAACGGCACGCGATCGACGACCCGCATGAGTACGTCGATGGTGAGATAGCCGACAACTGCACTCAGTCCGACCGCGACCACCGCTGGGACGGGATCGATGCCGGGTAGTCCGCCAGCACCGGCGACGGTGAGGGCGGCCGCGCCGAGACTCGCGGGAATCGACAGCAGAAACGAGAGGCGGAACGCCGCCGGCGGGTCGTAGCTGCGGAACAATAACGCACTGGTCGTCACACCCGACCGCGAGATGCCGGGGAGAATCGCGACGCCTTGGACGGCCCCGACCAGGATCGAGTCCGGCAGCGTCGGCGCGTCGCGGACCCCCATCGACACCGACTCCGAGGCGAGTTGGAGGACTCCCGTCAGCACGAGCAAGACGCCGATAGCCGCGATGAAGACGCCGCCGGTGAGCTGGCTAGCGAGGTCGACCGCGTAGACGTACAGCGGAATGCCGACGAGTCCGGTCATCAACGTGGCGACGACGACGTACGACGGGATGGCGTTCTCGCCACGGTACGCATCGCCAGGCCGCCAACCAGGCACCGCACGGATGGCCGTCGCGATGTCGTCCCGGTAGTAGGTCGCCGCCGAGAGCGTCGTCCCGACCTGCAGGAACAGCGCCAACTGCACCGCGACCGCGGGATCTGTCCCGGCGAGTGTCAAAAACAGCGAGAGGTTGCCCTGACTCGAGACGGGGAGCCACTCGACGATTCCCTGGACGATCCCGGCGAGGATCGCGACGATCAGATCGACACGACTCACTGGTATTCCTGCGCCATCGCTATCACTTAAATGACCGCGATTCGACTCGGCGGCCGAATAGAGCGCCCCTCTCCAGCGTGATCATTCGACCGTCACGCTCTTCGCGAGATTCCGCGGCTTGTCGATCGAGCGACCGAGCAGGTTCGCGACCCAGTAGGCCACCAACTGCAACTGGACGTTTGCGAGCACCGACGCACTGAGGTCGTCGACGGCGGGAATCTCGAGGACGTGATCGGCGTACCGGGTCACGTCAGACTCGCCGTCAGTGATCGCCACGACGGGCGCGTCGCGAGCTTCGACTTCTTTGACGTTCCCGATCGTCTTTCGGGCGGTCTCGCCGTCGCCGGTGACGATCGCGAAGAGCGGCGTGTTCTCGGTCACGAGCGCGAGCGGGCCGTGTTTGAGTTCGCCGGCGGCGAATCCCTCCGCGTGCCGGTAGGTGATCTCTTTCATCTTCAGCGCGCCCTCGAGTGCCACCGGATAGTGATACCCCCGTCCGACGGAGAAGTACGCGTCCGCGTCGACGTACGCCTCGGCGACCGCCTTGGCATCCGTCGTCTCGAGGATTGTCTGGACCTGACCTGGAATGTCTCGGAGTGCCTCGAGTTCGGCACGCGTCGGGTCGTCGCCAAGTTCGAACGCCAGCAGCGCGAGCGCGAGTTGCTGGCTCGCGAACGTCTTCGTCGCGGCGACGCCGATCTCCGGGCCGGCCCTGATGTAGAGGACGTGATCGCACTCCCGTGCGGCCGAACTCGCGACCGTGTTCGTCACCGCGAGCGTCGTCGCCCCGGCGCGAGCGGCCTCGCGCAGGGCGCGCAACGTATCGGCGGTTTCCCCGCTTTGGGTCACCCCGACGACGAGCGTGTCCTCATCGACGGGAACGCGATCGCTCGCGTACTCGCTGGCGAGAAACGCCTGCGCGCTCACGCCGCTGGCCCGAAGCCGCTCCGCGCCGAACATCGCCGCGTGATAGGAGGTGCCACAGGCGACGAACTGGACCGGCCCGTCATGGTCGATTTCGTCCAGTTCCTCGAGATCGACGGTCCCCTCGAGTTCGTCGATCCGGCCGCGGAGACACTGGCGGAGAGACGTCGGCTGCTCGTGGATCTCCTTGAGCATGTAGTGGTCGTAGCCGCTTTTCTCCGCGTCTTCGGGATCCCACGCGACCGTTTCGATCGGTCGGTTGACGGTCTCTCCTGTCTCGTCGGTGACGACCGCACCGTCGGCGGTCAGCCGGACGAAGTCGCCGTCCTCGAGGTAGCAGACGCGATCGGTGTGCTCGACGAACGCGGGGACATCGCTCGCGAGGTACGTGCCGGTCTCGCCGAGGCCGACGACGAGCGGCGAGTCCTGCCGGGCCGCGTACACCGTCTCCGACCCGTCGAAAACCGCGGCGATCGCGTAACTGCCCTCGAGTTGGTCGATCGCCGACCGGAACGCCGTTTCGGCGTCCGCACCGCGGTCGAGGTAGCGCCCGATCAGGTGGGGAACGACTTCGGTGTCGGTCTCACTCTGGAACGTGACGCCCGCATCGACGAGGTCGTCACGTAGTCGCTGGTAGTTCTCGATGATTCCGTTGTGGACGACGGCGACGCGCCCCGCCTCGTCGCTGTGTGGATGCGCATTGGCATCCGTCGGCGCGCCGTGGGTGCTCCAGCGCGTGTGGCCGATCCCGACTGATTCGCCCGCGAGGTCGTCTCGGGGAACTGCCTCCTCGAGGGCCGAGAGTTCGCCGGCAGCCTTGTGGACCGCCATCGACGGAGTCGGCACGGCAAGTCCGGCAGAGTCGTAGCCGCGGTACTCGAGCGTCGAGAGGCCGTCGAGGACTACGTCGACGGCGTCGTCACCGCCGGCGGACCCGACGTATCCGACGATTCCGCACATCGTTACTGCACCTCGGTTCCCTCTTCGACCGTCCCGCGAACGGTCGTTCCGGCGTTGACGACGGCGTCGGAGCCGACGATCGTTCCCGGCGCGTAGGTCACACCACCCTCGTCGCGAACGCGATCCGCGAGCAGCGCGCCCAGTCGCTCGTCCTCGTGGACGCGGTCGCCGACGCGGACGTCTCCGGGCCCGCCGACGACGGTCGACCCGGTGCCGACCCGGACGTTGCGGCCGGTGACGCAGTCGACGAGCGTCGCTCCCGAGCCGACGCGCGTGTCGGCGTCGACGACGCTGTGCTCGACGACGGCGTTCGCCCCGACCGTCACGTTCTCGCCGAGCGCGACGTTGGGTCCGACGACGGCACCGGGGCCGACGACGCAGTCCGCCGAAATCACGGCTGGCTCGACGATCGTCGCGGACTCGTGGACCCGCGCGGTCGACGACACCGTGCTCTCGATCCCGTCCGCGCTCTCGAAGAGAGTCTCCGTGACCTCGAGCAGGTCCCACGGGTACGTCGCGTCGATCCAGATCCCGTCGGAGGTGACCCCGCGGACGGTCTCCTCGGCGTCGACCGCGTTCGCGATGCCGTCGATGAGCGAGTACTCGTTGAGGTGCGGCTCCGGCCCGTGGAGATAGTCGAAGAGCTCCGGTTCGAACGCGTAGACGCCCGCGTTGAGCTGATACGATCGGTCGTCACGGGGTCGCTCGACAATGGTCTCGACGGTGCCGTCGTCCTCGCAGATCACGCCGCCGTACTCGCCGACGTCCGCATGTCGAATGAGCCCGAGCGTCGCGAGCGCGTCGTCGTCATCTTCGTGGGCGTTGCGGACGTCTTCGACGATCCGTCCGGCGACGAGCTGGTCGCCGTTGAGGACGAGCCGCGGCTCCGAAACCGCGGACTCGGCCGCCAGCAGCGCGTGGCCGCTGCCGAGTTGCTTGTCCTGGACGACGTACTCGAGAGCGGCATCGCGGTACGTCGAGCCGAAGTGAGACTGAACGTGGGTGTGGCCGTAGCCGACGACGACGGTGATGTCCGTGATGCCGGCGTCGACCAGCGCATCGAAAACGTGCTCGAGAATGGGTTTGGTCGCCGCGGGAAGCATCGGCTTCGGTCGATGCTTCGTCAGCGGCCGCAAGCGGGCCCCCTCGCCCGCCGCGAGAACTACTGCAGAACGGATACTCATGTCGACAGTGACAGTAAGGCACTACTATCAGTGTTGTGGCTCGGGTTTCGTCTCTCACTGACTTTCGAGTCAACCGCCGTTCGGAAGACGTGCTGGTCCGTTGTGAGAAAACGGCTCTTCCCTGACTCGAGTTCTCGGCCGTGTTGCGCTCTGCGGGGCTTACCTCAGCACGTTCGAAATAGCGGCCCGCGTTTCCGAGACGAGGTTCTCGAGCAGCGCTCTCGACGGCCGAACGGTATCGGTCAGTCCGACACTCTGGTCGGTAAACAACCCGCTCGTCGATCCGATGTCGGTGATCACTGCCCGCAACGATTTGCGTAGGGGTACCTATATATCAGTTGTGAGCAAGAACATCGTGATGTTATTCGGGATCACCTCGAGCAGCAGCGGAAACTGACCGATGTCTCGGGAGCCGGTGTCCTCGACCGTGAGGCGCACGACAACGTGAAAGACGATATCGAACAGTTGAGTGAAGGGGGGCTCTCGAGATTTGATGATGGAAATCTGTGACATGTCATGACGGACCGCCCAACCCCGAAATAGCCGTCCGTGTCTCAGAGACAAGGTCCTCGAGCAGCGCACCGGCCGGTTGCACCTCGTCGGTAAGCCCGACGCTCTGGCCGGCGAACAGCGCCATCTCCTCGATCTCGCCGTCGACGGCCGGCGTCGCGAGCGCTTCGTCGTACCGTTCGATCGGCTCGCCGCTGCCGTCACCGTCGTCGGTCCGGGCGATGACATCGTTCTCGCCCGGCCGTTCCCCCGCTGGCGGCTGTCCTTCACGATCCCAGCGCTCGAGCGTCTCATTGCACAATACGCGGTGTGGGGTTCCGGGCCAGCCCTTGTCGAAGAGGGTCGTGTGCTCGGTTGCGGTCTCGTCGCTCTCGCGGAGTCGCCGCTGATACTCGTCGTGGACAGCCGCCTCCTCGGTCGCGACGAACCGGGTGCCGAGCCACGCACCGTCCGCACCGAGGGCCAATACGGCCGCGATTCCCCGACCGTCTGCGATCCCGCCGGCCGCGACGATCGGGACCTCGTCGCCCACTGCGTCCGCGACGCGAGGGACGAGCGCCGTCGTCGCCACCTCGCTCTGGACGTGACCGCCCGCCTCGAGGCCCTGCGTGACGATCACGTCGACGCCGGCATCGACGGCATCGCGGGCCTGCTCCGCACTGCCGACGGTCTGGGCAACAATTGCGCCCGCGTCGTGAATTCGATCGACGTAGGGAGCGGCCTCACCGAACGAGAGCGTGACGATATCGACGCCTTCCTCGAGAACCGTCTCGAGGTGCTCGTCGGTGTCGACGATCGTCGTCGCGTCGTCGAGGACGAGGTTGACCGCGAACGGCTCGTCGGTCCGCTCGCGCGTGTCGTGGATCACCCGGCGGGTCTCCTCGAGATCGCGCCACGTGACCGCGAGATGGCCGAGTCCGCCGGCGTTCGAGACGGCGGCCGCGAGTGCCGGCGTCGTCGCGCTCCCGATCGGTGCCTGCACGATGGGGTACTCGATCCCGAGGGTCTCACAGAGTCGAGTCCGGAGCGCCGTCTCACCGCTCATGCCTGCCGTTTCTCCTTGTCGAGTACGCGAACGTTCTCGATTCCCGTTTCGGGATACTGGCCGTCGTCGTCTTTCTCGACCGCCTTGACCATGTCCCAGACGACGTTCAGGCCGGTCGTCACGCCCTCGAGGGCCTCCATCTCGCAGCCCGTCTTGCCAGTGGTCTCGACGCCGACCCGGACCTCGATCCGGTCCTCGGCGAGCGAGAACTCGGTGTCGACGTTCGTGATCGGGATCTGGTGGCACATCGGGATCGTCTCCCACGTGTGCTTGACAGCCTGAATCGCGCCGATGCGAGCGGTCGCGAGCACGTCACCTTTCCCGACCTCATCCTCGCGGATCGCCTCGACGGTGGCGGGCCGGAGGCGGATCTCTCCGGCCGCGACCGCGCGACGATCGCTGTCGGGTTTGTCGCCGACATCGACCATCTGAACGTCGCCCTCGTCGGTAGTGTGTGTGAGGTCGTCGGCGGCGCGTTCGCCGTCGCTCGCGTCGAGCGCATTGGCAACCGACTCGTCGCTTGCGTCGTCGTTTTCACTCATTCGAATCACCCCACAGAGCCGCCGGAATCTCGTCCAGCATATCCGACGCGAGGAGCCCGTTTTCCTCGGTCTCGGCGAGTCGCTCGCCGGCGAGTCCGTTGACGTACGCACCCGCCGTCGCCGCCTCGAGCGGGTCGGCGTGCTCGAGCAGCGCCGCGACGATGCCGGCGAGCGTGTCGCCTGTGCCGCCGACTTTCATGCCGGGGGCGCCGGCTCGGCTGATCCGGGTGCGTTCGCCGTCGGTCGCGACGTCGTCGACGCCCTTCGCGAGCACGACGTGGCCCAGTTCGGCCGCGAACGCCTCGATTTCGTCGACTACATCCCGAAGCGAGTCGGCGTCTGGACCGCCCATGCGGGCGAGTTCGCGGCGATTGGGCGTACAGACCAGCGTCGCCTCCGTCTCGAGGTCGGGGACGACTTCGAGCGCGTCGGCATCGATGACCGCCGGCCCGGTATAGGACTCGAGGAACGCGCGGGCGGCCTCGAGAGTTTCGTCGGCGGTGCCGAGGCCCGGGCCGAGGACGACGATATCGTCGTGGCGCTCGGCCGTGTCGACGAGGTCGTCGACCTGCTCCGGGGTGAGCCGGTCGCGCTCGTAGGGCTGGACGATGAGGTCCTCGGCGTAGCCCTGGATCTCGCCGGCGACGGAGTCGGGCGCGGCGACGAAGGAGAGTTCTGCGCCGGCTCGAAGCGCCGCCTGCGCGGCGAGTGCCGGTGCGCCGGTGTAGGGGCCGCCCCCGATGACGAACGCGCGGCCGTCACGGCTATCCGGGCGAGCGAGGTCGACGTCGCCGGGGCCGGCGAACCGCTCCGCCGCGGCCGGAATCCCGATATCTGCGACCGTCACGTCGGCCGCGAGGGCCTCGAGTCCCGGCTTCGCGTCGTGGAAGGTGACGACGCGGTCCGCTTCGACGCCGTTCGCCGCGTGGTCGCCCGCGTCGGCGTCGAAGCCCGAGGGCACGTCGACCGCGACGACGGTGGCGTCGGCATCGTTGATCGCGTCGGCCGCGGTCGCTGCGGGCTCTCGAAGATCGCCGCTGATCCCCGTCCCGAGCATCGCGTCGACGACGACATCCGCATCGGGAAGGGCGAACTGGCTCGAGTCCGTGATCTCTCGCGTGTCGTACTCTGCCCGCTCGAGGGCGTCCCAGTTCTCGCGGGCGATGTCTGTGCCGATATTTGACGCGCGACCGAGCAGGAGCGTCGTCACGTCGTATTCGTCTAGAAAGCGGGCGGCAACGAACGCGTCCCCGCCGTTGTTCCCGCGACCGGCGACGATGGCGACTCGAGCGCCGGGATTGGCCGCCTCGCGGACCGCGCGGGCGACGGCGTTTCCGCTCGATTCCATCAACTGCTTTCGCGGCACGCCCAGCGCCGCGGCGTTCGCGTCGACGGCGGCCATTCGCTCGCCTGTGATCATGGGTGAGGGTTCGACGGGACGTCCGTTCAACGTTGCGGACCCCGTCGGAAACCGGGAACGCAGTGAGGCGGCAGAGCCAATTCGATCGAGTCCCTATCGCCGCTGTGAACGTCTTCTGGCTCGACGAGGACCCGCGGCTCGCAGCCCGCTATCACTGTGACCAACACGTCAACAAGCTGCTGCTCGAGGCCGCACAGGTGTTGTGTACCGCGGCTCGCGAGAACGGCTACGAGGCGGACTTTCTCTACAAGCCGACCCACGTCGATCACCCCGTTACGAAGTGGGCGACAGCGTCGCGGGCGAACTGGCGCCGACTGCGGACCCACGCCGAGGCGCTCAACGCGGAGTTCGTCGAGCGCTACGACAAAGACAGCGACCACGCGAGTTGGGAGGTTATCGACCGTATCGATCCCGCTGCGATCGCGTTCCCGGCCGAGGAACCGACGCCGCGCCCGCAGGCCATGCCCGACGAGTACAAACGACCCGACGACCCGGTCGCCGCCTACCGCGCCTACTACGCCGGCGAAAAGGCCGACTGGGCGGAGTGGCAGTACACCGAGGAACCGCCGTGGCTCGAGGCATACCTAACTCAGCCCGAGTAATTCTCTCAGTCGGAGCGTGACGGTCTCAACCCCCACGGACCCGGGGTCACTGCTGTCGGTCGGCGACCGTCGTCCCGTGAGCCCACGCCCCGTGCGAGAGTTACTCAATAACGATTGTTAGTTTGTTATACCAAAACTATATTTCTGAATTCATAAATAGCCGCAGTTCATAGGCGATTCATGGACACAGTCGAATCCGACGACACCCTCGAATCCGCCCCTGCCGACTACCCCGGCGTCCCGCTCGAGCAGTCCGAGCCGGAGCTCTACCTGCCGGGGACGCCGACGGCTTCGTTCCTCGAGTACGTCGACATCGCCGTTCGAACGCTGTTTCGCTGAGAGAATCTGCGGGCGCAGGTCAGTACCGAATCTCGAACCCGTCCTCTCCTTGCGGCTCCTCGTACTCGGTCTCGACGCTCTCGACGTCGGCTGCCGGACTCCCTGTGTGACACCACTCGATCAGTTCTTCGACGGCATCCTCGGGCCCCTCGAAGACTGCCTCGACGCGGCCGTCGTTCAAGTTCTTCACCCAGCCGTCGACGCTGGCCTCGCGGGCCGTGTCGCGAGTGTTCGCACGGTAGTAGACGCCCTGTACCGTTCCCGAGACGAAGACGTGTGCGCGAGTTCGGTCCGCCATGTGCGAAGCCTCGGCCGCGACCGCCAAAAATCCGGCTCCGAGAGACGGGGCGAAGCGACAACAGGAGGTTTCTCGAGCCCGTAGCATTCCCAGTGACGGGACGGCATCGAGACGGCGGGTACCTCGAGTGCGAGGGCGGGGAGCCGCGGGTCGTCGCCGACCCTCTCGCGACCGAATACGGCTCTCGGGCACAGCCGCTGCAGCGAGATCAGACGACGCCGGGTGAGTTCTGCTGATGGGGATCATCGATCGCTTCGAGGACGAGTACGTCGACATCTCGAGCGGCCGTGCGTCGATTCGAGAGCTGCTCGAGTTGCTCGTCGGCGCGGTACTGTTCGTCGTCGGCGCGAGCGCGTTGACGTACTACTTGCTCGGCCAGCGGACCGCGCTCTGGGTCGCGGGGATCCTCGTCGTCATCTTCATGGTCACGCTCGTCTCGCAGGCCTACTGGGCCGTGGCCGGCCGCGAGGATTACGAGTAAGGCCAGATCGGCGGTCACGTCGGTTCCTCGTAGCGGCGAGCACCGACGATCATTCGGGCGGTGAGCCCGAAGACGCCGACGACGAACGCGAGCCAGACACCCTCGGTAGCCTCGAACGGCTCCGCGTATTCGACCGCGGCAACCAGCAGGACGAGCGCCGCGACGTACAGCGTGTTGGTGCCGACGAAATCCGCCAGCCCCTCCTCGTCGGTGACCCGGTCCGGATCGTAGCCCGCGATCAGTCGGACCATCCCGAACCATTTGATCAGGATTCCAAGTGCGCCGATGAGCCCCGCGGTCGCGAGGAGCGGGAGGACCGATTCGGTGGTCATACGAGAATATTGACAATCCATTCACAAAATCGTTCCGCGGAGATCCGTCTCGGACTGACGGGCGTCATTCCCCGGTTCGAAGGTGATGGAAAACGTATGTTTGGGCGTAGCCGGCGTACTCGCCGCCCAGTCGGTCCCGGAGCGCGCGAGACGTTTCGGCGTAGGACCCGCGGTCGCAGTCGGGAAAGTAGTCCTCGATCGCCGACTTGATCCACGTATCGAGCGGTACGGCCTCGTCGAACTCGAGCGAGAAGAGGAGCACGCAGTCGGCCACTTTGTCGCCGACGCCGACGAATTTGGTGAGGTACTCCCGCGCGGCTTCGTACTCGAGGTCGCGCGCGTCTTCGGGATGGGCTTCGCCGCTGGCAACCATCTCGACGGTTCGGACGACGTACGGGGCGCGGTAGCCGAGCCCGAGTTCGCGGAGTTCTGCTTCGGTCGCGGTCGCGAGTTGGTCCGGCGTCGGGAACGCGTGATAGGTTTTCCCGTCGACGGTGATTTCGTCGCCGTACTCGCCGGCAAGCGTCTTCACCATCGTGTGAATGCGCCCGACCCGCATCTGTGCCGAGCAGATAAACGAGATCAGACAGCCGAAAGAGGGATCCTGCACGAGGCGCATCCCGCGGTGGGCCTCGTAGGCCTCGCGGAGCAGTTGGTCGTCCGGCCCGGCCGCGACGATCGCCTCGAGGTCGTCGTCGAGGCGCAACAGGCGGCGCACGATCGGTTCGGCGTCGACCGTCGACTCCCACTCGAGGCGGCCGTCGCGGGTCCTGACGCGGATCACGTCCCCCTCGACGACGGTCGAGTACCACGCGTCGGGTGCGGGCGTCCCGCCATACATCTCGCCGTCGTCGCGCCGCCAGAGGTAGCTCTGGCCGCTCTCGAGCGTGCGATACAGGTCGAGTCCGCCGGCGAGGTCGTCGAGTGGGATCGTCCCCGTCTCCATTCGTTCGAGCCTTCGGGGGCGCGGGCTTTTGCCTTTCGAACTGCCCGGCGTCGCGCCGTCGGGTCGATTTCGCCGGTCGACGCGGTGCAGTCGCCCGTCGTCGGGCGAACCTTCTTACTGTAGGGCATACAACGTCTGTGTATGGATTGCAGGGTCGTCGTCGAAGCTGCCGTGCCGATATTCGACGTTGAAACGGAAGACGAAGCGATCCGTATCGCCATCTCGAAGACGGGCGAGATGTTGAACCCTGACCTCAATTACGTCGAGATTAACATGGGCGAGCGAACCTCTCCATCGGGCGAGGAGCTCCCGCCCGCGTTCATCGCGGCCGACGAAGCACTCGTTGCACTCGAGTTGGAGATGACCGTCTTCAACGTCGAGCGCGAGGAACACGCCTCGCGCATCGCGCGCAAAGAGATCGGACAACTCCTTGAGAACATCCCGCTCGAGGTCATGCAGATTGACGTCATCGAAGACGAGGACGGCGAAGAAGGCGACGAGAAGTCGGACGAAACCGACGAGTCAACGGACGCCGAGCAGGCGGACGACCGGGCCGAGACGGGGAGTGACTCGGACGGCGACGCCGACGATGAGGACGAAGAGATCCTCCCCGAGTTCGAGGACCTCGTCGAGTAATCCGCGACTATCTACTCACGAACGGTTCCTACTTTCCGTCTTCCTCTCTCGAGAATCTGGCCCGCGATGAGTAACTGCTATCATCGTCGATACGTCTCCATCCAGAAACGAGTCTCGCCAGTAGGGACTGTGATCGATCGGAGGATGCGACGAGTTGCTCAGTCTGCAGTGGCGGCGACTGCTTCCTGCTCTTCTTCCCGCATGTTCGTCGTAATTCCCTCGGCGATTGCAAAAACAGCGGCTTTGTGGTCAGTCTTCGATTTGTGAATCGATGTCGGCCGGATGCCTTTCGACTCGTATTTCTCGAGGTCAATCTGACAGTCGTTCCACTCTGCGCACTGATTCGATACCTCCGCCAGAAGGCCGTGAAGGTGAATGAGCTCCTGCTTCTTCATAACCATCCACTCCTACCCACTGCAGGGTTATATTATTATCTTGAGTCGCGTTAACATGCGGCCCGTGTTGACTGGGTAGTCTGTCGTCGAACGAGACGATTCGAATGCGGTCCCTACGCGAGAAAAACCGCGAGACAACACGGAGTTACCAGTTGATTTACTCGCGTAATCAGCATTTTCCATCCAGTTTCCGAGGGGGTTACTTCCGAGAGTTAAACCGTGACTACCGCTGGTATGACGGTTGTACAGCCGACGGGTCGCAAAAATGGAAACGGACCGTGTCCGACCGCGGTACTATCCGAGCTGTTTTAACGTCTGCAGATCGCGATCCGTCCGCATAAACTCGGCCGTCCGACGGGACGCATGACAGTTCGGACAGTGAAACATCTCGGCGGGCGCGGGTAATTCGTCCGGGGAAACCTGCCAGTCTTTCGCGCATTCTGGACACAACAGTTGGACGGTCGTTCTATCCATGTCACACACTTTCACATGAGCAGTGAAAAACGTTGCCGCAGTTCCGCTCGACCGAAAAGACCACCCGCGTCAGCGGGACGACAGATGACAGCCGTCGATGCCCGACCGTTTAGGCGGGTGCAGCAGTGTCCGAAGCCTCGAGCAGTTCCTTGTACCGGTTACGGATGGTTACTTCGGAGATGCTCGCGACTTCGCTGACCTCGTTTTGGGTGACCTTCTCGTTGGTCAAGAGTGCGGCGGCGTAGACCGCGGCGGCCGCGAGGCCGACCGGCGACTTGCCGCTGTGAACGCCCTCCTGACGGGCCGATTCGAGCAGTTCGCGGGCCATGCGCTCGGTCTCGTCGGAGAGATCGAGGTCGCTGACGAAGCGGGGCACGTAGTGTTCGGGATCGGCCGGCTTGACCTCGAGGCCGAGTTCCCGGATGATGTAGCGGTACGTGCGGGTCAGTTCCATCTTTTCGACGCGGGAGACGGCCGAGATCTCGTCGAGGCTACGCGGCGTGCCGGCCTGTCGGGCGGCGGCGTACAGCGACGCGGTCGCGACGCCCTCGATGGAGCGGCCCGGCAGCAGGTCTTCCTCGAGCGCGCGGCGGTAGATGACCGACGCCGTCTCGCGGACGTTCTCCGGAAGACCGAGCGCGCTCGCCATGCGGTCGATCTCGCCGAGTGCCTGTTTCAGGTTGCGCTCCTTGGAGTCGCGGGTGCGGAAGCGCTCGTTCCACGTGCGCAGGCGCTGCATCTTCTGGCGCTGACGGCTCGAGAGCGAGCGGCCGTAGGCGTCCTTGTCTTGCCAGCCGATGTTCGTCGAGAGCCCCTGGTCGTGCATCATGTTGGTCGTCGGCGCGCCGACGCGGGACTTCTCGTCTTTCTCGGCGGCGTCGAACGCTCGCCACTCGGGGCCGCGGTCGATCTCGTCTTCCTCGACGACGAGTCCGCAGTCGGAACAGACCGTTTCGGCGTGTTCGTCGTCGGAGATGAGTCGGCCACCGCATTCGGGGCAGTGCTCTTGCTCGTCGGATACCGCGCTGGTCTCCTCTTCGGTTTCGGTCTCTCGTTCGTTCGTGTAGGTTCGGATGCTGGTGTCTGTCATGGTGTATCGGGTGGGTTACTCGGGGCTCCCGGGTGGGGTAACCAGAAGAAACCCGGTCGCCGCAGCTAACATAGAGTAAGGTCGTAAGGCATATAAATGCTTTGCCTACTTTATAAACTAATCGCCAAAGTTGGTATATATGTTCCGGTTACATAGTGATTAATCGTTTGGGATAGCAGGAGCCACGTTCACGTTCCCGACCCCCTTCACTCGACGGTAAAGAGGTGGCCCTCCGTTGGGACATCGAACAGGCCGACGCGGGCCCCGGCGTCGAGCCACGCGTGCCCGTACGAAAACGAGGCCAATGCGTTGACGAGGTCATCTTGTTCTCGGAAGTGGGTTCCATCCTCCAGATAGGATGCCGCCATCTCGTAGCAGTCGTCGGCCGCCTCGGCCATCGGCGTCCCCTCGGGCGGCGCGACCGACGCCTCCTCCAGCGCCGCCGCGAGCAACTCGCCGTACCGATTCGTCTTCTCCTCGAGATCGGCTGCCATGATCGTTCCTCGTTGCTCGCGTCCGTAAGTGCGTCGTCTCCGTGGACGGTCACCGACGGCGCAGACTCGCACCCGAATCGCACGGTGGAGCTCAGTCCGCGCGCCGAGCGATCGCGGCGGCAGCGAGCAGAGCGACGAGCGCCGCGGCGATTCCGAAGCCGGGGACGCTGTCGTCGCCCGTCTCGCCGTCCATCTCGGTGTCGTTCGAGTCGCTCATCGAGTCGGTGTCGTCCATGGAGTCGTCGTCCATGCCATCACCGCTCGAGTCGTCGCTATCGACTGTCACGCTGGCCGAGGACATAATCGGTCCGCCTGCGGCTGCGTAGGGACCGTCGGCCGCGCCCTCGCTCGCGAGGAAGTCGTACGTCTCGTCGGCGTCGGTGTCCCGATGGGCCATGGCGAACACGGTGTCGTCAGCCGTCAGCGGATCGTCGAGCGTGATCTCGACGTTCTCGTGAGTCCCCGGTCCGAGGTAGGCACTCGTCCCGCGAACGCTATCGAAGACTGCGCCGTCGGCGAGCGTGCTATCGTGAACCGTCACGAAGCCGCCGTCGTGGAGCGTAACGGAATCAACGGTGATCGTCTCGCCGTTGTGCTGCTGGTCGGTCGCATTGACGCTCGCCGGCACGGTCAGTTTCGCCGTGTCGACGACTGCGTCGCCGTCTGCGGTGTACGGTCCGTCGTCCTCACCGTCGCTCGCGGGGAAGTCGTAGGCCTCGTTGCCGTTCGTGTCCTGATGTGCCATCGGAACGACCGTCTGGCTGGCCGTCAGGCGTTCGTCGAGCGTGATTTCGACGTTTTCGTGCGTGCCGGCCTCGAGGTAGTCGCTCGTACCGACGACGCTGTCGAAGACCGCTCCCTCGAAGAGGCTGGCGTCGTGAACCGTTACGAAACCGCCCTCAGCAAGGTCGACTCGATCGATCGTCACGGTCGTCCCGTCCGAGTGCTGCGCCGAGGCGGAGACGGCGGCCGACACCGTCACGTTACCGTCGTCCATCACGATGTCGCCGTCGGTGGTGTACGGGCCGTCTTCCTCGCCCTCAGTCGCCGGGAAGTCGTATTTGCTGTTGTCGTTCGTGTCTTGGTGAGCCATTCCGAACAGCGCGTCATCGTCCGCGAGTTCGTCGTCGAGGTGGACGACGACATCGCGGTGAAGTCCCGGCTCGAGGGAGTCGCTCGTGCCCCGGATGCTTTCGAAGACTGCGCCGTCCGCGATGGTGCTGTCGTGCATCGTCACGAAGCCGCCCTCGGGGACGAAGACTTCGTCCACGACGACGGCGTTACCGCCGGAGGATTGATTCTCGAACGAGACGGTCGCGTCGTCGCTCACCGTCACGTCAGTAGGGGCCATCACCGGATCACCGGCTGCGTTCGCGTACGGGCCGTCGTCGGCTCCCTCGCTCTCGGGGAAGTCGTAGGTCTCGTTGTCGTTCGTATCCCGGTGTGCCATCGGGTACACCGTCTCGTCGTCCGCGAGCGGGTCGTCGAGCGTAACACGGACGTTCTCGTGAACGCCAGCCTCGAGGTAGTCGCTCGTGCCGCGGATACTGTCGAAGACCGCGCCGTCGGCGATGGTGCTATCGTGGACCGTCACGAAGCCGCCTTCCGAGAGTTCGACGCGATCGACGACGACGCTGTCGCCGGTCGTCGGCTGCTCGCTCATCTCGAGGTCGGCCGAGACGGTGACTTCGGCGCTCTCCATCACGATGTCTCCATTGGCGGTGTATGGCCCGTCAGCTTCGGCGTTACTCGAGACGAACGAGTACACGCGATCATCGTCGCTGTCCATGTGTGGCATGGCAAACAGCGTGTCGTCCTCCGAGAGCGGCTTCTCGAGGGAGACGGTGACGTTCTCGTGCGTGCCGGCCTCGAGATACGCGCTCGAGCCGACGACGCTGCCGAGGGTCTCGCCCTCGCCGAGCGAGCTATCGTGGATCGTGACGAAGCCGCCCTCGGGGAGCGTTACTTCGTCGACGACGACGGTCGATCCGCCGGACGTCTGCGCGTCGAACGAAACCGCCGCGTGATCGTGGTCCTGTTCCTGTACGGTCGCGGCCGACGCGTTCGCCGCGCCGGCTGCACCCGCCGTCCCGGCCAGCATCGCGCTGACCAAGACGATGGTTCCCATCAGTACTGCGCTGTATTGGCGCATGGCCCACACTGCCCGGGATACTTAAAAAAGGATTTTCCGAACTCGGACCGCACTCCCGTGGGACTGCGACCACACTCAGACCCAAATTGCTCCCCAAAGCCCTTGATCGGGAAGCCGCTATCACTCTCAGGAACCGCTCTACCGACGTTGCTGTCACACGCGATTACTCTCCCAGTCACGGCTCTCCGAACGCGAGACAGCAGGAGACGACAGAGATCGGGATAGCACTACTTCTGGTCGAAGGAGTCGGAAAATGATCGACGGAATAGACGAGCAACACTTAGTCGAGAGTGATCCACAACAAAAATCCGAGCCCAGCCGTTTGTGCGACGTTGATCACCATCTGGGTCTGCCAGACGATCATCGGCACCAGCGACTCGTCGTGCCACCACGCCGAGAGCGTCGGATCGATCAGGTAGTAGTAGAGTACGAGTCCGTTCTCGAGGAGCAGGAAGACCGAAAAGACGAGCAGACCGAGGGTGTGTTTCGATCTGAACGTGAGGTAGTTTCGGCCCCAGATGTAGCCGAGTCCGAGCAGCAACACGACGTTGAGGACGGTCGCGGCCTTCGCGATGATAATCCAGCTACTCATCTATGCCTCCGTTCAAACTGACGTGCGATATACTCTTTCCCAAATTCGTCCATAATCACTCCACCTTCTCGATGATCCGTTCGACGGTCTCCCAGTGGCGACGCGTGCGATCCGTCGGCAGGTAAACCGCCCCGTAATCGTCCCCGCTTTTCGTCACGATATCGTTCTCGAGGAGAACGTCGAGATGATGGCGAATCGTCTTGTAATCCAGGTCGAGTGCCTCTGCGAGCTGGTTCGCGTTTCGCGGCTGGTCATCGAGTGCGTTGAGGATGCGTACGCGGTTCGTGCCGCCGCGAGTTCCGGTCAGCACGTACCACAGAGCCGCCTCCATTAGCGGGACCGATTCACTCGACTCTCTTAAACTATCATGTATGGGGAAGCATGGCCGCAACTCGAGTGGACGAAACTCGATTCCGCCGGTGAGTACAGACGACACCGCCCCAGCATGACCATCCGACTTTTCTCCAATAGCCTAAACACTTCAGGCACTGCCGTCCAGAACGAACAACGGCTTCGATCGTAACAACAGAGTGATATCTGTCTCTCCCTTGTCGACCGACTCGAGACGGCCCTCGAGGATCGAACCGAGCGAGAACTGACGGTCTCTCTCGAGTTCGTCGACGGCACAACGTCGGCAAAGGAGGACCCGCGGCCGTCGTCACAAGAGGGGGCGATTGCTGAGAGCGCAAGGGGTTTAGGCGCTCTATCCATACCCTGATACATGAGCGACCAGCCACGCGTCGAGATATATACGAAGACGGACTGCCCGTACTGCGAGAAGGCCAAGGACCTCTTCGACAGCAAGGGAATCGAGTACGAGACGTACAACGTCACCGACGACGATGACCTCTTCGAGGAGATGGTCGAACGGGCGGACGGCCGCAAAACTGCCCCCGAAGTATTCATCGACGACGAACTGATCGGCGGCTGGGACGATACCAGCGCGCTCAACGAGACCGGCGAACTCGACGAGAAACTCGGAATCGCAAGCGAAGACGACGGCGAGGTCGTCGAACACCGCAAACTCATCATCGCCGGCACCGGCATCGCCGGGCTGACCGCCGCGATCTACGCCGGCCGCTCGAACAACGAGCCGCTCGTCATCGAGGGCGACGAACCCGGCGGCCAGCTCACCCTGACCACCGATGTCGCCAACTACCCCGGCTTCCCCGACGGCATCGGCGGCCCGGAACTGGTCAACAACATGAAAGAGCAGGCCAAACAGTTCGGAGCCGACCTGAAAAACGGCATCATCGAGTCCGTCGACGACTCGAGTCGTCCCTTCCGCGTCGAGATGAAAGACGGCGACGTCTACACCGCCGACGCCGTCATCGCCGCCTCCGGTGCTAGCGCCCGCACGCTCGGAATCCCCGGCGAGGACGAACTCATGGGCTACGGTCTCTCGACGTGTGCGACCTGTGACGGCGCGTTCTTCCGCGGCGAAGACATGCTCGTCGTCGGCGGCGGCGACGCCGCCATGGAGGAGGCCACCTTCCTCACCAAGTTCGCCGACACCGTCTACATCGCACACCGCCGCGAGGAGTTCCGCGCAGAGGACTACTGGATCGACCGCGTCGAGGAGAAGGTCGAAGACGGCGAGATCGAGATCATGAAAAACACCGAACTGATCGAGATCCACGGCTCCCAGGCAGAGGGTGTCGACCACGTCACCCTCGTCGAAAACGACAAGGGCCACCCCACCGATCGCCTCGACGATCCCGAAACCGAGGAGTTCGACTTCGACGTGGGTGCTGTCTTCTTCGCTATCGGCCACACGCCCAACACCGACTACCTCGAGGGGACCGGCGTCGAGACCGACGCCGACGGCTACCTGAAGACCGTGGGCGGCGACGGCGGCAACCAGACCGAAACCGACGTTTCCGGGATCTTCGGTGCCGGCGATGTCGTCGACTACCACTACCAGCAGGCCGTCACCGCCGCCGGCATGGGTTCGAAAGCCGCACTGGACGCCGACGAGTACCTCGAGGACCTCGAGCGAGCCGACTCGAGTGCGGAAGAGGTCGAACCGGCCGCGGCGGACGACTGATCGGTTTCGACCGGCTGAGACGCACGGTAGCTCGCTGACTGAACGTCTGTTTCGGTCTTTGTTGCGACATATTATTTTGTCGTCTCGAACTGGAGCGGTACACGACTCTCGCACGGTGACACCGATTCTGTGTCGACTCGTTGTCTCGAAGCGAGTGTGGATAGTACGGATGGCGTCAGTCTCGAGCGCATCGAGACAGACTATCCCATCAGCGGTATCGGCTTAGTCTTGATCTCCTCGAGAAATCTCGAACCCGATCACCCGAACCTGTTCGAGCGCTTGGTCTGTGAGCGACCAGCGTCGTTTCGGGCTTGTGTTGTTCAATAAGGGAAGCGCGTTTCTTCAAACGAGCGAGATATCTGTCAGCGTCTCGACTGCAACGCAGGTGTCCACGGTGATCCCATTTCTCGTATACGAGGAGATACGGTCGTAGCTATCCCTGTGTCGTTGCATCGACTCGAGACGATTCGAACCTATCGCTGGTGGGTGTAGCGTCCAATAAAAGAAAACTGCGAAAGTTAGGGCCGGCGTGAGCCGGTAGTTCTACAGTTTAGTTCTGGCGGCGGAGTGCCAGCATGGCAGCACCGAGCAGCGCGACGAGGGCGACGCCGACACCGAAGCCGGGCGTTCCATCGTCACTGTCGGAGCCGTCGGAGCCGTCGGAGCCGTCGGAGCCGTCACTACCGTCGGAACCGTCGGAGCCGTCACTGCCGTCGGAGCCGTCGGAACCGTCGGAGCCGTCACTACCGTCGGAACCGTCGGAGCCGTCAGAGCCGGAGTCTTCGACAACGCTGAGGGTGCCGCTTTCGGTGGTGTCACCGTAGGCGACCTCCCAGTCGATGTCAGCCGTTTCGTTGGTATCGAAGTCGTAGCTCTCCTCGAAGGAGTCGCCACCAGCGACTTCGAGTTCCTGCTCGTCGACGACTTCACCGTCGATCGTGACGGTGTAGTCTTCGACGGCCGAGGCGTTACCGTCGTTGGAGATGGTCACACCGAGTGCGGCCTTCTCCTCGACGGTGACTTCCTCAGGTGCGCTGGCGTCAACGTTGACGACTGCGCTGCCAGCGTCGACGAGTTCAGCCTCGAGCGTGTCGGAGGCACTGCCACCGTTTTCAGTGGCTTCGAGGTCGACCTCGAGGCCAGGCTCGTAGTCGCTGAAGTCGTAGCTGACGTTGAAGGTACGGTCTGTGGTGACTTCCGTGTCAGGATCCTCAACGAAGTTACCCGAAGAGGATGCACGGACAGTCATTTCCGTACCGGGTGCGACGGTCGTCGTGCCGGTAACTGCCGAGGAAGCCGAGTTCGGCAGTTGTTCGTGTCGATCGTTGATGGTGACTTCACGTTCGTCGAACGTGAGTTCGCCTTCCGTCGCGTTGTCCTCATCGTCATCGAGGTACGCGTTCACTTCACCCGAGTACGAGAGTGTCCAGTCGTAGCTCTCGTCTTGGGCCAGCTTTTGAGCATCACTGAACTCGCCATCTTCGTCGCCGAGCTGAGCGTAGTCTACGCTGAGGATCAGCTGATCGCCATCGTAGTCGTCAGCGTTGACGAACGTAAGGGGCAGCGGGTTCGCTTCGGGGTCCTCGAAGCCTGGGCTATCCTCTGCATCGTAATAGGCTTGACTGGTGTTCCAGACCTTGTCGTCCGAGTGGGACGGGACGCCCTGCTGTTCGAGTTCCAGGGAGATACCGTTCTCGGCGAGGACGTCTTCGACAGCCACGTCGTCGTTATTCGCGGCCTCGTCGAGTGCACCGGTCATGCCGAAGTCCTCGACGGTCACCAGCATGTGGTCACCGTTGGCGACTGCGTCGGTCTGCGTGACCGTCGCGTCCTCGAAGTCCTCGAGGTCGCCCATGTCATCGTCGCTAGGTGCGGTGTGGCTTGCGACGTCACCAGCAAGCGATCGTTCAGTCAGCGTGAGATACGCACTGTCGTCGCTGTTGTCGATCGAGGCAATGGTGTCGTCCTCGTTGTAGGAGAACGCGTCACCAGTGTTCAGTTCGAAGTCAGTTGCACCGAGCGGGGAACTGACCGTCGGGTCGATGTCCTGGAAGTCCGTTCCCGTGTCGGTGTTGTAGGTCAGTCCACTGCTAGTGTTGACGTATTCGACTGTAACGCTAGCGCTTCCGTTCTGAGCTTCAAAGACATCAGACGGACTGTACTGACCTTCGTCAAGCGAGCCACCACCAGCGAGGTGGGTGTTCATCGTGACGTTGATCTCGTCGAGTTCTTCGTCACTGTCGCTGTTGTCGTTGACGGTGAGGCCGACTTCGTAGTCGTCGTCGTCGTAGTTACCGACCTGAAGGACACCGGTGTCGGTGTCTTCCAGGTTGACAGTGATGTTTGCCAGTTCGCCACGCTCGGTGACGACACTGCTGACCTCGCGAGTGACATCCTCGTCACGAATCTCGAGGGACGCGTTGTCCGCTGCGTGAGAGTCCGTGTTGTTGAACTCGAATTCGTAGCTATCAGGGTCAAGTTCGGTCGTGTCAAAGCTGATGGTAGAATCGGAATCGCTGGCACCATCGACTTTGAGGGTCAGAACATCGCTGTCACCGTGGTCAATAACGTCGTTTCCGACACTAGTGACACCTTCATCAGCGGTAAACAGACCCGACATATCCTCCGCATCGAGATTACCGTTAGTCTCAGTCACGTTAACGAACTGATCGGAACGGTCAGACTCGAAGTTGAGGGTTGCGCTGCTGCCCTCAGTAATTGAGTCGTCCTCGAACGACGTGCTCAGACTCTCGGATTCAACCCAGAAGTCGACCGATGCAGTACTGCTGTCACCTGTAGAGTAGGTCAGGTGATACGCACCAGTGTCGAGGTCGAGGTCATCCGTATCGATGACAGCTTCGCCGCTGTCATCAACCTTGACAGTTGTTACGTAGTTGTCAGAACTGTGATCTCCACTTGGTGAAAGACCCGTGTGGATCTCAGCACCAGATGGCGAGCCATCGAAGTTAGTTAGCGTAACTTCCTGACCCTGCCAGATGTCAGTTCCACTGAAGTCTTCACCGGTTACGTCGTAGGTCGGTCCAACGTCGTAGTCTTCGTCATCAGCACCGTAATTGGCTGCCGCCGCACCGCCCGCGAACGCTGCGGACATTGCGACAACAGAGAGGACCATAAGCGCGGCCAGGACTACTGCGCGTCCCTTTTCGCGATAGGTCGTTTCGCTTGTCATGTGTTATGTATTATTATCGTGTTTCGATTAGTTAGCGCGCGATTCAATCGGAGTGCGAGCCAGCCACCAACGAACTCTCGTCCGTCGGCGAACGGACTGACACCGGGTAGGGGTATTCGGTTCTATTAAGGATCACGTAATAAGCTTTCTGGAAAGACATCATGTCTATTTGGAAGGTAATATCGTATAACTGCCGTTCGAAGGCTGGTAGCGGAAGGATTACGCGAACAGCACACTCAGGTGGAACTCTTGATCTTTGTTACATTGCTCGTAGCTACTGTAGTGGCTGAGAGCATTCCGATGGTAGTAGCGTATTACTCAACGCCAGTATCCGGCGATAGGCGAATAAAATCTAATTACGAGGATTGAGACTGTTCGGTAACAGAGAGAAGGTGTCTGGGAGATCAATCTGGCACGCGAGAATAAAATATCTGCTTACAGTCCGTGGGCCTTGTTTAGACGCGGTGCAGATCGTCCTCTACGGCTGTTATCCAAACAACAAACCGAGTCGAGAGACGCTCACGGACTGGTTCTGTTTACCCGTCGTAACTACTAACCGGTGCCTTCGGGAGCGTCTAAACAAGGCTCAGTCCGTGTGTACGAAACACAGCAGAAGGCTGCAGAAACGATAGTGCTGATAGAAACCGCGCCTTTCATCACTTCACGGAAAATCACTCTCAGTTCGTTCGGTAAACCTGCGTCTCGAGATACGTATCGAGTTCACTGCGAACATCCTTGAGCCAGCTCTCGTCGTGGTTCGTCGATTGACGGACCAGAATCCCGTTGATCATCGTCACGATTGTCGTCGCGACGGCCTGTGCGCCGCACTCTCGAAACACCCCAGACTCAATTCCGTTCGCTATGACATCCGCAAGATATCGTTCGAAGATTTCGTCGCTTCGAGTGAAGTGCTTCCGGTAGGCCTCGTCGTGGATCGCTCGTGCCCGGAGTTCGAACAGCGTCGTTGATAACTGGGACTGATCCTCGTTGCGTTCCCCGACAAACTGCTCGATTACCGCCTCAAGATGGCTTCGGGGATCCTCTATGCGCTCTTCGATCACCTGGTCGCTATGTCGATCTAGAACGAATTCGAGCGTCTCGAGGACGAGATCGTCCTTTCCATCGTAATGATGGTAGATCAGCGATTGACTTTTTTCGAATTCGTCGCCAATCTTCTCAATTGTGAGATCCGCGTACCCGTGCTCGCGTAAGGACTGCAACGTCGCGCACATAATTTCCTCGCGCGTGCCCGATACGTCATCGAAGAGATCGTCTGTCACGGCTGCCACCCGCTACTCACGTCGTCATCGACTCCTCTCGAGTACAGCGGCTGACCAGTTTCGTCGCCTGCACTATCCCCTCGCGTATTCATATCACGCCGAACGAAGCGCACTCTCAAAAACGTCTTGATTGAACGTTCAATCAGAAGGTATATGAGTTGTTGCTCTAGTCATAGGCCAATGAGTGATCGTCTTCCATTCGAACATATTCTTCGTGAGATTCGGGGAGTATCGGCGAATTGGCCCTCCAGACAAACCAATACTCGGTGGTCGGCATGACGAACCGACGAGCACTGGCCGTCATGGCGGTCGTCCTGGTTGCCGGTATCAGTGGGGCCGTTCCGGGCGCATTCGCACAGGAAAGCGGTGGGTACACAGCGCCGGATCGGGGGAATCCCGATCTCGGCGTTTTGCTCCCTGATGACGAGGTGGCGCCCGGAACGACCGCCGATCTCGAACTCCAGATCCGAAACAACGGACAAGTCCTTGCTGGCTCCGGCGAGCCCGTTACCAACGCGCGAGCCACGACCGTCGAAATTACTGATGGCGGTCCGTTCGAGGTCGACTCCGGAAAGACCGCAATCGGGACCGTTCCCGATGGACAGACGGTCTCAGCGACCCAGCGAATTAGCGTTCCCGAGGACATCGATCCCGGCAAGTACGAGATAACCGTCGAGACGAAATACAGCTACAACAGCTACGTGAGCACGACGGGCAGCGCTGATCGAGAAACCACTACCGAAACCCACGACGTGACAATCGTCGTTCCGGAGGATCCTCGATTCGAAGTCACCGAGGTTACGACCGATGTCGAGCCCGGGACAAATGGTGAAGCAACACTTGAGATTGAGAATGTTGGCACGGAACCCGCCAACCAAACCCGAACGAGTATCGCTGGCGGCAACGGCGTTGTCGTCGACGGCGGTTCGGTCCAGAATCCCGCCGAACAGATACTCGGCGACCTGGAGCCCAACGAATCGACAACGATGACTGTCGACGTGGCGATCGACGGGGCGGTCAGCAGCGGTGAGCGTCCCCTTGAGGTAAACTTCTCCTATCGCGACGCATCGGGTATCGAACGGCAGGCAAACGACGTGACTGCGTCGCTGGCTCCCGCAGCCGAGCAATCGTTCTCGATCCGCAACCTCGAGGACACCCTCTCGGTCGGCTACGAGGGGAACGTAACCGGCGAAGTCGTCAACGACGGGCCACGACCCGTCGACGACGCGGTGTTGATCGTCGAGCCGATGAGCGACTCGCTGTTCGTCGAGGACACGCGCTATGCACTCCCCGAACTGAAACAGGGAGAAGCCGCGACATTCGCCTATCCGACGGATGTTAGCGGGCAGGCCGATTCGGGAGCACGGCAACTCCGCTTTACCGTCGAATACACCGGAAGCGGAGACACGACCTTGCAGGACGGCCCGATCTCCGAGCGGGTCGTCGTCGACGACCGAACCGACGAGTTCTCGATCAGCGACGACGGCGTATCGGTCCGGCAGGGCGACTCGAGCGATCTCGTCCTCGAGATCACGAACGAGCGCCCGGAGACGCTGTCGAATATCGACGCCAGACTCTACACCGACAGCCCGCTCGACGCGCCTGACGACGAGGCGTTCGTCGACGAACTCGAGCCGGGAGAGTCGGCCGAAATCCCCTTCGAGGTCTCGGCGGCCGAAGATGCGAGCGTCGAAACCCACCCCGTAGAGCTCGACTTCGAGTACGATACCGCACGCGGCGAGACGGTCCTCTCGGACGTCTACCAACATCCGATCGAGGTCGAAGCCGGCGGCGATGACGGTGGCGGGTTCCCGTCGATGATCGTCGGGATACTCGCTGCCCTCGCTGTGAGCGGTATCGGAGTCGGCCTCTGGTGGCGACAGCACTGATCGATGCCGGACATCGACGCGATCCGTGACCGGGACGACGCCACGGAGAGCGACCGCTCTCTTCTGGATCGACTCAATACGGCGATCACTGACCACCCGTGGCGGGTCGTCCTCGCCTTCGCCGTCGTTACCGTCCTGTTCGTCGGTGGAATCGGCGGCGGAGGCGAACAACAGGCCGGAACTGACCAGTTCACCGAGGGGATAGAAGAACAGCAGGCCCTCGAGGACATGCAAGACGACTTCGACCGAGAGGGCCGCGACGGCGGCGGCTCGACCGCGAGCTTGTTCATCGAGGAGCGCAACACCCTCTCGAAGCAGAGCCTCCTCCGGATGCTCGAGTTTCAGGAGCGTGCGGAAAACGATGCGGGGCTGCGAGTCGAGTCGTCGACGAGTCCGGCCTCACTCGTCGCCCAGCAGCTCGATCCGGAGGCAGACACGCCCGAAACGCAGCGACGTGCCATCGAACGCGCCTCCCAGCGGCAGTTAGAGGGAGCGATCGCGGACGCCGACGAGGCCGCAGGGCTCCCGGTGAGTACGGACTTCACCCGTGAATCGGCACAGGCAGACGTCGCCCAGATCGCGGTCACCTACGATACGCCACCGAACGCTGACACGGACGATACGGCCGAACTACAGTCGGAAACGGCCGCGTTAGCCGACAAGATCGACGGCTACCAAACGGGCGAGAACGTCGAGGTGTTCGGCAGCGCGATCATCGAAGAGGAGATGGTGCAACTGCTCGGCGACACCGCGATCGTTGTCTTCCCGGCGGCGCTCGTGTTGATCCTGTTCTTCCTGATCGTCGCCTATCGCGATCCGGTCGATCTCGCCCTCGGGCTGGTCGCGCTGATGATGACGATGCTCTGGACGTTCGGGTTCATGGGCTATGCCGGCATTCCGTTCTCGGATATGATGATCACGGTCTTCCCGCT
Source organism: Natrinema sp. CRL1 (assembly GCF_059162405.1). Taxonomy (NCBI): domain Archaea; kingdom Methanobacteriati; phylum Methanobacteriota; class Halobacteria; order Halobacteriales; family Natrialbaceae; genus Natrinema; species Natrinema sp. CRL1. The sequence continues at coordinate 976,491 of NZ_JBLVOY010000002.1, read as the reverse complement.
CCTGCTGGCCGTCGGGATCGACTTCGGGATCCACATCATCAACCGGTATCGTGAGGAACGAGCGACCGGTGCGGCGATCGGCGATGCCATGGGTATCACGACGCGCCAGCTCACGGGTGCGTTCTTGATCGTCACGATGACGACCGTAATCGGCTTCGCCTCGAATCTAACGAGTTCGATCGGTCAGCTCCGCGATTTCGGTATCGTCGCCGGGGTTGGTATCCTGTTTACCTTCCTCATCTTCGGGGTCTTCCTTCCGGCCGGGAAGGTCGGGCTGGATCGACTCCGTGACGGGACTCGATTCCCGAAGTTCGGCACGAGCCCGATGGGCAACGAAGATTCCATCCTCGGTCGGATCCTTCCGGTCGGGGTAACCCTCGCGCGGATCGCGCCCGCGATCATCCTCGTGAGCGCGCTCGTCTTCGGCGCGGCAGCGGCCGGCTACGGCACGGGCGTCGATTCGGAGTTCTCGCAAGAGGCGTTCTTCCCGGACGAGGACCGGATCGCCCAGTACGAACGGCTTCCCGGGCCGCTCGCACCCAGTCAGTACACGTTCATGACTGTACTCGATTACCTCGAGGAAGACTTCGATCAGGGGCTCGTGGGGTCGGTAACCGTCTACGTCGACGACCCGGACGTGAGATCGGCCGCCGGGCTCCGCGATGTCGACCGGGCGCTTACCGATCCGCCCGAGACGTTCAAGGAAACCGACCGGCGCGCGGAGGCGGACAGCGTCGTCGGCACGATCGAGCAACGCAAGTCGACCGATCCCGAGTTCGCGGCGACGGTCAAGCAAACCGACTCGGACCACGATGGGCTTCCAAATCGGGATATCGACCGGGTCTACGACGAACTGCTCGAAGAAGAGTCCGCCCAGCAGTACGTCACGAGCGATCGTAGTTCGACCCGCATCGTGTATCAGGTCGACTCCGACGCCGACCAGACGGACGCGACCCAGGCCGCCCAGGCGGTCGCAGACGAGATGGAGATGGACGCGACGGCGACGGGCGAGTTGGTAGTCAATCAGGCCGTCATCGACCGCATCGGCGACTCGGCGATCAAGAGTCTGGTCGTCGCGTTCTTCCTCACCGCGGTCTTCCTGATGCTGTCGTACTGGTGGCTCGAGGGACGGATGGTCTACGGCGTCATCAACCTCGTTCCGGTCCTCGTAACCGTCGCGATGCTGGCGGGTTCGATGCGGCTGTTCGACATCGCGCTGTCGCCGATCAACACTCCGATCCTGTCGATCTCGATCGGGCTCGGCGTCGACTACACGGTCCACTTCATGCACCGGTTCGTCGACGAATACGAGGCGGGTGCCGATGTCCACGAGGCCCTGCAGGTGACCGTCCGCGGCACCGGCGGTGCTCTGACCGGTAGTATGCTCACCACCGTCTGCGGACTCGGCGTATTGTACCTCGCGTTGATCCCCATGATCATGGAGTTCGGACTCCTGCTCGCGCTGGGGATCTTCTACGCCTATCTCACGTCGATCTTCCTGCTCCCCTCGACGATCGTCGTCTGGGACCGCCTCGAGCGGCGGTTCGGACGGATTCAGGGCGTTCCGTGGGCATAAGCGTATTCCACGCTCGTCAAACGGACGACCGAACTCGACCTCGTCCGGCCTGACTCGAGCGCCGGACCCGTATCACGACGTTCGGTCTCGGTCTACATGTGACACTGAGACTGAAGCGTTGGAAGCGAGCCGCGGTCGAAACTAGCTCGTACGTGTTACTATTTGGGATGAACAGCGAGGCGACGGCGACTGGGTCTCCCGTTGCTCGACCTTATTCAGGGAGATGAAATCCACCAGAGAGACAGGTGAAACGATTCGACCTTAGAATAGACCACTGATAAATCCGACACCCATGATGATGAGGACGGTTGCGGAGAACGCCGGGAGATACGGCATATACTGCTCGACTTTCTCTTCGGAGTGCTGATAGCCTGCGATCAACAGCATCGTCAGACCGACGATACCCACGATAACGGTGATGGCGTATGCACTCATCAGTTCGAGACAGTAGTTCGACCCGGCACAGAGCGCGATGATCTCGAACTCCTCTTCGTGGGCGAACCCGAGAACGAATGCGAACCACGCAATACCGAGAAGGCTCCGGTCGGCGGCCTCGTCGTGGTCATGCGAGTGTCCGTGGTCGGAGTTGTGGTGATCGGAGTCGTGGTCACCATCGTGGTTGCCGTGAGAATGTCCGTGAACGTACTCACGGATGCCGAGCGCGATGAGTAAGACACCGGCCACGAGACTAACTGGTCCACCGATTTGAATGCTACCGAGAATCGTAATCGGCTCATTGACTCGTGTGAGATTGAAGTACGCTTTCGCGTAGAAGAATGCTCCGACCATCGCAATACTACTGATGAGGTGGCCGACGCCGAGGATGAAACTCGCCGCGAACCCGTACACCCACTTGTTCGTTTGGTCGAGCGCATAGGATGCGGCAACGGGCCAGCCGTGGCCCGGTTCGATGCCGTGAACGGCACCGAGTGCCACCGCTCCGAGAAAGAGCCCGAGCGCGTCACCGTGTAACATCTACGGAAAAGTCTGTTGAGGACGCGAATAACGGTTGTTAATACCGCATCGGGGGAATCGTCATACTGCGGACCCTCTTGTAGGAGAAGGACGTATCAGTAGCCGTGCGAACGAGTTTCAACATCCCAGACGAGGTAGTCGAGGAGTTCGACCGGGTGTGGACGGAACAGGGGATCGAAAACCGGTCGCGGGCCGTCCGAGAGGCGATGCTGGAGTATATCGAATCACATACTCGCCTTGAGGAGACAACTGAGGAGGTCGTTGCCCTCGTCGCGTTCGATTATCGCCACCACGAAGTGATACAGGAACTCCACGCCGTCCAGCACGGATATCAGGACGTGATTCTCAATACGAGTCATACTCACCAGGGCGAGTGGTGTCTCGAATCACTATTCTGCCGAGGCTCCGCCGAGCGGGTCCGTGAACTGACGTACCGTCTCCGTGATTTCGATGGTGTGCGCCGCGTGAAGCTGATGGTCATCCGTGATAGTGGGTTGTAAATCCACGACCCAGCTACACAGCAATCGGAAGGATTTCAACCGATATCGTCCGGTAAAAGCGGTAGTAAACCCGGTTAGTGCTATCTCTTGTCCCTTTGCTCGATCTTTTCAAATGGATGAAATAAACCAGACATACTACTGAACTGTTTTGATGGAAACCATCAGCCACTCACTAGTGGTAAGATTCTTTGTCTGTGGTAACATAGCCCCATCTATGTCAGCAGAGACGGACGGGCAGGGACGGCTGTACATCCCAAAAGAGGTACGCGAGAAGTATGGCCAGAAGTATCACATCGTTATGTATGAGGACAGAATCGAGTTGATTCCGGTCGCGGACGACCCACTTGCTGCTGTCCGCGAGGCGGCAGGCGAACTTCACGATGCATCAGTCAAGGAAATTCGAGAGGATATCGAGGCGGAGGCGAAAGACGAGGCTGAGGAAGCCGGCGGCGACAGATGACGGTGTACGTCGAGACGGATTTCCTGCTCGCACTCGCTAAAGACACTGATTGGTTGCAGGGTTCCGCTGAGGACGCTCTCGGCGAGTACGACGTCGAAACGTCACCGTTCTCGTATCTCGAACTCCTCCTCGCCAGAGAACGCTACGAGTTCGACTACGTTCCGCTGGTGGCGAACTTGCTCGAACTCGTCCCTGTGCGGAACGAGGAAGAGAAACAGGTAGTTCTGAAAGCTGTTAACTACTACGACGATGGAATGACATCGTTCGACGCCTTCCACGCGGCGACTGCGGAAACGCGAGGGATGGACGTACTCTCCTCTGAGAAGGACTACGAAGATATCGAAGTAGAACGAGTCTCACTCGAACCGACCAACGAGGAATGACTCCGGACGGTGGATACAGTCACAGCTGAACGAAGCGTGATACTCGTATTGGTTGTCGTGGCCGCGTATGCAACAGACTCGCGTCGAATCTTCCGGCTGCTCATCAAGTCTGAAACTTCGTATGGTGGCGTCGAGAATCGTCCCCGCCTCACTAATACGCAGCCAGAAGCTCTGCAACAGCCGTTCGTATCCCTACCGACTCTCTCGCTGCTCAACCTTGTTCAGTTCGATCAACAGCCGGAAGATCGCCTTGACCAGATTCGCGTCGACGTCGAACTGTTCAGCGTTGTCGCCCGCTCGCTCCATGACCTGTTGTTCCTGTTTCTCGTCGGTTGTCGGCAGGCCCTGTTCGTCTTTGACCGCCGCGATCGTATCCGCGACGTACGTTCGCTGGGCGATCAGTTCGACGATTTCCTGATCGATCGTCCGAATCTCCTCGCGCAGTTCGTCGAGGTCCATCTCTTCCGGCGTGCGTTCCTCCTCGTCGATTCCACCGTCGGTCGCCGCGTCCGTTGGCTCTCGAGTCATTGTATTTGTGTCCCGTCCGTTCGCGTCCGCAGTAATCGTGTCGTTCCGTCGCGCTCGTCCCAGCGCTGTTCGACCGCCTCGAGTGTCTCTTGCTCGCCGACGGCGACGTAGCTCGGTCCGGTTCCGGACAGCGAAACGCCGGCGACGTCGGGCATGGCGTCGACCATCGGCCCGGTCGGGAACTCGAGTGCGGCCGCGAAGGCGAAGCCGTTGACGGTCATCGCCTCGGCGTAGCGGCCGTCGAGTGCGAGTTCCTCGACGAGTCGGGCCATCGGGGCGATCCGCTCGCAAGCCGAGACGTCTGCATCGGCGCTGTAAGACTGTTCTGGCGGGGTGTAGACCAACGCCGTCCAGTCGATCTCTTCGCGAGCGAGCAACGTGTCGGTCGTGTTGTCGGTCACTGTCACGCCGCCGAGCATGCTCGCGCTGGCGTCGTCGAACGCGCCGGTGGCGGTTACGCCGGCGTCGCGGGCGGCCCGGACGCCGAGTCGGCAGGCCTCGATCCGCTCGACCGAATCGGCGACCTCGAGGGCGGAAAGCGTCGCGAGCACCGTCGCGTTGGCCGCGGCACTGGAACTCTTCAGGCCGGCGGCCATCGGGATCTCGCTTTCGGTGCGGACGCGAGCGCCCACGTCCGTCTCGTCCAATCCGGCCGCGTCGGCGTACTTCGAGACCGTCAGTTCGACACAGCGCTCAATGAGCGTCGCGTCGGCGTCGGGTCGGCCGGCGATGTCGCCGACGATCTCGCCGTCACTCGTGAGTTCGACGGTCGCCGTCGTCTCGAGGTCGATCGCAAAGGCCGACCCCGTACCGGTCGCGAGTGCGTTGAGTACCGTCCCGGCTGCGGGGGCGACAGCACGGCCATCCATACCACAAGCGACTCAGACCGCGTATTTACGGCTGACGGTCTCGGCGAACTGGAGCGACGGCGGGCGTTTCGGTCTGCAGGTGTTTCGGTCTGCAGGTGGGGCATCCGATCCGATCGGACGACAGACGACCCGGCAACTGGAACACACCGCTTTTCCCCGATCCGACCGAACGAACGCACATGAGCGCGCGCAACAACGTCGCCCCCAGCACGATCGGCGTCGATTTCGTCGACGGTGGCGTGGTCGTCGAGTACCACGACGGCCGGGAAGTGTTCTACCACGGCCCGCCCGAACCCGTCGAGGGCCCCCTCTCGACCCCGCCGGGCAAGGAGGTCCACGTTCTCGTCACCGACCCCGACGGCGTCGAGGGCGTCATGACCTACGTCAACGACCGGAACACCCACGACGACATCCTCGAGACGACCGGCGTCGGCCGCGTGATGCTCGATCGCGACGACGAGGAGGAGCTGTTCCCAGGTGTGACCGTCGCGACGGAGGCCTATTCGATCCGCGTCGACGCCGACCTCTCGCTCGTCGACGGTCGCGTTTTCGTCTTCGCGGAGGACGAGATGAGCGAACACGCCTACGAACTCGTCGAGGACGCCGACTGATGCCGCTGCAGAAACCCTGGCGCGACCTCGAGCGGGAGACGGTCGCCGCCGCGCCGGACCGGCCCGGCGTCTACGAACTCGGCGACGGATCGGGGACGGTGCTCGCGGTCGACCACGGCGTCCTCCGGGACGAACTCAAGACGGCGCTGGCCTACGGCGACGGCGACCGCGTTCGCTGGACGGAGACCCACACGCTCGAGGGGGCGCGCGATCTCGCCGACGAGCACCGCGACCGACTCGAGTGATCCGATCGCGGAGGAAGGTTGGTTCGGGTCGGTCGTACGATTGGTTCACTGAATGTAGGTTGGATCGGAGCCGTCACACCGCTGCTCGTGTTCCGACGCGTCCGACTGCTCGTCGAAGAGTAGCCCGCAGGTCTCACACTCGTACCAGGTGGCGTCGTCGCGCTCTGTCTGGACTACCATGGTAGACGGTGGAACACGGACGATAAAAGGCGTTTCTCCGGTCCCTGCAGCCGAACCCGATGAATGCCCCCGAACCGGTCCTCAGGCGTCGAGTTCGGTGAGTTCGTCGACGTCCGGAATCGCCTCGCTCGCGCTGGTGATCTGTTGCATGCGCTGTTCGTGTTTCGTGTACGCGTAGTCGGCCAGATCGGACGGGCTCGGCCCGGGCCCCGCCTCGGTGCTGGCCCCGTCGTCGCCGGTCAGGCTCTCCTGGACGAGCGGCACCAGTTCGTCGATCGTCTCGCGGAGCAGGTCGGGCTCGACCTCGCCCTCGCTGACGAGGGACTTGAGTTTCGCCATCCCGAAGCCGACGTGGCGTCCCTCGTCGCCGCGGACCAGTTTGAGCCCCTCGACCAGTCCGGGCAGGTCGGGCAGGTCGGGTTCGTTCTCACCGTAGGCGAGGGTGAGTCCGTAGTAGCCGGTCTGGGCCAGGATCCCCTCGATGGTCAGGTGGTAGTGACAGTAGGCTCTCGCGCGGTTGTCCGGCGTGTCTTCCTCAAGGAGTCGTGCCATCGCCTGCTCGTTGCGCTCGAACAGTTCGTCGTAGGGCTCGTTGAACCACATCTCGTCGGTCGGCGAGGTGAGGTCCTGCCCGCGGCGTTGCTCTTCCGGACGGACCACTTCGCGCCAGTAACGGTCGAAGAAGTTGGTGTGTTTTGACTCCTCGTAGAGCTGTGTCGTGATGAACATCTGATCGCCGATATCCTCGAGGACGACCGCAAGCGGCGCGAGGTCCTCGGTCACGGACTCCTCGCCCGCGCCGAACAGCGCGAGCGATTGCTTGAGCCCCCGAAAAGCCGGGTCGGGGAGGTCGGCAACCCCCTCGCGGTCCGCCTCGAGGTCGACCTCGTGTGGGTCCCAGTGTTTCTCGACCGCGTTGCGGTAGTAGTTGTACGATCGAACCGTCGTCTCGAGTTGCAGTGGCGGCTGGTCGTCGGATCCCATTCGTACCCGAACATATGCGTCGATCCCCGATCAACCTGTATCTAACTCATAAGGGTATTTAAGTGCAGTCGGACGAAAGCAAACGCATGGGCCTCATCGCGGAGTTCCAGCTCAACTCCCCGGATCTGCCGTTGACGGACGCGATGTCGGTCGTCCCGGACGTGACGCTCTACATCGAACGGATCCTCGTCGTCGACCCCGACCGCCCGGTCGTTCTCTGTCGGACCGCGGGGACTGCCGACGGCTTCGCGGCGGCGCTCGCAGACGATCCGACGGTCGAGACCTCACGACGGATCGACGAGCGAGCGGAGGGAACGATGTATCGGATCAGGCTCCGGGACCCGCCGCTTCCGATCTATCGGAAGTACATCGAACTCGGAACGACGCCGCTGGGCGGGATCGTGACCGTCGACGGCTGGTGGGCACGGGCGCGGTTTCCGGACAGGGAGGCGCTCGCGGAGTACCGGGCGTTCTGTACGGATCGAGGCGGGACCTTCAAACTCGAGCGGCTCACCCGGGAGTCGTCGTCGGACGACCCGCCGTTCGGACTCACCCGCGAGCAGTACGAGGCGCTGGTCGCGGCCCGCGAGGCGGGCTACTTCGAGGTTCCGCGGGCGGCGTCGACCGAGGACATCGGCGATCGACTGGGAATTTCGGCTCCCTCTGCCTCCGAACGGCTGCGACGCGGCATCGATCGGCTCCTCGAAAACGCGCTCTGAGCGGACTCGAGTCCGGTCTCGGTAGTCGCCCGAGTCGCCCGACGGGGACGGGACAATTCTCAAGGCGACCGACGCGAAAGGAATGGCTATGAGTTCGTCGGAATCGGACGGCGTGACGCTGTCGGTTCGGGCTGCGGAGAAGGGAGACGCCGGCCGGGGCGTCGCGCGGATCCCCGAACCGGCACGGCGACAGCTCGGTATTCTCAGCGGCGACACCGTCGTCATCGAGGGCGACGAGACGACCGTCGCCAAGATGTGGCCCGCAGACCAGTCGGTCCCCGAGAACGCGGTCCAGATCGACGGCGATACGCGGGCCAACGCCGGCGTCCACGTCGGCGATACGGTCACCGTCCGGGCGAAAGACAAGTCGGCCATCACCGACGCAGATCGGGTCACGCTGGTCGCACCCCCTGGTCTTCCCGACCGCCAGCGGCGAGCCGCCGAGAGCGAAGCGACGGAGAAACTGCGCAACCGGCCGGTTCGTGCCGGCGAACAGGTCCGGATCGAGGGGATCGACCAACAGCCGTTCAGAGTGACCGACACGGACCCGGACGGCGACGTTCGCATCACGGACGCGACGACGATCCGGATCGTCGACGCCGACATCGGAGCGGGCGATACAGCGGCCTCGAGCGGCTCCCGAACTGGTGGCCGCAGCCGCGACCGGCAATCGGGAAAATCGACCGCGACCGACTCCGGCTCCGGCTCTGAGGTCGCGGCCAACGAGCCCGAACCCAGTCCGAGTTCCGGGGTCACCTACGAGGATATCGGCGGGTTAGACGAGGAACTCGAGCAGGTCCGCGAGATGATCGAACTCCCGCTGTCGGAGCCGGAGCTGTTCCGACGACTCGGCGTCGAGCCGCCGTCGGGCGTCCTGCTGTACGGCCCACCCGGCACGGGAAAGACGCTGATCGCCCGCGCGGTCGCCAACGAGGTCGACGCCCGTTTCGAGACGATTTCCGGGCCGGAGATCATGTCGAAGTACAAAGGGGAGAGCGAAGAGCGGCTCCGCGACGTGTTCGAAACGGCGGAAGCTAATGCGCCGACGATCATCTTCTTCGACGAGATCGACTCGATCGCCGGCACCCGCGACGACGAGGGCGACGCCGAAAACCGGATCGTCGGCCAACTGCTGACCCTGATGGATGGCCTTGACGCCCGCGGCGAGGTGATCGTCATCGGCGCGACCAACCGCGTCGACGCGATCGATCCCGCGCTCCGCCGGGGTGGCCGCTTCGACCGCGAGATCCAGATCGGCGTCCCCGACGAGGCGGGTCGCCGGGAGATCCTCGAGGTCCACACCCGCGGCATGCCACTGGCCGACGATGTCGATATTGCGGCCATCGCGCGACGAACACACGGTTTTGTCGGAGCGGATCTAGACGCTGTTGCGAGCGAGGCCGCGATGGCTGCGATCCGCGATCGGCCGACCGATAGCGACGAACAACAGGCGTGGAACCGGAATCCGACGGTTCGAAAGACCCACTTCGACGCCGCGCTCGCGTCCGTCGAACCCTCGGCCATGCGCGAGTACGTTGCCGAGTCGCCGACTACCGATTTCTCCGACGTCGGCGGATTAGAGGCGGCCAAACAGACGCTCCGCGAATCAGTCGAGTGGCCGCTGACTTACGACCGGCTCTTCGAGGAGACGAACACCGACCCGCCGTCGGGCGTCCTCCTGTACGGTCCGCCTGGGACCGGAAAGACACTGCTCGCACGCGCGCTCGCGGGCGAAACCGACGTTAATTTCGTCCGCGTCGACGGCCCCGAGATCGTCGACCGCTACGTCGGCGAGAGCGAGAAGGCGATCCGCGAGGTGTTCGAGCGCGCCCGCCAGTCGGCCCCGTCGATCGTCTTCTTCGACGAGATCGACGCCATCGCGGCCGCCCGGGGCGAGGGCCACGAGGTCACCGAACGCGTCGTCTCACAGCTCTTGACCGAACTCGACGGCATGCGCGAAAATCCCAACCTTGTCGTCCTGGCCGCGACCAACCGCAAGGACCAGATCGACCCCGCACTGCTCCGTCCCGGCCGACTTGACACCCACGTCTTCGTCGGCGAGCCGGACCTCGAGGCCCGCGAGAAGATTCTCGAAGTCCACGCACAGGGGAAACCACTCAGTGACGATATCGACATCTCCGAACTCGCGGCCGAACTCGAGGGCTACACCGGGGCCGACCTCGAGGCCCTGATCAGGAACGCCTCGATGCGAGCGATCCGCGAGGTCGCGAGCGAGTACGATCCCGAGACGGCAAACGAGAAGGCGTCGACGGTCCGCATCGAACGCCACCATATCGAGGCCGCTCGAGACGAGACCGACGGCGTGATGTGAGCCTGACACCGCCGATTCGACACTCATTCTGACCTATTGTGCCGCTGAATCCGGCTCGTTGGCCGACAGCAACTCCAGTTCGGCGGGAGTCCTCATCTGTAATCAGCGAGGGAATCCCAGCCTTTAGACTGGGTGGGGGAATCGCGTCACTTGACTACGCTGTCCACCGATCATTCCCCCTTTTAGAACCCAACTGCTCTTGCGCGTATAGCATTATTCCTTTCCAAGTCAGTCCGTGATGCTTCTTTGTCTCTTTCAACTGTTCGTACTGATCGTTGTCTACCCCGAAGTTGATGTTTGGCACAAACTATTCTCAACTGAAGCGGTAGCGCGGAGCCTCCCTCCTCAAGGAACGAACGACACGAGTGAGTGGAGAGGTGCGCGTTCGTTCCGCCTCAAAGCGCATACTTATAAGCATAGAGGTGACTACATTAAAATAGTGGGAGACGACTACGTGCGTCGGACGGCAATCACTCGTCTTGAGGTAACTGACGAGCAACGCGCCCTTCTCGAAGAGACGATTTCCGAGTGGAAGCGTGGTTGCCAAATCGCCACTAATATGGCGTGGGGCACGTGCAACGCCAAGAGCGACATACAGCCTCTCGCCTACGACGATGTACGCGACCAAACCGACCTCGGGAGTCAGCACGCGATTCTCGCCACCCATCAAGCCGCACAAGCCATCACCGGCTGTATCGAACGCCGGTCCAACGGAAAAGAAGTGAGTAAGCCAACGTTCGCCGCACCCACGGTGAAGTACGACACCCGGACCATGACGCTATTCAATGACGATACCGTCTCGCTCTCGACCACGGAGAGTCGTGTCCGGTGTCAGCTTGCCCTTCCCAACGCCGACGATGGATACCAGCGCCAGTACCTCGACTCAGACGAATGGAGCGTCACGGAAAGTACACTCACCGCTCGTGACAGAGACTACTTCTTGCATATCGGGTTCCGCCGACACAAGAACGATACTGAGCGGAACACCGCCGAGGACGGGACGGTTCTCGGGGTTGACCTCGGTATCGAAAACCTTGCCGTCACAAGTACCGCCTCCTTTTTCAGTGGGCGGGAGTTAACCCATGAGCTCCGTGAATTTGAGAAGGTACGCGCCGGGTTACAACAGACTGGGACACGAAGCGCCCACCGAACGCTCGAACAGTCGAGTAGGCGGGAACTCCGATACATCCGAGACGTACTCCACCGTGTGTCGAACGCCATCATTGCGGAAGCACTCCGATACGAATGTAACGTGGTTGCGTTCGAGAACTTGACCCACATCCGCGACCGCACGGGAGCGTCGTGGGGTCACAAGTGGGCGTTCCGAACGCTAGTCGAGCAAGTAGAGTACAAGGCCGAAACGGTCGGTATCTTGGTGAAGCACGTTGGGTCGGCGTACACCTCGAAACGGTGCGCCGAGTGTGGCTTCACGTCGGATGAGAATCGCCCAGCTCGAAGTGACTTCTGGTGTCAGAGTTGCGGGTCGGAAGCGAACGCGGATTACAACGCGGCGAAGAACATCGGTATGCGGTATGTCCGTCGAAGCCAACAGTCGTCTCGGCGGACGGGCGACAGTCAACTCGCCCTACAGTCTGGAACGGTGACGCCGAGCGGCGGATTCACCGCCCACCCGGAAAGGTTTGAGGCCGAGTTCATGGACAAGCCCCACCCTCCACGAGCGAACCCGTCAGGGTGAGCGAAGTAGGGTGGGGTAGTTGACATACGAAGCCGCGGGAATCGGTCCGTAAGTTTCGTACTCGGACGCGACGCCGCCCTCGCCGACGGACCGGTCTGTCGTCTCGGTTCCTACCGCGCGCTCGACGGGAGCGACGGCGCAACCGTCCACCTCGATCTGGACGCTCCCCACGCGGTGTTGCTCGTCGGCAAGCGCGGCTACGGAAAATCCTACACGATGGGTGTCATCGCGGAAGGGCTCGCGCGGTCGCGGGGCGTCGCCCCCGTGATCGTCGATCCAATGGGCGCGTTCGACACGCTATCACGGCCTGCTACCGGCGACGCCGTCCCTGCACGCGTGATCGACGACCCGGCCGTCGCGCCCGGCGTCAGTCTCGTCGCCGCGACACAGCGGCCCAGCGCCGTCCCCGAGGTCGGCATCTCCCAGTCGGACATCCTCGTCTCGCACCGACTGACCGCTCGGGAGGATTTAGCTGCGCTCGAGAGTGCCCAGCCAACGTATATGAACGGTTCACTGGCCGATGCGGAGCGCTTGCCCGACTCTCCGGGCGAGGTCGTCGTGATCGACGACGCGACGGAGACGGTTCACGCGGCGCGGGTTCGGTCCCGCGACACGCCACACGGAGGCGACAGTCCGAACGCGAGTGACAGCGTGCCCGGTGGCGGCTGACGCGGGGATCCAAACGAGACGAGTAGCGGTTTCTCCAGGACACGAGTTCGAATTCCGCATCGTCACTTGAGCGATAGTTGGCACTGAAAATTGGAACGCTGAAAACGGAAAATCGAACCGGCGATAGACGGTCGCGGCTGTACCGACGATTACTGGAAGCCGATACGACTGCCGCGGCGACCCGACGGGTCCGGCCCGCCGCTCGTGCCGCCCTGGAACTCCTCTTCGATCTGCTCGTAGTAGTCGAGGATATCGTCGGTGATGGTCGGCCGGACGTTCTCCATGGCCTGCCGGAAGTGACGCATCTCGACGATGTCTGCTTCCTCGTCCTCGCGCAGCGCCTCGATGGCTGCTTCGCGGGCGATCGACTCGAGGTCGCTACCCACGTAACCGTCCGTGATCTCGGCAATCTCCCGCAGCGTAACGTCTGCGGCCAGTGGCGTATCCTGCGTGTGGATATCGAGGATGCGCTCGCGGCCGTCGACGTCGGGTTCGCCGATCATGACCAGCCGGTCGAATCGACCCGAGCGCAGCAGTGCGGGATCGATCATGTCCGGTCGGTTGGTCGCGCCGATGACCATTACGTTGCCCATCTCCTCGAGGCCGTCGAGTTCGGTCAGGAGTTGGTTGACGACGCGCTCGGAGACGTTCGAGCCGGTCTCACCGCCCCGGCCCGGGGCGAGTGCATCGAGCTCGTCGAAGAAGATGACCGTCGGCGAGACCTGCCGAGCCTTGCGGAAGGTCTGGCGGATGGCCTTCTCTGACTCGCCGACCCACTTGCTGAGTAGTTGCGGGCCGCGAACCGAGATGAAGTTCGCGTTCGTCTCGTTGGCGACGGCCTTCGCCATCAGCGTCTTCCCGGTCCCCGGCGGGCCATAGAGCAACACGCCGGCCGGCGGATCGATCCCCAGCCGCTCGAACCGCTCGGGGGTCGAGAGCGGCCATTCGACGGACTCTTGGACCTGTTCTTTGGCCTCGTGGAGGCCGCCGACGTCGTCCCATGAGATCTTCGGGAGTTCGACGAGTACCTCCCGCATCGCCGAGGGCTCGACTTCGTTCAACGCGCCGCTGAAGTCCTCGCGCTTGACGATCATCCGATCGATCAGGCTCGGCGGGATGTCCTCCTCGTCGAGATCGATCTCCGGGAGGTAGCGTCGCAGCGCTTTCATCGCGGCTTCCTTGGTCAGGCTCTCGATGTCGGCACCGACGAAGCCGTGGGTCTCGTCGGCGAGGTGACCGAGGCTAACGTCGTCGGAAAGCGGCATGCCGCGGGTGTGGATCTGCAGGATCTCCTCGCGGCCCGTTTCGTCCGGCACGCCGATCTCGATCTCGCGGTCGAAGCGGCCGGGACGGCGCAGTGCGGGGTCGACCGAATCGACGCGGTTGGTCGCGGCGATGACGATGACCTGGCCTCGAGACTCGAGGCCGTCCATCATCGTCAGCAGTTGGGCGACGACGCGGCGTTCGACCTCGCCGGTGACGTCTTCGCGTTTGGGCGCGATGGAGTCGAGTTCGTCGATGAAGATGATCGACGGCGACTCCTCAGTGGCATCTTCGAAGATCTCACGGAGTTGCTGTTCGGACTCGCCGTAGTACTTCGAGATGATCTCCGGCCCGGCGATAGAGAAGAAACTGGCGGAGGTCTCGTTGGCGACGGCCTTGGCGAGCAGGGTTTTCCCGGTGCCCGGCGGGCCGTGCAAGAGCACGCCCTGTGGCGGCTCGATGCCGAGTTTCTTGAAGATCTGTGGATGCTTCATCGGGAGCTCGACCATCTCCCGGACTCGCTGGATCTCGTTTTGCAGGCCGCCGATATCCTCGTATGTGATCCCGCCTCCGGTCTTCTCGAAGCCCGAGATGGGTTCCTCGCGGAGTTCGACGTCGGTGTCTTCCGTGATGAGGACGACACCTTCGGGTTCGGTTTCGACGGCGATCAGCGGGATCGCTTGGCCCGGCGACCGCATGAACGGGTGGTTCGTCGAGGACATCACGGGAACGATGTCACGGCCGACGACCGGGCGCTTGAGGATCTGCCGTTTCACCATACCGGCGGCGTCGGAGCCGAACTGAACCGACGCCTCTTCCGGCGGTGCAAGCGTGAGCTTGTCGGCTTTCGTCGCTTCGGCCTTCCGGATCGTGACCCGCTCGCCGATACCGACGTCCGCGTTCTGGCGGGTGAAGCCGTCGATACGGACCGTGTCGGTGTTCCAGTCCTGCCGGTCTGCACGCCAGACTTTCGCGGCAGTCGTATCTGCACCCTCGATCTCGATGATGTCGCCCGGACTCAACTTCAAATGCAACAGCGTGTCCGGGTCGAGTCGGGCGATACCACGACCCGAGTCGTTCGGGTATGCCTTCGCAACCTCCAGTTGAACTTCGTTCATGATTTAGGGATGGACCGCGATGTCAATGACTCCGATACGTGCGCGGATAGGTTTTTTGCTAGGGTGAGTCATTTCCTGTGCTAGTATCTATCACACACGGGTAGGACCGGACACTACAAAGATGTACCGGCATCGGTTGGTTTTGGCCCTATCGACACCCCTTCTGTGGGAACGAGGACAGTGGCTTTTTGCGTCTTCCGCCCCCCAGCGGAGGTATGCGAGTCCTCGCCTTCGACGGCCGCATGGGTGCCAGCGGCGACATGATCCTCGCCGCCCTCCTCGACGCCGGTGCCGACCCCGACTCCCTCGAGCCCGTCACCGACGCCCTCGAGGTGGCGTATCGAATCGACGAGGTAGACAAGAGCGGAATCGCCGCGACGACGGTCGACGTGGTTCTGACGGACGAAGACGCTGACGCCGATGGCAAGCACGATCACGGGGAATCCGAGAGCGGCCACGACCACGGCCACGAGCACGATCATGACCACGGCCACAGCCACGATACGCACGGTCACGGAGACGAGGTCCCCGCCGAAGGTCACGGTCCCCACCGCAGCTACCTCGAGGTCCGCGACATCGTCACGGGGATGGGCCTCGAGCCGGCGATCGAACGCGATGCGCTCGCCGTCTTCGAACTGCTCGGCGAGGCCGAAGCCAGCGTCCACGGCGAGAACCTCGAGGACATCCACTTCCACGAGGTGGGGGCCGATGACGCGATCGCGGACGTGGTCGGTGCCGTCGCCTTGCTCCACGACCTCGAGCCCGACCGGGTCGTCACCACGCCGTTGTCGACCGGCGGCGGAACGGTGACGATGAGCCACGGCGAGTACCCCGTACCGACGCCGGCGGTCGTCGAGATCGCACAACGAGCCGACTGGTCGCTGCGCGGCGGCCCGGTCGATGCGGAACTCCTGACGCCGACCGGTGCCGCGATTCTCGGTCACGTCGCCGACGGCGTCGACTCGTTGCCCGCCCTGGACCTCGAGGCCGCGGGCAACGGCGCGGGCGGCTACGATCTCGATCCGCACCCGAACGTGCTTCGGGTCTTGGTCGGGGCCGGCGAGAGCGGCGGCGAACTCGTCGAGGACGACATCGCGGTCCTCGAGACGAATCTCGACGACGCGACCCCGGAAGTGCTGGGTGGACTACAGGAAACTCTCGCGGGCGTGGGCGCGCGAGACGTTACGATTCTTCCCGCGACGATGAAAAAGTCCCGTCCGGGCCATCTCGTGAAGGTCATCTGCAAGCCCGCGGATCGGGAACGCGTCGCTCGAGCGCTGGCCGAAGAAACCGGGACGTTGGGCGTTCGCGATGCCGGCGTGACCCATCGTTGGATCGCGAACCGAGCGTTCGAGACCGTGACGCTCGAGGTAGACGGCGAGGAGTACGAGGTTCCCGTGAAAATCGCGAGCGATGCCGATGGCGAGGTCTACGACGTGAGCGCGGAGTACGACGAGGCGGCGAAGGTGGCTCGAGAGACCGATCTATCGACTCGAGATGTCCTTCGATGGGCGGAAGCCAGAGTTGAATCACGGACCGAAAACGACTGAATATGTTAAAAATGGAGGGCGTTTAGACGGAACTGTCCGATCGCATCTTGCGAAAAAACAATGGGATGGTCGCGACGGCGCTAATCAGCTTTAGAGGCTGTCGCCGAGGAAGGTCGCGAAGAGATCGTCGAAGTCGATCTCAGTTTCGAACTCGTCGTCGTCGCTGGCTTCGGAGTCCGCGTCGGCACTCGTATCGGAGGCGACTCCAACGTTGCTAGAGATCGTGGTCGTGTTCTCGACGTTCGCGTCGTTGCTCTGGTCGACGTCTTGGCCCTGGACCGCGGTCGTCTCAGCGTTGCTCGTGTCCGAGCTACTGTATGACGATGCGACCTGCGTCTGCTCGTTACTGTTGCTCTGATCGACATCGACGGTCGTCTCCGCGGATGATTCCTGCTCGATGTCGTCGACATCGATATCAGAGTCAGCATCGGCGTCTGCATCAGAGTCCGCCTGTGCCGCCGCTGTTCCTGCAGCCCCCATAAATGCGAGGCCGCCGATTAGTGCTACCGTCAGTGCGAGCGTGAGTGCGCGTTTCATATTGGTTCGGTCACCGTGTTGCAGTCGGGCACCACGCGTGTCAACCACAACGAGCGGACCCCTCGAGGAGGGAACCTCCTCGTTCGACAGCGCTGTCGCTTGGCGCGAAACTGGCTGTCTCCTCCCGGTCTCCCGCTGTGGCGCGTTGCCCAGTCGCTACTCATACCAGTATCCCATTTGAACCCGGCAAACGGTTTCGAGGCGAATCGCGGCATTAGCGGGGCTGATCGGGTCGCTTATTACCTCAAGTGGCTCGTTCACCCGCTGTCGGCAGAAACTGTCGTCGTTTCGCCGACCCTATTGAGGGACCGGCCTGCGGTTTCAGGCGCGACCGTCCCCCGCGCCGCCCCGGAAATGGTTACTGTGTAACGGTTGCTGATCGGCTATACGCTGCTAATTTCCGACTTCGATTACCGAAACGGTCATCGGCTCGAGACCGTTCGGTGCATTTTGGTAATTTGCCGGCATGAGAGACCCGAATCAAATATATGATGGTTTCGGTCGCGGCTTGTACTTCCGCGACGCCCATCGAAGCCTCCGATTTCTCTCGATAAGCAGCTGCCTTCGGTTCCATAGGCCAGTTCATACGCGCTCCAATCTGTCGATAACAAAGGTACTCTTGGGGATAGGATGGTTTGCGTCGCAGAGACTCAGAAACGAAAGACCATCACGACACAGATCAAACGCTCAATGAATTCCAATACAACGAGACGCTCACGAACTACGACACTCCTTATGGCCTGTATGGTTGTCCTGTCGATGATCGCAGTCGGCGTGCCGGCAGCCACCGCGGGCGGGGAAGGGGAACTGGACGCTGGAACCATACACGCACTCGAGGACGGAGAAGAACTGTATCTCGTCTTCGGTGCCGACCTCGACGGGCAGTCGCTCGAAGAGTACGTCGACGAACACGCCGACGATTCGAACGGCACCTCCGCCGAGATCATCCAGCACCAGGACGTCGATCAGGTCAACATCAACGAGCAGGGAACTGCAGTGTCGGTCGCGATCGACGGCGGCGACGCGACCGCCATTCAGGAATCGAACCAGGAGAACGACAACGTCCAGAGCGGCGAGGTCACCGCCGAGAGCCGCGACGTGCGAAGCGCGGAGACCCAATTCGAGAACGTCGGCGACGTCAACATCATCGTCGGCGATGGCGGCGACCAGCAGTTCGACGGCTGGGCCGTCAAAGACAAGAAAGGCGACAAAACGGTCACGCAGGAAGCCGTTGCCGGTGTGAGCCAGTCCCAATCGGTCGGACAGGTCAACTACAACAACCAGAGCACCGCGTTCGCGCTCGCGGTCAACGACAGCGACGCGACCGCGCTCCAACAGTCCTACCAGCGAAACGAGAACCTCCAGGAGGGCATGGCGAACGCATCCAACGTCTACCTCGGTGACGGCGAATTCGGTCACAAGAAGGACAAGAAAGGCGATCACAGCGCCGGCTCGAGTACGGGCCAGAGCGCCGACGCGCTGCTCGAGCAGTCACAGGACGTCGAGCAGGCGAACGTCAACGAACAGGACGGTGCGGTCGCCATCGCGATTGGCGAGGGCAGTACCGCCACGGCGATCCAGTTCACTGACCAGAGCAACCTCAACGAGCAGATCGGTAGCGCCTCCGCCTCGAACCTGATGGCGTCGGCCGCCGGGATGGACGTCGCGACCGCGGGTAACGTCAGCGGCGATGTCCTCTCCTCGGAAACCACAACCCATGGCCCCGACAAGAAGGACAAGAAAGACGACGTCGACGGCGAACAGACCGCGACCGCCGGCGTTGCACAGGGCCAAGAGGTCGAACAGCGGAACATCAACCTGCAGAACACCGCCCTGGCCATCGCACAGAACGACAGCGAGTCCACCGCGATCCAGCTGGCCTACCAGCAGAACTACAACGCCCAAGTCGCGTACGCCGACGCGATCAACGTCTACGCGAGTCCGGGCTACGTCTCCGACGACGTGACGCGGACCTCGAGTACCACCGTCACGGTCGACGGGAACGCGGGTACGGCGACCCCCGGCACGTCGTACGACTACGCCGGCAACGCCACGCAGACGAACGACGCGGAACAGACCGCCAGTGCGGCGATCGAGCAGACCCAGATCGTCACCCAGGAGAACCTGAACGAACAGCACACCTCCGTCGCAGTCGCCGAGGACGGCGGCAGCGCCGGCAGCTCCCAGATCAGTCTGCAGGAGAACGAGAACGTCCAGCTCACGTCCGTCTCCGCGACGAATACGTGGGCTGAAGCGTAATATCGCGATCCGCCACACGGTCGACTTTCGACCGGTGTGACTGACTGTTTTCGTTTCTTCTTTGTCCGAATCACTACCGATCGAGCGTAACTTCTCTTCGAGCACGCGGTCGCTACCGAACTCGCTTCTCGATCGACCCGGTGTCGACGAAATCGAGAGCGCCTCGAGAATGAATCTGTCCGGACCGAGAAGACGAACTCCGATCGAAGAATCCTGATGACGATTCGACGGCTACAGTGATACTAATACGTGAGTTTCGCGTACGCCTTCTTCGCGAGCGACATCGTCGGACTCGCGGATTCGACGATGTAGTAGGGCACGAGGTCGCCACCGTACTTGCTCTTGTATTTCGTGATTCGCTCGTTGTTCGCGCTGTACATATCGTACTCCGTGATGTCCTCGAGTTCGGGATCGGTGAGGATATCTTCGATGACCCGCCAGTGGAGCAGGCTGTTTACGCTTACGTTTTCGTAACTCGCAGTCGTTCCGCCCTTCCAGAAGTAACAGGTGTCGTTCGAGTACAACGCGATGATTCCGCTCAGGAACTCACCGTCGGGCGTTTCCGCGACGTACACGCGGGCACGATCGTCGAGACTACCGATGAGATCGCGCATAAACTCCCAGGACATGGGGAAGCCGATTCCCTGCTCCTCGTATCGCTCTCGCGTCGCGTCGTAGACCTTCCGGAGCCCGTCGACCCCTTGGGTCGTGATGGAATGATCGAGGTCCTCGCCGTCCTGGATCTCTCGACGGAGGCTCTTACTGAAGGATTTCAGGACGGGATCTGGCGTCGTCGACTCGAGATCGAGGCGGTAGGTAAAGCGGAAGTCGACGTCGAACCCCGCCCAGCGAAACGGCCGGGGATCGGCGTAGGTCGTATCGCAGGACAGCCGAAACAGGAGGAGAGAGCGATCGATGTCCAGTACCGAGAGGATTCCGTCGATGAACGTCCGATTGATTTTCTCCTGTTTGCGCCGCTTCGGACTCGTCGGCATCAGAATCGGACCCATTCTGTGGATGCCGAAGCCGGGGGGCGGTGAGAGGGCACCCGTCACGAACGGTTGGTCTCTGAGAAAAACCGGCATTAGCCCGACCGGTTGCTCGCCTCGGTAGCCGCCGAACAGGTAGAGGTCGCCTGCGGTATGCTCGTCGATGACTCGCAGCGATTCAGACGTGTGAAACGGGCCGAACCCGGTCTCCGGAAGGGTATCGTCCCACTCGGAGAACGTGAGATCTTTGAGGTGCATTTCTCTGACCGATACGGAGTGGTTTTCATTGTAATAGTGTTCTTACACCCGCCATCGGCCGCTGGATCGATCGGTATCTCTATGAGGGAGACCACGCGCTCGCGAGAGCAGGCGGTCGAACCGTTACATGCCGTCGGAACCGACCGGTCTTCCGGTGAGCACCCGACGAGCGAGTCACTGGCCAATCCGCGAGTGTATAAATGAGGCGATCTGCTGACGGAGACGAGATCCAGAGACGATTTCGACCGAGCGTGTCCCTTCGAACTATCGACTCGCTTCTTCGCTTTCCCACCCTCTATCGAAGACGAATTTTCGGGCGTCGGGACTCGAGAGGATGTTAGCCGCCTGAACAACGGTCCCGACAGCCGGCAGCGGGTCTCGGCGCGATAGCGTCCCGTAACACGTGTTCCCGATATCGAACTCGAGGAAGTCCGCGAGCCCCTCGATTTTGTTCGGTGTCTGCAGCAACCAAAGCATCTCGTTCGGCAGAACGGACCGGTATGTCACGCCGACCTCGTACTCCGTTACCGGTTCGACGTCGGCCCCCACGGCCAACCGGTAGAGCAGGGACGGAAAGTCCACGCCCGATCGGATCGCTAACCCAACTGGCGTCCAGAAGCGCGGATTCACCTCGAGTAACAGTGGCTCGCCGGCTTCGTCGAGAATGAACTCGACTTCGGCCGGCCCCTTCCAATCGACCGCTTTCAAGACCTCTGCACCGTAGCGTTTCGCGATCCGATCGTCGTGGCTTACCCCGACGACGGTGGGCCCACCGCTCAGGGGATACTCCTTCTGCCGTTCGTAGGAGAAGGACGCGACGGGGTCTCCCTCGCCGTCGAATAGCAGACAGGCGGTCGTGTAGCCCGTCTTCTCGACGTACTCTTGGACGATTGGGGTTCCGTACTGCTGGGAAACCCGTTCGAAGGCGCGGTCGAAGTCCGACGGTGATTCGACGCGTACAATCCCCCTCGAGCCCGAACTCACGCGCGGTCTGATCAGGAGCGGATAGTCGGCAGTCCGTTTGATCTCCGCTTGGTCCCGTCGTTCCGGAAAATAGGTTTTCGGCGTCGGAACGCCGGCCTGTTGTGCGATCTTTATCGTTTCTCCCTTGTCGTTCAGCCGTTCGATCTTCCGCCGATCGGCGATGAACAGGTTAACGTGTGTCGATATCTCGTCTTTGTGTTTCGACACCTGAAGCGTCGTCTCGTCGCGCACCGGAACGAGAAACTCGTAGTCGCCCTCGCGGAGGTGCCCGAGCAGAACGTCGAGGAATTCCTCGGGTTTTTCGTCGGGGATGGGATACTGGACGGTGTCGCTCACGTGTCTCGAAAAGCGCGTCAGGTTGTACGAAAAGTACTCACCGACGTGAACGTCGAATCCCTTTCGCCCCAATGATCGACTAATAGCCAGTGCTGATAGGGTCTGTCCGTCGGTGACCAAGACGTTGTTCCTCATTTCGGTATTCCTCGGCCGAAGTCCGGATTCCGTCCGCTCAGCTCGACTGCTTCGGCGTGAACGGGGTGGGATACCGACGAATATCAATACCGTCCTTGCAAAGTACCGGTTCCACCGAAACTCCGAGCGAACCCCGCTATATCGAAGCGTTGACCGGCTCCCGGCCGCTTCTCAATCAGCAACTGCCATCGCGACGATCGCGGTACACCGTCCATAACAATAACCGATAGTGCGAAGAAGGTGATGTGCAACGGTCATCGTTCCGTGGCGAGGAGACGCTCGCAGGCGTAGGCAGCGTTTACTCGGCCGGGAGAGACGCAGCGAATCGGCCGGGAAAAGCGTCGGCCGCGGCAGAGACGGATCCGTTTGAGCCGCGGTCAGTGCGATCGGCGATTCGATCGGCAGAGCGAGCGACGGCCGACGACCGCCGTTCGCCCTCCAGGACGGACCGTCGGCGGAAAGAGGGAAACGGCCTATCGACACACGGCTGGCCACACGCCGCCCGCTCTGGTCGTTGCTCGACTCCGCGCGGCGGGGCCGCCTCGCCATCGACAGCAGCGGTTCCCTCGGTACGGACGGCGGCATACCGAACGGACGAATCGATCCCGAGAGACACGGACTGCCACACGACGAACAGCTATGAGGACAGTAAACGAGAACGATAGCGACGGCTCCGGGTGGCCGATCGAGAAGACGGTCGTCCTGTCGCTGGATCTCGAGTGTGACTACGGAACGGCGATTCGGGAGAACACGTACGCGGCGGCATCGAAGACGCCGGCGTTTTGTTCGCTCCTCGAGGAGTACGACGTGCCGCTCACGTGTTTCCTCCAGACGGAACTGCTCGAGGCGGCTCCGGAAGCGGTCGAGGCGCTCGAGCGAGCAGCGGTCCCGGTCGATTTCCACGCGCACTCACACACCCACCCGCATCCGAAGCGTGCGGACTTCGCATACGAAATCGAAACGAGTCTCGACCGCGTCGCGGATCGCTTCTCGAGCGACGTCGTCGGCTATCGGTTTCCGGACGGGGCGATTCCGGCCGACGGCTATCAGCTGCTCGCAGGCCACGACATCGATTTCAGTTCGAGCCTCTTCCCGACGTGGCGACCCGGCCGGTTCGATAACTCGGGGCAGCCGATCACACCGCACGAACCGGTTCCCGGTCTGCTCGAGCTCCCGATCACGCCCTTTTCGTCGACGATTCGGATTCCCGTGTCGATTTCGTATCTGAAGTTTCTCGGCCGGCCGTACCGCGAACTCGTGAACCGCTGTCCGCCGAACGTAATCATCCTGGATATACACATGCATGATCTCGTCACGACGCCGGCGATCGAGTCGCTGCCGCTTCCATACCGGTTGGTGTACAACCGAAATCGGCAACAGGGGGTTCCGATTCTCCGCCAGTTGATCGAGGAGCTCCAGCGACGCGGCTATCGGTTTACGACGATGAGCGACCTGTACGCGACGTTCAGAGAGACAGCCACGGACACGATCTCGAGTTCGGCGAGGGAGTAGGCACAAACGGCCGCCCGAATCGAACGCCGGCTACCACGTGAGTCGTTTGAGATTGCCGAGGATCCGTCGCGGATGCGGCCCGTACAGCCACAGGAACAGCATGGAGTCTCTGGATTTGACGAGCGCGATCGTTTTCCCGTCGATTACGTCCCGCTGTGTGAGAAGGTCATGGCGCTGCTGCCAGAGACTCGTCAGGACCCGTTTCATCGGCGAGATCCGAAACCCGGTCCGAACGAACGCGTACGCGGCCCAGACGATCGCAGAGACCACCACGTAGCGCCACGGGAGGTTTCGAACGGCGAGTCTGATCCGATTGCCGACCAGCAACTCGAGTACCACGTGATCTGGTCTGCGAGCTGCCGGCGACTTCTTGTGCCGAACGACGACAGACGGAACGTAGAGGATGTCGTATCCCGCATCGAGCGCCTGAATCGAGAGATCCATCTCCTCGAACCCGTACTCGAAGGCCTCGGGGAAGGCATCAGTACGCTCGAGCGTCGATCGGCGGATCGCGGTTCCGACGCCGATGAAACTCGTCGTTCGATACTCCTCGGTCGGCGGCGTCTCGAAGTCGGGCGGATCGGGAATCTCTTTTCGCAGGATCTCTCCGGAGTAGTAGTCCCGGCTCTGAAACGCGAGCACGCCGACGTCCTCGTGTTCGCGAAACCGTGAGACGATAATATCCGTCGCGTTCGGATCCGCATACACCGCATCGTCGTCGGTCGTGACCAGGATCTCGCCCGACGCCCGTTCGTAGCCGATGTTCCGCGCCTCGGGCGGGCTCAATCGTCGAGGGAAGTCATAGAAGCTGACCTCGTCTCGGTCGAACCGCCCCCCGTCTTCGAACATCGCCGCCGTCTCGTCCGTCGACCCGCTGACGACGATCACCTCGATCGGCTCGTAGGTCTGCTCGAGGACGGACGCGACGGCGTCGGCGAGGTCGTCGGGGCGATTGTACGTCGGAATGACATAGGAGACGAGCGGATTCTCTTCGTCGACGTCGGTGGCCGCAGGTACCATCTAGAGAAACGGGCCGCTGACAAGAGGGATAAAGGTTGAGGAGCGAACAGGCTGTTAATCGCTGATAGCGGCCGGAAACATACGGTTTCGGAGTCGAACAGTTCCACGAATTACGACTCGTCGGCAGTCGCGTTAGCCGCCCCTTCACCGACCGGTTCGACGATGGTGACGTCGTCGTTTTCGTAGACGACTGTCCTGTTCTCGGTGATCTCGTTTACGTGGTCTGCGCTCAGCGACGACAGCGGCGTGTCATCCGGAGCGGAGTCATCGACCGCGTTGTGCCGGATGAAAACGTACCCGCCCCTCGTGTCCGCGGGTTCGAACGTCGGGTCCCACTTGTTTTTCACCATGATCACGTCGACGTTGTAGTGACTCATCGGAAGGATGGAACGGAACAGTTGCGAGGAGATTCGGTCGGTATAGATCGTCACCTCCGCCTCGTCCTCGGCTCCGCCGTCGGCGGCAGTCCGCTCGATCTCGGGTTGCTCCGCCAGCCACTGGGCCGCCTCGCGTTCCTCGTCGCTAAAGGCGTAATCGTGTGCCTCGTCGTTGAACGTGTAGTCCGCCGAGACGCCGGCGGCCGCACCCGCAAACCCCGAGTTGATGACGAACAGCGCTGCCAACACGACTGCGAGGGGGGTCCAATTCAGACCCGAGATTCCGGGGAGCCGTTCGGCAGTCGTTCCGAGACGGAGGTAGCCAACGGCTGCAAAGACCGCCAGGACCGGCAACACCATCTGGTAGACTCTGTCGGCCCAGAGATCCAGAATGAGGAAGTAAGACGTCCCGAGGAACGCACACAGCGGGAGGGCAAGCGCAGTGAACTCGACGTGCCGGGTATCGATGCCGTGCCGGAGCCGGTTGAGGATGATGACCGTCTGCCAGACGAGCCCGAGGCAGATCAGCAGCGACAACAGAAGATACAGGCCGAGACTCAACTGCTGAAAGATCGTCTGCTGGGTCTGAACGTAGCTCGAGCCCGAGCCCGCGGCCGTCCCCCCGGGAAGGGACGCGAGCTGGTCGACGATTGCGATCGGAATCGACGCAATCGACGCCGTCAGTTCGCTCGAGGCGTAGGCATACCACGACGTTGCACCGACGAGGAACGCGATCGGGTAGAGCGGCGAGAGGCCGTGTCGGAACTCGCCGACGAGTCGCTCGGTGAGGACGAGGCCGATCGAGGCGGCGAGAAACGAGAGACCGAACACGTAGGTCGAGCCGTAGTGAGCGTGAACGAGGCCGGTCGCCAACAGAACCGTGCCAACCGCCCACCCGCGGTCCCGGCTCTCGTGGCGGAAATACAACAATAGTACGCCGACGATGAATAGCTCCGAGAGCCGCTGTTTGCCGGGCGTCAGATAGAACGTCCCGTGATAGAAGACGAAAAAGAGACTTCCGTAGAGCCCGACGGTGCCGTCGAACACGTCGGCTGCCAGATAGTAGATTCCCAGCGGAACGACTGCGAAGATGATCGGATAGACGACGGTGAAGATCGTCACGAGCTCGAGTCCCGTTATCATCGAGTACGCGACGGGGACCGCAGTGACGATCGGCACCGACGACATCGAGCCACCGAGCCCGGGAGCCCACTGGTGATTGCTCGCGAACAGTTCGGAGACGTAGTAGGTGAACTGGATGTCGGCCCCGACGACGTGTGCCGACGCGAGGCTGCGGTGCAAGAGCGTCGACAGAGCGACGGAAAACACCACCACGGGATACTGAGAGGGCTGGATCAGCCGCGTCGCCGAGAGGAGGGTGACGACTGCTACGCTGAGGACGAACAGTCCCAGCCCGACGTTGTTCCCGTACCAGTTCATGAGGAGCGCGCCGAGAACGGCGAATACCGGGAGGAACCCGAGAACGGCGTAGATCGGGAGCGAATTCGAGAACGGAACCCGAACGTGAAACGAGTTTCCGTCCGTGACCAGTATGAAAAGCGTCAATACCGTGATTAGGCCCGTCACGATGACCGCCAGCGGGAGAAACGAGAGCGGGTCGAGGACGCCGAAAACGGGAAGCAACACGCTCGCGAGGATGGTCGTCACCGAGAGCACGACGAGACTCAACCCGAGAGCGATCGTGACGAACTCACCGACGCTGGTCGTTCGGAGCCCGAGCAGTTGCACGAGCAACCCGCCCGGAACGACCGTTAACAACACGACGCCGAAGACCGCTTGGGCGGCCGGGAGTTCCACGCCGATCGACTCGAGCCCGACGCTCGACCAGAATCCGATCAATAGGGCGAACACGACCGTCGTAACTGTCGTCGGTCCCCAGTCAAAGGAGACCCCCGACGTCTGAGAGGCATACGTCATGAGGAATACGAACGTGGAAGTGGGAAATCGAAGTGGCTCTCACGAGACCATCACTCGAATTAAAACGGTAGTTGTGTTCACGACCGTTCGCCCGATAATAGCCGATTTATTCGCTCTCCGTGACCCGATCAATGGCGGACGAGAGCGGCTCCGATCGCTGTGCCCGTTCAACAGGGTCGATGGAGATCCGACCTCGAGCGACGCAAGCGGGTTGGCAGGGCCGAGTGCAGACCAGAATCACTGACCGTCTAAGACAGTCTTACGGCCGACGGAGTCGCTACCTTGTCCGCCGTCGTCCCTCAGACGAGCACTCGTATCGCCGGGACGATCACCTCGTTCCGAACCCGGGGGATCGACACGGCCAGGACGCCGTAGATCGCAGCGCCACCGCCGATCACGGCGAGCAGGGAGCCGACGCTCGTGATGGGGACAACCGACCTGATACCGACGAGGATCGCACCCATGACGAGCGACGAGAGGGCGTACCAACCGACGATTCGATAGGGGAACTCGATCGTCATGAGCCGACTGAGGTAGTGTGTGTGAAGCGCGACGCTGATGAGTCCGACCACCGCCGTCGCGATCGCTGCTCCCACGAAGCCGACCGTGACGACCAGCAACGGATTGAGCACGAGATTGATTCCCGCCGTAATGACCGTCGTAATCGCGGCGAGATCCGGCCGATCGAGTCCTCGAAGCGCGCTCTCGATGATATCGTCGAACGACTGGAACACCTTCTCGACGAGGAGGATCACGAGCACTGCAGCGCCGAAGACGTACTCCGGGCCGAAGAGAAACCCCAAAATCTCGGACGCGAACAGCGTCCCCCCGATCAGGGCCGGAAGCGAGAAGAAGAGGGCGAACGCGATCGCTTTCGAGACCGCCCATTCGATCTTGTCGAGTTCGCCGTCGGCGTCCCACTGGCTGACCTGCGGAAAGATCGACCAGCCGATGGACTTGCTGACGAGCAAGACGAGCAGGGTGACCTGCCAAGACACCTCGTACGTGCTCACGTATTCTTGGGACAGGAAGAACCCGATGATCGCGATATCCATCCACTGGTATATCCGTCCGCCCGTCGACGAGACGGCGTGAAACTTCGCGTATTCGAGCAGCGATCGCGCGTGCTCGAGAGAGGGACGACCGATCGCCGTGTCACAGCGTGCGTAGCCCCAGACGGCCGTGATCCCGCCGGCGAGCGCGAATCCGGCGGCGATTTCGGTCACGCCGTAGCCGAAGGTGACGAGGACGACGCCGAGGCCGACCCAGATGAATCGAATGGCAAACTGAATAACGGCCGTTTCGCCGACGCGAAGTTCCCCGCGTAACGCCTGGACGAAAAACGACGAGAGCTCGAACGTGATGAGCGCAACCACCAGTATGAACGCCAGCTCGAAGCCGATGTATCGGTTCACGTACGACCGCGCGAGCACGATCGAGACCGCGACGACACCGAGCAAGACGAGTTTGAGCGCCAGCGCGGAGCCGAGCATCCCGTCGCGATGGTCGCCCTCGCTCAGCCGCTTCTCGAGTGCACCGCGAATCCCTAGATCCGCGGGAATCGTCAGCAGTCCCAGCAGCGCCTGAAAGAGGAACAGCGACCCGAGTTCGCTCGCGCCGAGCTGTCGAGCGAAGTAGATGACGGCGAGAAACAGGAGAATCGATCTCCCGGCTTGCATGAGGAAGAGTTTCACACTCGAGCGTCCGAGGTCCATGGATACCCTAGGGCAAACGATTGCGAGGCGGATCGCAGTTAAACCCTCACTTCAACAGCGCGGGAAACGTGGCCTTTCGCAGCAAGCGCGACCGCGGAGACGACTGAAACGATCCACTGTTCCCCGAACGGACGGATTGGGTTAGTGTCGGTGGAACGTACTGGTCAGCTACTGGCAAACTCATTTCATAACCCCTCGTACTGAGCGTGGGAACGATGAATGCTCGCGCAGACGACGCCGCAGTTCTCGTTCCGGCAAACGCGTCAGTTATCCCGCTCGCGTGTGTCCGCTCGCTCGGGAAACATGGCGTCCCGACGGTCGTCGCGACCGACGATCGAAACGTTCCGGCCTGTTCGTCCCGATACTGTACCGAATCGAGGCTCGTTCCGTCACCGCACGACGATCTCACGGCCTACAAAGCGTCGTTGCTCTCGCTTGCCGAGCGCCCCGACATTCGAACGATACTCCCCGTTCGAGAGGAAGACGTCTACGTCCTCTCGAAGTTTCGATCCGAGTTCGAAAAACACGTCTCCGTCATTGTGCCGTCGTACGGCGCGTTGCGATCGGTTCACGATCGGTATCGGCTGGTCGAGATCGCCGACGATCTCGGCGTCTCGATTCCCGAAACACGATTGCTCGATGAAGTCGACGAGTGGGACGACCAACTCATCGTCAAGCCGCGGTTTTCCATTCTCACCGGCGACTACGTCGACTCACATCTCACATCGCAGGTCGATAACATGCGGGGACGGACCACCTTCGTCGCGCCCAGCCAAGAACCGGATCTAGACGCGATCGACCGCGATATGGTGGGCCACTCCCCGATCGTACAGGAGGCCGTTCCGATCGAACACGAGTACATGTACAGCGGTCTCTATGACCACGGTGAGGAAGTGGCCTCGTGGCAACAGCGCTACCTTCGACGGAAGACCTACGGCGAGGGGGGCAGCGTCTACCGCGAAGCGGTCTCCGAGCCAGAACTCGCCGACGCCGGGCGGAAGATTCTCGATCACCTCGACTGGCACGGGACGGCATGTATCGAATTCATGAAGGACGCGAACACGGGCGAATTCAAACTGACCGAGATCAATCCCCGCCTCTGGCTCTCCGTTCCGTGTGCGATACGCGCGGGTGCGGACTTTCCGTATTATCACTGGCTCCTCGCGATGGGAGCGCGCGAGCGTATCGACCCGGGCTACGATCTCGGCGTCGCGACGCACTCGCTCTACGGCGAACTATCGTATCTCAAGAGCGTGCTCTCCGCGGAGTATCCGTCCATGGATCGCCCGTCAGTTCTCGCTGCCTGCGGGAGCATCCTCACGTCCTGTATCGACCGGCCGCAGTTCGATTACGTCGATCGGACGGACTTGAAGCCGTTCGTCAAAGGCCTCTACAACGCCTTGCTGTACTCCGAAACGCTCGGCATCGCTCCCGATCGATTCGTCGAGGAACCGATTTCCGCACCGAATTAACGATGGACGAACACTCACAACTCGAAAGCCAGCTCACGGTGACGCAGTGTCGCGATTCGGCCGACTGGGACGCCTACCTCGAGCGAGCCGACGGGCCGGTCTACGGGTTATCGGCGTGGGGCGACGCGACCGCCGGATATGGTCACGATCGCTACCACCTCGTCGTCCGCACGGCAGACGGCATCCTCGGCGCGCTCCCGCTTACGCACATCCAAAGCCGGCTGTTCGGATCCAAACTGGTCTCGCCGCCGTACGCCGCTCGCGGGTCGATCGTCACGGACGACGGCCGAGCCGCGACCGTCAGGTCGCTGTTGCTCAAGCGAACCAGAACGCTCGCGGACGACCTCGACGTCGATTTCGTCAGTCTCCGCGGCAGGGACCTCGGAGCGGCCGACGGGTTCGAAAAACGGGATCGGTTCGTTACATTCGATATCGATCTGAGCGGCGGGCCCGACGCGACGTGGGAGAACGTCAAAGAGAGCCGCCGCCGCCAGATCAGACAGGCGGCCGACGAAGCGGGGGTCGAATACGAGATGGGAACGACGGTCGACGACCTCCGCGAGTACTACGATCTCTACCTGGAATCGATGCGCGGGCACGGGTCGCCGCCGCACTCGTTTCGGTTCTTCCGAACCCTCTGGGACCGACTGACTGGTCCCGGTGCCGGCGACCTCCACCTCGGACTGATTCGAAAAGACGGCACACTGATCAACGGGATCATGGATCTCTCCCTCGGGTCGACCGTCTACCAGTGGGGCGTCGTCACCGACTACGAGTACCGAGATTTAAACGGCGGGAGCCTCGTGCTGTGGAAGTCACTCGAGCGGGCGGCCGCGGCGGGGTACGACTCCTACGAGATGGGCAGGACCCGCGAGGGATCGGGCGTCTACATGTTCAAAAAGAGCTTCGGCGGGACGAAAACGTGGTACGATGACTACCATTACTTCCCGTCCGGCGCGGGGAGTCTCCCACATCCCGAAGACGAAAAATACGAGCCGATAAAGCGCGCATGGCGGAAACTACCGATCCCGCTCACGCGTCTAATTGGCCCTTTCGTTCGAAAGGATATCAGCCTTTGATGGCACTACACAGTACCCATTCGGACGGTGACGCATCGTTGGAGTACGAGCTGACGCGACAGCAGTCGGTAGCCATCGAAGACATCCGATCATGAATTACGTCTACGATCATCTATTAGATCACGTCAAAACTACACTTTCGAACCGCGAGGCGTCAAGCCAATCGACGAGACACCGCTCACTAGAGGACCTCGAAACGCTCCCGGTCTCGGTCTGTCTCACGACGAAGAACAACGCCGACACCATTCGTGACTGTCTCGAGAGCGTCTACCGATGGACCGACGAGATCGTCGTCGTCGACAGCGACAGTCAAGACGGGACCGTCGAGATCTGCGAGGAGTACGGGGCGAACGTCTATCAACACGAGTTCGAGAGTTTCGCCCAGATCAAGACCCAGGCGATGTCACACGCGGACAACGACTGGGTGTTCGTACTCGACGCCGACGAGGAGGTCCCACCGGAGCTGCGTGACGAGATCATCGACGCGTTCGGGACACCGGGCGTCGTCGCCTTCTACATGGAAAAGCAGGAATACATGATGGGAGCCCGCACTAACCAGTACCACTACAAACGCCCGTATCTCGCACGGAAGGACGTCCTCTACTTCGAGCACGAATACATCTGGGAGCGGCTCTCGGTTCAGCAGCCCTACCGTGATCGGACGAAAAACCTCTCGAACCGCATCGATCACTACCGGTTCGAACGCGCGTCCGAGATCGAGTCGAAGATCATGCAGTATAGCGCGCTCGAGGCCGTTCAGGCCGTCGAGAGCGGGAACCGAAACGGATTCCTTTCGTTTCTGCTCCGCGGCATCGCCGTGGGTCTGGATCGGCTCATCATCAGTGGCGCGGCGCTCGACGGCTACCGGGGCTTTTTCGTCGCGTTTCTGGAGTTCTACCAGATGATTGCGGCCTACGTGAAGGTACAGGACATTCGCCGCCTCCAGGAGGAACACCCCGAGCAGTGGAAAGACATCTGGATCGAAGAGGAGTGTCGCCGGTAGTCGGTCCCGGACACACGGAAACTGCGGAGCGAGAAGCGAACACACCAGAATCAGATAATGCCGAACGAACCCAACAGGGCCGACAGACGAACGATCCTCCGAACTAGTGCCGGCGCTCTCGCCGCGCTCGGAGCCGGCTGTTTCAGCGTCGAACCGCCGGGAACGAGACAAAACGAGTCGGAGAACGAAACCGCGGCCAACGAAACCGTCCCCGACGTCTCGCCCGAAGAGGACGACGAACTGGAGCTCGTCTTCGAAGACTGGTTCGAAGAGAACACCGTGGACTCGGGCGTCTGGGAAACCGAGTTTCCCTGGGGCGAGCGAATACACAACTTCAACGCCTACGCGCCCCCCGACAACGCCTACGTCTACGACGATAAGCTCGTCCTCAAGGCCATAGAACAGAACTGGGAGGTCCCGGACGGAGAGGGTGGAGACGCGGAAAACGAGACGGATTCGAACGAAACCGACGGCGAAATCCCGCAGGCCGAGGGTAACGAAACGGCGGACAACGAGACCGAAGGTAACGAAACGGAGCCGAACGAAACGGCGTCCGGCGAAGCGGGAGAAACGGGAGTCCGAGAGCCGACGGACGAGGGACCGGAGGATCCGGAAGGCGAAGAACGGGATGTCGTTCCGTACACGACGGGCGTGGCGACGCCCTATCGCTCGTTCGGTCCCGGATACATCGAGGGGCGGATCCGGATTCCGTCGACGGTCGCGGGGTTCTGGCCCGCGTTCTGGCTGACGCCGGACGATCAGTGGCCGCCGGAGATAGATATCTTCGAGTTTTTCGGGACGGATCCCTGCCCCCACATGACCTACTACTACCGAGATTCGGACGGAGACATTCAGACCGAGGAGGAGACGTACTGCGGCCCGGAGTTCAGCGCCGGCTTTCACAACTACGCGGTGGACTGGCGCGAGGACCGAATCGTCTGGTACATCGACGGCGACGAGCGGTTCCGCTTCGAGGACGAGGCACAGATCTCGACGGACGAGATGCGAC
Source organism: Natrinema sp. CRL1 (assembly GCF_059162405.1). Classification (NCBI taxonomy): domain Archaea; kingdom Methanobacteriati; phylum Methanobacteriota; class Halobacteria; order Halobacteriales; family Natrialbaceae; genus Natrinema; species Natrinema sp. CRL1. The sequence goes on along the minus strand of NZ_JBLVOY010000002.1, from coordinate 943,210 downwards.
TGATCCTCAACTTCGGTATCGATGCGCCGTTTCTCGAGACGCCGAACTCGGCCGACCTCCCCGCGTACATGGAAATCGACCGGGTACGGGTCTGGGAGCGGTAGGGCAATCAGCGGGTGTGACAGTGGTACCGGCTCCGACCAGTACACCATCGTGACGGCCGCGTTCGACGGTGTTGGTCACCCGCGGTCGGCTCTGTTACGCCCGCTGTCGTCAGCGGCCGCTTCAGAGCTGGGTTTCGATTTTCTCGGCGTCGACCATGACACCGTTGATCAGGAGGATTGCGTTCCCCTCGAGCGAGAGGTCGCGAAGTCGGCCGTCGAATCGGTAGCTATCGATGTCGCCGTACCACGATAGGGTACCGGTCGCCGTCGAGCCACTGATCTCGTCGCCCTCGAGCGTGCCGCGGTCGGGGTTCTCCGTGACGCGACCGCTAGCGGTGAACGTGTACTCGCCGTGAGTGCCCGTCCCGATGAACGTGATTCGATTCGGCGGGGTGGAACTCGGTTGGTCGTCCTCGGTTTCGTCGGTGGTGTCGTCCGAGCTGCTGTCGGATGTGTCGTCCGTACTGTCACCGGGTTCGGTGTCGGACGTCCCGTCCGTACTGTCGCCGGGTTCGGTGTCGGACGTCCCGTCCGTACTGTCACCGGACTCGTCGTCGGCTGTCCCGTCGGTGCTGTCGCCAGATTCGCTGTCGGACGGCTCGTCCGTCGAAGAATCGGTCTCTCCATCCGTCTCCGAACCGTCCTCAGTGTCGCTGCTTCCGTCGTTCCACGGCGTATCGGCCGGGTCGACGGGGCCGAACGAGTCCGGGTCGACTTCCGAACCGTCGATTCGGACCGTCACCGGTGCATCTCGTCCGAACCCGGTGATCTTGCCGTCGAAGGTGAAGCCGTCGACCCGCGACGTGGACGTCGACGTCGTCCCCCAACCGTAGATCCCGTCGTCGGAGACCCACTCCTGGCCCGAGCCAGTCGACGAGTCGATTTCGATGCCGCCGTCCGACGCGGTGAATTCGTACCGAACGCCGTCTCCGTTCGCAGAACTGATCTCGATGTAGCGGCCGGCAGCCGAGTCGTCGGACGTCTCCTCTTCGGGCTGTTCCTCGGTTTCATCGTCGCTCGAGGTGTCATCAGTGTCATCGCCATCGGACGGCGTCCCGCTGCCGGGTGCGTGCTCCCAGACGCGACACCAGTCGACTGCCATCTCTTCTTCCCAGGCCTGTGAGAGATCGGCGTAGCCGATACGGTTGACGTGGGTGGTGAACATCATGTAGAAGGGCGCGCCCGCCTCAACGGCGTCCATCATCGACGATCCGTCGCGGGAGCCGATGTAGTTGCCGTTGAAGTAGAAGTCGATACTGTTCTCGTGCCACGCGCAGCCGTAGACGTTGTACGACTCGGTGAGATCGACGCCCGTATCGTGAGTCATCGGGTCGTGCGTGTGCGTCGACCCGTCTCCGGCTTGGCCGGAGGTCGACCAGTGAACGTTAAAGTGTGCGTGGTTGCGGTCTCGATAGACGTTGTTACCTTCCTGGAACAGCTCGATGAAGTCGATCTCGGGCGGCCACGCCTCCGAGTTCGGTTTCGACCAGAAGCCGGGCAGGAGACCCGTTCGGCCGGGCATTTTGATCTTTGCCTCGAAGTAGTGACCGGGGCCGAAATACTGCCGATTCTTGGAGTTGATCGCTCCCTGATAGACATCGTTCGAGCCACCGCCGCCGTGGGTAGTCTGCAACCGAAGGGTCCCGTTGTCGACGACCACGTTATCGGACGTGACGGTCGCGGCGTCGTTGTTCGCCGTGTTTCCCCAGCCGAAGCCGACCCCCCAGTTGTTCGAATTCAGGGAGGTGCCCTCGAACTGATCTTCGAAGGCGAGCTGCCAGTTTTCGGGATCCACGGGTCCGCCTTCGTCGGCCGCCGTAACGGAACTGGTGCCGACCGCTACCCCGCCGATTGTTGCAATCGCTCCCGCGCTGGCCGTTTTTAGCCACTCTCGTCGGCCGATCCGAGTCGATTCCTCGTCTGTACACTCCGTCCGACCGGAACTTCGTTCGCGTGCCATTGTTCCGATCGGCTGAAAGCAACGGTCCCATATAGGTCTTTTTTGTAAGACAATAGTTTCTACTGATATTTAATCAACTCCGATAAAGCCTTGCGAAAAAATAGTTAATTAATCGCCTCGAGATAGTATCGAAACTATGAATGTCTGGTTGCGATGGATTCGGCTGCCCGGAAGCGATGATCGAACTCGAAAGACCCGAACGGAACCGAGTACGGCGATCACAGAAGCTAAAAAAGAATGATACATCAGGTAGATAGAAACAGCAACACCGTCTCAGAGAACAGGAGTCGTGTCGACCGAGAGCCGCTGTTACCGGAGTAATATCTACTTACTTCCGCTCGCGGAAGTCACACATTCAGCAACTCCGATAGCTTTCGTTTCGCCCCGATCGCTACTTGTCTCGATTCGTCGCCATACTAACGGCTTCGACGACGACCGCCCAGACGCAGATCACTAGCCCAGTGAGAAACGCGACCACGGAGAGGAACACTATCAGCGGAGACGAAAGGACGGCGGGAGCATACTCCATGAACAGAAAGGAGACCGTGAGGAGACCGAACAGTGAAACGAGGAACCCGGGTGCCCCGAGGACGGGCAGCGGTCGCTCGAAGCCCGCCGTTGTAACCGCATTTCTGGCGAGTACGAGTCCGTGACTGATCGGGTCGTGACTGCTTGCGTTCTCGACATCGTAGTCGATCGTCGTCCCGATTTCGTCGATCCGATAGTCGTTGCGATAGGCATGATAGATCACGTCGATGCTGGCGTCCATCCGATCGCCGATACGGTCCTCGTTCGCCAGTGATCGGATCGCTCGAGCATCGTACGCTCTGAACCCGCTCTGGGTATCACTGATCGTCGAGCCGGACCGGCGGGCGTTCAGTCCGATATTCACCATAGCATTGACGACCCACAACCCGAACCGACGATACGCTGGCAAATCCGTCTCCGAATTCGGATCGAACCGACTCCCGATGACGATTTCGGCGCCGGTTTCGCGCTGCTCCGCGAGCAGGTTCGGGATATCGTCCGGGTCGTGTTGGCCGTCCCCGTCCAGAACGATGAGGTGGTCGGCACCGCGGCGGTCCGCCTGCCGAAACGCCGTCCGGAGCGCGCCGCCGTAGCCGCGATTCGTCCTGTGTTCGAAGACCGTCGCGCCCGCGTCGCGAGCCCGTTCGGCCGTCTCGTCTGCGCTTCCGTCGTCGATGACGAGGACGGTATCGACGTGCGATCGCGCCTGTGTGACGACATCGCCGATCGAGTCGGCTTCGTTGTATGCGGGAATCGCGACGAGAACGTCGTCGAGTCCCCCCGTTCGCTCCGTCTGTGCTCTCACAGCGTAGGCGTCCGCTCGAGTATGCTCGAGCACGCTCCTGTCGTAATCGATGTACTCCTCGAGGTCGGTGTGGACGATCAGTCCGGGAAAGCCGAGTTGCTGTGACGCGTTCGTGAGCGTTTGAACGAGCGACTCGTCGTTTCGATCGGTACCCGGGGTGACGATTTGGGCCCCTAACTGGCTGGCAAACGAAACCGCCTCTCCACCTTCGTTCGTCCGATGGGTCACGAGCACCGAATGCCCGTTTCGTCTCGCCCGAAGGACGGTCCGGGCCGTTTCGTCCGCACGGTCATCGCTCGTGATGACGCCGATCGCGGGTTTGTCGGTCCGGTTGACTCGACTGTCGAGATCCGCTGCTTGGAACAGTTTCCGCTCAGACATCCGACTCGACCCACCCCCGCAATACGGCCATCGGTACCCGTTTCACTCGGTGCGTTCCGCCCGGCCAGTCCGTCGGATCTCGGTCGCTGATACAGTTGTAGCTAATGGCCATATCTATTGGTTGTATGGAAATATGTCGAAGCATCATCATACATTCGAACTTCGCTAGGACCCATTCACAGTCATCTGAGGACCTGATACGAAAAAAGCGGAGTTAATCGTTACAAGATGTTTCGAGATATTGTCTATTGTCATTGAACGAACCAGTGTTCGCTACGGCCACGGGATTTTTCGAAAACGGCCATTAGCGCCAGGCGTTACGCGGGCTCGAACGGTTCCGACAAAAGGCCGACTGACCCATCCTGGGTCCGGTTACCGCATTCCGTTCGAAAGCAAAGTATCCGTTAAACCGGTAACAGCGGGGAACGGTCTTGCTTGACATCCTCCCCGCGCTAACGCACGGGGCTTTCTCCTCGCATTTCCGTAACCGATCAGTGTGTCCCGACTGCGATCGTGAGGCGGTTGTCACTCAAACGGAATCGGTCGCTATCAGCCGAGTGGGGCGTGTCGTTTCACCGAGCGCCACGCAACTTTCAGTCCCGGGAGTCCGTCACGATACCAGACGATAATCGCCGCGGCGAACAGTGCGAACTGGACGCTGCTGTAAGCGCTGATCGAATAGCCGGAAAACGCGACGAGAATACCGCTGGGTTCGTCGTACGCCGGGGGGCCGAGGAACGGCCAGAACAGATACGTCGTCCCGGAGAAGTCACCCGCGATAGTCATTCGCGGGAGATCGGTGACGAGATGCGTTACGTGACCGATGACGAACGCCGTTGCACTCTCGCGGTGGCCAGTGGGTCCCGCGATCGCGTAGACGACCGGTATCAACAGCAGTGTGAAGGTAATCGAGTGGGCGAGCGAGCGACCGCTCGCGAGGAGTCCCAGTTCCCAGGCGAGCGGTTTATCGATCAGGTCAGGGAGCTGTGAACCCATCGCGACCGCGATCGCCGGCATCGCACGCGGTGGTCGTCCGAACCGGACCCGCGTAAACAGCGAATAGAGGAGGTAGGCGACGGCGACGTGTCCCCAGGGCCACATGGCCGCTACGTCTACAAGCCAACGGATAGGCGTGTCGACGATTCCACGCTCCGTCGAAGCGATCGGGGCGACCCGCTCGAGGCTTCGTCACTCTCCGTGTCCGATTCCGCCGACTGCGACCGGCTCCCGCGTCAGTTCGAGACCCCGGACTGAGCGGCTGCAGCGGGGCCGAGTCGGTTTTCCGCGTCAGTCTTCGGCGGCAACCAATTCGCGGATCCCTTCCTCAAGCGAGATCGTGGGTTCGTAGCCGAGGTGCTCGCTGATTTTCGAGATATCTGCACAGCTATGACGGATGTCTCCGTCGCGAGGGTCGTCGTGGACGACCGCGGCGTCCGAATCGCTGTGGCGCACGATCATGTCGGCGAGTTCGTTGATCGTCACCCGCCGACCGGTTCCGACGTTGTACGCCTCGCCCGCAACGTCTCCCGTCGCCGCAAGGACGTTCGCCCTGACGATATCGTCGACGTGAACGAAATCCCGCGTTTGCTCACCGTCGCCGAAAACCGTGAGTTGATCGTCGTTCCGTGCGCGTTCGAGGAAGATATTGATCACACCGCTGTAGTCGTTTACCGGTTGTCCGGGGCCGTAGACGTTGAAGTAGCGAAGGGAGACGGTCTCGAGCCCGTATAGCTCGTGGTACAAACGAGCGTATTCGTCGAGCGCGAGCTTGTCGAGACCGTACGGCGACGTCGGGTCCGCCGGATGCGTTTCAGGTATCGGGACCGAGTCGGGATGGCCGTACATCGCCGCACTCGATGCGAGGACGACACGGGCGTCACACCGTCGAGCGGCTTCCAGTACCTCGAGTGTCCCGCGAACGTTTCGGCCGTGACTCGCGGGAGGATCCTCGACGGACTGCGAGATACTCACGAGGGCGGCCTCGTGGAACACGACGTCGGCCGAGTCCATCGCGTCGATGACGGCATCCGCATCACGAACGTCGCCGCGGACCAATGTCGCGTCGTCCGGGACGGCTCGAGCGGTCCCACTCGAGCAATCGTCCAAGACTGTCACGTCGTTGTCGTCGACCAGTTGTTGTGCAAGCCGGGAACCGATGAACCCCGCACCGCCCGTGATGAGAACGTCCGTCTCGACTAGTTCCGAATCAGCCATCGCGTACGACGTCCGTAGCCGATCGTAAATGCCCCATTCCGCCCGTCGCAGACTGTCTTCGGCAATGAAACGATCCAGCGGATCACGTCCGGCATCATCATTCTAGACGATTACTCGCCGATCCGATTCCGATGGAGTGAAACGGTCGAAACTGAGAGTAATCCGCTCGACTGACCTAGATCCATCGGCTCGAAGGTGGATCACGTTCGGGACCACGACGGCGAATGGCTACGATTCCGGACCGTCGATTCGGGCGACGGAACGTGATCGCTTGACTGTCACTATTGCTGATAGCTGACACAAATCAGTAGCACTAATCTCTTCTGGTCGGTCGAAATCACGGTGATGGGACCGAGCGACTGGAGTCTCGAATTTATCGCCGGGTAAGTGGCTATTTCGAAACGCAACTTCATCCCCGACAGCGCATATCCGAATATATCCGTTATTTTCCGACGATACCGTCGCAGGCTCAAAAGGCACCACCGTTTGATGCGGCTAGTATATGGACACCTACGCTGCGATCGTTCTCGCCGCCGGTGAAGGAAACCGACTCCGCCCGCTGACCAGATATCGTCCCAAACCGATGCTCCCTGCGGGAACGAAACCCATTCTCGAGCACGTTTTCGATGCGCTCATCGACGCCGGCATCGACGAACTCGTCGCGGTCGTCGGCTACCGGTCTACTCGCGTCCAGTCTCACTTCGGCCCGACCTACCGAAACGTCCCGATCACGTACGTGTCCCAGGAAAACCAGCTCGGGACCGGCCACGCGCTACTCGCAGCCGAATCCGCAGTCGATGGGACCTGTCTCGTGATCAACGGCGATCAGATCGTCGATACACGGATTATCCGGGAGACGATTTCCGGACACGCGGCCGACGCGACTGCAACGCTCGCGCTGTTACAGCGCCCGTCCGTCGAAGCCTACGGCGGCGTCATCCTCGAGGACGGGCGTGTAACGAACATCGTCGAAAACCCCCACGACGATCGGGATTACGTCCTCAACGCTGGCGTCTACGTCGTCGAACCGGCGGTGTTCGATGCCGTCCGCGCGTCGGAACCGACCGCAGGCGAGCACCATCTCGTCGACGGCCTGTCCGCGCTCGTCGACACCGGCGAGACGGTCAATGGGGTCGTATCCGAGGGGATCTGGGCCGACGCGACCTATCCGTGGGACCTGCTCGACGTCTCCTTCGAGTTATTCGATGCGGGAATTGTCGGCGGGGAGCGGCCGTCGGAGGATCACCGCGGCTCGAACGTGCATCCGTCGGCGGTGATCCGGGAACCCGTCGTCATCGACCGCGACTGCGTGATTGGGCCCGGTGCCGTCGTCGGCCCCTACGTCTGTCTCGGCGAGAACGCGACCGTCGGCTCGAGCGCGGTCGTCGAGGAGAGCGTCATCGACGCCGATACGCGTCTCGGTGCCAACGCGACGGCGATCGAGTGTGTCACCGGTATCGGCGTGACGATCGGCGCGGGCTCGACCGTCTCCGGCGGCCCCGGCGACGTTCGTGTTCGGGACCGCATCTTCGAGGGCGAATCCCTCGGCGCGCTCTTGGCTGATCGCGCCCGCGACGGCGGCGGCGTCACGTACGTCCCCGGGTCGATCGTCGGCCCCGACGTAGAGGTCGAACCGGGGACGACCGTTCGCGGAACGATCCCCGAGGGAACGGAGGTGTGGTCCTGATGTGTGGCATCATCGGCTACACGCCAGCGCAGACCGATCCGAACGTCCTCGACGTGTTGCTGGACGGCCTCTCAGGACTAGAGTATCGGGGGTACGATTCCGCGGGCGTCGCGATCGCGGATTCGTCGCTCTCCGTGTATAAGCGAAACGGCGAACTATCCGAACTCGAGGCCGCGGTGCCGGACGGCTCCGTCGACGGTCGCGCCGGGATCGGCCACACCCGGTGGAGCACGCACGGGCCGCCGACGGACGCGAACGCCCATCCCCACACCGACTGCGACGGCTCCGTCGCCGTCGTTCACAACGGGATCATCGAGAACTACCGCGAACTCCGCGCGGAACTCGAGGCCGCGGGCCACGAGTTCGAAAGCGAAACCGACACCGAGGTCGTCCCGCACCTGATCGAGACGTCGCTCGAGCAGGGTGCAGACGTCGAGACGGCGTTTCGGCGCGCGGTGGATCGACTGGAGGGGAGTTTCGCCGTCGCGGCGGTCTGTTCCGGCATCGAGGGCGTCCTCGCCGCACGCCACCGGTCACCGCTCGTCCTCGGCATCGGCGACGACGGCTACCACCTCGCGAGCGACGTGCCGGCGTTTCTCGAGTATACGGATCAGGTGGTCTACCTGCGAGACGGGCAGTTCGCGAAGATCAGCCCATCGGGCGTCGAGATCACCGACGAGTCCGGGGCGGTCGTGGACATGCCGGTCAAGACCGTCGAGTGGGACCCGGAGGAGGCCGGCAAGAGCGGCTACGACCACTACATGCGAAAGGAGATCAACGAACAGCCGCGGGCGATTCGCAACTGTCTCCGCGAGCGACTCAGCGAGATTGCCGGCTCCGTCTCGATCGACGAGATCGACGGCCTCGAGCGGCCGGCGCGGATCCAACTCGTCGCCTGTGGGACATCGTATCACGCGTCGCTCTACGCCGCGCGGCTCTTTCGCGACCGCGGAATCCCGGCGTCGGCGTTCCACGCGAGCGAGTACGACGCCGACGCGATTCCTATCGACGACGAGACGCTGGTGATCGCGGCCACCCAGAGCGGCGAAACTGCCGACACGCTCGGGGCGCTCCGGGACGCGAATCGCTGGGGGGCCGAGACGCTGGCGGTGACGAACGTCGTCGGGAGTTCGGTATCGCGCGAGGCCGACCACGCGATGTACATCCGCGCCGGCCCTGAGATCAGCGTCGCCGCGACGAAGACGTTCGCCTCCCAGCAGGCCGCGCTGGCGATGCTCTCGAGTGCGCTCACCGGCGAGTGTTCTCGCGGGTTCGTCGAGGACCTCCGGGCGTTGCCGGACCAGATCCAGTCGATCTTGGACCGATCGCGCGCCAAGGAAGTCGCTCGCGACTACGTCGATTCGGACGCGTACTTCTTCATCGGCCGGGGGTACGGCGCGCCGGTGGCACTCGAGGGGGCACTGAAGATGAAAGAGATCACGTACAAACACGCCGAGGGGTTCCCCGCCGGCGAGTTGAAACACGGGCCGCTAGCGCTGGTATCGGAGCGAACGCCGGTTTTTGCCATCATCAGCGGCGCGTCCAAACGGCAGAAGATGCTCGGGAACGTCGAGGAAGTCGCGTCCCGCAACGCGCCGGTGATCGCGGTGACGGATTCGCCAGCGGCGGTCGAACATCACGTCGACGACCTCCTACGGATTCCCGAGACCCGACCGCAGTTGCTGCCGATACTGGCGAACGTCCAGCTCCAACTGGTGTCGTACTGGGTCGCGAATCAACTCGGCCGGTCGATCGATAAGCCAAGAAATCTCGCGAAGAGCGTGACGGTCGAGTGACCGCCGGAATCGGATTTACTCGTCTCCGCCGCTGTCGCTGTCGTCGTTGTTGTCTTCAGAGTCGTCGCCGCTTCCATTTTCGTCGCTGCCGTCGTCTCTGCCAGAGTCGCTCCGGTGTTCCGAGAGCGCTTCGTCGATGGTCAACTCCCCGGACGCGACGCGGCGGGCGAGGACCTCGTCGATCGCCCGGTTGTGCTCGCTCCGTTCGCGCGAGCGATCCTTGATCACCTGCAACTCGCCCTCCGTCGGCTCGATCTCGCGGGCGTCGACGACCTCCCCCTCGAGCCGGGCGATATTGACCGCGGCGAGCACGTCGCCCATCCCTCTGGATCCCGTGCCGAGGTAGGGCGTCGTCCCCGTCTCATCGACGAGTTCGACGTGGACGGTGTCGAGTTCGTTGACGAGCTTCGCGCTCTCGAGGCGGGAGCCGTCGCCGATCCGAACGACCGGAGAGGGTGCTTCGTCAGCCTCTTGTCGGATCACGTCGACGGCGTCGCCGAGGGGCACCTGAAAGGTGGCGACGATGGTCTCGCCGGTGAGGACGGCGATGCCCGGTTTCTTCCCCGGATCGACGCCGATGACCGTTCGGCCGCCGTTGCCGCGAACCGCGGCCAGCGCCTGATCGACCGCCCGCCGAGGGTGGTCGGGCTCGGCGACGATCGTCGGCACGTCCGGGAAGTCGTCGGCGTGTTCTGCACCCGTGACGACGACGGTTGCCTGCTCCGGCAGTTCCTCGTCGGCCTCGATAGTCGTAAACACCGTCCCGCGGTCGCGAAGCTCGTTGACGACGCCGTGGTATACCTCGAAGTCTGCCGTAGCGACGACGATCACAGACTGGCTTCGCTCCCGCAACGAATAAACGTACGCGAACACCGTTCCGCGAGAAGCGCTGTGACAGCGGAGTCACTGGCACATCGACGCATGTGTGATTGCCGATCTGAGTACTACGGACGACCAGCCGTCGAATGATCGCGACTCGTTGACACGGATCCGGTGACAGTCGGCGAGCGAGCCGTCTGTAGTGACGGACAGGTGATAATATCCGGGGCTACCGCCGTAGATTCCCTCGGCTGAAAACTATAGTAACCTTTAGATCTTTCTATTCAGAGATTATTTCTGGGAGTAGTGGACCATCTCGACGAAATCTCTGTCGAGGAATTGCAAGATGCTCTCGACAACGTAGAAAGAAAGAAGCCGATATAACGGCTTTTAGGGCAATAGCGTACAAAAACGGCGTTGCACAGACTGAACTAGCCGAGTGGTACGGCGTTCAGTGACGTACGATCTATAGCTGGCTCACGCGACTCGCACTGACAAGTCGCTTGAGCAGGCTGTCTCTAATGCTCACTGATCTGGAGGAAAAAGAAAGGTCTCAGAAAAAGAGTAAGAAGAATCTGAAGAAGCTGTTCACGATCCACCCGAAGAAGTTGGGGTTGACGCGCCGGCGTGGACACCGGCGCTCGTCCAGTAGTATCTCGACGAGACCTACGATGTTGAGAACTCAATCCCGAGTTGCCGGCGGTTGCTCAAAGTGGCGGGATTGAGCTATCAAAAACCACGCCGCACAGCCGCTGAAGCTGAGACTGACGAACAAGAGACGTTCCACGAAGAACTTAAAAAAAGCGGCGGGAAATGGACGCCACAGTAGTCTGTATCGATCAAACCAAGAAATCCGTCCAAGCTGAGCCGCGTGCCGCGTGGTTTCCGCGCGGCACGCGACCGTCTGTTAAGTTGTCCGGACAACGCGACTGGACGTGTCTGTTAGGCGCGATCACCGAGGACGATGATCGCTTTTTCTCTCGATTTGAAGAGTACGTGACCGCCGATCACGCAAAACATTTCATTCTCGCGTTATGCAAAGAGTTCGAAAATAACTAGATTATTGTGTTGGATGGTGCGCCGTATTTTCGGGCGTGGGTCGTCACGTTACCAGCGTATTCACCGGAACTCAATCCAGTCGAAGAGTGCTGGAGACAGCTGCAATCAGCTCTTAGCAACCGGTTCTTTGACTCACTTTCTGTGCTCACAACAGCGATCGATACCGCTCTTGATCAACTCTCCATTCCCAAAGTGAGCAATTATTTCTAACTCCTACTATAGTTCAGAACGGACCGCCAACTTCGAGTGGAATCGGCGCGGACAGCTTCGCCGGAACCCGAAGCGAGTACGAGCACAGATTCGTTGAGTCGATCTCCCGAAGCGAGTTACGAAAGCAAGGATTGGACGATGTCGCGCCCTACCTCCGGCGTCTGCTTGTAGCCGAACTCGGCGAGTTGCCACGCCTGTGACCGCCAACGCGCGTCGAGTATCAATCGTGGCTCGGGACCGAATTTGGCTTTATAATCGGCCAGGCTGGGCACCATCGCCGTCGTCAGATCTACCCGATCTAGCCCTTTCGATGCGGCTTGTTCAATAACGTGCCAATAGAGGAGTTCGTTGACCGGAAGATCGACATCGGTTACGGCTCCGCCCTGCCAAACGTGCATCGTGTCTCCGAACTCGAGGGAGATCAAGCCGCTAACTAACTCACCGTCGGTATAGAGGCAGTAGGGGTGGACCTGCTGATCTGGGAGCGCCGTATGGAACTCCGCCATGAACTCCGGCGTAAGACCGTACGTCTTCTCCTGTTCTTCGTAGCGGTCGCGGACCTGTCGAGCGATCGTTCGCGTGTCTTCGACACTTCCCTCGGCAATCTCGTAGGCGTCGGTATCGGTGTTTCGTATGATCCGGCGGGCCTCACTCGTAAGATTGTCGAACAGTGTTTCAACGTCTTGAGAGAGATCGACGATGTATATGTACGCGGGGACTGCCTCGAAGTCGTTCCAGATATAGGGCCGGATATCAGTATACCGGTCGCCGCATCGAATGGAAACCATATCGGGCTCGATTTCCGACCGAATCCACTCCCAGCACGCGTCGATGAATCGTCTGTGATCGGATTCAGCCTTGCGGTTTTTCATCTGCTCGAAATTCAACCGCAGTGGCCCGAGGTGCATCAACTCCGTCTCTAACGGCGGCGATTGGAGCCTGGTAAATGGACCCCAATCGGTTTCGAAGAGCGGAACAAGCCCGACTGGCTCCTGTCCTTTGCGACCGACCAGAAGGTGGAGGTCAGCACTGAAGTAGTCGGCGAATAAGTTGAGAGCGGTGTACTGGTGAAACGGCGTGGCATGTGGCGCTTGTTCGACATATGAATCCCAGTCGTCCTTGTTTCGTCGAGATAGCTCTCTGACTTCGATCGTCATGCAAAATCACGCACGTTTCGAGCTGTCTTATTACCGGTGTACGCATAGACAACAATTAAATACAATATTATCAGTTTCGATTTATTTTATGCGGGGAACCCACTGAGAAGCCCATTGATAGCTGCGGTCTCCAGAGAACAATTGGTTGTCTCGCCTAACAAGGAACATAAGACTATAATGATATTTATCGCGTGTAGTCTGCACATTCAGCTTCGTGGGGTAACTGAAGAGATGCTCTCGATCGGATCGATTGAATCACGATTCGTTCCGGGGCCTTTTTGCGCGTACCCTGCCAACTCGAACCGTGACCGACGAGGCGATTCCAACCGGCTGTGGCCCGGTCGACGAGTTGCTCGGTGGGGGGTTCGAACGCGGCACCGTCACGCAGTTGTACGGGCCGCCGGCCGCCGGAAAGACGAATCTGGCGCTGTCGGCGGCCGTCCAGACGGCCGTCGACGGCGGCACCGCCGTCTACATCGACACCGAAGGGGTCTCGGTCGACCGCTTCCAGCAACTGCTCGAGGCCACCGTCGAGCCGCAGTCGCCGCGGTCCGACGACACTCGAGACGGGGACGCGACCGAGGACATCGAAGCCGTCGCCTCACGGATCGTCATCGAGGATGCACTGGACTTCGAGGAGCAATCCGAGGCCGTCCGCGACGCCGAGGAGTTCGCCGAGCGCGCCGAACTGATCGTCTTGGACAGCGCAACCGGCTTCTACCGGCTCGAGCGCACCGCCGACGGCGACGAGGGCGAGGCGCTGCGCAGCGTCACCCGGCAGGTGACTCACCTACTCTCGCTGGCCCGGAAACACGATCTGGCGGTCGTCCTGACGAATCAGGTCTTTTCGGACCCCGACTCGGATCGCACCAAGGGACTCGGCGGTAACACGTTAGAGCACTGGACCGGAACCGTACTCCGCCTCGAGCGCTTCCGCGGCGGGAAACGCCGCGCGACGCTGGAAAAACACCGCTCAAAGCCCGCCGGCCAGTCGGCGCAGTTCCGGATCACTGACGCCGGACTCGAGGGTGAAGACGAGACGGTTCGATCCTAATCCGCAGTTTCCATTCGCTCGGTGTGCGTATTGTATTTCTGACGAGTAACTCGATGTGCAGTCCGTTCGACGGCCGAAAATAATCGAGACGCGGTGACGCCGGTGACGCCGGCGACGGCCGTCCGCGGCAGTCCCCGTTACAGTTGGTTCAGCTTTCGGAGGAGCTGGCCGCGGTACTCCTCGTCGCTGGTGACGCCCTTGAGTTCCAAGACGTTGCGCTCGAGCTTGTCGAGTGCGACGCGGAAGGCGTTCTCGGAGCCGTAGCCCTCGCCAGTGCCGGCGACCTGGTCCTTGTTCGTTCGCAGGCGGATCTGACACTGCACGAGCGGGGTGCCGCGGAGTCGCTCCTGATGTTCCTTGAATCGGACGTGTGCGTGCATCACCTGCATGTCCTGGTACTTGTCGACGACCTCCTCGATGTTCTCGACGATGCCCTCTCGAGTGATGGTGTCGAGCATCGAGATGTTGGTGATCTGGACATCCATGTGCTCTTCTTCGGTAAACGTCAGCGCGCGCAACACGTCCGTCTTGGTGATGACGCCGATGACGAGGCGGTCGTCGTCTTTCGGCGTGACCATCAGTCCGGCGTAATCGTCCGCGAGCATCGCTTCGACTGCCTCCTCGGCGGAGGTGTCGAGCGTCGTCGTCTCGACGGGACTCGTCATGATGTCGTAGACGGGCACGTCGAGCAGCCGTTGGCTGTCGCCGGATCGATCGCCCGTCGTCGTCGTGTGGTTCTCCCGAATGACGAAGTCGGCGATGTCGTGAGTCGTCACGACCCCCGAGAGGTAGCCGTTCTCGTTGAGGATCGGCAGCCGGGAGATGCCGTGCTCGCGCAGGAGGTTGATCGCCTTGCCGATCCCGTCGTCCTCCGTCAGCGTGACCGGATCGTCGGTGTAGACGTCCTCGACGGTCAGCGCGTCCAAGTTCTCGAGGACGGCCTCGAGGATGGCGTCATCGGTGATGACGCCCCAGAGCTCGCCGTTTTCGAAGACCGGTGCGACCTTGGCGTTGCTCTCGACGAGCACGCGTGCGGTCTCCCGGACGTCTTCGTGGCGGTCGACCTTGGGCGACGGCGTATTCCGACTGGGTTTGGTGAGCGCCGCTACCTTGGCGTCGTCCTCGACGTGGGACTGGAGGACCTCCCGCTCGCTGATGACGCCCTCGTATTCCCCGTCGTTCGTGACGATGATTCCCTTGGGGTTGCCGTCCTCGAACATGGACCGGACTTTCCCCATTCGCGTCCCGACGTCGACTTCGATGAACTCCGTGGTGGCGATATCAGCGATATTCATCTTCCTACGTGAACGTAGAGCCGCCGGGGTATTTAAGATACTGCCCGTTTTGTCCAGGTGGCTCCAGCCCAGATGTTTTTATATTGGCCGTTGAAAGACGGTCGATGCTCGATATCAGCGTCTTCGGTCGCTACACCTACCTCGTGACGGAGGTAGTCTGGGGAACCGTCGCCGCCCTGTTGCTGTTCCGCGCGAACGCCCTTCGGAAAGCAGCAGTAACCATCCTCGCGTTGTACCCCGTCGCTTACGTCTGGGACCGGTATACCCTCGCTGTCGGCATCTTCGATATCAAACTCCGAACCGGGATCGACATCGCCGGCATCCCGCTCGAGGAACACCTCTTCATGGCGGTCGTTCCCGGCCTCGTCATCGGGTTCCACGAGACGATTTTCGGCGACCGCGACGAGCCACGGCGTCTCACTGACTGTAACTGACCGCGACAGTCTTGTGTCTCGGTCCGGTGAATCAACTCGATGGACGGCCGGCGATCCGAGACGACATCGGCTGGCGCGGACGGGAGCAGTGACCGCGCGTTGCTTCGGGGGCTGCTCAACGTCTTCGTCTCACTTCTCCTCATCTGCTCGCTCGCGCTCGGCACCGCGCTGTTTGCCCCCCAGCTCATCGACGGGATCGATCTCGGCCTCGAGGAGCGACCCTCGCCCAGTTCCGACCCGCCGCCGGCCGGCGAACGCGATTCCAACGTAACCGATCCGGACGACCCCGGGAACTCGAGCGACGAGACCGACGTTGAGACGGTCCGGTCGCCCACCGTCGAGGCATTCGTCCACGCCGAGATCAACGAGCGGCGGGCCGACCACGATCTCGAGCCCCTCGCGTGGGACGGCACGATCGCGTCCGTGTCCCGCGCACATAGCTACGATATGGCTCAGCGCGACTACTTCGCGCACACGAATCCCGACGGAGAGGGGCCGTACGACCGGTTCAGCGCCGTCGACAGCTACTGTCAGGGGTACGGCGAGAACATCGCCATGACGTGGGTCGATCGGCGCGTCGAACGCTCTGGGGAGGCCGGCCCCGTTCGCTATCAGACTGCCGAGGGACTCGCGACCGGGCTGGTCAATCAGTGGATGAACTCGACGGACCACCGAGAGGCGATCCTCGAGGAAGGCGAGACGCCCCGCTGGGACCGCGCGGGCGTCGGCGTCTACATCGACGATGATGGCTCGGTCTATGCCGGCCAGAACTTCTGTCGCCAGTGGTAGCCGTCGTTCCGCGCCGGTCTCCATCGCCATCGCGATCCGCGACCGCTCGGCGCCCGGTCCGTCTCGAGCGGTGACAGGCGCGGCGGGAATCGCCGGCCTGGGCCGGCCGCAGGAACTGCGAACGACTTACACGTTATTGGTCCCGATCGTCGTACACGTCGTATGGAACTCCCGGAGACACTCACTGCGATCTATCGGACGGCCAGCGACCGCGATCTGACCTTTCTTGCGGCCGGCTTCGCCTACTACGCGTTCGTCTCGCTGATTCCGCTGGTCTTGCTTGCGCTCGTCGTCGGCTCGCTGCTCGGCGGCGAGCAGGCCGCCCAGCGGCTCATCACCGCCGCCGGCGACTTCCTCCCGGCGTCGGGCGAAGACCTCGTCACCGATGCCCTGACGACAGAATCCGGTCGCGCGGAGGCGACCGTCGTCGCCCTCGCCGTCGCCACGTGGGGCGCGCTCAAGGTCTTTCGCGGGCTGAGCCTCGCGTTCGACAAGGTCTACGACGAGGTCGCCGAGGACTCACTCGTCGATCAGATCAGGGACGGACTCACGGTGATCGTCGCGGGGGCAGGTGCGCTCGCGCTGATGCTCGGGATCGGTGCCGCGCTCAGAACCGTCGCCGACACCGTCCCGTTCGCGGGCGTGCTCGGCTGGCTCGTCCTGCTGGCCGGGCTCGTCCTCGTCTTCCTCCCGATCTATTACGTCCTCCCGCCGATTCCAGTCGACCTCGGCGAGATCCTCCCCGGAGCGGTCTTCGCCGCCGTCGGCTGGACGGTCCTCCAGCTTGGCTTCCAGCTCTACGCGGCCAACGCCGCCCAGTACGAGGCCTACGGGGCCGTCGGTGCCGTCCTCCTGTTCGTCACGTGGCTCTACTTCGCCGGCATCATCATCCTCGTTGGGGCCGTACTCAACGTCGTCCGAGCACGACCCTCGATCGCAGGATAGTCCCGTTTCGACCGCCGTCTTCCTCGTTTCCTGAACGTCACACAGGGGAAAGATTATGTCCCCGGGAGCGACAGCCTCCACCATGAGCGACGAGCAATCGACTCCCGCCGGGGCCGACGAAAACGGTGCGGCGGACGAGACAGACGAGGCCGATTCGGGTGACGCCCTCGAGCCCAACGGCGGCCCCCAGCGCGTCGTCTCCGAGGAGAGCGTCGACGACATCCTCGACTCGCTGGACGCGACGAAATCCGCGTCGGCGAACGCGGCGTCGGCCGACTCGAGCACGTCTGAGACGGTGGCCACGACCTCCTCCGAGGCCGACTCCGGGCTCGAAACCGATGCCGACGACTCCCCCGACCCGGCCTCGAGTGACACCGAATCGGCGGGCGGAGCCGACACCGGGCTCGACGGGTCGGACTCGAGTGCCGAGAACGCTGAAAGCGACCCTGAGCTGTCTACAGTTGACTCGGCTGCGGCTTCTCTCTCGGACAATATTGGCGGTGACTCGCCCGAGGACCTCGCCGCCCGCGTCGAACGGGGCGACATCACCGGCGCTGACGTTCGTGCGGCCGAAGCCGGCGAGGACCGCGAGTCGACCCCCGAAATCGACGATGTCGACCTCTCGATGGACGACCTCGAGACGACACAAGCCGGCGGAACCACCGGTGGCACAAACGTGCCCGACGACGCCGGTCCGCTCGCCGGTTCAGTCGACCCTGACGACGGACCCGCGACGGGCGATGACGAGGATACACCCAGACTACTCGGCCGGCTCAAGAGCTTCTTCTCGCGATAACGCGGCCTCGAGGGGTCGCGATTCGGACGGCGCTATATCCCTCTTCGATTATCTGCTCGCTCAAGAGGACTCGAGCGGTCTCGCGGGCCAGTTAGCCGACCAGCGAGATCAAGACGAACATCGTCGCGATCGAGGCGAGCGTCGTGACGAAGACGTTCAAGGATGCAAATTTGCTGTCGCCGCCGAGTTCGCTCGCGAAGACGAACGTCGAAACGGCCGTCGGGGTGCCGAGCATCACCACGGTGGCGGTAAACGTCGCCGAATCGACGGCGAGCATCGAGAAGACGGCCCACGCGAGGACGGGCATCAGGCCGATCTTGAGCGCGACGACGGCGGCGGTCGCACCGACGTCGATCGACGGGATGTCGACCTCCAGCGAGGCACCGACACAGAGCAGCGCGACCGGCAAGGCGAGCGACCCGACCGTGTCGAGGCCGGTCGCGGCGAGCGACGGGATCGAAGCGCCGACCGAGCCGATCGTTAGCCCGGCGAGCAGCGCCAGCAACACGGGGTTTCGCGCGAGCCCGCGGAGTTCCTGCCCGATCGAGGCGTCGGTCCCGTTGAGCATCGAGAGCACGACGACCGTCAGCGGCACCTGCGCCAACGACACGACGCCCAGCACGACGCTTGCGATCGCCGTCACCGAGTCGTTGAACGTCGCGGCGACCAGCGGCAATCCGAGATAGCCCAAATTCGAGTGATAGGACTGAACGATCGCGACGCTCTGGCGCGCACTCGAGTCGCGGTGGCGGTGGGCGAGCCACGCGAACCCCGCGGTCGCGAACAGCACGAACAGGAGCCCGCCGAGCAGCGCGGGCGAAAGGAGGGCACTGATCGATCGGTCGTAGGTCGAGACGAAGACCAGCGCCGGGAGCGCGACGTAGTAGGCGGTATCGTTCAACAGCGCGGTCCGGCGCGCGTCGAGCACGCCGACCGTCCGCAATCCCGCCCCGACCAGCAACACGACGAGCAGCGCCAACAGTCGACCGACGACTTCCATACTCCGGCCGAATCGACTCACGGGTTTGAACTCCCCGGTCCGGGCAAGCCACCGGGCGTCGTAACGTATCGGAAAACTAACAATAGGTGGCCCAAGAGGACATCCAATGTCATCCGAGGACGCTCGAGACTGGGCGGCCAGCCGAGAAACGACGAACCTGCTTCTCGGAACGAATATCGTCGTGCTCGCCGCGGGCTTCGTTCGCCTCGGGTCCGTCGGTCCGCGGCCGATACAGTGGCTTTCGGAACTGCTACTCACGCTCGTGTTGGCCGTCGCCGTCGCGCTCGTCGTCGGGCGACTCTTCAACTACGGCTAACGAGCGAGTTGCAGCATCGATAGGTGTCTCTCGCTGGAACTGCTCGAGGGCTCGCAAACCTACTCACGGACACTAGATCTCTCAATTGGTAGAAACGTGATGGAGCAGATTTGAACCACGCCGAGACGTGCTCACTCCGTTGCACGCGCCTCGTCTGGTTCAAGCTGCTGTATCAATTTTCGAGCGACGCGCTCGTCGCGTCGCTCCTCGCGTAGTGTCGCTCGAAAAGTGGGTTGGAGCAGATTTGAACCACGGTCACAGCATAGCTGCTCCCTGATTCAAATCTGCCCAACGTGACGATTCCGTCGCTCGCGGAGTAGCTCGCGACAGAAGTAGTGGGTTGGAGCAGATTTGAACTGCCGGCCTCCTCCATGTCAAGGAGGTGTCGTAACCAGACTAGACCACCAACCCTGGTTTGGCTTTCGTCCGTGGCCTGCGTCGCCACGTTGTCTGCACTCAGTCGTTGCCCGCCACACCAATTGAAGGTTTCGAATCGACTGCCGTACGCGAATCTCCACCACGCACCCGTCCGACACGCTTAAGTCGATGTACGGATTTGGGCATTACAAGACAACTACGTACATTGGTGTCCACTATGCAGGAGTATGTCGAACGAGTCACGGACGGGGAGGATCTCACGCAATCGGACGCTCGAGCGGCTTCGACGGCCGTTTTCGAGGACGCAACGGAGGCACAGATCGGCGCGCTGCTGGCGGCGCTGCGCTCGAAGGGAGAGACCGAAGCCGAGATCGCCGGCTTCGCCGAGGGGATGCGAAACGCGGCCAGAACGATCTCGCCGGATCGGGAGCCGCTGGTCGACACCTGCGGCACCGGCGGCGACGATTACAACACGATCAACGTCTCCACGACGAGCGCGATCGTGGCCGCCGGGGCCGGCGTTCCAATCGCCAAACACGGCAACTACTCGGTTTCGTCCTCGTCGGGCAGCGCGGACGTGCTCGAGGAAGTCGGCGTCGACGTCGAGGCCGAACCGCCGGCCGTCGAGGACGCGATCGAAGCCGACGGCATCGGCTTCATGCTCGCGCCGGTGTTCCACCCTGCGATGAAGGCCGTCATCGGCCCGCGCAAGGAACTCGGCATGCGGACGATCTTCAACGTGCTCGGACCGCTGACCAATCCCGCCGGCGCGGACGCACAGGTCGTCGGCGTCTACGACCCCGATCTCGTTCCCGTACTCGCAGAGGCGCTCTCGCGGATGGACATCGACCGCGCGCTGGTCGTCCACGGCGCGGGCACCGACGAGATCGCCATCCACGGCGAAACCCACGTTGCAGAGGTCAACGGCGAAGCTGTCGAAGAGTACGCGCTCGAGCCGGCGGATCTCGGGCTCGCGGAGCACGACATCGGCGACATCGCGGGCGGCTCGCCCGAGGAAAACGCGGCCGATATGCGCGGGATCGTCGAGGGCGACGTGACCGGCGCGAAACGGGACGTGATCCTCGCAAACGCCGGTGCAGCGATCTACGTCGCCGGCGAGGCCGACTCGCTCGAGGCGGGCGCTGCGGTGGCCCGCGAGGCGATCGAGGACGGCGAGGCGGCGCGGAAACTCGAGCAACTCTGTGGCGCGACGGCGCGGGCGGAGGGCCAATGACCCGCGTCAAGGTCTGCGGACTGACCACCGAAGCCGATCTCGAGGCCGCGATCGACGCGGGCGCGGACGCGGTCGGAATCATCTGCGACGTGTCGGTCGACACGCCCCGAGAGGTCTCGATCGAGCGAGCCGCGGCGCTCGCGGCGGCGACCCCGCCGTTCGTGACGAGCGTGCTCGTGACGATGCCGGACGGTCCCGAGGAGGCAATCGAGCTGAGCGAGGCCATCGAACCCGACGCGCTCCAGATCCACAGCGACATGCGAGTCGGCGACCTCGCCTACCTGCGCGCGAAACTCGAGACGGACCTCCTGCTCGCGGTCGACGCCGACGACGCGACGACAGCCGAGACCTACGACGATATCGTCGACGCGCTCATCGTCGACACGGCCGGCGACGACGGGGGCGGCGGCACCGGCCGCACTCACGACTGGGACCAGACGCGGATGGCCGCCGCGGACCTCGAGTCGCCGCTGGTCCTCGCGGGCGGACTCACGCCGGACAACGTCGGCGACGCGGTCCGGACCGTCGACCCCTTCGCGGTCGACGTGGCAAGCGGGGTCGAGAAACGCGGCGGTGTCAAGGACATCGACGCCGTGCGGTCGTTCGTCGACCGAGCCAAGAACGCACGCAAACCCGCGGAGCCGTAACCGTGACCATGCACGACTCCGATTCGACGCCGACTGACCGGCCGGTCTTCGACATCGACCGCGAGACGTTTTGCGATCACGCGGGCACGAGCGAGCAGCGGGCGGACCGACCCGCCGTCGTCCACACCGTCGCGACCCTCGAGTGCGAGACGACGCCGCTTGCGGCCTACGCGGCGCTGACCGGCCGCTCGGACGCGGTCGATCGCGAGCGCTCGCCGTACGCTTTCCTGCTCGAGAGTGCGGAGAAAACGGCCTCGAGCGACCCGGACGGCGCGTTCCGGCCGAGCGCCGCGGACGCCGAGCGCCACGCGCGTTACTCCTACGTGGGGTATGACCCCGAGGCCGTCGTGACCGTCGAGTCCGGCGAGGCGACCGTCGAGGCGCTGACCGCGGACGCGCCGCTCGACGCGATCGAGACCGACGCCGAGGGCGACACCGTCGACGCGCTGCGGGCCGCGATGCCCGACGTTCGCCTCGAGAACATGCCCGATCACGACCGCCAACATCTGGAGGGCGGACTGGTCGGCTTTCTCGCCTACGACGCCGTCTACGACCTCTGGCTCGAGGAGGTCGGCTGTGAGCGGCCGGACTCACGGTTCCCCGACGCGCAGTTCCTCCTGACGACGAAGACGCTGGCCTTCGACGAGCGCGATGGGACGGTCTCGCTGGTCTGTACGCCCGTCCTTGAGGCCGACGACGACCCCGGTGCGGTGTACGACGCGCTCCGAGCGGAGGCCGACGACGTCGCGGCGACGCTGCGGGCGGCCACACAGCCCGAAACGGGCGGCTTCGTCCGCGAAGACGAGGTTGCTGGTCCCAAAGACGAGTACGAGGAAAGCGTCCGACGGGCCAAAAAGCACGTCCTCGACGGCGACATCTATCAGGGCGTCATCTCCCGAACGCGAGAGCTCTACGGCGATGTCGATACCCTCGGCTTCTACGAGGCCATGCGCGACGTGAACCCGTCGCCGTACATGTACCTGCTCGATCACGACGACCTGACCGTCGTCGGGGCGAGCCCGGAGACCCTGATTTCCGTACGCGGCCGTGAGGTCATGTCCAACCCCATCGCCGGCACCTGCGACCGGGGCTCGAGTCCCGTCGAGGACCGGCGGCTTGCAGGCGAGATGTTGGCCGACGGAAAAGAGCGCGCCGAGCACACGATGCTGGTCGATTTGGCGCGCAACGACGTACGGCGGGTCTCTGAGCCAGGCTCGGTCCGGGTTGACGAGTTCATGAACGTCCTCAAGTACAGCCACGTCCAGCACATCGAGTCGACCGTGACCGGCACGCTGGCCGAGGACTCGGACGGGTTCGACGCGACTCGAGCCTCGTTCCCCGCCGGCACCCTCTCTGGAGCCCCGAAGATCCGGGCGATGGAGATCATCGACGACCTCGAGTCTACCCCTCGCGGCCTCTACGGTGGCGGCGTCGGCTACTACTCGTGGACCGGCGATACGGATTTCGCGATCGTGATTCGAACGGCGACAGTTGAGGAAGGCGCGGCGCCACGCGCCGCGGATACGCGAGCGGAGCAGGATGCTCCGCGAGCCGAAACGGATCGCGATCGGATTACGGTTCAGGCCGGAGCGGGACTGGTCGCCGACAGCGATCCGACCGCCGAGTACGAGGAGACCGAGAAGAAGATGGGCGGCGTCCTCGCCGCACTCGAGGCGATCGAACTACCGGGAGACGGGTCGACGCCCGACGACGAACCCGAGGCGACGGCAGAGGTGAGCCGATGAGCGCGCCTGCAACGCAAGGCGACCACAACGACGCGGACGCGGAGCCGCTCACGGTCCTGTTCGTCGACAACTACGACTCCTTTACCTACAACCTCGTCGAGTACGTCAGCCAGCAGGCTGGCACCGAAACCGAGGTGCTGAAAAACACCGCGTCACTCGCGGACGTGCGCGCCGTCGATCCCGACGCGATCATCGTCAGTCCGGGGCCGGGGCATCCGAAAAACGACCGCGACGTTGGCGTCACGATGGACGTGCTCCGGGAGGTCTCCTCCGAGGTTCCGATCCTCGGCGTCTGCCTCGGTCTCGAGGCCGCGGTCTACGAGTACGGCGGCACCGTCGGCCGCGCGCCCGACCCGATCCACGGCAAGGCCTCCGCGGTCGACCATGACGGAGAGGGCGTCTTCGAGGGTCTCGAGCAGGGCTTTCGCGCGGGGCGGTATCACTCGCTCGTCGCGACCGAGGTGCCGGACTGTCTCGCGGTCTCGGCGACCGCAGAACACGGGGACGAGACGCTCGTCATGGGCGTCCGCCACGAGGAGTACCCCCTCGAGTGCGTGCAGTTTCACCCAGAGAGCGTGCTGACGGCGGCGGGCCACGACGTGATCGAGAACTTCCTCGCGAGCGTCTGAGTGACAGTGTACGCTTCTCGCCGCGATTGCCGGGTCACGTAGACGGAGAAAGGACGACTTCTCAGCACGCAGTTTGGGGTCAGAGGGGCGATTCTACAGTTTGGCTATCGGCCTGCTCCTTATACGCCGGGGAGCAACTCGAGTTGCCCGACCGCGTAGAGGGCGGCGAGGACGACCGCGGCGACGATACCGACGCGGACGGCCAGTTTGATGGCGATTCGGAGGGCGATAACCGCGACTGCGAAGGCTGCGAGGGCGGCCAGCACCAGCAGGATCGGTGGTGCCGACAGCAGTGCATCGATCATACGGACCACCCAGTACCGCAGGGACGTAATCTTTCTGGATATCGTGACTGACTCCCGAGAGTGAGTGACTCGAGTACGGATATCGGTCAGTCAGGCCGGATCACCGGGAAACGGGAAATTCGCCCGATTGCGACGGCCTCGTGTCGGAAACAGTCACGGTCAATTCGGTCTGAAAATCGTTAAGGCAGTCGACCACGTAAGGTCTATTGACCGCACAGGCGGCCGTCTCGACGGTCGCCAGCAGAACAGAAACGAAAGGTTACAGAGATATCTCTACAACCGCAATTGTATTACTACAAGAAAAGTAGGACAACAACACCACGTTTTATGAGGTATCAATGAATATCGAACCTTCGTTACGAATGATGCGAGCTACGACCCGGTCCGACGCCAGAATCGACGTGTGGCAGCGGTGTACCGACGAGGTGACTCACGCGTGAGCGATGCCGAACTCTCCGCGGCAGATCTCACTCTCCCGATCAAGCGCTCCGATGGGGACACCTTAGAAGAGCGATTGACCGACAACGCCTATCAGAACATTCTCCCGGCCCGTTATCTCCGGAAAGACTCGAACGGCGAACTGATCGAGACCCAAGAGGATCTCTTCGACCGCGTCGGCAAAAACGTCGCGCTGGCCGAAGCCGTCTACGAGGCCGAAAAGCGAGACCTCGAGATCACGGTCACGCCCGACCAGCTAAAGCCCGACCACCCGCGCCGAGACGAACTCGCCGCGGAGGTCTTCGGCGAGGGTGTTACGGCCGACGACGACGACGCGGAAACCGTGCTGACCGAGCACAACGTCAACAAGTTCGCCTACGAGACGGTCGTCCCCGAGCTTCCCGACGAGGTACGAAACCACGTCGAGGACGTCGCCGGGACGTTTACCGACGGAATGGAGTCGCTTTCCTTCATGCCGAACTCGCCGACGCTGATGAACGCCGGTGACGAACTCCAGCAGCTCTCGGCCTGTTTCGTCATGAGTCCCGACGACGACCTCTCGGACATCCACGAGACCGCAAAGAAGGCCGCGGAGGTCTTCCAGTCCGGCGGCGGCGTCGGCTACGGCTTCTGGCAACTGCGCCCCTACGGCGACTCGGTCGGCTCGACGGGCGGTATCGCCTCCGGCCCGATCACCTTCATGCGGACCTACGACCAGCTCTGTGAGACCATCGCGCAGGGCGGGACCCGACGCGGGGCCCAGATGGGCATCATGCGCGTCTCCCACCCGGACGTCATCGAGTTCATCCACGCCAAGAACAAGGATGTCTCGCTGGCCCATACGCTGCGACTGAACGACCCCGACGACTACACCTACACCACCTTCTCGGAAGCGCTCGAGGAGGCCCGCGAACTGATCGACGAGGACGGGCGGGTCCCCAAGCACCTGCGCAACGCCGTCGAGGGCCACCTCTCGAACTTTAACATCTCCGTCGGCGTCACGGACGACTTCATGGAAGCCGTCCAGAACGGCGAGGAGTACACCTTCACCAATCCGCGCACCGAAGAGCCCCACATCGCGAGCGAGGAGACCAAGGAGATGTACAGCCGCTACGACCTCGGCGAGCACGTCGAGGTCGGCGAACCGCTCTCGATCCCCGCGGAACTCGTCTGGGAGCGCATCGTCCAAGGCGCACACGAGAACGGCGAACCGGGCGTCATCTACCTCGAGCGAGTGAACAACCAGCACTCCTTCGATGTCGAGAAACAGGAGGACCACCAGATCCTCGCGACCAACCCCTGTGGCGAACAGCCCCTGGAGGAACACGAGGCCTGTAACCTCGGCCACATCAACCTCTCGACGCTCGCGGATCTCGACGCCCCCGACTGGCGCGTCTGGTCCGACGAGCACGGCGACGAGTACGACTCCCAAGCGGCGGCCATCGACGCCTTCCTCGAGGAGGCCATCGACTTCGAGGAGTTCGACGAGCGCATCGAGTACGGCACACGCTTCCTCGAGAACGTCGTCACCATGTCCGACTTCCCGGTCGAGGAGATCGAGGAGAAGGTCCGAGACATGCGAAAGATCGGACTCGGCATCATGGGACTGGCCCAACTGTACGTCCAGCTCGGCATCAAGTACGGCAGCGACGAAGGGAACGAAGTCGCCCGCCAGCTGATGACCCACATCAACCACGGCGCGAAAGCCAAGAGCCACGAACTCGCCACCGAGCGCGGCTCCTTTAACGACTGGGGCGACTCGAAGTACGCCAACCCGACCGAGTACCGCGAGTGGTTCGAGCACCAGACCGGCGAGGACGCCGACGACTGGGAAGAGGGCTTCCCCATCCGCAATCACAACGTCACGACCATCGCCCCGACCGGGACGACCTCCATGGTCGGCAACACCACCGGCGGCTGTGAGCCCATCTACAACGTCGCTTACTACAAGAACGTCACCGACGACGTCCAGGGCGACGAGATGCTCGTCGAGTTCGACGACTACTTCCTGCGCACCCTCGAGGCCAACGACATCGACGTCGACGCCGTCAAGGAGGAGGCCCAGGAGCAGATGGCAACAAACCAGTTCGACGGTGTCGAGGGCCTCTCGACCGTGCCCGACGCCATCGGCGAACTGTTCGTCATCACCAGCGACCTCTCCGCGAAACAGCACGCAGCAGTGCAGTGTGCCTGTCAGAAGGGCGTCGACTCCTCGATCTCGAAGACGGTCAACGCACCGAATGACTCCTCGCTCGAGGACGCCAAGGAGGTCTTCGAGTGGGTCTACGAGAACGGCGGCAAGGGCGTCACCTACTACCGCGACGGCACCCGCTCGAAGCAGGTGCTGACGACGCGTGCGGACAACGCCGACTTCGCCGACGAGACCGAAGCCGCACAGGCCCTGGTCGAACAGATCGACGAGATCTTCGGCGGCCTCGAAGGCTTCCTCGAGAGCGAGGAAGTCGCGGACGTCCTCGAGGAGGACGTCGACGCGCTGCTCGGCGAGGACGGCCAGCCGATCGAGGTCGACTTCACCGAGAAGCGCGAGCGCCCCGACGCCCTGCAGGGCGTCAGCCAGCGCATCGACACCGGCTACGGGAAGATCTACGTGACGATCAACGAGGACCCCGAGACCGGACAGCCGTTCGAACTGTTCGCGAACATCGGCCACTCCGGTGGCTTCACCAACTCCTTTACCGAGGCGCTGGCGAAGGTCATCTCGACTTCGCTGCGTTCGGGCGTCGACCCCGAGGAAATCGTCGACGAACTCTGTGGCACGCGCTCGCCGAAGGTCGCGTGGGACAAGGGCGAACAGATCCAGTCCATCCCGGACGCCATCGGCACCGCGATGCGACGCTACCTCGAGAACGAGATCGACAAGCCGTACCCGAAACAGCAGACCCTCGAGGAGTCCGCCGACGCGGAGATCGCCGACTACGACGGCCCCAAGACCGACGGCGGCGCGGCCGCCGCCGATAGCGGATCGGGCGCGGACGCTGACGACGACACGACTCAGGACCTCATCGACGCCGGCGAATCGCCGGAGTGTCCTGACTGCGGCTCGATGTCGCTGTACTTCT
This sequence comes from Natrinema sp. CRL1, assembly GCF_059162405.1. Classification (NCBI taxonomy): domain Archaea; kingdom Methanobacteriati; phylum Methanobacteriota; class Halobacteria; order Halobacteriales; family Natrialbaceae; genus Natrinema; species Natrinema sp. CRL1. The sequence goes on along the minus strand of NZ_JBLVOY010000002.1, from coordinate 915,405 downwards.
CCGAAGGCTGCAAAACTTGCGAGAGCTGTGGCTGGAGCGAGTGCTGAGCGCTGACTGAGGCCGTTTCGGATCTCTTTCGTCTCAATCTTCTCCCGATTTCGCGTCGCCGTGTGCCCGGAAGCGCCACACTTAGCACCGGTCGGCGAGTACCCAGTCGTATGACTGCCGACGGTGTGGACGGTGCCGCAGGCGGTGCCGATGGTGACGGGTCAACCGGCAGTGCCGCTACGGCGACGGACGACTCGAGCGACCGAGCCGCCGGCGCACCGCGCTGTCCGCACTGCGAGGCTCCGATGTACAAACGTCACTGCAAGTACGTCTGTCCCCAGCACGGGGTCATCCTCGACTGCAGCGACCCCTTCCGCTGAACGCCGCCTTTCTCGCCGAACGACCGGTTCAGTGCCCGACTCGAGCACTGAGTTGCCCGGAACCCCTACAAGACGACGGTCTGTGGTCTCGGACACTGAGCTCTATGTCTGCGCAACCGACGATTCTCGTCGTCGACGACGAACGGGAACTCGCCGACCTCTACGCGATGTGGGTCGGCGAGGATTACGAGGTCGTGACCGCCTACGACGGCCGGACCGCACTCGAGCAGTTGAGCGAGTCGATCGACGTCGTTCTACTCGACCGGCACATGCCCGATATCACCGGGGATCGCGTGCTCGAAGAGATCCGCGCGGCGGGCTATGACTGCTGGGTGATCATGGTGACTGCCGTCGATCCCGGACTGGATATCGTCGAACTGGACCTCGACGATTACGTCACGAAGCCGGTCACGCGAGCCCAATTGACCCGGATCATCGAGAACCTGCGGGTCCAGTCGCGCTACGGCGACGGCGACCGGCGCGAACTCGAGTCCCTCTCGAACAAGATGGAGACCTTAGAGGACGAACACTCCGTCGAGGAGTTGACCGAGACCGAGGGCTACCAGCGACTCGAGTCGGAACTGAAGGACCTGAGCGATTCGCTGATCGAAGACATGAACGAGTGATCGGACACCGATATCGCACAGTTGCAGTCTGATTTTCCCGGTCCACGTCTCCGATCGTCCGGCAATCGGCTTCCTGCCGCTCGAGCCCCTAGCTATCCGTCGATCGCCCTGTACTCCCGGTTCGAGTTTGCTCCGTCCGGAGCGCACGGTAGACAGGACCAGCGAGGAGGACGACGGCGGCAAGCGCACAGGCGACCGAAACCGCCGCGCCGAGTTCGCCGAATCCGCTCGAGGTGATCGTCGCCGCCGAGGCACCGACGACGACCGCGGCGATCGTCCACGGGAGTTCGCCGATCGCGGTCCCGACCACCAGTTGGCGGGGCGTAACGCCGCTGACGGCGGCGGCACACGTCGCGACGTCCGACGGGATCGGTGCCAGCCGCGAGGCGGTGACGCCGCGGAGCGGCCCCGCCGTCTCGTAATAGCGCGCGACGGCGTCGCCGGCCCGCTCGAGGACTCGAGAGCCCCCGCCCTCACTCTCAGCGCGGGCTTTGCGGGCTGTATCTGTCTCGCCGGCGAGCCAGCGAGCGACGAGAAAGACTGGGAGCACGGTCGTGACGACGCCGACGAGCGCGATCGGGACGCCGGCCGCGACGCCGAAGCCGTAGCCGACGACGACGGCGAGCGGCGTCGTAGGCCACGCAAGCAGCGGCCGGACGAGATAGAGGCCGGCGACGACGAGGCCGAACAGGAACGGGTCCGCGACGAGGGCATCGACGGCTCCTATCACCCGCGAGGGCGAGACGAGCAGGCCCGTGGCGACCATGCCGCTGGCCACGATTGCACCGGCGAGCGCACGCGTTCGGACCGACGACACCGACATTCGACCTGAAATCCCGCTCGAGCGTTGAAACCTTTGTGTCTCTCCCGACTCGAGGCGGATTCGAACTAAGTAGCTCTCGGACGGGTCGACGCTGCTCGCGCTCTGCCGGCGATGGTTGCGTGGGCCGGTCACGTGTCACGTGAGACCGTCGTTTCCGTGTGACCCCGCCGCAGTCGCCGACCCAAAGGAAAGGGCTTTTATAATCACACTGGATACGAATGAGTGCAGACAGAGACCGCGAGCGTGGGTAGCCAAGCCAGGCCAACGGCGCAGCGTTGAGGGCGCTGTCCCGTAGGGGTCCGCCGGTTCGAATCCGGTCCCACGCATCGCACAGGTGGCTGAGCTCCACCAAAGATCGATGCAGGTGATTTCCCTTCGTGGACATCACCCACGCATAATCCTTTCCGACACTATTCCCGATGAGCGATGGCTGTGAGCATCGCGTCGACACCGAAGACGAAAACGAGTGGTGACGGCTCTCCACCGGAGACGATAACCACTTTCACCCTCCGCTCGAACGACCACACATGGAATACGTCCCTCGAGAGCGCGTGCGCCTGCTCACCGGCGTCTTGAGTGTGGTGTCGTTGGCAGTCGTCTTCGCGGCCGCCGGCGGACGCATCCCGTCCTCGAGCGTGCCGGCGGCCCCGGAGTGGGTCATCGACACGATCCCGCTGGTCAACGCCGTGCTCAGCGCGATCGCGATCGGGACAATTACGGTGGGCTGGCGGGCGATTCGCCGCGGCGATATCGAGCGCCACCGCGTCGCGATGCTCGCCTCCTTCGGGCTGTTCGCGGGTTTTCTCGTGCTCTATCTCTACCGGCTGACCGTCACCGGCGGCCCGCAGCCGTTTCCCGGCCCCGACGCGGTCTACCAGTTCGTCTATCTGCCGTTGCTCGCGATCCACATCCTCCTCGCGATCGTCTGCATCCCGCTGCTGTACTACGTCCTGCTGCTGGCCGGGTCTCGTCCGGTCGCGGAGATTCCGAAAACGAGTCACGCCCGGATCGGCCGCGTCGCGGCGACGCTGTGGCTGATCTCCTTTTCGCTCGGCATCGTCGTGTTCGTACTCCTCCACGGCGTGTATTAACCGGAGCGGCCACTGGAGACGGAAAAAGACAGTTTTGGAAAACGCCGCGAGGAACCCCTTCAGTCCAGAATGTCGCCGATGCGGCGGGGCTCGCCCTGCAGATTCGGCTGTTCGGCGACGATCTGTAACACCTCGTGGTCGGTCACGTCGTAGTAGGATTTCTGGGTCGCTTCCTCGATGAGTTCCTGCTCGAGGCGGAACTCGGTGCCTTCGTAGACGACGTCGACGCCCTTGTCGTCGAACGCGAGCGTGGTCATAGCTGCTCGTATGCAGCGGGGGTGTAAAAGCGAGGCGACTGGACTCGACGGCTGATACGGATTGCTGTGCCGATGTACTGATCCAATCCCAGAGCGACGGGGTCGATCGGCAATGACTACAGCAGATCATATGACGCGACTCGAGGGCGACGGGACAGACGGGCGTCAGACGGACGACTGACGACGCGCGAGCTTTATTAGGCGGTACTCCCTTTGGATGCGAGTGTGGCCTTCAGCAGGGATCCGCTCGACGAACTCGTCGTCCCCGACGGAACGGAAGCCCAAGAGCGCGACCTCGTAACCGACGGGGATGTCCTCGTGGGCGGCCGATCCACCATCGGGTTCGGCGTCCGCGGCCGAAACGTGCTGGCCGGCGAGTCGGCCGAGTTCGGCGGCGCGATCGAAGCCGACGGCGACTGTCGGCTCGACATGTGGTGTGACGTCGCCGAGAACGTCCTGGTCGGGCAGGACGCCTACATCGGCGAGCGCGTCCACATCGGCGGCCGACTGAAAGTCGCCGGCGACCTCGACATCGGCGACGACGTCGAGATCGAGGAGGGATTCGAAGCCAACGGCTGGATCGTCATCCGGAACCCGATGCCGACGATCGTCTTTCTGTTCGTCTACCTCAAACACCTCCTCCTGATCGGCGAGGACGACGCCGCACAGCGGCTGATTTCCGAAATCGTCGACGAAGATGAAGACGAGGACGAACCCGACGCCGAACCGCTCGTCATCCCCCGCAACGCGACCGTCGGCGACGACGCGTGGCGCGTCTCGACGCCCGCGACGATCGGCGACGACTGCCGACTCCACGGCAACGTCCGCGCCGAGACGATCGACGTCGGTGCCGACTGCAACATCTTCGGCAGCCTCCGGGCACGCGGCGACGTCACCGTCGGCGAGGGGACGCGTATCCACGGCGACGTGACCACCCGCGACGGCGACGTGGTCGTCGAGCGCGACGCCCGCGTCCTCGGCGATGTCTCCTGTGCGGACTTCGAACTCGGCCCGGACGCCGAAGTCGACGGGACGATCCGAGCCGACGGCGAGATCACGATGCGGACGACCGAACGCGAACGCGAATAACGAGGCAGCTACCCGGACGATTTCTCGATCGCGGTAAAACGTCACCCGTGATGGTCCCGAACGACGAGTTCGGGCTGCGGACCGCGTTGCATACCACGGTCCGCCGTGGCGGCCACGGCAGCGGATGAACATAGCCGGATTAGCGGTCCACAGGGTCCCGTAGACTGCGGCCGAACTCGACGTGCTCGAGGACGCGGTGAATCGCTGTCTCGAGACCCAAACCAGCATTGATATGACACGGATGTTGACACGCATGCCAGAGCGTTAATCGGGGGCGGGCTCGCGGTCGGTACGGTGAGCGCGATCGAGAACCGAAATCGGCGTCAACGTGTCCCAAACCGACCCGTACTTGACTCCCACGCAGTAGACGGGTATTCGACTATTCCCGTTGGGCACAAAGTCAGCCTGATGGCACGAGACGATCGGTTATCCCGACGGCGGATGCTTCAGTTGACAGGTGTTGCGGGTTCGACGGCGTTCATCGCCGGCTGTGGTGGCGGCGGTGGCAACGGAAACGGTAATGGCGGTAACGGTGGCAACGGTAACGGTGGTGGCGGTGACGGCTACGAGATCGAACCCGGCACCGAAATCGATTTCAGCGGGCAGACCTCCGAGTGGGAGGGGCTCGCACCCTCTCAGATCGAGGGCGAGTCGAACCCGACGCTGATCCTACAGGAGGGCGAAGACTACACGATCGGTTGGTCGGAAGGCGACGGGTCCGGCCACAATATCGAGATTCGAGACGACAGCGACGAAGTGGTCGACGACCTCTCGACCGAAGTGGTCTCGGAGCCCGACGAGGAACAGATGCTGGATATCACGGCGAGCAGCGAGATGGCCCAGTACGTCTGTCAACCCCACGAAACCCAGATGGTCGGCGATCTCCAGATCGAAAGTGGCAGCGGCGGTGGTGGCAACGAATCGTCGACCGGCAACGAGTCCGAAGGCGGCAACGAAACCGAGGGCGGTAACGAAACTGCGGGTGGCAACGAATCGTCGACCGGCAACGAGTCCGAAGGCGGCAACGAAACCGGCAACGAGTCCGAATAAGACGTCGGCAACCGTTCGACGGCGTCTCGATTCGCCCCCGACCGAACCGGCCGTTAGTAAATGAGTTCGTCGTCGTTTTCGACCATGTACAGCGTCCGCGCAGCGATGTTGACCGTGTGATCGCCGACGCGCTCGAGGTCCCGAATCGTCAGCAGGAGCCGCGAAACGTCCTGAAGGATGCGCTCGACCTCGTCGGCCGAATCGAGTTCGCGTTCGATCAGATCGCGGACGACCATTTCGCTTGCCCGTTCCGCGAACTCGTCGAGTTCGTCGTCGCGGGACGCCAGTTTCCGACACGTGTCGGTGTCCTCGTCGTCGTAGGCGACCATCGCGTCCTCGAGCATGTCGAGCGTGAGGTTGCCCATCTCTTGGACGTCGACGTCGGGGAACAGGTCCTGTTCGGCGTCCATCGTGTACTCGCCGAGGTTGGTCGCGAGGTCGGCGATCCGCTCGAGGTCAGTGATGATCTTGAACGAGGCGGCGATAAACCGTAGGTCGCTTGCGACCGGCTGCTGGAGCGCGAGTAGGTCGATGCAGTCCTGCTCGAGATCGAGGTACATCCGGTTGATCTCGCCGTCGCCTTCGATTACTTCCTGAGCGAGCGAGACATCTTTCTGCTCGAGAGCGTCTAGTCCCATGCGAAGCCGCTCCATGACGACTTCGCTCATGTAGAGGACGTCTTCACGGAGTTCCGTGAGTTTGTCTTGGTAGGATTGTCTGGCCATGATGCAGCCACCTTTCCGGGCAGGGTTATAGTTTATGCTCAGCGAGGCGAGCGGACGGCGGTCGTCTCGTGTCATGACGGGTTCGCCGACCCCGAACGGGCTGTCTCGAGAGCGAACTAACAGTAGTTTGGCCATCTGTCTCGGCGCGATAGTAACCACTGACAGTCAGTGCACACCTAATCGCATGACTGCGTCGCGATCAGTGTGTACATCGTTTCAGTGGCTACTATATTTCGACGGAATACCTCGTCTCGAAACATTGCACGAGTGGAAAATACTATACGATCGTTTGGACAAAGTTCACTACAGACGACAATCAATGTCCAATTCCATAATTATTCCGACGGACGGGAGCGAGTATGCCGAAAAAGCGTCCGAAATCGGATTTGAATTCGCCGAGAAGATCGACGCGACCGTCCACGCCCTCGCCGTCGGCGACGTGAATCAAACGGAACGGTCGGCCGTCGGCGGCGGCCCGCCCCGGACCGTCGACGACGTAACCGAACTCGCGGAGTCGTGGGCCGCCGACCTCGCCGCGGCCGCCGAGGAACGCGGACTCGAGGTGACGACGGTCGTCCGGAGCGGCCGTCCTGCAGAGGAGATCACCGACTACGCGGCGGCACTCGACGCCGACATGATCGTCATCGGGACCGCCGGGCGGAGCGGCCTCGAGCGCCGAGTCCTCGGGAGTGTCACCGACAAGGTTGTCCGAACCGCACCGGTCCCGGTCGTCACGGTTCGGCCCGACGGAAGCATCGACGCCGCCTGAGAGGGGGAGGGCGCTCACTGCCTGCCGGTTCGGATTACGACGTGGTATCCCATTGTGAACCCGCGTCGGGCTACCGGAACCGCTCGAGTGTGCGTTTCGGAGTGGGCGCATCGATCGGGCGCTCGAGATCGTATTTCATGCCGAGTAACCCACCGAGGATGAGAGTGACTGCGACGACGGACGCGAGCATATTCAGGAGCAGCCAGTCGACGGACGTTCCGTACAGTGTCGGATCGACGGGGGAAAACAGTCGAACGCCTCCGGTCAGCATATCGAAGACGACGTGCGAGCCGAATCCGACTGCGGCGGCTCGCCACGGGCCGACATACGAGAGGAGGACGATCACGATGATCCCGCCGAGCAGCGAATGCGTCAGTCCTCGATGGCTCCATAGCGGCCCCGTAACGTATCCGAGTTGCACCAGCGGCCGGAAGACGAAGGTATCGATATCGGGGACGGCGGCCGCGAGCGCCGCGACGAGAGACGGCTCCGCCCGTTCGGAGCGACAGACGAGCACGGCCAGTGCGAGCCCGATTAGAATGTGGACTCCAGTGGCAACCATGTCTTCCAAGTCATGTGATATCGGCGCATAAGCAACGTGGTTAGCAATCGACACTTACTCGCGATGCAGACGGTCTCTCGAGGGAGTCGACTCACCGAATATAGTAGCCACTGACAGTCAGTGCACACCTGATCGCACGACTGCGTCGCGGTCAGTATGTACATCGTTTCAGTGGCTCTATATGAACACGCCGACTCGATGCGACAACTCGATGTCGCCACTCGAACGACAATGTGGCCGACAGAACGCGAGAAACGGATCGAACGAGTGCCTGCGGATTAGCCGAACTTACCGGTGATGTAGTCTTCGACGCGGTCGTGCTCGGGGTTCTCGAAGATCTTGTCGGTGTCGTCGAACTCGACGAGTTCACCGCCGGTCAGGAAGACCGCCGTTTTATCCGAGATACGGGCCGCCTGCTGCATGTTGTGCGTGACGATGACGACCGTATACTCCTCGGCTAAGTCCTCGATCAGATCCTCGATCTTCGAGGTTGCAACGGGGTCCAGCGCCGATGCCGGCTCGTCCATCAGGATGACCTCCGGGTCCGGTGCGATCGCTCGCGCGATACAGAGCCGTTGTTGCTGGCCGCCCGAGAGGTCAAGTCCGCTCGAGTCGAGTTGATCTTTCACTTCATCCCAAAGTGCAGCCCGGCGAAGGGCGTCCTCGACAATCTCGTCGTAATCGCCATCGACGCCCTGTACGTCTAGCCCGTAGGTGACGTTGTCGTAGATGCTCTTTGGGAATGGGTTCGGAGCCTGGAACACCATTCCGATCTTACGTCGGAGGACAACCGGATCGACATCGTCGTCGTAGACGTTCTTCCCCTCGAAGAGTAACTCGCCGTCGACACGTGCGGCGTCGACAAGGTCATTCATCCGGTTGATACACCGGAGGAAGGTCGACTTCCCGCAGCCTGAGGGACCGATGATCGCCGTGACCTGCTCAGACGGGATTTCGATGTCAATCGACTGCAGTGCCTGAACATCGTCGTAGAAGACATCGAGATCTTGGGATTCGATCACGGTCCGGCCCTCGCTTTTGGACGGACCCGTACTCCCGTCGACATCGATCGACGAATCGACGAGGGGCTCGGTCGTCGGATCGGAGCCCTCGAGGTCGTTGTTCGCGAGGCTCTCTCGCCCCCCGTCGGTCGCTTGGTTATCGGTACGGCTGTCCGGATCAGTCATTTGATCTCGTGTCATGGGTCAATCTCGGCGTTGATACTTGTTACGGATGATGATGGCAGCACCGTTCATCAGCAGCAGGACGACCAGCAGCGTCATCACGCCGGCCGCGAGGACGCCGTGTTGGAACGCCGCGTCGATCTCGCTCGACCAGGTGTAGATCTGACGCGGCATCGCGCTGAACTTATTGGTAAAGGAACTCGGCGCGATTCGCACGACTGCCGGTGCGCCGATGATCAGCAGCGGTGCGGTCTCACCGATCGCTCGTCCCATGGCGAGGATGTTTCCGGTCATGATACCGGGTAACGCTTCCGGGAGGACGACGTTACGGACGGTCTGCCATCTGGTCGCCCCCATCCCGTAGGAAGCCTGTCGCATCGAGTCCGGGACGGCGCTGATCGCCTCCTGCGAGGAAATGATGACGATCGGCAGGATCAGCAGTCCGACGGTGAATCCCCCGACGATGGCGGTTCCTGATCCGAGCCCGCCCCATCGGATGAACAGCGCGAGTCCGAGAACTCCGTAGACGACTGACGGTACGCCAGCGAGGTTCCCGATGTTGACCTCGATCAAGTCCACGATGCGGCCTAACAGACCCCGCTCGGGGGCGTACTCCTCGAGAAAAATCGCAGCGCCGACGCCGACCGGGAACGCGGAGACGATGATAACGAGCAGCATCATCACCGATCCCACCAGCGGCGGATAGAAGCCGGCGTCTTCGGGAGTCCGCGAGGGGGAACTCGTGAGGAATCCCCAGTCGAGCCACGCGTCCGGTCCGACGAACCCGAGCGCGTCCGTGACGACGACACCCGCCGCGATACCGCCGATCACGAGCAGCGGGAAGGCCAGTCCGGTCGTGCCGGCACTGCGGCGGACGACGCTCTCGACGTAGAGACCGACGGGAACGGCGCTGATGGTGACGAGCAACATCCAGACGAACGGACTGATGCCGACGAGGGGAGCGATCGCGAATCCTGCGGCCGCCCCAACGAGCGTCAGTCCAGCAGCGATCGCGCCGTCACGGTCGTTCTCGCGTTGCCTGCGAACGAACCAACCGACGGCGAGCGAGACCGGGACGACGAACGCACCCAATAGTGCGAGCGCCTGGGTCGGCAGCATCGGCAGCGAGAGGATGAGATCGGGAATCAACTCGAGCGCGGCGACCGGAACTGCGACGAGAACGATGAGACGCTCGAGGTCGGCTTCCGTCCGAACGCGCCTGTGGGCGTACACGATCGTGCCGGCGACGGCGAGCGCGACGAGGATCGAGAGCCACTGATAGACGCTGACGATGTGTTCGAAGATGATGAACACGCCCCCAGTGAGCAGGAGGGAAACGACCGGTAGTCCGAGCGCGATGGCCGCGGTCTCACCGGCCCTCGGATCGCGGATATAGTAGTATCCCATCGCCCCAAATACGGGGAGCAATACCGTCGCACCGAATGTCAGCAGCCAGCCGAAATCGGCAGAAAACGGCCTGAACGCGTCGTTGGCAACGTACAACAGGAGAACGAAAACGGACACTAACGCGAGCAGGGTGGCACCGAGACAGAGCGTCTTGAATGCCTGGCCACGGATCCGGCTGACCGCTTCGTCCGTTCCGTACCAGTCCCCAGTGGATTGATTGGTCGCCATTATCGGGTCACCTCCGTCGGATCGTACGTAGTAGTCATTGGTACTCCTCCTGGTAGCGCGCCGCGACGTAGTCGCTCGCGAGATTCATCGCAAACGTGATGACGAAGAGGGTCAGTCCGAGCGCAAACATGCTGAGATACGTCGCCGAGCCCCCGGTCGCGTCGCTCGTTACGGCGTTGACCATCCCTGCAGTCATCGGCTGGCCCGAACTGAGAAGATTGTCGAGCGGGTTCGAAAAGTTGAACATCCGCGGCCGCAGGCCGGCCGCCATGACGACGATCATGGTTTCCCCAATCGCCCGCGAGAGTGCGAGAATGAACGACGAGAAGATGCCGGAGATGGCCGCCGGGATGACGACTCCGGTCGACACCTCGTACTTTGTCGCGCCCATTCCGTAGCCGGCCTGTCGGAGCGAGTCGGGGACGGAACTCATCGCATCTTCCGACAGCGACGACACCATCGGGATGATCATGATCCCGACCATGATCGATGCACTCAACAGGTTGAATGTGCTGACAGGAATCCCGACCGCCTGAAGTGCGGGCGTCAGATAGACGAGCGCGAGGTAGCCGTAGACGACCGTTGGAATCCCGGCCAGCACCTCGAGTGCCGGTTTCAAGATCGATCGCATACGCTCGCTGGCGTACTCGCTGAGGTAAACGGCGGCCGCGACGCCGGTCGGAACAGAGACGATCGCCGACACGACCGTGATGATCAGCGTCGCGGTCACGAGCGGCCAGACGCCGTAGGTCCCCCCGTCTCCGCGGACGAACCACTCCGTTCCGGTGAAAAACTCCACCCACGATACCATGCCGAAGAATTTGTACGCGTCTATCGCGAGCGTGAAAATAATGCTCGCGGTAACGAATACGGTCAACGCGGCACAAGCGAACAACAGCCACTTGTAGATGCGTTCTTTGACGACCTGACTCGACGACGATCGCGTCAGGTCGATGTCCACGGAGCGCTCACTCATTATTGGGGCGTAGTCGGATGACCATGGTGAATCGTTCGGTTCTGTCCGGTCAGTTCACCGCGTTCTCGAGTTTCTCGAGATTCGACTGGGCGGTCTCCTCGCTCACCGGGACGTAGCCGACATCGCTGATGGTGTCGGTCGAGGACCGCTCAAGGTAGAACTCGACGAAGTTGTAGACCGGGTCTCGTTGGAGTGACTCCGCGCTGACGTAGATGTAGAGGGGACGCGCCATTGGATATTCGCCCGACTGTGCCGCGTCGATGCTCGGCGGGGTACACTCGCCGTCCTCGTTCTGCTTGATCTCGAGGGCTTTGAGCTGGTCCTCGTTCTCCCGGTAGTATGCGTAGCCGAAGTAGCCGATCGCGTTCTCCGTCGACGAGATTCCCTGCACGAGTTCGTTGTCGTTTTCGGTCTTTTCGTACTGGGTGACGTGGCTCCCGGCGTCGCCGATGACGTTGTTCCGGAACCAGTCGAAGGTTCCCGACGTCGACGGCGGACCGAAGCGTTCGATTTCCGTGTCCGGCCAGTCTGAGTTAACGTCGGACCACGTCTCCGCACCGCCTTCGCTCCAAATCTGGGCGAGTTCGTCGTAGGTGACGCAGTCGATCGGCGAGTCGTTGTGGACAGCCATGGTGACCGCGTCTTTCCCGACCTGGAATTCGATCGGCTCAACACCGTTCTGATTACAGGTATCTACCTCTGCGTCCTGAATCGGCCGCGAGGCGCCGTTGATGTCGGAATCGCCCGGACAGAAGTTGTTGCTGAATCCGCCACCGGTCCCGGTCGAGTCGGTGGTGACGTTTACGCCGTCGTTCTCTTCCATGAACCGCTCGGCGAGCGTATCAGAGACCGGGAACACCGTACTGCTTCCCGTGACGACGACTCGCTCGTTGCCACCGTCGTCGGTGTTTTCCGTACAGCCGGCGACCGCAAGGGCCCCTGCCGAACTCGTCGCGGCGAGGAACGTTCGTCGAGAAAGCGATCGACCTGAACGGTCCATCTCGGTATCAGTCATCACGTGAAAGTCCGACCGTATATAGAAATATGATGCTATGTTATCTATATAGTAGTACATACTCGAGCATAATCGCGACCCGACCCACCAACTAAACCAGAAACGACCCAATCAGGCCCTTTGTCGCCTAATTATCCCTGCTGGAAAGTCCGAGGACGATCATATATTAATACATAATCGACTATAGTCAACGGTGACTATAGATATCGTAAAACTATAGGGACCGGACCGGCCGAGCGCCAGTCCCCGTCCCTCGAGATTTCAAAGCGGAAACAACGGTCTCACGAAACGGTGACCCGGACGAAGCGAAAACCTGTCGATAGCCCTCTAGAGTTGCCAACTGGGCAGCTGATCGAGCCGCCCGAGTCGATCCCGAGAGTTGCCACTGCGCGGCAGCAGACCTGATCGCATGACTGCGTTGCGATCGAGGTATATTCGTTTCGGTGGCTACTGTCCGACGATCTCGCCGAGCCGCTGCAGGTTCGTCTCGGACTGTTCGTCGCTCGCGGGGACGTAGCCGATATCGTCGGCGATCCAATCGGCCGTCGAGTTCTCGAGGTAAAAGCGGACGAATTCGGCGACCGGTTCGCGGGCCAGCGCCTCCTCGGAGGGGTAGATAAACAGCGGTCGAGCCATCGGATACGTCCCGTCACTGGCTGCCTGGAGGCTCGGTCCCGTGCAGGCGTCGTCGGCTTCGGCTTTGACCTCGAGCGCGTCGATCCGGTCAGTGTTCTGCGCGTAGTAGGAGTAGCCGAAGTAGCCGATCGCGTATGGGCTCTCCTCGAGGCCCTGCACGATCGTCTCGTCGTCTTCGGTACTGACGTAGTCGGAGCGATGGGGACCGGCCCTGTTGACGACGGTCCCGGTGAACCAGTCGTAGGTCCCCGACGTCGTGTCCGGGCCGTAGCGTTCGAACGGTTCGTCGGGCCACTCCGGATCGATGTCCGCCCACGTCTCAGCTCCGTCCTCGCTCCAGATCCGGGCCAGATCATCGAACGACAGGCAGTCGGCCCACGAATTCTCCGTGCTGACGGCCATCGTGAGCGCGTCGCCCGCGACTCGCAGCTCGACCGGCGTCACGCCGTTTTCGCCGCAGTGGCCGCTCTCGCTGGTCGTGATCGGCCGCGAAGCGCCGTTGATGTCCGAATCGCCCGGGCAGAAGTACCCCTCGAACCCGCCCCCGCTGCCGGTCGACTCGACTCTGACGGTGACGTTGGGATGCTTTGTCATAAACCGATCGGCCATCTCATTCGAGATCGGGTACACCGTACTTGAGCCGGTGATCGAGACCTCGCCGGAGAGGGTTCCGTTGTCGATATCGGCCTCCTCGTCCGAGGCGTCCGCGTTCGTCTCGTCGGTATCGCCTCCGAGACAGCCGGCGAGACCGGTCAGGCCGGCACCACCGGTCGCCGTGATGAACGTCCGCCGTGATACCCCTTCGCGAAACCGTTCGAACTGCGTAGATCGCATCACCTGAACCAGCCCAGAGTGGACAAAAATAGGATGCTATGTGACGTGTATATCGATCAATAGACGTATAGATCAAGCGTCAGGCGAGCAGCGAGGTGTCGTTCTCGAGGGCGTACAATGTTCGAGCGGCAACGTTGACCGCGTGGTCGCCGACGCGTTCGATGTCGCGGACGACCACGAGGGTTTGCAAAACATCCGCGAGCAGGGGTCCAACGGAGCGATGCTCGGCCCCGGTTCCAATCGATCGGCCCTCGACATTCCCGTCGGCGTCGAGATGCAACTCGATGAGCGTCCGGACGACGCGTTCGGCAACCGCCTCACAGCGGCGATCGAGTTCCCCGTCGCGGTCGACGACCCGCCGACAGGCTGCCGGATCCTCGTCGAGGAACGCCTCGACCGCGGCCTCGAATTGCTCGAGCGCCAGCGCGGCGATCCGCTCGAAGTCCACGTCCGGGAGCGCCGGATCCGAACCGATTGCGTCGAGCGTGTACTCGGCCAGATTGGTCGCCAGATCGCCCACCCGCTCAAGGTCGGTGACGATCTTGAACGCGGCGACGACGGCCCGGAGGTCGCCGGCGACGGGCTGGTACAGCGCCAGCAGGTCGAGACACTCCCGTTCGATCTTGAGATAACAGTCGTTGACAGTTCGATCTCGCGCGATGACATCGCTTGCGAGGTCCCGATCACCGGTGAACAGCGCTGAACAGCCGTCCGCGAGTTGTTCGCGGGTGAGATCACCCATCGCTACGACCGTTCCCCGGAGCCGCTCGAGCCGATCTCGGTAATCCTCTCGAGTCATCACCCGAACTTGCCGGTGACGTAGTCCTCGACGCGTTGACTTTCCGGGTTCTCGAAGATCTTGTCCGTGTCGTCGAACTCGACGAGTTCGCCGCCGGTCAGGAAGACCGCCGTCTGGTCTGAGATTCGCGCGGCCTGCTGCATGTTGTGGGTGACGACGATGACCGTGTATTCCTGGGCCAGATCCTCGATCAGGTCCTCGATCTTCGCGGTCGCGATGGGATCGAGTGCGGAGGCCGGCTCATCCATCAGAATTACCTCCGGGTCGACAGCCAGACAGCGCGCGATACAGAGTCGCTGCTGTTGCCCGCCGGAGAGTCCCAGGGCGTTGTCGTCGAGACGATCGCTCACTTCCTCCCAGAGGGCCGACTGTTTGAGGCAGCGTTCGACGAGTTCCCGCTCGCGGTTCTGGGAGTCGTCTCCGAGCAGCCGAGCGACCAACCCCGTTTCGATATCGCCGTGTTTCCGCGGGCCGTAAGAGATGTTTTCCCGGATCGATTTCGGGAACGGGTTCGGGGACTGGAACACCATCCCGACGCGTTTCCGGAGTTCCACGAGGTTAGTGCCCTCCTGATAGATTTCCTCGCCATCGAGTTCGACGGAGCCGTCGACGCTGGCGCTCTTGATCCGGTCGTTCATCCGGTTGAGACACCGTAGGAAGGTCGACTTCCCGCAGCCGGACGGACCGATCAGCGCGGTCACGCTGTTCTCGGGGACATCCATCGTGATCCCCTGGAGTGCCTGCTCGTCGCCGTAGTAGACGTCGAGGTCGTCGACTGAGAACTTCGGCTTGCCGTCGAACTCGTACTCGGTCCACTCGGTTCGCGTTTCCTCCTGTGATTCGCCGACCGTCGTCTGGGTGACGCTCTCGGTCAACTGTCGATCCGAATCCGTCGTTCGCTGTGGGTCTTCCATGGTATTGCTCATGACTGTAGTTTCTTTCTGAAGTACATTCGCGCGGTAATCCCGACTGCGTAGAACGTGAGGACGACCAGCAGGAGCACGAACGCGGTCGCCCACCCGTATCCCGGATCGTCACCGACGACGCCCGTCGTAATCGCGCCGTACAACTGGTAGGGAAGCGCGCTCGAGCCGCTGAGCAGCGCGTCGTTCACGATGAACGGCGGCTGCGCCGTAAACCGGAACGAAGAGAGCACGGCCGGTGCCAGACTTCGCTGGGGGCTGTCGGCGGTGACGATCAGGATGGGTGCCGTCTCGCCGGCGATGCGGCCGATACCGATGATGATTCCGGTGACGATACCCGGCATCGCCGAGGGAATCGTGACGGCCTTGATCGTCTCCCACTTGGAGACGCCGAGCGCCGCGCTGGCGTCTCGATACTCGTCGGGAACGCTCTTGATCGCTTCTCGGCTCGTGATGACCACGAGCGGAAGGAGCATGAAGCCGAGGACGATCATCCCGGCGAGCAGGCTCGTGCTGTTCCCGAGACGAGGAACGAGGAACGCATAGCCGAACAGGCCGAAGACGACGCTTGGGGTACTCCAGAGGCCGTTCGTCGCCACTTCGACGGCGGTCGTAAACCGGCCCTGTTCCGCGTACTCGGTCAGGAACACCGCGGCACCGACGCCGATCGGCACCGCCATGAGGACGGCACCGACGACGAGCCAGAATGTACCGACGATCGCCGGGAAGATCCCCTTCTGATCGAGGAACACGTCGTACCCCTCCATCACGAACGGCCAGTGGAAGTGCAGGCCCGGTCCGATCTCGATGCCGTCGATGGCGTACAAGAACCCGTTTTTGACGATGAAGGCGATCAGCAAAAGCAACACCAGCATGATGAGCGCGGCGTTCGTTCCGATCAGGAAGAACGCCCCGGCTTGGCGGCCGACCGCACCGAATCCTTGGAACGCGTTGGTCGCCGCCCACGCGCCGAGGAATGTCACGACGATCGTCAGCAACGGGATGAAGACGGTACCGAAGAACGTCACGCCGAACCCCGCCGGACTGAAACTCCAGGCAGGAGTGATCACATCGAACAGGAACAACCCGCCGACGAGCAGCGAGAACAGCCCCGACGGAACCGCGACGCCGAGATCCTCGCGTGTGGCCAGGATCGCTCCGGCGACGAGCGCGCCGGTCACGAGTGCCGGGAGTGCCCAGAGGACACCGCCGAGTCCGAACGTCTGCGACGCCGTCAGTCCGACAGCGCTGAACACGACGAAGCCGAAGCTAGCGGCGACGCCGACGCCGGCTGATCGATCCGGCGTCGTCTCGACGATCTCGAGTCGAGAGGCGATGCCCACGGCCAGGATGCAGGCCCCGGAGACGACCAGCAGCGCCGCGAAGACCGTCTCAAGAGCGAGACCGAAGAGCCCTGACTCGTAGCCGACTGTACCTGCTAACGTCAGACTACCGACGACGAACGCGACCAGAAACAGCACGACCGGAACGGCGGAGAGACCGGCCAGAGTCGGCGAGTGATCAACGGTCAACGAGTTCCGCGATCGCTGTCGCAGGGTACGTTCGCTCACAGTTCACCTCCGAGGTTCTGTTTTACGCGCGCTTCGATGATCTGTGCGGTGATGCTCAGTGCCATGACGGTGACGAACAGAACTACGCCGGCGGCGAACAGCGCCTGCATGTGAAGCCCGTGTGCGTTCCCGTATTGACTGGCGATGAGACTCGTCAGCGTCACCGTGTTCCCGAAGACGTTGTAGAGCGGCTCCGGGAGCTGCATCACGTTCCCGAGGATGACGGTCGCAGCCATCGTCTCGCCGACGGCCCGGCCGACGCCGAGCAACACGGCTGCCGAAATCCCCGAGAACGACGCGGGGATCGTGACGCTCTTGATCGTCTGCCACTCGGTCGCCCCGACCGCGACGGCACCGTCTTTCATGTGGTCGGGGACGCTCGCGATCGCGTCTTCGGCGATGGACGCGACCGTCGGCAGCGCCATCAGTCCGACAACACCCCCGACGACGACGATACTTCCGATCGTGTTGAGCCCGAAGTTATCCATCATGTAGCCGTTGATGATCGTAAAGCCGATGAAGCCATAGACGATCGACGGGATACCGGCGAGCGTCTCTACGGCTGGCTTCACGATCTCGTGGGCCCACGACGGCGCGATTTCACTGATGAAGATCGCCGACGCGACGCCGAGCGGGGCGGCGACGAGCGTCGCCAGAACGGTCGTGAGAAACGTCCCCCAGATTGCGGGATACAGCGAATACTGTTCGTCCCCGGTGCTCCAGTAGTCTCCGCTGGTATAGATGAGGTCGAACCCCATGTGCCGGAACGCGGGAACCGAGCGGATAACCAGGTATGCGGTGATAAGAAAGAGGACGAGCGCCGTCGATATCGTCGCGAGAAACATGAGTCCCTTCGCGGTCTGTGCTTGCTGTTCGTACCAGCCGTACGCAACGATACCGACGAACGCGAGGACGAAGAATACGGTCGCCCACGGCACGAGGAGGAACGACAGTAAGGCACCCGCAAGAGCGATGCCGCCGACGGACAGGATAATCGACCCCCGCCGCTCGTCCTCGGTGCGCTCGTCGCTAGGTGACGAGTTACTGGTACGTAATGAGTTCAACATGGATGAATAAATCGTGATAACTATCGAATCGATACCCCGTTCCCACGAGTTAGTTATCCGGCGAGGGAAGCTTATCGAGCTGGTTCTGCCGGCGCTCGTCGGTCAGCGGGAGGTAGTCCGCCGGCTCGACGAATGTCTCCTGTCCGTAGGGGTGCAGGATCATCCGGATGAAGGCAGCCTCCTTCTTCGAGGTATCCTCCCAGGTGTAGCAGTGGAGGTCACGCGCGAGCGGGTAGCTCGTGTCCGCCATCCGCTCTCGCGTGTACTTCGTGCCGTCGATTACGAGCGGGACCATCGGGGCCGCATCCGAGACGAACGCGAGGCCGGCGTACGCGATGGCGTTGTCGGAGTTCTCGAGCGTGGTCTGGACCTGCTGGTTCTCGCCCCTGCGGGCGTCAACTGACATGTCGGCGTCCGGGTCGCCGAGGACATTGGCTCGGAACGAGGTGTCGGTCCCCGACCCCTCGGCGCGACCGATGACCTGAATTTCCTTCGACGAGCCGCCGTACGCTTCGACGTCGGACCAGTTAGTGATTTCGCCCTGATAGATCCCTCGGACTTCCTCGATCGTGATCTGATCGAGACCGTCGTCTTTGACCGCCTTGCTCACCATGATCGGCTGAGCGTCGACCGCGACGACGTGGTCGACGAACGGCTCGAGATCCTCCTCGGACCGGTCGGGGAACTCCGCCGACACGGGAGCGCTCGCGTCGCCGATGTCGACCTGCCCGTTCTCGAGTTTCTCGAGGCCGACGCCGGTGTGGTTCAGACCGATCGATGTCTCGAACGGCGGACTGCCGTCGTCATTCGCTTCGAAGCCGTAGCGGCCGGCCCAGTAATCGGCCAGGTTCTCGTCGGTGTCGATGTCGTACTGACCTGGACCCCAGTACTCCTCGTCGTCGGCAGGCGGGTTCGAGTTCCACAGCGAACCCGCTTTGCTCGTAATCGGATAGACGGTCGAGGAACCATCGGCCGATAGCGATTCCGTACCACTCCCTTCGCTGCCACTCCCGGTGCATCCGGCGACCGCCATCGTCCCGGCGACGCCGGCTCCAGCGATAAACTTCCGTCGCGATACTGCGTCGCGTCCGAACTGGTTGTCTGCCATCACGTGGTAGATTCGAGACGGTATAAAAAAGAGATGCTATGAACCATATATACTTCTCAGTGAACACATATTCCTATATAGGACTATTTCGCCGGTAGAGACGGTATCGGAACGCGATATCGTCGGGCGATGATGCGCGATTGGTTCGGATGAGCCAACATCGAACGCTAGGCGATTCCGCTTATTTCGGGGCTCGTGGTATTGGCCTCGGTAGTTACAGCGAATACTTGTCGTAGAGCAGTCGGCACCTGTCACCGCTGGCTTGGTGTCACGAGACGATTTCGCGGCCAGTATACACATTCGTCTACTGTCGTGGTAGCGTCCTTCATTCGAAAATACTCAAACGCCACTGTATCTATATATCACTATTGTGCACTCTCAAAACAACAGTATTAGAACATACTACTACATTCTGTAATCAGTCCAGAAAGCACCCATGGGCGCTGATATACCGATCTTCGAATACCTCTCTATAGATCCACGTAGATTTATGACCGCGCGGTCGAAACCCCCGCAATATGGAGACGCGCAAGGTCCAGGTGACTGGCGGATCGACGTACACCGTCTCGCTGCCGAAGACGTGGGCGACCGAAAACGACGTCAGCGCCGGGACGACCGTCGAGTTCTACCCTGAAGACGACGCGCTCTTGTTGACTCCCCAGAGCGATACCGAACGTCAGGAGGGGAGCCTCGATATCTCGAGTCTCGAGGGCGAGCGCCTGACCCGGGCCGTGATGACGATGTACGTCAGCGGCTTCGACATCATCAGGCTCGAGGCGGGCCGGATCACGACGGACCAGCGCCGCGCGATCCGCGACGCGACCCAAGGGTTGGTCGGCGTCGAAGTACTGGAGGAGACGACCGACAGCGTGGTCATTCAGGACCTGCTCGATTCCTCCGAACTCTCGATCGTCAACGCCGTCACGCGCATGCGCCTGATCGCCCAATCGATGCTCGAGGACGCCGTGCGGGCGCTGATCGAGGACGACGACGACATCGCTCACGACGTGATCGAACGCGACGACGACGTCGACCGGCTCTGGCTAGTCGTCTCGCGGATCTTCCGTGCGACGCTTCGCTCGCCCCGCGCCGCCGAGGAACTCGGCGTGCCCCGCGAGGACTGCTTCGACTTTCACTCGAGCGCCCGGCAACTCGAGCGCGTGGCCGACCACGCGGCCAAGATCAGCAACATCGCGCTCAAGCTCGGAGAGATTCCCGAGCCCGTCGCCGAGGGGCTCGAGGAACTGCAGGCCGACGCCTCGACGGTTCTCGAGAAGTCGATGGACGCACTGTTTGCCGACGACACCGACGAGGCGAATCAGCTCGGGCACGACGCCCGGGAGAACGTCCTCGAGATCGACGAGCACACGCGCCAGATCGACGACCTGCTTCGGGACCTCGAGCCGGTCCAAGCCCAGTCGCTGGGACTGATCGTCGACTCGCTGTCCAGAAGCGCCGACTACGGCGGGAACATCGCCGAGACGGCCCTGCAGAAGGCGGCACCGCGACCCTGAATTCGATTCACTCTCGCTTGCAGTAGCGACAGTGACGAGGCCAGTCGATTATCGATCCGCGTACCGGAGGGGTTTTATGCCGATAGCGGCGAGTAGGAAGTAGACGGCACGGTCAGACAGTTACCTTTCAGCACACGTGGTTTCCACGAGTGTTCACCTGACTGACCTACCCCGTCTTTCCAACAACCCTGAGCGGTTGCTATGGCAGTCTTCTGTGTCCCAGTATCGTCCGGTAGCGGCGCAAACGAAGTCCTCGAGGTCGGTGTTTTCCGCTCGAGGGCGCTGTTGCAACCTCATTGGGTCTACATTATGAATGCTGAATTTTAATCGAGAACTCACATATCGAAGAACATATTGTCAGACAAAAATACAAACTGCACATGCAGATTCATTCTAATCGTGAACCGCTCCAGACGCCGGAGCGACTGGACGGATGGTTCAGTCTCGTGGCCGGGCTCTACGTCGCCGCGTTGCTCTCACCGGCACTCTTATTCATCGTGGTACAGCGACTGGAGGTGGCAAGTTGGCCAGTCGCGCTCGGTTCACTCGCGGCAGTGGGGACAGCCCTCACCATTGCTGTCACATGGGTCGTTTCCCGGCAGGGCGAACTCGTCGCGTGGTTTGACTCCGCGTGGGTCGCGGTCCTCGTCCCCGCTGTTGGCGTCCTCCCAATAGGGCTCTATGCCTTTCGCTACTTCCTGTTCATCGCATTCGCTGTTTCGGGCCTCCAAGCGGACAGCGCGGCTAATCTCGTTGGATTCGTCGGCTTTTGCCTCGGGATTGTAGCCACGTTACTGGGAAGCCACCTCGTCCTCATGGCTCGCACCCGACTGGCGAACGCGGCGGTAGATGACGCCGACATCGCCGTCAAGTGGAGGGCAGGGTGGCCGAACTGCGCTCGGCAGAAGCTCATGCTCGTCACGCTCGCAGTCGTCGGCCTTCTTGCTGGACTGGGTGTCTGGCAAATAGGTTGGAGGGCAATGACTTTCGTCCTGCCAGCCGGACTGGTGCCCATATCCATGCTCCGTTCAATGGGTACCGAGCGCACGTATCGCGCGACAGCGGCGGGGCTAGAACAGCGCAGAGAGGAGCGATGGTTCGTCTCCCGTCGCCTCATTCCATGGTCACGGTTCGATGGCTTCAGCGTGACCACCGATGCAGTCGTCCTCCATCGGACGGCACCCTCCGTCGACATCCGGTGCCAGCGCTATCTTATCGACGACGAAGCAGTCGTCGCGGCACTCGAAGCCCATCTTGACCGCCGGGACCCGTAGCGTATCTGTGTTCTTCGGAACGAGTTGGAGACCCCATCGTTCTCTGAGAGTTTCGGGAGGATGAACGGCTCGAGTAAGCCCCCGATCGATTCACTTCTGCCCTCCTCCGGGAACGCTTTTTATGCCCCCAACTCGAAAGGCAAGTGATGGAACTCGACGATCATGCCGAGGATCTCGCCTCCGACCTCGGTGTTGCCAAAGAGGAGGTCAAAGACGACCTGCAGAACTTGGTGGAGTACAGCGTCCCGGTCGACGAGGCAAAACAGAGCCTCCGACGGAAGTATGGCGACGATTCCGGCGGCGGTGGCAGCACACCGTCGGCGAAGGACATCGCCGAAATCACGCCCGACGACGGTTCGGTCACCGTCACGGGCGTCGTCCTGACGGCCGGCGAGCGATCGATCCGCTATCAGGGCTCCGATCACGTCATCGTGGAAGGTCGACTGGCCGACGAGACCGGCGTCATCGACTACACGGCGTGGGAGGACTTCGGCCTCGAGCCCGGCGACACGATCACCGCGGGCAACGCGGGCGTCCGGGAGTGGGACGGCGAACCCGAACTCAACCTCGGCGAGAGCACGTCGCTGTCGTTCGCAGACGACTCGCTCGAGGTGCCCTACGAGATCGGCGGCGACGCCCGACTGGCCGACCTACAAACCGGCGACCGCGCGGTCACCATCGAGGTCTCGGTCCTCGAGTGCGAGCGCAAGACGATCGACGGCCGCGACGGCGAAACCGACATCCTGAGCGGCGTCTTCGGCGACGAGAGCGGTCGGCTGCCCTTCACGAACTGGGACCCCGCCCCGGCGATCGAAGACGGCGGCTCGGTCCGCATCGAGAACGCCTACGTCCAGGAGTTCCGCGGCGTCCCCGAGGTCAACGTCTCCGAGTTCTCGACGGTCACCGCACTCGACCGGGAGATCGACGTCGGCAGTAACACCTCGACGATGGACGTCGGCGACGCCGTCGGCACCGGCGGCATCTACGACGTGGAAGTCGTCGGCAACCTCTTAGCGGTCCGGGACGGCTCCGGACTCATCCAGCGCTGTCCGGAGTGTTACCGCGTCATCCAGAAGGGCCAGTGTCGGACCCATGGCGATGTCGACGGAATCGACGACATGCGCGTCAAGGGCATCCTCGACGACGGCACCGGCACTGTCACCGTGGTCCTCGACGACGAACTCACCGAGCGCGTCTACGGCGGCTCCCTCGAGGACGCCTTAGAGCAGGCCCGTGAGGCGATGGACCAGGAGGTCGTCGCGGACCGGATTCGCGAGCGAATCGTCGGCCGCGAGTACCGCGTTCGCGGTCACCTCTCGGTCGACGAGTACGGCGCGAACTTAGACGCCGAGATATTCGAGGAGAGCGACGACGATCCGGCCGCCCGTGCGACGGCATTCTTAGAGGAGGTGGACGCATGAGCGCGAACGGAAACGGCGATGCCGACGACGAGGTGCCGGGGCGAGAGCTCGCCTACCGGCTCTTCGCGGCGGAGTACGACGACGCCTCGCTCTCCTACGCCGAGAGCGACGAGGAGCGGGCCCCGAACTACGTGATCACGCCGACCGGCGCGCGACTCAACCGCGTCTTCGCCGTCGGGACGCTGACCGAAGTCACGTCGGTCAACGACGAGATGGTCCGGGCCCGCGTCGTCGACCCGACCGGCGCGTTCGTCGTCTACGCCGGCCAGTACCAGCCCGACGAGCTGGCATTTCTCGAACAGGCCGAACCGCCCGCCTTCGTCGCGGTGACGGGCAAGGCCCGAACCTTCCAGCCCGACGATTCGGAGCAGGTCTACACTTCGATCCGTCCGGAAAGTATCGCGACGGTCGACGCCGACACTCGGGACCGCTGGGTCGTCAGCGCGGCCGAACAGACCCTCGCGCGAATCGGTACCTTCGCGGGAGCCGCCGAACTTGACGCCGCCGGCGACGCGCTGACTGACGCCCTGCTCGAGGCCGGCATCGAATCCGGTCTGGCAGCGGGGATTCCGCTCGCACAGGACCACTACGGAACGACGCCGTCGTATCTCGCGGCGCTGCGCGAGTGCGCACTCGAGGCGGTCGAAGTCGTCGCCGGCGAGCGCGATCAGGTGAGCGGACTCACAATCGCGCCGGACGCGACGAGCCCCGACTACGACACGACCTTCGCGTCGCTCGCGGATCTCGAGGGCGTCGATACCGAGGCGCTCGAGGCCGAGACGGAGTCGGAGTCCGAACCCGAAGCGGAACCCGAGCCGGTCGCAGCGGCGGCCGGCGGCAGTGGGGCGGCAACCGATCCGGAGGACGCACACTCGGGCTCGGCGGCCGGAACGGCGACGAGCGACGGCATAGACGCTGCCGAGAGCACGGAGATCGACGCCGACCTCGAGAGCGAACCAGCGACGACAGAGTTCGAGAGCGACACGGCCGAGGCCGATCGCGGCACGGACTCGAGTGGCGTTACGGACTCTGAGGCCGAACCGGACGAAGCCGAGACGACGACCGATGGCGCAGCGAGTGCCGACGAACCGGACGCCGTCGATCTCGACTCCGATACCGGGACCGAAACGACGGACGACGCTGTCGAGGAAACCGCTGTTGTCGAGGAGTCATCCGACGACGACGCTGATGACGCCGACGACGATCTCGACGACTTCGACGCCGGCGACGTCGACGACAGCATGTACGAGATGGACGAGGAGGAACGCGAACAACTCGAGGAAGAGTTCGGCGCTGAGTTTACGACCGGCAGCGAGGTCGACGAACCCGGCGAAGCCGACATCGACGTTCCCGAGCCGGAAGACGCCGAGGCGGGCGACCGCGAGACCGAATCGGCTTCGACCGGGACCGAGCCGACAGCGGACGACACCGCGACCGGAACCGAGCCAGTCGACGCCGACGACGACCTCGGTGCGCCGCCGGAATCCGGACTCGAGGCCGAAGAGCCCGACGAGATCGAGGAAACCGACGAATGGGTGGCCACCAATCCCGAGCCTACAGAACCCGTCGACGACGAGGTGCCCGACGACGCTGACGGTGACGACGAACCGGCTGCGGATGTCGACCTCGAGGACTACGTCGTCGAGACCATGCAGGAACTCGACGACGGCGACGGTGCCGATCGGACGGCGCTGATCGAGACGGTCGCCGACGACACCGGCGCATCCGCCGACGAAGTCGAGGACGCGATTCAGGATGCCCTGATGGGCGGCCAGTGTTACGAGCCCGACGACGAGACGCTGAAAGCGATCTGATCGGGCGGCGATGCGAGACGACCTCCGTTCCCGTCCCACTGCGGCCGAAACCGGCTCACCGACGCCTCGAGTCGAACCCGTTCCCGGCGAACCGGCCGCGACAGCCGCAGTCGGCAGCGAGCGCGCGTTGCTCATCGCCGACTACCACGCCGGCTACGAGGCGGGGCTGCGATACGAGCGCGGTGTCGACGTTCCCAGTCGGGCACCCGACCGCCGGGAGCGACTGCTCTCCCTGCTCGAGCGCACCGACCCCGATCGGCTGGTCGTTCTCGGCGATCTGATGCATTCGATCGGCGATCCGGGCGGGGCCGAACGCGGCGAACTCGAGGTGCTGTTCGAATCCTTCGGAGCGGATCTGGCGGTCACTGTCGTCAAGGGCAATCACGACGGCCGCATCGAGACGTGGTTGGCGGACGGCGACGACATCGAGGCGACGGTCGACGTCGTCCCCGGCGAGGGCATCGCACTCGGCGATATCGGCGTCTGCCACGGCCACACGTGGCCCTCGCGGGCCGCCCTCGAGAGCGACGTGCTCTGTCTGGGCCACGAACACCCCTGCGTGCGACTCGAGGACGAGGTCGGCGGCAGTCGCGTCGAGCGCGCGTGGCTGCGCGGCCGCCTCGAGCCCGAACCGTTTCGCGACCGCCCCGACTACGAGGGCGTCTCGTGGCTCGAGGATGCGGACGAATCGCCCCCGGGTATGGTCGTGATGCCGGCGTTCAACGACCTCGTGGGCGGGACGTGGATCAACGTGACCGGGCAGTCGTTTCTCTCGCCGTTTCTCCCGGCGGGGCTGACTGAGGGCGAGGCGTATCTGGTAGACGGAACGCGACTCGGGCCGTATAGATCGGTATAGCGGGATCGGTTCCGTCGCGGTTGGCTACCGCCGCTCGGTCGTCGACCTGATTTCGTCGCCCTCGCGCCACTGATAATAGTAGTATTCGGTCCCAGCAATGTCCGTCACCGAGACGGTCGCTCGCTCCGGGACGCCGTCGGGATACGTCTCCGGATCGGCTGCCGCCGTCGCATCCGCCCCGTCACGGCGTGACTTCCACGACGCCAACTCCTCGAGATAGGTACTCACTGTACGGAGCGTCGCCGGCTCTCGCGCCGCGAGTTCTCGTAGCGCCTCGCGACCCGTGCGATCGAGTTCCGTCGGCACAGTCGGCCGCTCGTCTGCGCTCATGTCTCCCGGTGGTAGGCTGAGAACCGTAAACTATCGCCTTTTGATTCGGGACTCGTCGATCGCCTCGAGATCGATTCGCTGGCTCGACTTGAGGCCTGTTGACGCGCTTCGTATTGAGTCCTAGTATTCATTAGTACCCCAACCACGTGTAGATTTATATACCGGAACGAGGTCGACACTGATGACAATGGCCTCACAAACCCACCGCCACGACACTCGGCTCGAGCCCGTTCCCCGCGACATCGAATCAGCCAGCGCGAAACTCGTCTATCTCTATCTCGAGGCGACCGACGGCGCGACGGTCGACGAACTAGGGGACCGACTGGCGATGCAGAAACTCGACGTGCTGAGCGTGCTGAGTTCCCTCTCGAGTGCCGGCCACGTCGAGCAGGCGGACTCGGCATACGTCGCGAACTGATCGCAGCGACGGTCGAGCGAAGCGGGTCGCAGTTCTCGCGTCGGTCTCGACGAAGCAGTGACAACGGAAGCGATTGCAGTAAGCCGCAGCGGTCGCAGGAATCGTCGCCACCGGAGTGGTGGTCTGACGGCCGCTCAGAACGTCTCGAGGTAGCGGTCGAGTTCCCAGTCGGAGACGTCGACGAGGTAGTCCTCGAACTCTTGGCTCTTGGCTTCGACGAACTTCGGCCCGACGTGCTCGCCGAGTGCGTTGTAGATGACCTCGTCTTCCTCTAGGGCCTCGACGGCCTCGCCGAGGTTCGTCGGCAGCGTGTCGATACCGTACTCTTCGCGTTTTTCCTCGTCGAACTCGTAGATGTTCTCCCGGACCGGATCCGGACAGTCGAGGTCGCGTTCGACCCCGTCGAGACCGGCGTGGATGAGCGCCGCGAGCGCGAGGTAGGGGTTACAGGACGGATCGGGGAAGCGGGCCTCGACACGCGAGGCAGCCGGGACGCGGGCCGCCGGTTTGCGGATCAGCGCCGAGCGGTTTCGGTCGGACCAGGCGACGTAGACGGGTGCCTCGTAGCCGGGCACCAGTCGCTTGTAGCTGTTGACGGTGGGGTTCGAGATCGCCGTGATCGCCGGCGCGTGCTCGAGGATCCCGGCGATAAAGGAGTGAGCCGTTTCCGAGAGGTCGAACTCGTCGTCTCCGTCGTGGAAGGCGTTCTCGCCGTCCTCGAACAGCGAGAGGTGGGTGTGCATCCCCGAGCCGTTGATACGCGGGATCGGCTTGGGCATGAAGGTCGCGTGCTGGTCGTGTTGGGCGGCGATCGCACGGACGACGGTCCGGAACGTGGCGACGTTGTCCGCCGTTGTCAGGGCGTCGTCATACTCGAAGTTGATCTCGTGTTGCCCCTTCGCGACCTCGTGGTGGCTCGCCTCGATCTCGAAGCCCATGTCCTCGAGCCCGTAGATGATGTCGCGGCGAACGTCACTGGCGAGGTCTTTCGGTGCGAGGTCGAAGTACCCGCCGTGGTCGCCCGTCTCCGTCGTCGCGCGGCCGTCCTCGTCCTCCTCGAAGAGGAAGAACTCCGGCTCGGGCGCGGCGTTGACCGTATAGCCCAGGTCGTCGGCGCGCTCGAGGGCGTTCTTGAGCACGCGGCGCGGGTCACCCTCGAAGGGTTCGCCCGTGGAGGTATCGATGACGTCACAGATCATGCGGGCCGACGCGCCGTCCTCGCGGTCGTGCCACGGGAGGACAGCGAACGTCTCGGGGTCGGGCTTGAGCCGCATGTCCGATTCCTGAATGCGAACGAAGCCTTCGATCGAGGAACCGTCGAAATAGATCCCCTCGGTGAACGCCTTCTCGGCCTGTCGGGCCGGCACGGAGACGTTCTTGACCGTCCCGAGAATATCGGTAAACTGCAGTCGCAGGAAATCGATGTTCTCCTCGTCGATCTCGTCCAGTACGTCTTCTTCCGCAGCGGTTAAGTTTCCGTTCGTCATCTTCTGCTCGCGTAAGCCAACGGATTCTACTATTAAAACTCTACTGTTGTTGGCGAATATCCGCAAATAGAGATAGAAGTGATCGAACGTAAGTTATAATATGGGATATTCGGAGTGAGGATGACATTAGCTGAAAAATACGAGCGGAATTGAATAGTCGTGGAGAGCCCCCTTGAGAGCCCGGGTCGTCCGCCGGGACGAATCGCGCGTTACCGCCGTCGTCACCCCTCCGCGGGCCGGTTACCCTGTCTCGAAGGTGCGGCCGCTGACGGCGCCGACCGCGGCCGTTGCGGTCAGACTCGAGACGGCGACATCGATGCTCGCTCGCCAGACCGCAATCGATGTCCGAAGCGCGCGCCGCCACGCCGCCAGCGGGGCCGGTGCTCGAGCGGGCGACGGGTCGGTGTGTCGCGGCCGCTTCGCGAGCGTGGTCTCACAGGACGGGCAGACGTACGCGACGTGGCGTTCCCGCGACTGTGTCTGCCAGTCGCCGTCGATCGGACTCGCGTGGTCACACTCCCAGCAAAACAGCGTGTCTTTCCGCCGTTCCGGCACGCCGTCGCCGCGGGTGAATGCGGGCTGGGTCATCGAGCGCGGCTACGCCGGCCACGTATAAAGTCGCACTCCGAAACCCGGTCACACAATACTGTTCGCCGATGAATCTTCGCCCGGACACTGTCACTTATTCCGAAGGGTGGCGGACCGACGTATCGCCGTCACCGGCGACCGCTGCCGACGACAGAACACCGTCCGTCACAGGTTTCCGCGGCGAGACCATCCATTCACTCATGGCCGCGACCAGCAAACCGAGCCGATTCGAGACCGGCGACGACCTCGAGACCTTCGTGGAACGCCACGACGTGGCGCTCGTCGAATTCTACACGAGCGGCTGTGCGCTGTGTCAGGCGATGGAGCCGGTACTGGGGAACGTCGCCCGCGCGACCGACGTCGCGATCGGGATGGTTAACCCCGGCGACGATATCGAACTCGTCGACCGGTTCGACATCCGGTCGGTCCCGACGCTGATCCTGTTCGAAAACGGCGACGAGACCGCGCGACTGGCGGAGGGGTTTCAGGGCGGCGACGCCGTTACCGAGTTCCTCGAGACTCACGTTCCGAACGCTGTCGACGCTAACTGAGCGGGGCTCCCGGACCGCGCGTCAACGAACCCTTATGCCCGCCCGCTGCTATGCCCCGCCTATGTCCACCGAGGGTGTCGATCTGTTGGCGTTGCGCTGTGACGCCGTCGCCGAACTCGGCGAGCCGGCGCTGCGCGACGTGGTCGACTACTTCGAGCCGGCCCTCGTCTACGTCGTTCGTGAGTCCTCGGACGTCCGCATCGTGAGCCGTCTCCGGCGTCTGTTCGACGGCCCGGTCGTCTCCGCCGCCGGTCCCGCGGAAGTCCAAACGGAGGCCGTCAGGGACGTTTCGTTTCTCTTCGCGGACTCGACCGCGCTGCTCGCAGACGCGGCCGAAACCCACCCGAACGCCGACTACGTTGTCTGTGACGACCTCGAGCCGACGACCGACGCCGTCTCGCTGGCGGCGACCCTTGCCGGTCTCGAGGCTGCCGCCCGCTACCGGTCTCGAGGGGGCGGGGAGCCGACGTTTCTCACCGGCGCGCTTGCAGCGAGTTACGACCACGTCTGGGAGACGACCCTCGACGGCGAGTCCGTTCGGTTGCCGGTTCGGGGGGTCGCCCCGCTCCGTCGGTCCGGCGAGGCGGAACTCGCGGGTCTCACCTGCGATCGAACGGGATCGGTCGCGGTCTCGTCGGTTCCGGCCGACCGGTTCGGGCTGCGGGCGCTCGCCGGCGTCGGCCCGACGACGGCGGAACGCCTTCGAGCGAACGGATACGACACGCGCACGGCCGTCGCCGAGGCGACGGAAACGGCGCTGTGTTCGATCGACGGTATCGGCGCGTCGACGGCTCGAGAAATCGCCGACAGCGCACGGGCGCTTGCCGAGTCCCGCGTGGTTCGACGAACAACCGACCCGGTCCCGCCGGCGAGCGACGCAGCGACGCCGCTGTTCGTCGACATCGAAACCGACGGGCTTCAGCCGACGATCATCTGGGTAATCGGCGTCTACGATCCCGAACGCGACGCCTACGTCGACTTCGTCGACACCGAGCCGACCCGCGACGACCCGGGTGCGGCGACCCGCGAGTTCGTCTCGTGGCTGGCCGCCGAGTACGAGACCCCGTCGCTGCTCGCGTGGAACGGCCACTCGTTCGACTACGAACACCTCGAGCGGTTCATCGCCCGCAACGCGCCCGAGTATCACGAGTATTGGCGCAAGAACGTGTACACTTACGATCCTTACGACTGGGCGGTACGACAGGATAACGCCGTGTTGCCGGGTCGGACTAATCGACTCGAGGACGTGGCCAGCGCGCTCGGCTGCGACCGCTCGGGTGCCGCGGCGTCCCTCGACGGGAAGACCCTCGCCGAGCGGATTCGGCGGTTGCTCGAGGGCTCGAGCGGTCCCGATTCCGGTGCGACCGGCGGCTCAGACGCCCCAGTCGACTTCGGGATCGACTGGGACGCGGCGCGTCGGTACTGCGAGGCCGACGTTCGCGAACTGGCCGCGGTCTACGACGCGATCGCCGCGGCCCCGCCCGCGACCGAGGAGCCGACTGAGCACGGCGCGAACGGTGATCGAGCAACGGACGATTCGACGACCCAGACCGGACTCGCCGACTTCTGAATATGCCACCTGACGACACCGAGAATCCCACGACAGGCGGAGATCACACCCCGGCGGACGGCCTCGCGCTGACCGCCGCGGAACTGGTCGAGACCTACCCCTCGAGTCGCTACAGCGGACAGGACCGCGAGCGGTTTACGCTGTCCGCCGAATCGGCCGATCACGTGCCGGCCCGCGAGGTGTTGCCGCCCGATCTCGCGGCAAAGCTCGCGGTCGACCCGTGGAGCCATCAAGCTGCGGCGCTCGAGGCGCTATCCGCGGGCGAGAACGTCTGCGTCGCGACCTCGACCTCCTCGGGGAAGACCTACGTCTACGGACTCGATATCGCGCGGCGGTTCCGGGAAAACCCCGACGTGCGGGCGCTGCTCGTCTACCCGACGAAGGCGCTCAGCCGTGATCAGGAGCGAGAACTGAACGACCTCTTCGACGCGCTCGGACTCGAGGTCACCGTCGGCGTCTACGACGGCGACACGAAACGACAGGAGAAGGCCCGCATCCGCGAGGAGGCAAACGTCGTCATCACGAACTTCGCGGGGGTGAATCAGTACCTCGAGAGTCACCACCGCTGGGCCGACTTCCACGCGAACTGCGACCTGCTGGTGATCGACGAGGCCCACGCGTGGACGGGGATCAGCGGGATGCACGCGGCGTGGATCCTCCGGCGGACCCGCCGACTGATCGACTGGTACGGCGGCGACCCCCAGTACGTGCTGACGACCGCGACGATCGGCAACCCGGCCGAACACGCGCGGGCGCTGACCGGCGAGCCGGCGACCGTGATCGACGAGGACGGCTCGCCGAGCGGCCGCCGTCACCTCGTGTTCTGGGACCCGCCAGCGGACGGCGACGGAAGCGGTTCCGGAGGCGGTATCGGTGAGGGAGACAGCGACGGCGATGGCGACGGTGACAGCGCGTGGACGCCGAGCAAACGCCCCGCGACCGTCGAGGCCCCCGAGGTCTGGGCGCACTGCTGCGATCGCGGCGTCCCCTCGCTGCTGTTCTGTGACTCTCGCAAACAGACCGAACTGGCCGTCGGGCGCGCACGGGAGTACCTCGAGACCTCGAGTTTCCCCTCCCGCGGCGGAACCGAACTCGCCGCGTACAACGCTGGCCACGGCAAGAAATCGCGCAGAGGGACCGAGAACCGGCTCAAGAGCGGCGACCTCGACGGCGTCGCGACGACCAGCGCACTCGAGGTCGGCATCGACGTCGGCGGGATCGACGGCACCGTCCTGTTGGGCTATCCCGGCTCGCGCCAGTCGTTCTGGCAGCGGATCGGCCGGTCCGGCCGCGACGAGCGCGAGGCGCTCTCGGTGTTCGTCCCCAGTCACGCGACCCTCGACCAGTACATCCTCCGCCATCCCGAGTACCTCCTCGAAGAGGAGCCGGAAAGCGCGGTCGTCGATCTCGAGAACAATCCGGTCTACCTGCAGCACCTTCGGTGTGCCGCCCAAGAGCTACCGCTTCGGGCTGCGGACGCAGACCGATTCGGCGGGAGAGACCGCCTCGAGCGCGCCGTCGAGTACGGGCGACGGACCGGCGACTTCGAGGGCTCGCTCGCGGGCGGGGTCACCTACGCTCACCGCGATCGGCCACAGGACGAGATCAGCCTCTATGCCTCCGGCGGGGACGACTTCGAGGTCCGGCTGGCCGGAGAGGAGTCGTTCGACCACCAGCCGATCGGTCGCGCCCGCGCGTATCGGGACTACCACGAGGGCGCGACGGTGCTGTACCGGGGCGACCAGTACGAAGTGGTCGACCTTCGGGAAGATCGCCCGCAACCCTACGTCGAACTCGAGCCCGTCGACGTCGACTACTACACGCAGTCTCAGCGCCAGTCGACGATCTACGACACCGAGGTCCGCGAGTCCCGCGACGTCGGCTCGTTCCGGCTCAACTGGGGTTACGGCACGGTCACGGTCCACCACGGCACCTTCATGAAACGGGAGATCGGTTCGGGCGACGTCCGCGCCGTCGGACTCGAGACGGGCGTCCCGCCCCTGGAGATGCGCACGCAACTGTGCTGGGCCGAGGTGCCCGACGATGTCGAGCGCGCGGTGACGGCCGCCCACAGCGACTACCACAACGACGAGTGCGAGGACCTTCCGCCGCGGCTCCACGGCTATCTCGGCGGGATCCACGCCGTCGAGCACGCCATGATCGCCGTCGCCCCGCTCGAGTTAACCGTGGACGCGGCCGATCTCGGCGGGCTCGCGACCAACCGGCTGCCCGACACCCCCGGGACGAGCGGCTGGTTCATTTACGACGGCATCGAGGGTGGGTTGGGCTTTTCCCGGCGCATCTACGAGGAGTACGAGGCGGTCGCCCGACGGGCTCGCGATCTGATGGTCGACTGTGCGTGCGGGCGCGACGAGGGGTGTCCCGCCTGTCTGATGGACGACCGCTGTGGCAACGACAACCGCCCGCTGTACGCGCCCGCTGCGACGGACGTGATCGACGCGCTGCTGGGCGAGTTCGATATCGACGGAAGCACCGCACTCGAGACGAACGACGAAACAGAGGGCGAACGCCGCCCGCCCGCGTCGATTTCCTAACGCGCTCAGCTCTCTGGCTCGAGTTCGCTCGGATCGAGCTCGCCCGCGAGGTAGCGGTCGCCCGCCTCAGTGACCTCGTACAGGCCGGGCATGTGGCGCTTCAGCAGGCCGTACTTGGTCAGTTCGCGACACCGGTAGGACGCGTACTTCGCCGGGCAAATCCCTTCCTCGTCCATCTGGGTCGGCTCGAAGGCGTCTTCTTCTTGCATGAATTCGAGGATGCGGCGGTCGGCACTCTCCATCCATCTGGCGTCGATTTCCGACCCGGCGTCGGCGTAGATCGGGACACCGGCTTTCGTCTCGACGGTGATGCCGCCCTCGAGATGGCTGTCGGCGTCGACCCGTATCTCGGGGTGTGCCTCGACACCGGTGTCGCTCTCCGCGTCGGCGTCGGGAGTGTCGTCGTCCATACGGGACCGTTCGGACCCCGTCCGGGAGTATGTTTATACTGCTGCCCGCCGGTCTCGATCGAGGAACTGTACTGTGACGCGAGGCCAGCCGGTTACGACTGCGCGCCGTCGGGCGCGTCGTAATCGACGTGGACGTTCGGGGTAGTCGCCGGTTCCTGTCCCGTGATCCCGCGGTCGACGAACGTGACGTCGGTCAGGTCGCCGGTAAACCGGAACGTCACCGTTCCGGACTCGACCGTCCCCTCGACCGTCGTTCCCGACACGACTGTCGCGTCGGCATCTCGCGGGTCGTCGGCCAGATCGATCTCGCCGTCGACGGTGATCTCGAAACTCGAGGGGGTTCCCTGCCCGATGATCGTCAGCGTGTTCGGCAGCGCGTCCTCGGCATCGCCGGCGTCCGTGGTGGTCGTCCGCGTCGCCGCGACCGTCGCCGTCGCGGTGGTCGGTTCGACGGTGATCGGCGACGCCGTCTGGTCGTCCGCATCGGCTGTGGGTCCGCTACTGTCGTGGTCGACTGTCGCGTTCTTCCGCGTCATCTACTGGATAGAGTCGAGTATGCCAGCATAAGCCTTCTCACTGAACTAACGGTACGATGAAGTGAAATATAATCGCTCGAGCCGGATATCGGCGGAATTTTCGGATCGGTCGGGATCGCGCTCGTCGGCAGGCAACGATTGCAAGGTCAATACTTGTGCCGACGATCGCCGTAGTCGGTCGGTATGGATTCGAAGCGACCGGACGTTCGACTCGACGACGCGCCCGACGAAGACGGGATCGTCACCAAACGGGAGTGTACCGACCAGTCCTCCCGCTCGCTTATCGGGAAACCTCGCGACTACCTCGGCCGATGACCAGCCGGTAAGCGGCCGATCAGAGAGTGCTAACAGTCAGATGCTCCGTCACTCGCCATCCTCGAGCAGCCCGAGGTCGGTCGCGGCGAGGTCCGCGATTCGGTCGGCGATGTCGGGATCGACTTCGGCGATGTCGTCGCCGTCGTGGAGTTGGTCGTTGTGTCGTTCGATGGCGTCCGCGAGGTCGGCAAGCGGAACGCGGGAGGTCGTCTCACAGGCCGGGCAAACGACGGGGACGCGGGGCACGTCGTCGTCGGACTCGTTCGTGGTCGTCATTTGTCGGGCATCTCGCGCCAACCGTCAAAACCTAATTGGTTCGAACGGCGCGCCGAGTCGACCGACTGCATGCGTACAGAACTGCGCCGATAGAGCAACACTGACTGTCCAGATTGCGATATACATTATCAACCACAGTCCACGATTCGATGAATCTTCTGGTCGTTTCATCGCGTTTTGAACCGATTGGCCAGCAGTATTATTGTGATCCAATCGAATTGTCGGGTAGACGGGGGTACGACAGTCTGTCGGTGGGTACTCCACCCGATCTTTGCCCCGTCATGACGTGCGAGGAGCTCCATGGTTCCCGGCTACAACTCGTAGCCGTTCCCTGTCTTTCGTCTCGGTTCCCGATACGGTACCTCGAGCGGTCGCTATTACTCGAGCGGCTGTGACTCGCGGACCGAATTAGCCGCGGCGTCGAGCGAGGACGGCGACCGAGAGCGCGACGAGGGCCGCGAGGACGCCGAATCCGGGCATTTCGTCGTTATCGCCGGACTCGCTTTCCTCGAGTTGCTGGTCGCCTTCGTTCGACGAATCACTCGTCTCGTTCGTACCTGAATCCGATCCGCTCGAGTCGTCGGGATCGGACCGGTCGTCGGTCGCCCCGTCGAGTTGCAAGACGACGACGACCTGGCCGTGCGAGGCTTCGGTCTCGTAGGTCCAGCCGCCGCCGGCTTCCTCGTAGGATTCCGCGGCGGTTAGCGGGTCGATGTCGGTATCCCAGCCGTCGCCCTCGGGGATCTGTTGGATGTAGCCGGCGACCTCGATTCGGTCGGCGTTCTCGCCGCTGATTTGTGCTTCGCCATATTCGATCGTCGCGTCCTCGGGATTACCGTGCAGCTCGATACAGTGGGAATCCATGTAGCCGTCGCCCTGTGCGATGTCCGGGCTCGTGCCGAACTGGTCGGCATCCAGCGGCCGATCGTAGTGATCGGTCATGGGGAACTGCACGGTCATCGGATCGGCCTTGGAGTGCCAGCTCGTGACGTCGTTCGTGGGAATCGTCACGGACGTGTTGGGGACGGACTCGCCGACGACGGTGTCCCCGTCTTCGTTGACCAGCGTGACGCAGACCTTCCCGGAGCCGTCGCCGAGATACGGGTTTCGGTACTCGTCGCGCGGGTTCTCGTAGCTGATCCAACTACCGTCGCTGGCCGCCGCCTCGAAATAGGGATCGCCCGGTTCCGGGGCCGGCTCGACGTACGCCTCCTCCGAAACGGACTCGTTCGAATCGGGATCGACGGCGCCCGCAGACGCACCCGCGGCACCCGTTGCAACGAGGCTCGCGATCACGGCCAGTCCGAACCCGACCGCGAGGAGGCGCTGCCGGTCGCCGGGGACCAGTTTTCGGAGCGTCTCTACTCCGACCATGGTTACGCTCCCCACCCTGCCGTGGCTGCCGAAGGATCGTTCGTGTGACTGTTCCGCGACGACGACTGTCGTTCGACAGTACTAGTCATCGAGCTGAGGTACCCGATTCCCTGCCCTATATATGAGCAGCGTACTCGAGGAGTAGACGGCTGCTACGCCGAGTAGACGGGCATTTCTGTGATTATCGGATTCCGAAATAGGGTCATACCAATTACGCTCCGAAAGACCTCACCGGGACGGCCTCGAGCTCGCCGACGGTTTCCCCTTCGCGTGCCGTGGTTTTGGTCGATCAGTAATTCCGATTATTGGACAATGTTCGGACAAAGATAGCTAACAAGAACACGGTCCTAATGAATAGCATTTAGTTAAACTTAACACTCGGTATTCGACAGAGAGTGGTATGGCAGAAGATAGCAATAACTTCGAGCGGATACTGACGAAGAAAGACCTCTTCGTGCTCGCGTTCGGCGCGATGATCGGCTGGGGATGGATCATCCAGACGGGATTCTGGATCGACGAAGCGGGAGTCGCCGGCTCGGTCCTCGGCTTCGTCGTGGGCGCGATCATGGTCTGTATCGTTGGCCTGATATACGGCGAACTCGCCTCTGCGATGCCGTTCGTCGGCGGCGAACACGTGTACAGCTTCCGGGCGCTCGGGCCGCTCTGGTCGTTCGTCTGTACGTGGTCGCTCGTCCTCGGCTACGTCGGCGTCGTCGTCTTCGAGGTTGTCGCGCTCCCCTCGGCGATGGCGTACATCGTCCCGGGATTCAACGTGTTCGAGCTCTGGACGGTGGCCGGTGAGCCGGTCTACGCCTCGTGGATCCTCGTCGGCGGACTCGGCGCGGTCGTGATGACGGCGCTCAACTACCGCGGCGTGAAACCCGCGGCACAGTTCCAGACGTTCCTGACCCTCGTCATTGGTCTCGCGGGCGTCATGCTCGTTATCGGTGCCCTGTTCAACGGACAGACGCAGGCGAACCCGCCGCTGTCGGACGTCGGGACGGCGGGCGTTGCCACGGTCGCGATCATGACACCGTTCATGTTCGTCGGTTTCGACGTCATCCCCCAATCCGCGGAGGAAGCAGATGTCGCACCCCGGCTCATCGGGCTGCTCATCCCGGCGTCGGTCACGCTCGCCGCGGTGTTCTATATCGCGGTCATCTGGGCGTCCGGACAGGCGATGCCCGGTTCCGCACTCGTCGACAGTCCGCTGCCGGCCGCCGCGGCCATGGAAGCGATCTTCAGCAGCCAGCTGATCGGTCGTATCATGGCACTTGCCGGTCTCGCGGGCATCCTCACGAGTTGGAACTCGTTCCTGCTTGGAGCCAGTCGCGCCGTCTTCGCGCTCGCCGACTCCGGGATGATCCCGCGGCGGATCAACACGCTTCACCCCGAGTACAACACGCCCTCGACGGCGGTCGTCCTCATCGGCGGACTCTCGATTTTCGCCCCACTGTTTGGCGAACAGATGCTGGTCTGGATCGTCAACGCAAGCGGCCTCGGACTCGTCGTCGCGTGGTTCCTCGTGGTCGTCTCCTTCTTCGTGCTCCGCCGTCGCGAGCCCGACCTGAACCGCCCGCTGAAGCTCCCGTTCGGGTCCGCGTTCGGAGCGGCCGGGCTGGTCCTGACGCTCGGGTTCATCGGCCTCTACCTGCCCGGCGGCCCGTCGGCGCTCGTCTGGCCCTACGAGTGGGCGATCGTCCTGCTCTGGGCGCTACTCGGTGTGGTCCTATACAGCGTCTCCTCGACCGACTCCGACCTCGAGCTGGCGGATCTCGAACTCGAGGAACTCAAGTAATCCTTGAGTGACGGCCTCGGGCAGCCGTGGGTCGTCACCCTCGACCGGACCGTTCTCGCGGAGAAACGTGCGCTGGGTGCTTACTCGTCGTCGGCGACGGTCTCGACTAACGTCTCGAGTTCGAAGTCGTTCAGCGGATAGGACTCGTTTTTGACCGTTTCGACGACGAACTGCGAACTCGTTCGGACGACCTCGTCGATCGCCTCGTAGTCGCTGATGAGCCGATGGACCATCTCACGGCCCGAGAGGTGGGCGATGACGACGAAATCGGTGTCGCCCATCGTGAAGTACACCTGATTGACCCCCTCGATGGCGGCGAGTTTTTCGCCGACCTCCTCGTGGTACTGCTCTTCGTACTCCGCGATGACCTCCGTGATCACCGTGATCTCGAGGCCGAATTCCTTGAGGTCGACGTCGAACAGATCGTCGGTGACGACGCCGCTTTCCCTGAGTTTCGTGAGCCGATAGTGAACCGTCGATTTCGGGATGTCGGTGTACTCCGAGATCTCGTCCGGGCTCCCCGTTCCGAGTTCCGCGATAGCTTGCAGAATGCGAACGTTTCGCTCGTCCATACGCGGGAAACGGAGTACACGGATAAACAACATTCGAACGTGAGTCGCGTCGTTGGGAAAACGTTGGATGCAGTTCGGGACCATCGCGGCTCGAGGGACTGTGCCGCTCGAGCGATCGGCGAGTCGGGCCCCGGTGGTTTAGGGATGGGACAGAATTCCTGAAGACATATTTTATTAGGATGTAGTTCGACTCATTGGGTAATGGCTGAACAACAAACCGATCCATCCGTCGGACGGGAGTCGAACGCGGCCGTCCTGTCGGCGTACGACGACCACATGATGCCCATCTGGAAATCGCTCGACGTGCCGGTCAAACGGGCCTCGGGCTGTACGCTCGAGGACTTCGAGGGCAACGAGTACCTCGACGTGTTCTCCGGGATTTCGGTGGTGAACGTCGGTCACGGAAACGACGCCGTCGTCGACGCCGCGAAAGACCAACTCGACGAGTTCGTCCACGGCTGTTCGTACGTCCACCCCAACGAACCGGTCGCCGACCTCGCCGAACGGATCGCCGAGGTGACGCCGGGGGATCTGCAGAAGAGCTTCTTCTGTAACTCCGGGACCGAGGCCGTGGAGGGCGCGGTCAAGCTCGCGCGGAAGTACACCGGCTCGAAGGAAGTCATCGCCCTCGAGATGGGCTTTCACGGCCGCACCCTCGGCAGTCTGGCGCTGACGGGGAATAAGGCCTACAAGAAGGGCATGGCCCCGACGCTCAACGACGTTGCCCACACCGCGCCGCCGTATAGCTACCGCTGTCCGCGCTGTGACGGCGGCTGCGATTCCGGCTGTGCCGAGGAACTCGAGCGGATCATCGGCTCGCATACGAGCGGGGACCTCGCGGCGGTCGTCGTCGAACCCGTCATGGGCGAGGCCGGGATCATCGTGCCGCCAGAGGGCTGGCTCGAGCGGGTCCAGGAGATCGCCCACGACCACGGCGCGTTGCTCATCGCCGACGAGGTCCAGACCGGCTACGGCCGCACCGGCGAGTTGTTCGCGAGCAACCACTTCGACGTCGTACCCGACATCCTGACGCAGGCGAAAGGCATCGCAAACGGGCTGCCGCTGGGTGCCTTCACCGCCTCCGCGGAGGTCGCGGACGCCTTCGAGTCCGGCGACCACCTCTCGACGTTCGGCGGCAACCCCGTCGCCTGTGCCGCCGCGCTGGCGACGATCGACGAACTGCAGGACGGCATCGTCGACAACGCAAGCGAGCAGGGCGCGTGGCTCGAGTCAGAACTCCAGACCCTCGAGGACGAGTACGACGTCGTCGGGCAGACGCGCGGCCTCGGACTCATGCGCGGCGTCGAACTCGTCGACCCGAGCGAGACGGGGCCACAGAACGTCGCGCCGAAACCGGACAAAGACCTCGCGTCCGCGGTGAGCGAGTACCTCCGCGAGGAGTCGAACGTCGTGATGGGCGTCGGCGGCTACTACAAGAACGTTATGCGGTTCCAGCCGCCGCTGACCATCTCGCGCGACCAACTCCAGTACGCCGTCGATGAACTCGAGGCGGCCCTCGAGACGGTCGCCTGAGATCGCGAGAACGGAGCTGGCTCGAGTGTGGATCGACCGCGGTTTCTCCCACACTCAATACGGGCCGATCGCGGTTCCACACCAGTGTGAATCGAACTGCAGATCCTCGGTCTCAGAATAACAGAACGACAGTCGAGACGATCAGAGTTTGTCGAACGCTGTTCAACATACGAAAGTAAGTTAGCTTTATTTGGAGACAGGGACCATATCACTACACTGTGTTCGAAAAAGTCTTGATCGCGAACCGAGAGGAGATCGCCGTCCGAATCATTCAGGCGTGCAAGGACCTGGATATCGACGCGATAGCCGTCTACAGCGACGCCGACGAGGACGCCAAACACGTCCGCATGGCCGACGAGGCCTACCACATCGGCGGTTCGAAGGCCAAAGACAGCTATCTCGATCAGGACGCACTGCTCGAGGCAGCGCGAGCCGCCGACGCCGACGCGATTCATCCGGGATACGGGTTCCTCGCCGAGAACGAGTCGTTCGCGGCGAACGTCGAAGACAGCGAGTTCGCGTGGATCGGCCCGCCCAGCGACGTGATGGCCGATTTCGGCGAGAAGACGAAAGCCCGCAAGATCATGGAGTCGGCGGACGTCCCCATCGTGCCCGGAACGACCGACCCGGTCACGTCCGCCGACGAAGTCGAGGCGTTCGCCGAGGAGCACGGCTATCCCGTCGCGATCAAAGCCGACGGCGGCGGCGGCGGCCGCGGGCTCAAGATCGTCCACGAACCGTCCCAGATCGAATCGAAGCTTCAGGAGGCGATTCGAGAGGGGGACGCCTACTTCGACAACCCGACCGTCTACCTCGAGAAGTTCCTCGAGAGCCCGCGCCACATCGAGGTCCAGATCATCGGCGACGAACACGGAAACGTCCGCCATCTCGGCGAGCGCGATTGTAGCATTCAGCGCCGCCAGCAGAAGCTCCTCGAGGAGTCGCCCTCGCCGGTACTGGACGACGATACGCGCGCTGCCCTCTGCGAGGCCGCTTGCCGCGGGGCGGCCACGGCGGACTACGTCAACGCCGGCACCGTCGAGTTCCTCTACGAGGGCGGCGAGTTCTACTTCATCGAAGTCAACGCGCGGATTCAGGTCGAACACGCGGTGACCGAGGAACTCACCGGGATCGATCTGGTCAAGTGGCAGCTCCGGGTCGCCGCCGGCGAGGAACTATCCTTCTCCCAAGACGAGGTCGACTCGCGCGGGGCCGCCATGGAGTTCCGCATCAACGCGGAGGATCCCGACAACGATTTCACGCCGTTGCCGGGGACGCTGTCGACCTACGAACCGCCGCGGGGCATCGGCGTCCGCGTCGACGACGGCGTCGACGAGGGCGACGCGATCGCCCCGTTCTACGACTCGATGTTCGCGAAACTGATCGTCACCGGCCAGGACAGAGACGAGGTGATCGCCCGGAGCAAACGGGCACTTGACGAAACGACGATCGAGGGCGTCCCGACGACGATCCCGTTCCACCAGCAGCTTCTCGAGGACGACGGATTCGTCTCGAACGAGCACACCACGAAGTACGTCGAGCGGGAACTCCTCGACGGGTAAGGTTCGATCGACAGAACGGGGAGAATGGTTTCGATCCTGCGTTCGGCCCCTCTCAGACGATCTGGGACAGCGATGTGAGCTCGATATCGTGTTCGTCGACTCGATCGTGGATCGCCTCGAGGATCGCGACGGCGTTGGGGTTGTCGCCGTGGATACAGATGCTCTCGGCGGGGATCGAAATTTCCTCGCCGTTTGCGGCCTCCACGACGCCGTCGGTGGCGATCGAGACGAACCGATCGGCGACGAGTTCGGGGTCGCGGTCGGCGAGTTCCTGCTCGACGATCAGCGAGCGGTCGGCCCGGTAATCCAGATCGACGTAGCCCTCGAACACGGCCCGGAGACCGTCGATATCCTGTGCGACCTCGTAGATATTCATGTCGGTTGCGAGGTAGATAAGATCGTCGTCGACCTCGAGCATGCCGTTCATGACTGCGCGAGCGTGGTCGGGGCTCTCCGAGAGCATCGAGTACATCGCCCCGTGGGGCTTGACGTGCTGGACGGTGGCCCCGTGGCGGCGCGCGAACGCCGTGAGCGCGCCGAGTTGGTAGACGACGTAGTCGCGTACCTCCTCCGGGGTGGCATCGATCTTGCGGCGGCCGAAGCCCATTTTGTCCGGGAGACCGGGATGAACACCGATGCCGACGTCGTGTTCGGCCGCCAACTCGACCGTCTCTCGCATGACGTGCGGGTCGCCGGCGTGATAGCCGCCGGCGATGTTCGCGGACGTGATGTAGGGCATGACCGCCTCGTCGTTGCCCATCGTCCAGTTGCCGAAGCTCTCGCCCATATCGCAGTTGATATCGATCGCCGTCATGGGTGAGATTCTAGCACAATCCAGTATATAGCTTCCGTCGGTTCGTCCAATGGTATCCAAAGTTATCACATACCATTTCAGTCAAGCTTCAGAGACTAGTTCCTGTCCGGCAGGATCCCAGAAAATCCGTCTCGAGTGGAGTCGATTCGCCGGCCGCCAACGGCGGCCGGGACTCGTTGTGCCAGCGAGTCGGTTCGACGCCGCTATTCGATCTCGACGATCGCTTGATCGGCTTCGACTTCGGCTTCGTTCTCGACGAGGAACTCGCTGACCGTCCCCGAACTGTCGGCCTCGATATCGTGGAAGTTCTTCATCACTTCGACGAGGCCGATGGTGTCGCCCGCTTCGACGGTGTCTCCCGGTTCGGCAAACGGCGGGTCGTCGGGGTCGGGTTGTCGGTAGAAGATGCCTGGCATCGGCGATTTGACCGTGGTTTTCTCTGTCATTGGTTGTGGTTGTGTTGGATTCAGTCCCGAATCTATTCTTTGTTTTGGTTACCGTTCTGTCTGTTCGCGTCTCGTTGACTCTACTCCTCACCCTCGATGTCCGCTCGGATCGCCTCGAGGCGAGCGTTCTGGTCTTTGCGCGCGTCGATCGCCTCGTCGACATCGACCGACTCGAAGGTGACTGTCTTGTGGGTTTGGCGCTGTGCGAGCAGCCCGCGGTCGGCGCTGATGACGGTCCCGACGGTCGCGTAGCCGCCGCCCGTGACCGCGTCCTGCATGAGGACGATCGGCTTCTGTGGCACCTGAATCGATCCGATGGGATACCCGAGGTCGACGACGTTCGACGGATCGGTTCCCGCGCCGAAGGGTTGCTCGCGCTCCTCGAACTCGAGGTCGGGCCCCTCGAGGCGGTAGCCAACGCGGTCAGCCTCCGCCGAGACGGTCCACTCGGACTCACAGAGCGTCTCTCTGGCCTCGTCGGTGAGCCGGTGGCTCATCAGTCCGAGGACGATCCGGACGGTGTCCTCGTCCGCGTAGGACGGGATGTCATCGTCGTCGAC
Organism: Natrinema sp. CRL1; assembly: GCF_059162405.1. Lineage (NCBI taxonomy): Archaea > Methanobacteriati > Methanobacteriota > Halobacteria > Halobacteriales > Natrialbaceae > Natrinema > Natrinema sp. CRL1. The sequence continues at coordinate 871,723 of NZ_JBLVOY010000002.1, read as the reverse complement.
TCGCGTTCCGACGAAGTCGCGCCGGTCGTCCGGTGCGTCTCCGATCGAGAGCTGGTCGCCCTCCTCGAGCCCGCGACCCTCGTGGCCGCCGATCCCGACGAGCGTGTACGTCGAACGACTGTCCATCACCTCGGGGACGTCGATGCCGCCGGCCACGGCGAGGTAGGCTCGCGCCCCTTCGGTCGCGAACGCCAACTCGAGTTCGTCGCCGGCGTCGACGGCGACGGTCTCCCACGTGTCGATCGGGTCGCCGTTGAGGCTGGGCGACATGTCGGCACCGGTGATCGCGATCACGGCGTCCTCTTTGAACGTCGCGGTGATGCCCTGATAGGTCATCTCGATGGTCGCCGCGTCGTCGTCGTTCCCGACGAGGTAGTTCGCGACCGTGTGGGCATAGCGGTCCATCGCGCCCGACGGCGGCATGCCGATGTGGTAGTGCCCGGTTCGCCCGAGGTCCTGTACCGTACTCGCGATGCCACCCGCTTCGATTTCGATCATTCTACCACCTCCATGAGCCGCTCGTTGTACTCGGCCGGTGCTTCGAAGAACTCCTCCGGTGAGAACCGGACTTCTCCGTACGTGTACTCGTAGGTGCCGGCTTCGACCTCCTCGCGGATCGCGTCGTACTCCTCGCGATCGATCCGTCTGTAGTTCAGGATGTCACCGGGGTTCGGGAACACCATCGAATCGCGGAAGTCCGGGAGGGTTTGCTCGGTGTCGAGCACTTCGATCGGGGTCCGGCCGTACAGCTGGTAGCCGCCGGCCCCCTGGACCGGATAGATGACCGAGAACGCGCCGCCGAAACCGACCGCGCGACTCGGCGTGTCCGTCCGGGGCTCGACGTACTTGGGGACTTCCAACTGCTGGTTCCGGGGGACCATCTGGAAACACCACGGCAGCCCCGGGACGAACCCGACCATCGTGACCAGATGGGGCGCGCCGACGAACGCGTCGAGAAAGGATTCGACATCGTCGAAGCCGTTGAGCTCCGCCGAGTACTCGAGGTCGGTCGCATCGGGGTCTTGGTGGCGATCCCGAAACTCCATGAGCGTCTCGTGGGTCCACGGGTCCTCGAAGAGCACTGGAACGTCGATGATACGCGTCTCCCAGTCGTAGTTCTCGAGGTCGATTTCGGACTCGATCTCTTTGAGCTCCGCGATCAGGTCGTCCGGGTGGATGATCTCCGGATCGATCCGGAGCATGTAGGACGCGTTCGCCGGACAGTTTTCGACGACGCCGTCGATATCTCGCTCGGCGACCTGCTGGGTGATCGCCATCGCCTTGAAATTGGCGGTAAAACTCATCTCCTCCGCGAGTTCGACGAATACGTGATCGTCCGCCCCGTACTCGTAGCGCGGTTCGGGAAGGTCGACGGGTGTGATCCGTTCGTTGTCCATGCTGTACGATGACAATTCAGACTTCAACTATGAATAGATATTGGTGCCTGATCAATATTACCATAGTTTCCTGAACCAAATCCGACTGGAATACGAGAGAGGGAACGAAATGCGATATGTTGGAAATCGATAACCGCCGCTAGAGTGCCTATCAGCGATAGGAACGTTACAACGGCTCCGTGAGGAGGGTTAGTCCCCCGAACCGTCCTCGAGAGAGAACCCTGAAAGCGAGTCGCCGACGGCGGAAAAGGCCGTACTGCCACAGCGACAGCCGTCTCGGCGGCCGATCGGGCGAAGTTTATCGTCTGCCAACTCGAGTGCTGCATAGAGCGCCCCGCACTGCTTGCAGGCGGCGATCGTTCGTCGATTGCCATCGGATTCGTCCATCGTCGCAGTGTCCCGTCAGTAAAGCGGGCATAAATAGCCGCTGTGAGGACGCGAGCGACCCCAAGACAGTTGCTACGATCGTAACAACACCGACGCTCGCCCGATGGCGGAGCCGCGGCCGGGCGAAAGAGGGCCTAAACCGACCCACGTCCACGCGAGCGCCGGCCGGCCGCTTTTCCGACGGCTGGTGATAGCGCCGGGTATGAGCGACGAACCGAGCCGCGACCGCGTCCAGGACCGGGCAGAACAACGCAAGGCAGAACGGGCCGACCATACTGAATCCATCCTCGAGGACGTCGAACGCCACCTCGGCGAGCTGGAGTATCCGACCACCAGCGAGGAGATCGCCGCGGAGTACGGCAACGAGCGGATCGACATGCCCAACGAGACGGAGTCGCTGGGGAGCGTCTTCGACCGGCTGGCGGGCGAGCAGTACGATTCGCCGGAGGAGGTCCGTGAGGCCGTCTACGGCGAGATTACCGGCAAAGCGGGCAACCCCAACGAGGCCAACGCCGAACGCGACCTCGACGAACTGGACGACGAGGCGCAGGGGTCGCTCGGCGAGAGCGGCGGCGGCACGTACTGAGTCGACGGATCTGCCCGTCGACGTCGCTCGCCCGTCGGTCGGCGCGCCGTCGGGCGGATCGTGATAGCAGAACGGATTTACGTTCGCATCGCCTGTTCTCGCGTATGGATTACGAATCGAGTCTCGACCGAGCGATGGAGGACGTTCCCGATATCGGGGGCGACGAACAGCGGCTACAGATTCCCGACCCGGAGCCACAGAAAGACGGCGCGTTCACGCGAGTGACGAACCTCGACGAGATCGCCGACGTGCTCTCCCGGGACACGGAGCACCTCCACCGGTTCATCCAGCGCGAACTGGGGACCAGCGGCAAACTCGAGAATGGTCGCGGCCGGTACAACGGTACTTTCTCCCAGACGGACCTCGACGCGGCGATCGATGCTTACGTCGACGAGTACGTCCTTTGTTCGGAGTGTGGCCTGCCCGACACTCGCCTCGTCCGCGAGGACCGCACCCCGATGTTGCGCTGTGACGCCTGCGGTGCGTTCCGCCCCGTCACCAAGCGCTCGACCAGCAGCCAGCAGCAACAACAGCAAGACGCCGTCGAAGAGGGCCAGACCTACACGGTCGAAATCACCGGCACCGGTCGCAAGGGCGACGGCGTCGCGGAGAAGGGCAGTTACACGATCTTCGTCCCCGGAGCGGACGAGGGCGACGTCGTCGACATCTACATCAAGAACATCTCGGGCAACCTCGCGTTCGCCCGTCTCGACTGAGACGGATTGCTGTACCGATTTCCCGGCGCAACCCGACCGCTGTGGGGTTGCGCCGGAGATCACGTACAGTAAACCGTCTGTGATCCGCGGTTCGATTCGTTCGATTTTCGCCGCCGACTCGAGCGTACACGACGAGCCACGGCTCAGCGCGCCGCGTCGGGAACGGCAGCTGGAAGACAGACGACTTTCTCGCGGCCGACCCGGTAGCGTTCGATGGCGTCGCGCTCCTCGAGGTCCGAGAGGAGGCGACTGAGCGTCGCACGCGACCAGCCGTAGCGGTCGATAAAGCGCTGCTGTTTGAGCCGGCCGCCGTGTTCGACGAGCACCGCACGGACGTACTCCTCGGGCGTGAGCCCGTACTCGAGGATTTCGGCCCTGCTCGTCGGTCCGTCGTCCGGATCGACGGCCCCGTTGGCGATCGACGATTCGCCGTCCGATTCGTCGTCCGTCGGTCCACCGTCAGCCGATTCCGCGTCCGAATACTCGCCGAGCGTCTCGCCGTTTTGGGTTCGGCTTGTGACCTCGAGTCGTCCCGTTCGTTCTTCGCGTCGCTGCTTGGATCGGTTCGTCGCACTCTCGTCGCGTCGACCCGCACCCACGGAGCCGACCGCGTCGGCGCAGGTCCGAATCGTCCGTCCGACGGCGGTTACGTGTCGGGAACCGATCGGCGCGTGTCGTCGAATCATCGTACCCGTTGCTGGCGACTCGGTCCGAAAAGGGGTATGCACAAAACCGTCCAAACAACCCCGCGCCGTGAGACCGCGAAATTAAAGTCGAGTTGTGCTAGTCACACTGTTGTGGGAGTATCGTTCGATCTCTTCGGGACGCTGGTGACCGCCGACCGTCCGGACGACCCGGCCGCAGCCGTCGCGGCCGAACTCGCGAAGCGAGACGTCACGGTACCGGACGACTGGGACGTGGCCTACGCGGAGCCCCACGTCGACGCGCCCGACGGCGCAGAAGTACCGCTCCCGGCCCACGTCTCTCGCGCCCTCGCGAGCCGCGGCGTCGACTACGATCACAACGCGGCTAGACGGGCCGTTGTCGCGGCGTTCGATCCGGTCGTCGAAACCAGAGACGGCGCCCTCGAGGCGGTCTCGGCTGCCCGTGATCGGGGACCGGTCGCGATCTGTTCGAACTGCAGCGTTCCGGAGTTGGTCGGTCGTACCCTCGTCAGGTCGGCCTTCGAGCGCGACGATTTCGACGCGATCGTCACGAGCGTCGGCTGTGGCTGGCGCAAGCCCGCGCCGGAAATCTTCGAACTGACCGCCGACGAACTCGGCGTTTCCCCCGCCGATCTCGTCCACGTCGGCGACGATCCGAATACCGACGGCGGGATCGAGGATCTCGGCGGGACGGCGCTGCTACTCGAGGACGTGTCCCTCGCGGACGTGCCGGCGCGGTTGGGAACCGGCGAACAACAGCAGTCATGACGGCGCGGCTCCATTCCGAGGACAACATGGGGGCGACGAGTGCGTGCTGACGACGCTTGCGGTCATCGGCCTCGCGTTCAGTCTCGATCTGCTGTTCGGCGAGCCGCCGACCGCCGCCCATCCGGTCGCGTGGTTCGGCCGCCTCGTCGGGACGACGGATCGGGCGTGGAGCGACGACGAGGGCCGCCAGCGACTGGTCGGCGGTGCGATCGCCGCCGTCGTCCCGCTCGTTCCGGCCGCCGTCGCCGGCGGGGTCGTCCTCGCGGCGGGGCTCGTCCACCCGATGGCTAGCGGTATCGCCGCCGCGGTCGTGCTCTTTCTGACGACCAGCCTGCGCTCGCTGCTCGAGCTCACCGAGGACGTCGTCGAAGCGACCGCGGACGAAGCCGATCTCGAGTACGCCCGCGAGCGAGTTCGCGGATTGGTCGGCCGAGACACGGCGACGCTCTCGGGCGGTGAACTTCGGAGTGCAGCCCTCGAGAGCGCGGCGGAGAACCTCGCGGACGGGCTGGTCGCGACCCTGCTGCCGTTCGCGATCCTCGCACCGATCTCGCTGCCGGCCGCCGCGGCGGTCGCCGCGTGGGTCAAGGGCGTCAACACGCTCGACTCGATGCTCGGCTACCCCTCGAAACCGATCGGCACCGCGAGCGCGCGGCTGGACGACCTCGTGATGTTCCTGCCCGCCAGAGTCGCGGCCGTCTCGATCGCGGTCGCCGCAGCCGACCCGCTCGCACTCTCCTGCGCCCGACAGTGGGCGCAGGTGCCGCCGTCGCCCAACTCCGGCTGGCCGATGGCGACGCTCGCCTGCGCGCTCTCGGTTCGCCTCGAGAAGGCGAGCGTCTACGTCCTCAACCCCGACGCCAACCTCCCGACGATGGCGGAGGGTGAGCGGGCTGTTACTGCGGTCGGCCGGGCCGCCGTCGTCTCGCTCGTCGTCGCGATCGGACTGGCGATCGCCGTCGCCGGGGTGGTGACACCGTGACTGCGATCGGGCGCTGGATCGGCGCGGTCCGAGGCGGGCTCGGGTTCCTGACGCGCCTGCCGGTCGGGTTCCACGATGGTGACTGGGAGTCCTTCCGGACGACCCCCGCGGCGTTTCCGATCGTCGGCCTCGTCGCGGGCGCACTGGCGGCAGTACCGCTGCTCGCAGCCGAGGCGCTCCCAGCGCCGACCGTCGCGCTCGGCTATCTGCTGTCGGTGTACGCCGTCACCGGAATCCACCACCTCGACGGGGTCGCGGATCTCGGCGACGCGCTGGTCGTCCACGGCGACGCAGCGCGCCGTCGCGAGGTGCTCAAGGACACGACGACCGGCGTCGGCGCGCTGCTGGCGGTCTCGATCACCGTCGCCGGACTGGCGCTCGGGGGGCTCGGACTGGCCGGGTTCCCGGCTCAAGCGGCGATCGGCATCGCAGTCGGAGCCGAAATCGGGACGAAATTCGGGATGGGGCTGATGGCCAGCTACGGACGGGCAGCTTACGACGGCATGGGGAAGCAGTTTACCGACGGCGCGAGCAGCGGCTCGGTTTTCGCCCCCATGGTCGTCGTGCTCGCCGCGGCGACGCTCGTCTGGCCCCATCCCGGCGCGGTCGCCCTCTGCGGAGCCGTTGCCGGCATCGGCCTCCCGTGGTACTGGGCGAACCGCTCTCTCGGGGGTCTCAACGGAGACATCTTCGGCGCGGCGAACGAAATCGGCCGCGTCGCCGGCATCCATCTGGGGGTGATCGCGTGGACGCTGTTGTGATGTGCGGCGGGAAAGGGACCCGCCTCGAGAGTGCCCACGAGAAGCCGCTGCACCCGATCGCCGGGACGGCCATGGTCGATCGCGTGCTGGCGGCCCTGCGGGAGAGCGCGATCGAGACGAGTTACGCCGCCGTCTCGCCGAACGCGCCGGAGACGCGAGCGCATCTCGAGGAAACCGACGGGATCGAACCCATCGAAACGGCCGGCGAGGGGTACGTGGCCGACCTGATGAGCGTCCTCGAGGACCCTCGAATCTCGCCGCCGGTGCTGACCGTCGCCGCGGACCTGCCGCTGCTCGAGGGCCCCGTCGTCGACCGGATACTCGCGGCCCACGGCGAGGGCAACGCCTCGCGGACCGTCTGTGTCCCAGTAGCGCTCAAACGGCGGCTGGGGGTCAGTACGGACACGCGACTCGAGGCCGCCGACCACCTCGCGCCGACCGGGGTCAACGTTGTCGGCACGACCGACGATTCAACGACTATGACCGACGTGTACTACGACTCGCGACTGGCGACGAACGTGAACCGACTGGAAGACGCCCGTCTCGCGGCCGGACTGCTGTGTGGCCGCGACCGGAACGGGGAGGGCCGCTGAAATGCGGCTGCTCCTCCCCGCCGGAACGACAGAAACGGCCCTGATCGACGGCATCAGCGCCGCTGGAGCCGCCCCCGAACTGATGGAACACACGCCCTCCGCGGACGTCGAGATCCTCGAGTACGGGGAGCCGGTCATGTCGCCGGTGACGCCGGTGAGTCCGAACGGCTGTCCGACGCCCGCGGCCGTGACCCGCGCGGTGCGAGAGGTCGTCGACTTCGACGTGTCCGTGATCGATGCGGGACTCACCCGGTCGACGGCCGCGCCGACGGTCGACCTCGGCGGGAGCCCCGGCACCGATATCCGCGACGAAGCGGCCGTACCGGACGCACACGCTGCCTTCGACCGTGCCTACGACTACGGCGCGAGCCTGCCGGACGACCGGCTCATGATCGGCGAGACGGTCCCCGGCGGGACGACGACCGCGCTCGGCGTCCTCACCGCGCTCGGTGAATCCGCTGGCGTCTCCTCGTCGCTGCCGAAGAACCCGATCGAGCGCAAACGGCGGGTCGTCGACGAGGCCCTGGCCGCAAGCGATCTCGAGCCGGGCGACTGTGCGGGCGAACCGCTCGCGGCGATCGAGGCCGTCGGCGATCCCGTCCAGCCGACGGTGGCCGGGATCGCGGCCGGCGCGCTCGAGTCCGGGACCGACGTAACACTTGCAGGCGGGACCCAGATGGTCGCCGTCGCCGCCGCTCTGCGCCACGCCGGGATCGACGCGCCGCTGTCGATCGCGACCACCTCGTTCGTGGCCGACGAGCAGGGCGAGCGGCTCCCCGAGGCCTGCAAGCAGTTCGACTGCGACCTCACCGTCACCGATCCCGGCTTCGACGAGCGCGACCACGTCGCCATGACCCGCTACTGTGCCGGCGAGGCAAAGGAGGGCGTCGGCATGGGCGGCGCGCTCTCGCTCGTCCCCGACGGCGAGATGGACGCGGTCAGGGACCGGCTCGAGGCGGTCTGTGCCCGCCTCGGCATCGACGGCGACGCGGCCGATGCCGACAGCGAACCGAACGGCGAGGGCAGTGTCGGCGACGACCGCAACGACACAGCGGAGGACGACCGTGGACCCTGACTCGATCCGAACCGGATCGCGGGTCTCCCATGGCGGCGAGACAGACCGCGACCTGCTGGACTTCTCCGCCAATACCAACCCCCGAACGCCCGACGGCGTCGGGGATGCCTACGCCGCCGCACTCGAGGAATCCCGGCGCTACCCGGACGACGACTACCCCGACTACCGGGCCGCCGCGGCCGAGTTCGTCGGCTGCGACCCGGCGCGGGTGATCCCCACGCCCGGCGGACTGGCCGCGATCCGCCTCGCGATGGAGGCCGTGCTCAAGCCGGGCGACGAGGCGCTCGTTCCGTATCCGAGCTTCGGCGAGTACGCCCGTGAAATCGAGCTACAGGGAGCCATACCGCGGTTCGTCCGCTATGACGATTTGTTCGAGATGGGTCCGACAGTGCTCGAAGCGTGTGCCCTCGCCGTCGTCTGCACGCCGAACAATCCGACCGGCGACGCGGTGGATCCGGACGCGCTCGAGGCGTTCGCGGCCCGGTGTGCCGACGCCGACACGACGCTGCTCGTCGACGAGGCGTTCCTCGGCTTTACCGATCAGCCCTCCGTGGCCGGACTCGAGCGCGAGAACGTCGTCGTCGCGCGTTCGCTCACCAAACTGTTCGGCCTACCGGGGCTCCGCGCCGGCTTCGCCGTCGCGTCGGGCGAGCGACGAGACGCGCTCGAAACGGCGCGGCGCGCGTGGTCGCTCGGGACGCCCGCGGCGCGGGTCGGTGCTCACTGTCTGCGACAGGCGGAGTTCGTTCGCGACACGCGCGCTCGCGTCGAACTCGAGCGCGAGCGGATGCGCGACGCGCTCGGAGAGCGATTCGACGTACACGAATCAGACGCGCCATACCTCCTCTGTGATGTCGGTAACTGCGATGTGGCGACGGTGATCAATGACGCGCGGGCGGCCGGCGTCGCGATCCGCGACGCGAGGACCTTCCGCGCGCTCGACTCCCACGTCCGGGTCGCGGTCAAGGACCGCGAGGCGAACGACCGACTGCTCGCGGCGCTTGGCGTTCGCAACCGCGAGGACGCCGACGGCGGGCCGGAATGATGACCGACGCGGATACGGACTCGGACCCAGCCTTCGACGCGGTTCGACGGGACGGCGTGCTCCGAATCCGTCGGCCGAACACGGAATGGCTCTCGACGGGCTGGAACGGCGGTTGCTGCGTCGCAGATCACGCGTACAACATTTCGGTTCCTGAGGGGTGGGACCGCATGGATCTCGAGGCGTACGTCGACGACCGCCTCGAGCGAGCAGGGTTCGAGACGCCCGCTGAGGACTCGTCCGAGCCGGCGTTGCTGACCGGCGTCGATATCGCCGACGCGCGCGGCGCTCGCCGTGGGCCCGTGACGGTCTACGCGACCGCCGGGATTTCGAACCCCGCCGCGTTACCCATGGAACCGGATTCCGCGGATTCGGACGGTGATGGGCCCGATATCGGCGATTCCGAACTCGAGCAGGGACGTGGAACCGTCAACGTCATCGTTGGAACGACGCGGGCGCTCGCGTCGGGCGCGCTGGCGAACCTGATCGCGGTCGCCGCGGAAGCGAAGGCGGCGACGCTCCTCGCCGAAACCGGCTTTCCGGGGACGACCACCGATGCGGTCGTCGTCGGCCACGACCCGGACGGACCGAAAACGGAATTTTCGGGGAGCGGCACCGAAGTCGGTGCGACGACGCGGGCCTGCGTTCGAGACGCCGTTCGAGCGTCGCTCCACGCCCACTACGCGGGCGTCGACGCCGAACTGCCGGAATCGATCGCCGACGCGACCTACGGGGTTTCGACGACCGAGCGTGCCGAGGTTTTTCAGCCGCCGCTCGAGGACGGCTCCGCGGAACCCGACAGTTAACCCGTCCCGACGCCAACCGTCGCCCGATGGCCGAGGACGATTCGCCAGCCGAAACCGACGATCCGTCAGCGATTCGATCGATCGCGCTGTCGCCGGACGACGCCGTCGACGCATTCGTCTACGGACGGGAGAACCCCGGCGATGCCGTCCTTCGAGTGACCCCGCCGTTTCACGGCCGAATGCGCGCTCGGATCCACGTCTACCGCGTCGACGACACCGAACTGACCGGCGCAATCCACCTCTCGCCAGCCGAGCTCATCGCAGACGAGGTCGTCGCGGACTATCCTGACCTCGAGTCGGCGCTCGCGGATGTCGATGCGGACGACCCGGACACGACCGATCGCGCCCGCGAGCGCCACGTCGAGGCCGTCGAGGAGTGGCAAACGCGGGCCCGCAAAGCAATCGTGGACTCGGTCGCGCTCGAGACCGACGACGGGCCACAGCGCGTCGAACTCAAACCGCTCGGGTAACGCGGGCGACGACTCCAACGACTCGCGATCGCCCGCGTTGGGCCGATCGGCGTCGTTTTTCGGGGAGCCCGCCCCGTCCCGTACTTTCACTTTCACTCCGGACGGGTCGGTTTGACGTACTATCGGTCCAACTGAGAGCTATGCAACTGGCCGTCGAGGGAACCGACGAACGACGCGACCGCGATGAGGGGAGCAACCGACACGCATCTCGGTCGACCGGCAACCGCACGGGACACCGACAGGGAGAACGCCGACGGATCGATGTCTCCGATCTGCATGCGGCGGGGATCGACGAGTTTGTGCGCTCGAACGTCGAGACCGACGCCGTCTCGCTCGAGCACCGCGGAGGCCGAACGTACCTGCTGCTCGAGGACTGAGCCCACTGTATCCGCCGTTGTGCGGCCACTCGAGGCGACCGTCACACGAGCGGAGGACGGCGTCGGCATCGCTCTCGAGCAGGCCCGAACTCGCCCGTTCGATGGCGGTTCCGGGTGGCAGTACTCTCCGTCGGTTCGAAAAGAGGCGCTCTCGTGTGGCTTCGCCAGCTCCGCGGCTTAGAGGCGCTGGAGGTGGACTTCGTCGTCGGTAATCGACTCGACGTGCTCGTCGTCGAGCGGATAGGTGTCCTCGTCGCTGTCGCCCCAGCCGAGTTTCGATTTGATCGTGTCTGTCATTCCGGGGTTGGGATCGACGTGAGCGGTCCCGGCGCTGACAGACTGGACGATGCCGATCTCGTCGCCGTTGGCGTTGACAACTCGTTTCCCCTCGTCGTCGTCGGTGAAGTGTGCGGACATGCAGTTCCCGATCCGCCCGACAGGCGGGTATAGACTGTCCCTGCACCTGCCCGGGGTCGCGATCCGAACATGACGGGCGTGCTAATGGGCCGCTCGAGCGGAATCGGTACCACTAATCCGCCGGAACCGAGACCGCCGACAATGAAACTCGCGCGGATCGCGACGGAGGACGGACCGGTCGCCGGACGGTACGAGGGCGGCGTCGTGCACACCGACGACGGCGTCTACGAGGTCGAATCGGACGCGGACTTGTTGCCGCCCTGCGAGCCCTCGGCGCTGTACTGCGTCGGGCGTAACTTCGCAGAGACCCTCGATCAGATGGAGTACGAACGACCCGACGAACCCGACTTCTTCATCAAGCCGCCCGCGTCGCTCGTCGGCCACGAGGACCCGGTTCCCTACCCCGGATTCAGCGACGAAGTGACCTACGCCGGCGAACTCGCGGCCGTCATCGACGAACCCTGTCGAAACGTCTCGGAAACCGAGGTGTCCGACGTCGTCCGGGGCTACACGATCCTGAACGATATGGACGCGCTCGACCAGGGCGGCCGCACGGCCCGCAAGGCGTTCGACGCCTCCGGCCCGCTCGGGCCGTGGATCGAAACCGCCGTCGATCCAACCGATATCGACATGTACACCGACGTAGCCGGCGAGCGCCGCCAAGAGGCGACCACCGAACTGATGCTGTTCGAGCCCGCCGAGATCGTTTCCTTCCTCTCGCGCCGATTCACCTTCCGGCCCGGCGACGTGATCTCCTTCGGCAGCCCCGCCAACCCCGGCCTCGTCGACCCCGGCGACACCGTCGAAATCACCTACGAGGGCGTCGGCACGCTCCGCAACACCGTCGTCGACTCGAGCGAGCGAGAGAAGTCGCCGCTCGAGGACGACACGGTTCGCACGTAGACCAGCACGGATACGGACGTGTAACGGCATCCTGGCGATCCACCGCCGGGTGGGACTGAAAGGGGCTGACGCTCTCGTGGAGGGTTCGCGAGCGACACGCGAGAGCGTCAGGGGCTTTCGAAATGGTTGTCGAGACCATCTCCTGAACAGCGCCAGTACTCGAGGACACGGGTAGAAAGGCACTTCACGGTGACCACCCACCGACGACACGTGAGCGCTGACGCCACGCGACGCGTCGAAGTCTATCCCGACCGGGAGGTCGTCGTCGAGTTCGATCCCGACCTCACGTTCGAGTGCGTCGACGACTGTACGTGGTGTTGTCACCACGGCGTGCTCCTCTACGACCGGGACCTGCTCGAGTTAGCCCAGCGGGCGAACCTCGCCGACACGACGACGGAGTTCCGCGGCGAGAAGTTCGTCACCCGCGAGGGGAAAGACCGCGACGACCACGTTGCCGACGATGGCTCGGCCTGTGCGTTCCTCCGGGAGGACGGCCTCTGTTCGCTGCATCTCGAGGAGGACTGGAAACCGACCCGGTGTTCGGTCTTCCCGCTGGGGGTCTGGCTCGAGGACGGCGACCTCCACGTCGATATTCGAGAGTCGGCCCACGAGCACTGCGAAGGGTTGAACGTCAGCGAGCGAAGCGTTATCGACAATCTCGAGGCCTTTTTGCCGGAATTACTTTGGGAACTCGAGAATCCGGATTCGGATCGGGAACTCTAATCCCATCTGGCTGCGGTCGATACGTGACCGGCGACCGTTCAGTCGAGATCGATGACTGATATATAGACAGACAACACTGTGGGGAGAGATACCATGTCTCTCCAAGCGTTTAAAGGGCTGCCGTACGTAGTAAACTTGTGTCAGAAGATTCCGGGCGACGGAACCTCCGTATGCCCAACAGCGATGAAGTATTCGCCGTCGTAACCGAACACCTCGGTGGCAACCACGTCCAACTGCGGTGTGAAGACGGCAAGGAACGGCTCGGCCGCATCCCCGGTCGCATGAAATACCGGACCTGGATCGAGCAAGACGACATCGTCGTCGCCGAGCCGTGGGACTGGCAAGACGAGAAGGCCACGATCGAGTGGCGCTACACCGGCCAGGACGCAGATCAACTGCGTCGTGAAGGCCACATCGATTGATCCCCGGTAGCGGGTTCGATTTCGACTAGATTTCTCTCGAGACTGTTCGCGAGTGGATACACTTGTCGCCGGCTCTCACACCAGAGCGAATCAGATCCAACATTGACGGCCCAGTCTGGTTTCCGTTCCAACTGTATTTCTGCGGGACAAAATATCACTTCCGTGGAAAATCCATTAGTATGGGAAGCCACGACCGTCGGGATTTTCTTCTGGGAGGCTGTGTCACGACAATCTCTTGTCTAGCTGGCTGTTCGTTCGCGGTTCGTCCGATGGCCGATTTCTCGTTGGTTAACGACGATACTGAACGCAGCTATACTGTCCATGTCATGATTACGTCGACTGACGATGACGATGAACTTTACAACGACACGTATCAGTTAGAGTCCGGCTGGTCACAGCTCATCGAAGAAGACGTATTTGAGTCCACAGCAATGCCGGTTCGAGATTACTGTCGACGGCTCGCTCACAGATAGTCTCACCTTCAACCCGAGTTGTCGGAGTTCCGACTCGGAGAACGACAATCTCGATATCGTTATCGATCCCCCGGAGACCGAGTACTTTCAAAAGACATGCGGCGGCGGAGTATAGTGAACAGAAGAGAGGATACGAAATGCAGTCGTTCCGCTCTGCCGACATGCGAGTTATCGAAAGAGTCAACGGACTGCCGGCTAAGTGAGCCGGTCGTCCCGAAGCAACCGCTCAGTAGTGAAAGCCGTGACGACCGCTAGCGGCTGGTTCGCGCCTCAACGCGCATTTCGACGTATCGATCCGCCCACGTTCGGACGTATCGCTCGAGGGACTCGTGGACGGGAGAGATGAGTCCGTCCGTCGGGGCGTGATCGACGCGGTCGGCTTCGTCTTCGAGTGCGGACTGCTCGCCCGGTTTCCGTGGCCCTTCTGGAAAACTCATCGTGCTAGCATATACCGTAGCAAACGTAATAAAAATTGAGGTTGATAAATCGATACGCGATAGCAGCGTTAGAGGAGCCGCTGTGGAGCCACACCGGTGTTGAGCGGTCACCGTCCCTCGCCAACCATGCGGAGGAATCACACGGGCGTAGCAGAGGACAATACTCTTATTCGAATCCTCCAAAAGAGGGGCTCACGACTCAATGACACGTTCGTCGTCCGCGAGCATCCAGAAGACGTTCCTCGAGTATCAGCACATCCTCGTATTCATCGCCCCACTGGCGTTCGTCCTCGGGGTGTACTTTCTGGCACCGACGCCGGACGGGGCCGGGGCTGGCTACTGGCTGGAGTACGCGTGGCTCTTCGTCCCGTTTCTCATCGGTGCGACCATCGTCAACACCGTCGGGATCAGCGGCTCCGCGATCTTCGTCCCCTTCCTCATCTTCATTTTCCCGCTCTTCGCGTATCCTTTAGAGCCCGAGACGCTGGTCAAAATCGGCCTGCTCAGCGAATCGTTCGGCCTCTCGAGTTCGTCGCTGGCGTTCATCCAGCACGGACTGGTCGACCGGCGGCTGGCGCTGAGCCTCGTCCTCGGCGGGATTCCGTTCGTCGTTACCGGAGCTTTCCTCTCGTTCGTCATCCCGGAACCCGTTTTCCACGCGCTGCTGGCAATCGCGCTGCTCTCGGCGGCATACCTGCTGTTCAAGGCCGATCTCAGCCACGAAGCACCGGACGCGGCGGACGACTCGTCGGTCGCGACCGACGGCGGGCTACCGGACGACGCCGCGAAACCCGGCGTCGCCGGCGTTCGAACCGCCGAGAACGGCACCGTGACCCGCGCCGACCGCGACGGAAACGGCTACGAGTACTCACGGGGCGGCTACCTCGAGCGGTTCGCCAATTATAGCGTCGGCGGTGTCTTTCAGGGGCTGGCTGGCTTCGGGATCGGCGAATTAGGCATCATCTCGATGCTCCGAACGAACGTTCCGGTTCGGATCGCTATCGGGACGAACCACATCGTCGTCGCCTTGACGGCCATTCTCGCCTCCGTCGTCCACGTCTTCGGCGGCGGACTGGTCCCTGGCGGCCACACGATGAACCTGGCGTCGACGCCGTGGAACATGGTCATCTGGACCTGCCCGGCGGCCGCGACGGGCGGCCAGATCGCCCCCTACGTCTCGGCCGCGCTCGACACCACGACGATCAAGAAAGGCGTCGGCGCGCTGTTCGCGATTATCGCCGTCGCACTGTTCCTGATGGCCTTCGGCGGGTTCTGACGGCGGGCCGGTCGGCAGCAACTCGAACCGTCGACGATTCCGGACCCCTTCTCCCGATTCAACGAGTCAGCGCGTCGCCCCCTTCCACTCGCGCAGGCCGACGGTCTCCCCGTCGATAGCCTCCCGCTCGGCCTCCGTCGCCGCCCAGACGAACATCGGCGCGACCGACGCTGGATCGCGGCCGACCTCACCCGAGAGCCCCGTTGCGACGGTACCGGGGTCCAGACACCCCACAACGAACTCGGTGTCGGCGGCGAACCCGCGAGCCACCGCCTCCGCTGTCGCCTTCGAAATCGCGTAGGAGCCATAGCCCGCGTGCCCGTCTCGAGCGACCGAGCCCGTTGGCACGAGCACTCGCGCGTCGTCGTTCAGGTGCGGTAGGGATTCCCTGAGCGTCGCGTACACGCCGCGACCGTTGGTCCGCCAGTGGTCGTCGAACGCCGAATACGATTCGCCGTCGGTCGGGGTCTGCCCCGGCTCGCCGTGGTAGACCCCCGCGGCGGGGACGACCACGTCGATACCGGACTCGGGTCCCGCCCGCGAGGCGGTCTCGGTCAGCCGTTCCACGTCGTACTCGTCTCTGACATCGGTTCGGTGACCGCCCGCTGTGCCGCCCGCGCGCTCGAGGGCATCGACGGTCGCCGCGACTTCGTCGGCGTCTCGAGCGCCGACGACGACGGTGGCACCTTCGGTTGCGAACGCCTCGGCGACGGCACGGCCGATGCCGCGCGTGCCGCCGGTTACGACGGCTGTCGTTCCGTCCATACGTCCGCTACGGGATCTAGCTACAGGAACCCCCCGGACCACACGGTAGCCGCGGACGGAACGTCGCCCGTCGCTTCCCCTCCCCGATAACGGGTCGGGTTCCCTACCTATGTGTGAACCACGTTTAACACAGGTCAGATACTCATGTCGACCATGCAATCGCTGGACGGTGAGTCGGTCGTCGTGATCGGGGGCGGCATCGGTGGGCTCTCGACGGCCTGTTATCTCGCGGACGCGGGTGCGGACGTACGCGTTATCGAAAAGAACGAACAGGTCGGCGGCCGAGCGAGCCGCCTCGAGAAGGACGGCTTCCGGTTCGATATGGGTCCCTCGTGGTATCTGATGCCCGACGTCTTCGAGCGGTTTTTCGCCGATTTCGGCCGGATACCCAGCGACTACTACGACCTCGAGCACCTCGATCCGCACTATCGGATTTTCTTCAAGGACGGGGATCAGGTCGACGTAACGCCGGACCTCGAGCGAACGAAAGCGCTCTTCGAGGAGTACGAGGACGGCGCGGGCGAGGCCTTAGAGCGCTATCTCGCGAAGTCGAAGGAGAACTACGAGGTGGGGATGGAACACTTCGTCTACGAGGACCGCGAGCGCCTGCGGGACTATATCGACCTCGACGTGGCCCGACAGGCACGGGGCCTCTCGCTCCTGGGATCGATGCAGGGCCACGTCGAGGGCTACTTCGACCATCCGAAACTCCAGCAGATCATGCAGTACACGCTGGTGTTTCTGGGCGGCTCGCCTACGAACACGCCGGCGCTGTACAACCTGATGAGCCACGTCGATTTCAACCTCGGCGTCTGGTATCCCGACGGCGGTATCGGTGCGGTTATCGACGGCATCGCGGAGTTGGGGACCGAACTCGGTGTCGAGTACGATACCGAGCGCCCGGCGACGGAGATCAAGGGCCACACGGGCGGGTTCGAAGTCGAGACCGCAAAGGGGCCCGTGCAGGCCGATCTGGTCGTGAGCAACGCCGACTACGCTCACACCGAGCAGGAACTGCTGACCCCCGAACGACGCGGCTACGACGCCGACTACTGGGACGAGCGGACCTACGCCCCCTCCGCGTTCTTGCTCTATCTGGGCGTCGAGGGCGACGTCGACGAACTCGCCCACCACACGCTCGTCTTGCCGACCGACTGGACCGACCACTTCGATCAGATCTTCGAGGACCCGCAGTGGCCCGACGATCCCGCCTACTACTGCTGTGTGCCCTCCGAAACCGACGACGATGTCGCGCCCGACGGCCACAGCGCCCTGTTCGTCCTCGTCCCGATCGCGCCCGGTCTCGAGGACACGCCCGAAATCCGCGACGAGTACCGCGATCGAGTGCTCGCCGACATCGCCACAAACACCGGCACCGACCTGCGGGACCGGATCGTCCTCGAAGAGCGGTTCTCCGTCGCGGACTTCGCAGACCGGTACAACAGCTACGGCGGCACGGCGCTGGGACTGGCCCACACCCTCCGACAGACCTCCCTCTTCCGGCCGCCGCACCGATCGAAAGAAGTCGACGGGCTCTACTTCGCGGGCGGCGACACCACGCCCGGAATCGGCGTCCCGATGTGTCTCATCAGCGGCGAACTGACCGCCGAGAAAGTGCTCGCGGACCACGGAGACGGGAGCCGACCGTGACGAACCCGCGACGGGACGGCCGGGACGAACGGACCGATCGACCGGCCCATCGAACCGACCACACAGCGCGCTCGAGACCCTATCGATGACCCCGACCCCGACGGCCGAGAGCGAGACGAGCGTCGGCGACCAGCTGTCGTACCTGCTGACCCTCTCGCGGCCGCGGTTCTGGCTGTACCTCGCGGGTCCCGTTCTGGTGGGGGCAGCCTACGCCGCGACGACCGTCGGCGACCTGTTTGCACCCGCCGCGATCGCGCTGTTCGCCTACTTCCTCCTGCCGGCGAACGTCTTCCTCTACGGGATCAACGACATCTACGACCGGGAGATCGACGCAGCGAATCCGAAGAAGGAGGACCGCGAGACGCGGTATCGGGGCCAGCGATACGTTCCCGCAGCCGTCGGGATCTGTGCGACCCTTCCGTTGCTCTTTGCCCCGCTCGTCGGAACGGCGGCGATCCCGTGGCTCGTCGCCTTCCTCGTCCTCGGGGCGGCCTACAGCGCCCCGCCGGTCCGATTCAAAACGACGCCGCTGCTCGATTCGATCTCGAACGGGCTCTACATCACACCGGGCGCGGCCGCCTACGCCGCCGTCGCCGGCACACAGCCGCCGGCTCTGGCCGTTGCGGGCGGTTGGCTGTGGGCCATGGGGATGCACACCTTCTCGGCGATCCCCGATATTGAACCCGACCGCGAGACCGGGATCCGAACGACCGCGACGGTTCTCGGCGAGGGTCGAACCTACGCCTACTGCGGCGCGTGCTGGCTCGCGAGCGCGGTCGCCTTCGGCGCGCTCGATGTCCGGCTGGGCGCGCTCATGCTCGTCTATCCCGCGCTCGTGGCCGCCATCGCCACTGCGAGCGTCGCCGCCGACCGCGCCTACTGGTGGTTCCCCGCGATCAACACTGCCGTCGGAGCGCTCCTGACGATGGGCGGCCTCTGGAGGCTGTTCTATGGCTAGAGAGCCGGATCGCTCGCCCTCGAGTGCGAATCCGAATCCGGGGCCCGAGGGCGACGCTCTCGACGCAGACGGCACCCGAGCCGCGGTGCAACGTCGACTCGAGGCGCTCGTCCACGAGAACCGATTTACGATCGCGGTAGTCTTCCCGATCATCGGCGCGGTGACGCTGGTCGGGAGCGCCGAGGGATGGCTCCCCGACCCGCTGGCGTACAACCCACTGTTGATCCTGTTCGGGACGCTGGTGATGCGTTCGCCGCTCGTCGTCGCCCTGCTGCCGCGGATCGACCGCCGGGCGGTCGCCGTTCTCGCCGTCTTAATCGGCTACACCTACGCCATCGAACTCGTGGGCGTACAGACCGGCTGGCCCTACGGTACGTTCGAGTACGGGATCCGGCTCGGGCCGATGGTCGGCGGCGACGTGCCGCTCGCGCTGCCGCTGTTTTTCGTCCCGCTGGTGGTGAACGCCTACCTGCTCACGCTGCTGGTCCTCCGCGAGCGGGCCGGACGGCTCGTCCCTCGATTGCTCGCAGCCATCGCCACTGTCCTCGCAGTCGACCTGGTGCTCGATCCCGGGGCCGTCGCGATCGGGTTCTGGACGTACGTCCCGCCGGGGGGCTACTACGGCGTTCCCGCCTCGAACTACTGGGGCTGGCTCCTCTCTGGAACCGTCGCCGTCGTCCTCGTCGATCTGGCGTTCGATCGCACGGCGTTGCTCGAGCGCGTTCGGACCTGTGAGTTCGCGCTGGACGATCTGGTAAGTTTCGTCCTGCTCTGGGGCACGATCAACGTCCTCTACGGCAACTGGATTCCCGCTGGCGTCGCCGGCCTGTTCTGTCTCGGACTTCTCCGGACCGAGCGGTACGATCTCGAGACGATTCGGACGGCGCTGCCGACGGGATGGTTCCGGCGATGACGGGAGGAACATGCCGGGGATCCGTTTTTCCACTCGAGGCGTGTTACCTCTCTATGGCTACCAGAGAGCCGATCGAGTGTCCGGTCTGCCGGGAACCGCCGGCGGCCGATCAGCAACTCGAGGAGCACCTGTTCGCCGCCCACTCCAAGCGCAAACTGGCGAAGTTCATCGTCGCCGAGACGACTGCGCTGACCACCGAAAACATCTCAGAGTAGCACGTGGCGGCAACCCGCGCGGGCTGGACCGTGGGACGGGAATCGACCGGTTGATCAGACGAACAGACTCGAGATCACGTCACCGAAGCGGAGCATTGACATCCTCCTCCGCGTTCACGCGGAGGAGGATGTCAAAACTCGACGGTCGGTCGCGGGGACAACGAACGAATAGCCACTATCTCGTGGGGATTGATCTGTCGCCGATCGCTACCGAGTCGGAACGCCGTCGCCGTGTTCCGGACCCAGCCGATCGCGCTCGCCGGCCGGCACCGCCGAGACCCGCTGAAACACCGCCTCGGGGTCGCGGTTCCAGTGCCAGTGCCAGCGCGTCTTCGCGAGACACCATAGCTTCCGGGCCGTCGATAACGACGGCTCCTGGGAGAGCACGTCGTACTCCTGTGCGCGGATGACCGCGTGGTGTTCCGCGTAGAGGACCGCTGCCAGCAAGACCGGGAGCTGGCAGTCCTCGGGCAGATACCGGATGCCGGCCACGCCCTCGCGGTAGAGGTCTTCCGTCCGCTGGAGTTCGGCGGCCATCGCCGCCGCGAACGACTCGGAGTGCTCGAGCCGTTCGATCTGGGCGGGGTCGACCCCGTGGTCTCGAAGCGTCTCCTGTGGTACGTAGATCCGATCGCGTTCGAGGATATCCTCGCGAACGTCGCGGAGGAAGTTCGTCATCTGGAACGCTTCGCCGAGTTTGACCGCGTGGGGCAGCGCGGTCTCCGCCTCCTCCGGCTCCATGATCGCGGTCATCATCACGCCGACCGACGCGGCGGAACCCCGCATGTACGACTCGAGTTTGCCGTAGGTGTCATACCGGCTCGTCTCGATGTCCGTTGCCATCGCGTCGATGAACGTCTCGATCTCCGCGTCGGCGATCCCGTATCGGTCTCGGAGTTCCTGGAACGCCTCGAGCACCGGGTCGTCGGGCTCGCGCTCGCCGAGCGCTTGGGCTCGGAGCTCCTCGAGTTGGGCCCGCTGTGTCTCCGGCGAGACGTCGGCGGCGTCGTCGACGACCTCGTCCGCGATTCGGAAGAACGCATAGAGGACGTGCGTCGCGTGTCGCACTCGCTCGGGGAGAAACCGCGTCGCGAGATAGAACGTCTTTCCGGTTCGTTTCTGTATCGCCTTACCCGCATCGATGTGTTCCTGTTGCATTCTCTCCTCGTTGACCCTGCCGATGGCGACCGGATGTCTATTATACGACAGACGCATATAAAATAACACCCCCTCACTATGTTCAGTCGGCGGCCATCGGCGGTGACGACCGCCGTGAGAATCGCCGAAGCGACCGTGCGCGCCGATCGCGAACATGTTGATTTCAATAAATATAACGCCCATGAACATTTATGTAGACGTTTGTGGAGAATCCGCATGGAGATCAGGCGTGCCGGGATACTGAGCCGCTCCGGCGACGGTCCGAGCGCCGGTTCCGGCGGTAACGAGACCGATCCGGCCGGCGGCGGGCGCTCCGAGACGGCGGTACGACGAGGAGATCTCCAATCGAAACCGGATCGCACAGTCCACGTCCCTGTCACCCGTGGTTGTGTTCGCGACCGGTCGTCTCGCGGCGACCGATCGCGTAACCCGTTGGAATCGGCGACGATCGTCCGTAGCCGAACAAATACCTATGTGTGATTATGACATAGTTCGAGCCATGGTGAGCGATCAGATCACACACGGACGGTCGCGGTGTCGGAACTGCGGGTTCGAAGCGCCGGGCGGGGACGACGAGTGGCGGCGGATCGAGGTCCCGAAACTGGGCCGGATGACCCAGTGTCCGAACTGCAAGAGCACAGACATCATTACCAGCCGGTGAGAGCGAAGACGGCAGCGACAGCGACGGCACGATACAGCCGGAGCCACGGGGGTCCGTGCAGACAGACTCTTGAGTGTCTCGACCCTATTGAAGCCCATGAGCAACGAGTCAGATCACGCCCCGACGAGCGACGACGAGTGGCGCGAGCGACTGAGCGACGAGGAGTACCGCATCCTCCGCGAGGCGGGCACCGAAGCGCCGTTCAGCGGCGAGTACGTCGACCACAAGGAAGACGGCTCCTACGCGTGTGCCGGCTGCGGAACCGAACTGTTCGAGTCCGGAACGAAGTTCGAATCCGGCTGTGGCTGGCCGAGTTTCTACGATGTCGACGACGACCGGGTCGAAACCCGGACCGACACCAGCCACGGCATGCGCCGGACCGAAGTGCTCTGTGCGAACTGCGGCGGTCACCTCGGCCACGTCTTCGAGGACGGCCCCGAACCGACCGGCAAACGCTACTGCATCAACTCCGTCGCCCTCGAGTTCGACGACGAATAACGGCGACGACCGCGACCGCGCTCACGCGACGGGAAGCGTAAACGAGAACGTCGCGCCCTCGCCGGGCTCGGAGTCGACCCAGATGTCGCCGCCGTGGCGCTCGACGATGCGCTGACAGAGCGCGAGGCCGATCCCCGTTCCCTCGTACTCCTCGCGACCGTGGAGTCGGTCGAAGACGGTAAACACCCGCTCGTGATCCTCGGGATCGATGCCGATCCCCTCGTCCCGAACCGAGATTACCCACTCCCGGCTCCGCCGTTTGGCGCTCACCCGAACCTGCGGCGGCTCCTCGCCCGAGTATGTGATCGCGTTACACAGCAAGTTCTGGAACACCTGCCGCAACTGGCTGGCGTCGCCCTCGACCTGCGGAAGTGGTTCGGTCTCGATTTCCGCGTCGCTTTCCTCGATATGGAACTGCAGATCCGCACGGACGTCCTCGAGGACGGCCGCTAAATCGACTGATTCGAACGGGTCACCCTGCGTCGACACCCGGGAGTACTCGAGGAGGCCGTCGATCATCTCGCGCATGCGCTCGGCTCCGTCGACGGCGAAGTCGAGGAACTCCTCGCCGTCCTCGTCGAAGGCGTCGCCGTACCGGGCCTCGAGCAGTTGGAGGTAGCTCGTGACCATCCGCAGGGGCTCTTGGAGGTCGTGGGAGGCCGCGTAGGCAAACTGCTCTAAGCGCTCGTTCGACTCCTCGAGGGCGCGTTCGCGCTGTTTTCGCTCGAGTTCGTACTGGACCCACTGGGACATCAGATGGTGGAACGTCCGCTCGGCGTCGGTAAACGCTCGGTCGTGGGTATCCGAGGCGACGAAAAAGAACGTCCGATCGGGTTCGTTCTCGAGTTCGATCCGCGAGCCGAGGTAGGTTTCGACGCCAAACTCGTCGTAGGCGAGCGTGTCGCCGAAGCCGGCGCGGACGGGATCGGTGACGCCGGCGGTCGGCCCGTCGTCGACAGTCAACCGGCAGTAGGTCTCCGAGAGCGGTGCCTGCGTGCCGGGGGTGAGATAGCCGTGGTCGTCGCTTACGGCCTCGACTTCGAACGAGTCGGTCGCCGGATCGATGCGAGCCAGTCCGCCGAGATCGAGGTCGAACCGTTCGCAGCCGAGTTCGAACATGGCCTGTAGTTTCCCCTCGAACGAGCGGTCGGGATCGGCCGTGATTTCGTACAGCGTCCGCTCGTGGAACTCCCGCTGTTCCTGCTCGAGTTGGTACTTGACCCACTGGCCCAGCAGGCGGTGGAAGGTCCGCTCGTCGTCGGTAAACGGCTCCGCTCGCGACTCCGGAGAGACGAAGAAGAACGTCCGGTCGTCCCCGCCCTCGACGGGGACGTAGGTGCCGAGGTACGCTTGCAGCCCGAACTCGTCGTAGACGGTGCTGTCGCCGTAGCCGTCCGCACACGGCTCCGTCACGCTCTCGGCGCGCTCGATTTCGGTGACGGTGGCACAGTAGGTCTCCGAGAGCGGAAGCTCGATCCCGGGTCGGAACTGCCCGTACTCGTCGCTGACGGACTCGAGTTCGAACCGGTCCTCGTCGGCGTCGACGCGGGCCATCGCTCCGATCTCGAGGTCGAACCGATCACAACCGAGATCGAAGAGGGCCTGAAGTTTCTCCTCGAACGAGCGGTCGGGATCGGCCGTGATCTCGTTTTGCCGCTCGAGGTGGTGTTGGTTGTGCTGTAACTCCGCGCGGGCTTCAGTGCGATCGAGTAGTGTGCCCATCATCCGGTCGATTTCGCGCGCCGGCTGATCGGGCCCGAAGAACTCCTCCGGGGGCGTGTAATAGAAGTTC
Source organism: Natrinema sp. CRL1 (assembly GCF_059162405.1). NCBI lineage: Archaea > Methanobacteriati > Methanobacteriota > Halobacteria > Halobacteriales > Natrialbaceae > Natrinema > Natrinema sp. CRL1. The sequence continues at coordinate 847,837 of NZ_JBLVOY010000002.1, read as the reverse complement.
TGACAGACCGTCTGGTCGTAGATCAGGTGCGGGTGGGTCTTGATCACGTCGCGGATGGTTTCCGCGGGAAACTGCTCGCGGTTGTACTGGCAGAGCGCGATCCCGTTTTCCTCCGGAAGGACTCGGTTGAGTTTGCCCTCGTACTCGATGAGCGCCTCGAGCGGCGGGTCGTCGCCGAACACCCACGTCATCTCGCCGGCGATCCGGAGTCCCGCGTACTCGCGTTCGGCCTCCTCGATCGCGTCGGCGAGAAACGCGATCATGTCGTCGGGATCGAATTTGCCGTGTCGAAGGTAGGAATCCTGTGCGGTGTGCATCGTGAGCGCGCCCGACTCGAGCGCGGCGTCGACGTCGACGCCGGCGTCGCGAAGCGCTGTGAGAACCGCACTGGTCTCGTTTTCGTCGGCGATGTAGAGACAGCGCTCGCCGCGCTCGAGACCTTGTTTGACGTACGGAATCATCGTCGCGAACTGCTCGGCTTGGGTCTCGTAGAGCAAGGCGAGGTGATCGTACGAGTCGTGTTCGTCGACCGGTTCGACGGGGCCGCGAAACTCCGGACTCGCTTGCAGCGCCTCGAGGCCGGTCTCGAGTCCAAGAACGTCGTCCTCGGTGGGTTGTATCTGTTTGCTCATGTGGTGTAGTCGGGTCGCGGTCGTTCGGCACGGCTTCTGCCCGGTTCGTTCGAGCGGCGAGCCAATGTCGGTCAGGCGGCGGGGAACGTGCGAGCGCCCGTCGCTCGAGTCGTTCGGTTGCTACCAACAGAGACTGCACACAGTCGGATAAGCCGTCCGGTGACGGACGATTCGGCCGTCCGGACAATGGGGATACGGCGACCGGTTCGGCGGCTGAGAACTACACGCAAGGACGGTCGCGACCTCGAGAGAGTCCCCGAGCCGAACGGTCGAATGCAGGCACTACGCTTTTTGAGATACCCGGCCCACCGCCACCCATGTCGAACGAACGACCGAGCGCCGAGGAACTCCGACAGGGTATCACCGTCGAGATCGTCCAGGACGACGCGGACCCCGAATCCGAGGACACGGAGCCGATCATCGGCGAGATTGGAACGATCCACGGCGACGATCCCGAGGGCCCGCACGTCAAACTCAAGAGCGGTGCCGTCGGGCACGTCCGATCGGTCGTTGCCGACGAGTAACGCGCTCCTTCGGCGCGCTCGAGGCCGTCCTCAACGCCGCCCTCGCCGATTACGTCGAGTCAGCAAGGGGTAACTCCCGCTCCGAAACGTGTGGTCGAAGGACGCCCGACGACCCGACGATTCGGACGGACAATCCGCTCCCGCTGCACCCCCGTCGAACTTTGCTCCGATTCAGTTCGATATATGCAGAAGGATGGGGTGGTTTCTTCGGGTATTCAACTATCTATTCGGCATACATCGATACATTCATGGTTGCGGGAGCGTTATTTCCGACTATGATGCCCGAAGCAGAGTCGATCGGGAGCCGATCGAACGAGGCAGGAGATGTCGTCGCAGCCGTCGACGAGATCGACGGGAACCCGCATCTCGTCGTCGCGAACATCGCTCGAGACGACACCTGGATCGCCATGAGCGAGGCCGACGCCGTCTCGCTCGAGGACTGCCGGTAGCCGCTTCGGGATAACCGACGCCCGACCACCGTTTCGTCTGGGGCCCGTCGGCAGGGAACGCGGTGTGGATCGTCGCCGACCGCGCCGGCCCTATCGTAGTCACTGAAAGTCATTGCACACCTGATCGAACGACTGCATCGCGATCAGTGTGTAATCGTTTCAGTGGCTACGATAGTCCGTTGACGCCGGTGAGCTCGTCGACCGCTGCCTCGAGCAGCGCGTCGAGCGGTGAACGGGCGTCGGTCCCAGCGAGCGCGACCGGAGCGATGCTTTCTATCCGGTGGAGGCCCTACCGGAGACGAATGGATTCGCCAGCAACGTTTGACAGCGCACACCTTCTCGTCGTCGAGCCGTCCGACGGGACCCTCTCGAGTGCGCTTGCGGGCGACGCGCGCGACGTGACCGCGGTGTCGACAGTAGCCGCCGCACTCGATCGGCTCGAGAGCCGGTCCGTCGACTGTCTGCTGACGGTGCAGTCACTGCCGGCGGCCGAGGCGACCGGACTCGCGCTGCTCGAGGCGGTTCGCGAGCGCGACCCGGATCTCCCGGTGGTGTTCGCGCCGGCCGACGGCGACGAGACACTGGCCAGCGACGCGGTCGCCGCGGACGTGACGGCCTACGTTCCGCGCGCCGACGCCGATGCCCCGGTTGCGGACTGCCGGGCAGCGATCGACCGGGCGCTCTCGACGGGCCGCCAGCGCCGAGGCCGGCGGGAGCGCGCTCGCCAGTTCGACGCGATTTTCGAGGACCCCGAGACGTACTCGTGGGTGCTCGAGCCGGACGGAATCGTTCGACGGACCAGCGACCCCGCGCTCGAGGCGATCGGCGCGACCGAGGGAGACGTTCGCGGCCGGCCGTTACAGGACCTTCCGTGGTGGCGGTATACCGCCGACGGAAAGACGGCGATCCGGGAGGCGATCGACCGGGCGGCGAGCGGCGATACGGCTCACCGGGAGCTAACGCAACTCCGCGCCGACGGGGGCGGCGCGAGCGCGGGAGACGGACGCGAGCCCGCAAGCGACGTAGCGGACGCGGCCGAGGCCCATTTCGAAGTGACCGTTCGACCGGTCCGCGACGAGTCCGGCGAGGTCGTCTCGCTGCTCGCGCGGGCAACCGACATCACCGAACGCGCCCGACTCGAGCGCGAACTCCGCGAGTCCGAGGAACTCCACCGGGTGACGCTCAACAACATGACCGACACCGTCCTCATCACCGACGACGACGGCGAGTTCACCTACGTCTGTCCGAACGTCCACTTCATCTTCGGCTACTCGGACGACGAGATTCGGGAGCTGGGGACGATCGACGAACTGCTCGAGCCGGAGCTCTTCGACCGCGCCGACCTCGAGTCGGCCGGCGTCCTGACCAACCTCGAGTGTACAGTGACCGATCGGGCGGGTCGCGAGCACACGCTACTGGTCAACGTCCGCGAGGTCTCGATTCAGGGCGGAACGACCCTCTATAGCTGCCGGGATATCACGACCCGAAAACGCCGCGAGGAGGCGCTGACGGCACTCCACCGCACGGCCCGCGAACTCTTATACGCCGAAACGGACCGCGAGATCGCCGACATCATCGTCGACGATGCGACGGACGTCCTCGACTGCGAGGCGAGCGCGGCGTACCTGTTCGACACGGACGACAACGTGTTACGGCCCGCCGCGTCCTCGCCGGAGATGGAGCGGGTACACGGGCCGGTTCGTGACCACCGGGCGACGGACGACAGCGTTCCGGGGGACGTATTCGTCGACGGCGAGAGCCAATTTTTCGCGGACGTACACGACTCACCGTCGCTCTCGAACCCCGGGACGGACCTCCGAAGCGCGGCCTACGTGCCGCTCGGCGACCACGGCGTTTTCGTCGCGGGCTCACCGAAACCGAGCGCGTTCGACGACGTGGCCCGAGAGCTGACGGACCTGCTCGCGGCGACCGCGGAAGCGGCCCTCGACCGCGTCGAACGAGAGCACGCGCTGCGCGAACGGGATCGGGAACTCGAGGGGCGGAATCGACAGCTCACCCGCCTCAACCGGGTCAACGAGATCATCAGGGAACTCGATCAGGCGCTGGTTCGAGCCGAAACCCGCGAGGAGATCGAACGCGCCGTCTGCGACCGGCTCACGGCCGCCGACCGGTTTTCGTTCGCGTGGATCGGCACCAGCGACGCCGGCGGCGACCGACTCGAGTCCCGCGCCCACGGCGGCGGATCGAACGGCCGGGCATATCTCGACAGCGTGTCGCTCTCGCTCGCGGACGGGAGCGAGCCCGCGGTCAGGGCGGCGACCGACCGGGAGGAAACCGTCGTGTCGAACGTCGCCGAGGGCCTCCGCGACGAGCCGTGGCGGTCGGCGGCGCTCGCTCGCGAGTACCAGTCTACGGTGAGCGTTCCGCTGTCCTACGACGAGTTCACGTACGGCGTTCTGACCGTCTACGCCGATCGGCCCGGCGCGTTCGACGACATGATTCGGGCCGTCCTCGCGGAACTCGGCGAGACGATCGCCTCCGCGATCGCCGCGGTCGAACGCAAGCGGGCGCTGGTCGCAGACACGAGCACGCGACTCGAGTTCGAGGTCGACGACGACGCGTTCGTTTTCGCGCGGCTCGCACGACGGGCCGACTGTGCGCTCTCCGTCGACGGAAGCGTCCGCCAGCACGAGGACGGCGCGTCGGTCTTCGCCGCGGTCGACGGTGCGTCGCCGGACGCCGTCGCCGCCGCGACCGCGGACCTCGTCACCGTCGAGCGCGCACAGGTCATCGGCGAGGGCGGCGGTGGTGAGGGCGATGGGAGCACCGACGGCGACGGCGGGATCGTCCGCTTGCAACTCGCCCGCCCGGCGCTCGCCCTTCGCCTCGCGGACCACGGCGCGGTGTTACGGGGGATCGAGGCGTCTCCCTCGAGCACCCGAATCGTCATCGACGTTCCCGGATCCGTCGACGCGCGGGAGAGCGCCGACATCGTCTCGACGGCGTTCTCGGACGTCGACCTGCGCTCGAAACGGACCGTCGACCGAACGTCGCCGCGCGATTTCCGATCGACGCTGCGGGATCGGCTCACGGACCGCCAACTCGAGGTCGTCCAGATCGCGTACTACGGCGGCTACTTCGAATCGCCGCGGGAGAACTCGGGCGAGGACGTCGCCGATACGCTCGGCATCTCGCCGGCTGCGTTCTACCGACACATTCGGGCCGTCCAGCGGAAACTCTTCGAAGTGGTGTTCGACGAGATCGGCCTCCCGGCAACCCGTTCGCCGGGGGTTGAATAGTGACCCCCAACTGACTGGCGACGCTAGTTATCTGACGGATATACTCATCCTAATATCCCTTGTATTCCTAAATGCGACGAGCATCGCGACACCGTTCGTCATCGTTCCCATGCAACACAAAGACGCCGACTTCGATCCCGAGGCGGAATCGACCTACGAATGCTTCGACTGTGGAACCGTCGTCCGCGCGGCTGCGCCGGACGCCTGCCCCGAGTGCGGTGCGGAGATGCGAAATCGGCGCACACCGATCGAGTAACGATGTCTTCTCAAAAGCGTTCGTCGCCGACACGGGAAGCGACGGCCGAACCGACCGACCCCGAAACCGCACTCGAGACTGCGCGACGACAACTCGACCGCGTCGCCGCCCAACTGGATATCGACGACGCCGCCCTCGAGCGCCTCGCACACCCCGCGGCGGTCCACGAGGTGACGGTCCCCCTCGAGCGCGACGACGGGTCGGTCGAGGTCTTTACCGGCTACAGGGCCCAGCACGACAGCGTCCGCGGGCCCTACAAGGGCGGACTGCGGTACCACCCCGACGTGAGCCGCGACGAGTGCGTCGGTCTGTCGATGTGGATGACGTGGAAATGTGCCGTGATGAACCTCCCCTTCGGCGGCGCGAAAGGCGGCATCGTCGTCGATCCGAAGTCCCTCAGCGACGGCGAAAAGGAGCGGCTGACGCGGCGGTTCACCCAAGAGATTCGCGACGTGATCGGGCCGAACACTGACATTCCGGCACCGGACATGGGAACCGACCCGCAGACGATGGCGTGGCTGATGGACGCCTACTCGATGCAGGAAGGCGAGACGATCCCCGGCGTCGTCACCGGCAAACCGCCGGTCATCGGCGGCTCCTACGGCCGCGAGGAAGCGCCGGGCCGGAGCGTCGCCATCGTCACCCGGGAGACCTGCGAGTACTACGACTACCCGCTCTCCGAGACGACCGTCGCCGTCCAAGGCTTCGGCAGCGTCGGCGCGAACGCCGCCCGCCTGCTCGAGGAGTGGGGTGCGACCATCGTCGCCGTCAGCGACGTCAACGGCGCGATCTACGATCCCGACGGAATCGACGTCGACGAGATTCCCTCTCACGACGAGGAGCCGGAAGCGGTCACCCGCTTTGCGACCGAGATCGCCGACGCGGACAGCGTCCGACGGCTCTCGAACGAGGATCTCCTCGAGCTAGACGTCGACGTTCTCATTCCGGCCGCGGTCGGCAACGTCATCACGGCGGACAACGCCGACGCGATCGCGGCCGACATCGTCGTCGAAGGCGCGAACGGCCCGACTACCTTCGCCGCCGACACCATCCTCGCGGAACGGGGTGTCCAGGTGATTCCGGACATCCTCGCGAACGCCGGCGGCGTGACGGTCTCGTATTTCGAGTGGTTGCAGGACATCAACCGCCGCGCGTGGTCACTCGAGCGCGTCCACGAGGAACTCGAGGCCGAGATGCTCACGGCGTGGACCGCCCTGAAAACCGAGGTCGAGCGGCGGGACGTAACCTGGCGCGACGCCGCCTACGCCGTCGCGCTCGATCGGATCGCCGAGGCACACGAGACGCGCGGCCTCTGGCCGTGAGCGCTCAGGAACCTCGATCAAGATATTCGAGCGCCTCTTCGTCGGTCACCTGCCCGAAGTTCCGGTAGTACTGGCCCACGGCGCGGAAGTCGGCGGGCGTCTCCAGCGCGATCACGTCGTCGGCCTCCCGCTCGAGGGCATCCATCGACCGCGGGGAGCCGACGGGGACGGCCAGCCCGACCCAGTCGGCCCCGCTCTCCCGGACCTGTCGGAGACAGGCCGTCGCGGTCGCGCCGGTCGCGACGCCGTCGTCGACGAGCAGGACTCGCTTTCCATCCAGATCGGGCAGGCCGTCCGTCTCGCGGTACCGATCCGCTTTCTCGCGTGCGTTTTCGGCCTCCCGGTCCCGAATCTCCGCGAGGTACTCCTCGGAGGGGGTCACCCGCTCGAGCAGGTCGTCGTTGTACCAGACGCTGCCGTCGCTGGCGACCGCGCCCAGCGCCACCTCCGGGTTGTGGGGCGCGCCCAACTTGCGCGCCACGACGACATCGAGGTCGGCCGCAAGCGCGTCGGCGACCGGCCGCGCGACGGGCAAGGCACCGCGGGGAATCCCGAGGACGACATCGGCCTCGAGCCCGCGGGCCTCGAGGGCCGCTGCGAGGCGTTTTCCGGCGTCGGTTCTGTCGTCGAACATAGTCAGTCGGGAGCTACGGCACCGATCCACTATGCGTTTGCGTCGCACACGCCGGGTGGGGACACCGCGGGACCGGAACTCGCCTGCCGAACGCCTACACGGCGTCGTTCGGGACGGTGCATATGGCACGGCTCCAGCAAACGCTCTCGAACGTCTCGGAGGAGTCCGGACACGACAACGGCCGAGTCGGGATCGTCGCCGGGAGCGTCGCGTACCCGAATCAGCCGGCACTCGTCGGGCGGGCGGCGCTCCGAACGGGCTCGGATCACGTCCGGGCGTTCGTCGCCGAACCGATTTACGAGATCGTCGCGGGTCACTCGCCGAACTTACTCGTCGACCACTACGGCCACGAGGCATTCTCCGACGGTGCCGTCGAACGGACCGTCGCGGTCAGCGAGTGGGCCGACGCCGTCGTGATCGGCCCCGGTCTCGTCGACACCGAGCCCGAGGCGGTGCGCGATGCGGTCGATCGCATCGACGTCCCGATGATCGTCGACGCGCTGGCGATCGAACCCGCCCTCGAGGCCGACCTCTCGAACGCGATTTTGACGCCCAGCGGCTCCGAGGACGACCCGATCTACGAGGCCTACGGCTCACTCGAGGCATTCTCCGAGGAAACGGGGGCAGTCATTACGCTCACGGGAGACGTCGACGAGATCGTCGCCGAGGGCGAACGGATCGAAAACGAGACCGGAACGTCGGCTATGACCGTCGCCGGGACCGGGGATACCTTGGCCGGAATCACGGCGTCGCTGCTCGGTCAGGGAATGGACCGCCGCGAGGCCGCCGAACTCGGCGCGTGGATCCTCGGCAAGACCGGCGAACTCGCGACGGCCGAGTACGGCCCGGGCGTGGTCGCGACGGACGTCATCGAGCGGATTCCGGACACGATCCGATAACGGGGCGGCCCGCCCTATTCTTCGACTGCCGCTGTGGCCGACATCGGACAACCCTCGGGAACGATGTCTTGCGGGTCGGTCCCGGTCTCACCACCGAAGTATACCGTTCCGCCGTGGTGATCGGTCCAGCCGCCGTGGAACGCATCGTCCCAGTGGGTCTCGTCGGCGACGATATCGCTTCCCTCGTCGTTCGCACCGGGGACGAACGAGTAGTGGTGCCCGTTCATGGCGAACTGACACCCTTGGACCACGACCGGCCCGGACGGCCACGCCCAAACGCCCCGTCCCGTGCGGTACTGTCGCTCGTCGGTAACGGCGGCGACGCAGTTCTCGAGGATTCCCGACGCGAGCCGGTAATTGGCGATCCACGAGTTTGCGGCATAACAGTTCCGCAGGGCGACGGTTCCGCCAGACCCCGCACCCGGCGGCGAGCAGTAGAACCCGTTGTCACACATCCGCTGGACGTTCACCCGGTCGATCTCGAGGTGGCCGTCATGATCCGGACTGACCCAGATCCCGGTCCCACCTTTCTTCTCGTAGACCGCGCCGTCGCCGAGCCACACGTTTTCGATGCGAGAGGTCCCGCCGCCGGTATCGGCCGCGCCGATCACCGCTTCGTCACCCATGTCGACCTGCCCACGAACCGCGACGTTCCGGATGGTCCAGTCCGAGCCGTACGCGACGATCGTCACCGCGGCCCCGCTTGCCGTCACGTCGAACAGGACGTTCTCGAACGTCTCGCCGTCCTCTACCCGGACGATTTCGCGCTCGCCCGGAGGAACGGTGACCGTCTCGTACCCGCCGTCCGACGCCGCGCCGACCGTTCCCGCTCCGCCGATCGCCCCCGCAACTGCCGTGGCGGTTACTGTGAGACACGATCGACGGTTCAGGTGCGTCCTTCGGTGTTGTTCGGGAGACATAACCGATACGCCAACGACCACCGGCGAACGTATAAGGAATAGTTATAGTCATCAGTTTGTGAAAATCAGTTCGGCGTTCCTGTTCTCGACGAGCACCGACACCAGTCTCGTCGGCAGCATTGACCGACCGATAACAGTCTCGAGCGTTTTCTCCGGGCAAGCGAGCGATCCGAACACGGAACTAACGCGTCGTGACTGGCGGCCGCGATCGGGCCACAAGAGCATTCGATCGGATTCGGCAGTGCTGTGGCCGATCGACGGTTCCGGTTACTGGTCGTGGACGACGACCACCGTCATCGGCGCGCGGCGGACGACCGCTTCGGACACGCTGCCGAGCAGGACGCGATCGACGCCGTGGCGGCCGTGACTCCCCACGACGATTTGGTCGAAGTCGCCGTCGACGGCGTAGTCGATAATCTCCCGTGTCGGCGTCCCTGTCTCGATGACCGTCTCGATCTCGCGGCCCTCCGCAGCGGCCGTTTCGGCCGCCGTTTCCAGCAGCTCCCGGCCGTGGCTCTGCGCCCGGTCGTATCCAGGTAACTCCGCAGGCGAGCCGGCGAACGACGCCCAGTATCCCTCCGGCAGGCGAACGACGTGCATCGCCGTGATCGAGGAATCGGGAAACTCCTCGAGGGCGTACGCGAGCGCCGCCTCGGCCTGCGAGGAATCGTCGATCGGCACGAGCGTCTTCTCGATCATGTGTACTGATACCACGTCAAACGGCTTAACGGCTCGCTCACGATTCCGTGGCAGTCCGGCCGGACAGAGCCGCTACGGGATCGAGAACTCCTCGTCTCGCCGTCGAAGCCGCCCGCGGACGACCGGCGTCACCGGGAAGATTCCGACGCCGGTCCGCTCGATCTCGAGCACGCCGAACGCGTCGTGACCGACGAAGCGCGCGACCGTCTCGCGGTTCAACTGACAGCCGCCGGCGGCGCGTTCCCACAGCGGCGTCAGCCGGTCTTGGGCTCGCGCGCGCCAGCCGCTGTTTCGGACGTGCTCGAGGAAGCGCAGTTCCCCGCCCGGCCGCAGGACGCGGGCGACTTCCTCGAGGGCGGCGTCGGGGTCGCCGATGGTACAGAAGACCAGCCCGGAGAGCACGACGTCGAAACTGTCGTCGGCGTGGGGCAGCGACTCGCCGCGGGCGTCGCGGAGGGCGACTGACAAGTCAGTGCGCTTTACCTTGCGTGCGGCCCGGCGTCGCATGTTCGGGTCCGGTTCGACCGCGTGATACGCGAGGTCGTCGCCCCCGGCATCGGCGGCGTAGGGGAACATCGGGCCGCTGCCCGCGCCCAGATCGAGGACGCGCCCGGAGAGGTCGGCCGCGAGGTATTCGCGGTGCGTACCGATCAGGAATCGATCCGGCACGAATCGGTCGGACAGTGCGGCGAAGGCGGGATGGGAGATCCGCTGCTCGCTCGCAGCGCACCGTGGGTCAGGGTCGGCCATGGCGGACTCGTCGTACCCGACGACGACCGGGTTGATACCCGTTTTCCCGGGCCCGCACGAGCGGGAACGGCCGTCGTCTCGAGTGGTTTTATGGCCGGACGCGCCGCTATCCCGCGTATGAGCGACGATCGACTGCGTATGACCCCCGGGCCGACCGAGGTACCCGCGGCGGTCCGTGAACGGATGAGCGAGCCGACACCGAACCCCGACGTCGAACCCGAATTCTTCGAGTTCTACCGCGACCTGACGGCCAAACTCGAGGCGATCTACGGCGACGACGACATCGTGATCCTCGGCGGCGAGGGCATCCTCGGCCTCGAGGCCGCGATCGCGTCGCTGGTCGAACCGGGCGATCGGGTGCTGTGTATCGCAAACGGGCTCTACGGCGAGGGGTTCGCGGATTTCGTCGACATGGCCGGCGGCGAGGCCGTGGTTTGTGACACCTCGTGGCGGAACCCGCTCGACCGTGAGCGAGTCGAGTCCCTGCTCGCCGACGAATCCTTCGACGTGGCGACGCTGGTCCACTGCGAGACGCCGACGGGTGTGCTGAACGACATCGAACCGATCCTCGAGACCCTCGAAGAACACGGCGTCATCAGCGTCGTCGACGCCGTCTCCTCGCTCGGCGGGACGCCGGTGCCGACCGACCGGATCGACGTCTGTCTCGGCGCGTCCCAGAAGTGTTTCAGCGCGCCGCCGGGACTGACGGTCTGTTCGATCAGCGACCGCGCGTGGAACAAGATCGAGTCCTTCGAAACCGACAGTTTGTACACCGACCTCGAGCCGTGGCGCGACGCCGCCGCCGACGAGTGGTTCCCCTACACGCACCTCGCGTCGAACCTCTACGGGCTCGACACGGCGACCGACCTACTGCTCGAGGAGGGCCTCGAGTCGGTCTTCGAGCGCCACGAGGACGCCGCCGCGCGCTGTCGCGAGCGGGCCGCCGATCTCGGGCTGTCGCTGTACCCCGACGGAGCGACGCCGTCGCCAACCGTGACCGCACTCGCTGTCGACGGGAGCGCGACGGCCATACAGCAGACGCTCGCCGACGAGCACGACATCGTCCTCGCGACCGGACTCGGCGACCTCGAGGACGATATCCTCCGGGTCGGGCATATGGGACACAACGCGCGTCTCGATCGCGTCGAGCGAACGATGGACGCGTTGGTTGCCGTCCTCGACTAGGCTCGATTCTTCAACGCCGCCGCCAGCGCTCCGCGCTGACGGCCGCAGAATCGCACAGCGATTCTGCGACGGCGACGATGAACGACGTACCCGAGAGTTCGGGACGACGGGGTGTCGAACGATCGAACGGTTCGAACAACGGTGTGGCAGGCATACTCGTAGCACCCCGGAATCGGAACAAAACCCGTTTAGTCTGGCCGCTCGAGGGACGGATAATGAGTACGAGTTACCGGATCGGACTCGTCGGCAAACCCTCGGTCGGCAAGTCCTCCTTCTTCAATGCGGCAACGATGAACGACGTGCCCGAAGGGGCCTATCCGTTCACAACCATCGACCCCAGCGTGGGCGAGGCCTACGTCCGCGTCGACTGTGCGGCACCCGAATTCGACGAGGAGTGTACCCCCAACGTGGGCTACTGCGACCACGGAACCCGCTTCGTCCCGACGAAACTCGTCGACGTGGCCGGGCTGATCCCCGGGGCACACGAGGGCAACGGGCTGGGCAACCAGTTCCTCTCCGACCTGAACGAGACCGACGTGCTCGTCCACGTCGTCGACTTCTCCGGGGAGACGGACGCCGAGGGCGAACCCACCGAGGGCCACGACCCGCGGGACGACATCGCGTTCTTGGAAGAGGAACTCGACCAGTGGTATCTCGGCGTCCTCGAGAAGGGGATCAATCGATACGAGACGGGTTACACTACCGAGGACGACGCCATCGAGGAGGAACTCGCCGAGCAGATGAGCGCGTTCAAAACCAACGAGGACGAGATCAAGCGGCTCATCCGGCGCGTCGACGTCGGCTTCGATCCCGACGAGTGGGACGAGGACGACCAACTCGAGTTGGCCCGCGAAATCCGCAAGGAGACCAAGCCGATGGTCATCGCGGCGAACAAGATGGACACCCCCGAAGCGCAGGCAAACTACGAGGAGATCGCGAACGATCCCGACTACGACCACCTGACGATCGTTCCCTGCAGCGCCCACGCGGAGAAGGCGCTCAAGTCCGCCGACGGTGCCGGCGTCGTCGACTACCGACCCGGCGACGACGACTTCGAAATTACGGGCGATATCTCCGGCGATCAAGAACAGGGCTTAGAGCAGATCCGGGATTTCCTCACGGAATTCGGCGCGACCGGCGTGCAGGCGGCACTGGAAACCGCGCTCTTCGACGTCCTCGGGGTCACTCCCGTCTTCCCCGGCGGCGCGAACGGACTGGGGAACGAACGCGGCGAGGTGCTGCCGGACTGCTACCTGATCCCGCCGAACTCGACCGCGGAGGACTTCGCCTACAGTCTGCACTCCGACATCGGCGACGGCTTCCTGCACGCGATCGACTGTCGGACGAACCGCCAACTGGGCAAGGACTACGAAGTCGAGTCTCGAGACGTGATCGAAGTCATCACGACCAACTGAGGTGGCGCACTGCTCGCGAGAATTTGCGACGCGTCGGAGCGTTCGACCCCACGGCTCCGAAGTACGCTACTGTCCCCAGACGAACCGCTCAGCGGCGTCGTCGAGCCGTCCCGCGAGCCCGGAGAGCCACGCGCCGGGCGAGACGGTCCGCAGTTCGTCCTCGTCGACCTCGATTCGGGCCTCGCCGTAGGGGTCGCGGTCGCTCCGTGCCTCCTCGTCGGTGTCGGCGTTCGCGACGTCGACGGCGACCGACATCGAACAACGCCCGCAGGCTTCGCGGTCTTTTCCCATGTGAATCTAGGGCATGGTATGCCCCAGTCGCACTTAAATCTGCTCGCAACGGGCCGGCCCCGTGCCGACGGACTTTTGCCCGAGACGTGGCATCTACCCACATGGAAACGGTCACTACTGCGACTCGCTGTCCCCGACGGGCGGCCCCGCGAACGGCACCCGCTCGAGCCGATGGAGGACTCACCACCCATGTCTGACCGGGAGCCGGCATCCGAGGACTCCCTTGAGGCAGACTCGAGTACGGGAATCGAAACGGCGGCCGTGCCCGACTGGGACGACGAGTACGTCGACCGGGTAAGCGACCGTCTGATGCACAACTACGACCTCGAGAAGGATCGCTCGGTCGACGGCGAGCGGTTCACGCTGTACGGGCGGATGGACCTCGCGAGCCAGAAACACTTCCTCCATCCCTCCATCTCGATCGCCGAGCACGAGTCGACCGAACACCTGTTCGTCGATCAGGTCGACCGCGTCGACGACGCAGTGCTCGACCGCTACGTCGACCTCGGCCATCGACTCGGCGACGACTGGATCGATCCCGACGAGGAACACTACAGCACCGAGTTCACGTTCGTCGCGGTCACGCCGTCGATTCCCGACGAGGTTCGCAGTCGCGTTGCGGGCTTTTCCGACCGGACGCTGTTGAAGTACGGCTATCACGGCCACTACGAGATCAATCTGGCCGTCGTCGCGCCCGAACCGGAGGACCTCGTCGCCAGCGAGAACGCCGATATCGCGACGGCCTTCCGGCTCTGGGAGGAGATTGAACGGAAAGAAGTCGGTCTGCTCGGGCTAATCGCCCGACGGCTACAGCTTTAGTCGTCTTCTGCCGGCTTCCCGCCGTCCGCGGCGACCGCGTCGCCGCCGAGGCCGCGACTGGACTTGATGTTTCCGTAGCCCATTCGCAGCAGCGACAGCGCCAATCCGATCAACGTTAGATTGATCAGGATTTGGCCGCCGCCGGCGATCCACGTCCAGATGGTTGGATCACCCATGAGGAGCCGACTGTACAGGACCTGATAGAAGGCGACCCACAGCAACCCGATGATCGTCACGACAGACATCAGTGCCAGCGGGACACCCGTACTGATCAGTTGCTTGCTCCGGTCCCAGTTAGCGAGCCAGACCGTGCCCGTCAGCAGCGCCAGTCCGGCGAGCAACTGGTTCGCTCCGCCGAACAGCAGCCAGAGGTCCTCCCAGCTGCCCGTTCCGAGGAGCAGGAAGGCGGCGATGACGACGAGACTCGTGTTGACGTACCGGTTCGCGCCGTATTCCTCGACGGTAGTCTGGGGCGTCCCGACGAGTTCTTCGACCATGTACCGACTGAGACGGACCGCGGTGTCCATGCTCGTCAGGAGGAAACTGGCGAGTACCAGCGCCATGAACGGCGCACCGTAGCTTTCCGGAAGACCGAATGCGGTGAGGATCACGCCGCCACCGGTCGCGAAGTTCGGCAGCGCCGTCCCGATGCCGCCGGCACCGGCGATCCCCGCGACGCCGATCGTACAGAGCGCGACGGTGGCGAGCAGTCCTTCACCGAGCATCCCGCCGTAACCGATCAGTCGCGCGTCGGTCTCCTTGTCGAGTTGTTTCGCCGTGGTGCCCGAGGAAACCAGCGAGTGGAACCCGCTGATCGTCCCGCAGGCGATCGTGATGAACAGCAACGGGAACAGCGGCATCAGATCGTACGCCGCGTTGTCGCTGCCGAGTACGCCGTACCACGCGTCGATCTGGAAGGTCAGCGGTTCGCTGGTGGACGTGATGAACGTCCCCACGATGACGGCGAGCAACGCCCCGCCGACGCCGGTGTATAGCAGGAACGACGAGAGGTAATCACGGGGTTGCAACAGCATCCAGACCGGCAGGACGCTGGCGAGACCCCCGTAGACGAGCATCACGAGGACCCACGCACCCACGTTCGCGTTGAATCCCAGTTCGGGCACGAACCCGGGCGCGGTCTCACCGAACAGAACGATCGTATCCGGTGCATTCGGGAACTCCGAGCCGAAGAGTGCGATCGGGTACTGGATTCCGACCCAGACTGTCGCGAAGATGCCGGCAACGAAGATGACCGTCCCGACCGAAAACGGGAGGTTCAGTTGGTATAGCCAGAATCCGAAGACGAATGCGAGCCCGACGTACAGCAGGCTCGCGGTGGCGGCCTGCGGGTAGCCGTTGAAGACGATCCCGATGACCAGCGCGAAGACGGCCACGACGAGGATCGTCAGCAGGAACGCGAACCACAGCAGCATGTTCTTGCCCCGTTCCCCGACGTACTCCCCGATGATGTAGCCGATGGACTTCCCCTCGTGTCGCAGGCTGCTCGACAGCGAGACGAAGTCGTGGACCGCACCCAACAGCGGGTTGCCGATGGCGACCCACAGCACGGCCGGGACCCAACCCCAAACCAGTGCGGCCGTAATCGGGCCGACGATCGGCGCGCCCCCCGCGATACTCGAGTAGTGATGCCCCAGTAGCACCGGCTTTTTCGCCGGCACGTATTCCTGACCGTCTTGATACTTGTGTGCTGGCGTCTCCCGGCTGTCGTCGAGATTGACGAACTGTTGGAGGTACCGCCCGTACCCCACGTACGCGACCGAGAACAACACGAGCACCAGTGCGACGATCCAAATTACACCTGCCATGTTACTAACTCCCTAGCAGGTGGTTGCACGGGAGGAATATAAATATAATTCATTGTATTTCGGACTAGCGCCAACCGATTTTTTGGGTTACCCCTTCTTTATTTGAGAATATAAGAAGCATATCACGAGCCCCGAAACCCACCGTGGATTCCCGGCGACACCGGGTTACGGCGAGACGCCACGTTTCTCCGTACCGACCGCGACGACTGGCCCCGTTACGTCGTCGGTGCCCGATCGCCGTCTCCGACCTCGATCTCGAGGTCCGCGGCGACGTCCTCGAGAATGCTGCCGCGGACTTCCTCGACGCGGGTCTCGATCGTCGCGGCGATCGGCACGTCGAACTCGCGTTCGATCCGCTCGAGGCGGTTGCGTTCGGTCGCGACCCGCTGGCGAAGATAGCGCGCTCCCCGGCCGTTTTCGTCGGGATCGGGCTCGGGCGAGAGGCGGTTGACCACGAGTCCCCGGACCGGCAGGTCGGCCTCGGCGAGCGTCTCGACCGAGCGGCGCGTCTCGCGGATCGAGAGTTCGTCGGGATTCAAGACGAGGTAGAATCCGGCGTCCTCGCGCAGCACCTCGCCGGCGAACTCGAATCGCTCCTTGCGCTCTTGCAAGCGTGCGAGGATCGGATCGCCCTCCATCACGCGGCGCGGTTCGTTGTTGCCGATCGCGGCCTTCTCGAAGAGATCGATGCTGCGCTCGCGTTTGTCCATCAGCCGGTCGATCCAGCGCTCGAGCAGTTCGGGGAGCGCGAGCAATCGCAGCGTCGAACCGGTCGGCGACGTGTCGAACACCACCCGATCGTACGGCTCGGCGTTGCGCATCACCTCGACGAACCGGTCGAACAGAGCGGCCTCGTAGGCACCCGGCGTCTGGTGGGCCATCTCGAGTTGGATGTCGACCTCGTTGACCATCGTCGCCGAGAGCTGCGAGCCGAGCTGTTGTTTGAGCTCCGAGAGGTGATCCTGCACCTCCCGGTCGGGGTCGATCTCCATCGCCGAGAGCCCGTCATAGCCCTCGACCGGCCGCGGCTCGTCGCCGAACTCCTGATCGAACACGTCGGCGGTGCTGTGGGCCGGGTCCGTCGAAACGACCAACGTCTCGAGGCCGGCGTCGATACACTCGAGGGCATAGGCACTCGAGACAGTCGTCTTGCCGACGCCGCCCTTGCCGCCGAAGAAGGTAAACTCCGTCATCAGAAGTGATACTGGTGGCCTTTGCGTTCGATGATCGACTGCCGGTCCCACATCCGCCGCTCCCACGCCTGATACTCGTCTTCGAGGAAGGGGAGGAGTTCGGCCGTGTAGTACGAAACCGGCGACGGGATGCCGAAGGCGTCGGGGAAACACGCCAGCATGAACGCGTCCTCGAGGTCCTCCGCTTCGGCCTCGATCTTCTCGTAGGCGGGGTGGGCGATCATCCCGTGATAGAGCCCGCGGAGCCACTCCTCGAGCGTGGCCCGGAACGTCGCGATCCGATCGGCCAATGTCATCGTCAATCATGCTCAGGGCCGGAGACAAAAATATGTCGCGTCCCGGCGGTGGCCGAGTCGGCGTCGCTCGGTGTCTCGAAAAACGGAAGCGAAAACGCACCTGCGAACGCAGTTTCGACTCGGTTACCGCGGCGGATGCGCGTAGCCGACGGAATACTCGCCGTCGTATCGGAGCATAATGCTGCGGGCTTCCGCAGCGTCGACGGTGAACGAATCGCCTTTCTCGAAGTCGCCGTCGACCTCGTCGGCGATATCGATCTTGGTACGACCGTCGTTCGTCCAGACTCGTGCCTCGAGTTTCGACGCGGGAAGGGCGTCGCCGCCCTTGTGTGTGACCGTCCCGTCGTCGAACGCCAGATCGATCGACGGCTGTGCTCGGGTGCCGCCGATGCGGATGTCCTCGTCGCCCCAGACGGCGGTGGCGTCGGTGCCGACTGCCACGTCTTCGAGTTCGATCGTCGTCCCCGAACTGACGGTGTCGTACTCGTCGGCCCACTGCGTGGCCGCCGGCTCTTCGTCGATCAGCAGTTCGTACTCCGCGGCCGACCGCTCGGTCTCGTCTTCGAACTCGACGGTCGCCGAGAGCGTTTCGTTCTCGTAGTCGTAATCGAAACGCACGTGGCCCGGCGGTCGAATACGGTCGCGAGCGATGCTGTCCTGTCGGCCCGTTCCTTCCCAACAGACGAGGACGGTATCGCCGGGCTGGACGTCCTCGAGCGTTGCCGTATCGCCCGCACTCATCGTGTCGCTCCACGGCTGTACCGTCGCTTTCGGCTCGATGGTGTCCTCCGATTCGCGGGGTCGGTACCGCGGCCGTTCGTCGTAGGCGACGAGTGAAACTTTCTCGCCGTCGAGCGGGAACTCGTCAGTGTATTTGACGGAGAGACTCTCGGTATCGATATCGTAGTCGAACTCGAACTCGAATCGGTCGAGAATCGTCGTGCTGCTCGAGCTCTCGCCGAGTTGGTGCTCGTGCGTGAGCGTGACTGAGAGGGTCGGCTCGACGTCGTCCATATCGATGACGATCGTATCACCCTCTTCGAGGGTACCGTGGCCGTCGGCCCAGATATCGCGGTCGTACTCTTCGCCACCGACCTCGAGCGTGAGGTCCTCGATCGGGGTTGGATCACCACGCCCGACTTCGATCTCGAGGTACTCGTCCTCGAGATCGAAATCGCGTTCGGCGTGGAGGAATCCGGGACTGTCGTGTTCCCTGACCGCCCGTTCGGCCGCGAGGTCGCGCTTGGCGGAGATGGTGACGAGAGCACCGTCAGTTTCGACCGTCGGCTCGCCTTTCGTGGCAGTGTAGGCCAGTTCGCCTTTGAGCGTCTCGATCAGTTCGTCGGTGACGTTGGACGCATCCTCGAGTGCGACTCCGACGTTCATCTCGAGGGTGTCCGGACCGAGCACGGTCATCGCTCTGGCGATGTATTCGACCGTAACGTCCCCCATGGAATCGGGGAGTTGCGAGTTGTCGGCCGTCTGGACGGTGTAGCCGGCGCGACCGTCGAAGAGTTCGAACCCGTCCTGGAGGACCGGCTCGGCGGCCAGCAGGCGCTCGGTCTCGCCCGCCTTCGCCGCGAACGCGTCATCGACCGTGTCGTCGGCTTCGGCGATGACGGCGAGGGTCTCGGTTGCGGCGGCGACCGTCTCCTTGTTCTCCTGGTAGTCGTACTCGACGCCGCCGTCAGTCTCGCGAGACTCGCCCTCGCCCTCGAGGTCGAACTCACCGGCGAGGACGGTGATCGGCATCGAAAACCCGTCGTCCCCAGTGTCGTAGACGAGGGCCTGTTTCGAGACGGATTCGGGATCGATCTGGAACCGGCCGGTGTTCGGGGTGGGCTCGTAGGGTTCGTTGGCTTCCCGGCGGCGCTCGTAGTCCGTCGTCATCATCATCATCGAGTCCGTCGCGACCGATGCCGGAAGGTAGTCAAGGAGATCGTCGACTGCCGGCGAACCGGCGTCGCTACCCGACTGTGTAGTCGTCGCGCCGACGGCGCTACCTGCCATCGCGGCGGTGATCGTCGTGCCGATGCCACCGAGGAGGGTACGGCGGGGACACTGCTTCATACGGGCCGATTTTATTCCCACCATCACAAGTAGGTTTTCATTACTTTCTCACCCAGTAACTGCTTTGCCGGGGAACGGCGGTGAGAACCCCGTTCGGTTCGCGGGCCGACAGCCCCGCCTCGAGGCGACGCTTCTTGCCCCTCGAGTCACAACCCATCCCTATGCAAACGACGATTCCGGTGACCGTCCTCTCGGGCAGTCTCGGGGCGGGAAAGACGACGCTACTCAATCATCTCCTGCGGACAGCCGACCGCGACCTCGCGGTACTGGTAAACGACATGGGGTCGGTCAACGTCGACGCCGAACTCGTCGCCGAGGGCTCCGATCTCGATGTCGAGGGCGGGGTCACCGAACTCTCGAACGGCTGTATCTGCTGTGAACTGCAAGACGACCTCGAGACGGCGGTCGTCCGGTTAGCCCGCGAGCGAGAGTTCGATCACTTGCTCGTCGAGTCCTCCGGTATCTCGGAGCCCGCACCGGTCGCCCGGCTGTTTACCACGTCCTCGCGCGTGGCCGCCAGCTACGACCTTGACGCGCTGGTGACCGTCCTCGACACGCGGCTGTTTCTGGACGCCTTCGACGGCGACGAGGTCCCCGAGCGCCGCGGGGAGGACGGGGAGGCCGATCGCCCGCTCTCGGATTTGGTGATCGAGCAACTCGAGGTGGCAAATCTGGTCTTGCTCAACAAGACGGACCGCTGTACCGAGCCGGAACTCGAGCGGGCCGAAGACCTCGTTCAGGCGCTTCAGCCGATGGCCGAGACGATCCGCACGACGTTCAGCGAGGTCGACCCGGACCGCATACTGGGTGTGGGCCTGTTCGATCCCGGGTGGATGGGCGAGTTAGCGGGCTGGCAGCGGGCGCTGGCCGATGACGGCGACACCGAACAGGGGGACAAACCGCACGACCACGACGATCACGATGGCCACGACCATCGCCATCCGGACGAGGTCTACGGCGTCGACTCCTTCGTCGTCCGGGAGCGCCGCCCGTTCCATCCCGAGCGCTTCGCGTCGTTCCTCCGGGACCTCCCCGACGATATCGTCCGATCGAAGGGGACGGCGTGGATCGCCGGCCACGACGTGAAAATCGACATCGCTCAGGCCGGCCCCTCGGTCCGCGCGACCGTCCGCGGGCCGTGGATCGCCGCCCTCCCCGAGGTCCAGCGGGAGCTGTACCGCTCCAATCGGCCCGACCTCGAGTGGCACGACGACCACGGCGACCGGCAGACGGAACTGGTCTTCATCGGCACCGATCTCGAGGCCCACGAATCGTCGCTTCGTTCGCAACTCGCGGACTGTCTGGTCACCGACGACGAGTGGGAACGAGCCGACGAACTGGCGAACCCGTTTCCGAGCGAGGACGACGAAGATGTCGTGCTTCGCGAGCCCTGATCACCGCCGCTACCCACGCTCACCGCACCCTACTCCTACACTTCTCTGACCGTCGCCCGCTCCACCACACCCTCAGCCGAGTTCGGTCTCGATCGTCTCGAGCGCCCCCTCGAGTTCGCCGTTTCGCTTCCACGCGGCGATCCGATCGCCGAAGGGCAGCGGCGCGGCGAGTTCGACCGCCGACCGGATCGTCACCCGAGTCCGCTTGTCGTCGACGGGTTCGTACTCGAGCCACGTCTCCATGTGGGAGAAGGGACCGTGTTCGCCCTCTTGCGTGTAGTAAATCTCGTCGTCGCGGTCCTCGAACCGCAGCGGGAGTCGGATTCCGGGGCCGCTGGCGACAACGATCGTGGCGTTGGCTTCTTCCTCGACGCGTTCGACCGTAAAGCTCCCCTCAGCGTCGACGATCGCCGCCGGCTCGAGCCACGTCGATAGATCGGCCGCGGTCACGTCGAGCACTCGCGACGCCGTCACTTCGCGCATAGTGACTCCGTGCCGCCGAATCACTATAAAAACCGCCGGGACGGCGGTATCTCGTCGCCGAGACGTGATCCGTGCCACCGATCGCCGGTGGCACGCACGGAAACCACTAAGTGACCAACGTTCCCCTCTCTTCGCATGGCCGGATCCGACGGCGAACCGGACGACGGACTGCAGGAGGGCCTCGAGTCCTCGCAGGGCGATCCGCGCGTCTTGCTCCTGCTGAACGCCGTCCTCTCGACGCTGTTCGCGCTGCTGTTCGTCTGGGGAGCGAGCCGCATCGACGTCCTCGTCTTTACGCCCACGAGCGTCGCGACGGTCGCGCTCGTCGTCTTTTTACTCACGCACGTCGTTTCGCGCCCCTGATACCGATTGCGGGGCGGTTCGGAGTACCGGCGACTGTCGGGGTGAGGCGACAGGTTCTCGTCGCGGGCCCGCTACTGTCCGATAATGAGCATGCGGCAGCTGTCCGCCTACCGGCCGACCAAACCCGACGTCGCAGTGTTCGTCTCCGGCGTTACCAGCATGGGGCTGGAGATTCTCGCGGGCCGGATCATCGCCCCCCAATTCGGCAGTAGCATCTACACCTGGGGAAGTATCATCACCGTCTTCCTCGCCGCGCTGAGTCTGGGCTACTGGCAGGGCGGTAAGCGAGCCGAAACGGCGTCGAACCGACGCATGAGTTGGATCCTGCTGGGAACGGCGGGCTACGTCGCGATCGTGGTCTACGCAAGCGATCAACTCCTGCTCTCGGCCTCGGCGATGCCGCTACCGGCCCGGTACGCGTCGCTGCCGGCCGTCCTCATCCTCTTCGGGCCGCCAACCTACCTGCTCGGGTTCATCAGCCCCTACTCGGCAGAACTTTCGATGGTGGAGGGAACCGGCGAGGCGTCGGGTCACGTCTATGCCCTCGGGACGATCGGGAGCATCGTGGGCGCGGGCGCGACGACCTACCTCCTCATCCCGACGCTCGGCATCGACATGATCGGTCTCCTGTTCGGGTTCATCCTCGTCGGGACCGCGGTCGCGCTGACGCTCCCTACTCTCGCGCCGAAACCGGCAGCCGTCAGCGTGGCCGTCGCCGTGTTGCTCGTCGTCGCGGCCGGCCTCGGCCCGGTCGCCTTTGACCACCGCGGCGACGTCGTCTACCAGACCCAAACGGCCTATCAGGAACTTGAGGTCATCGACGACGGCGATACCCGAACGCTGTATTTAGACGGGGCCCGCCACAGCGCGATGGACCTCGAGGAGCCCGACCGACACGTCTTCGAGTACACGCGATTCTTCCACCTGCCGATGCTGATGGTCGACGATCCCAACGAGGTCGAGGACGTGTTGTTCATCGGTGGGGGCGGGTACACCGGCCCGAAGGACTTCGAGCGCAAATACGATGTCAACGTCGACGTCGCCGAACTCGATCCCGAAGTCTCGCAGGCGGCCAAGGACTACTTCGATCTCGAGGAAAGCGAGAACATGACCGTCCACACGGAAGACGGGCGGCAGTACCTCCGAGACACCGACGAGAAATACGACGTGATCGTGCTCGACGCCTACCAGAAGGATCAGGTTCCGATTCACCTGACCCAGCTCGGGTTCATGGAACTCGCAGAGGACCGGCTGACCGAAGATGGCGTCTTCCTCGCGAACGTCATCGCCGCACCCAGCGGTGCCGGCTCGGAGTTCTACCGCGCCCAGTACAAGACGATCGACGAGGCCTTTGCGTCGACGTACAGCTACCGAACGTCGAATTGGGACTCGGTCCAGAACATCGAGGTCGTCGCGACGAAAGCCGAGACCGACTTCACCGAGGCCGAGCTCGCCCAGCGAAACGAGAATCGCGACCTCGGGATCGATTTGAGCGGCGAGGTCAACGCCTCCCTCTCCGAGCCCGAAACCGACGACGTGCCGGTGCTGACCGAAGATCACGCGCCGGTCGACAGCCTGCAGGCGTCGACCGTCGGACAGGAGTACGTCATCGAGCAGACCGACGAGGAGGAGACGAGCCCGGAACCCGCGTCGATCGCGGCCGGCTCCTCACCCGCACTCGCGCGACCCGTTCCGGAGCCGGGCGGGCCGGGAACGGGACTCGAGTCGATAGCGACCGATTCGGCGACCGTCGGCCCGGCGGCAACGGAACCGGCGTCGCCGTAGCCGGTCCCCGCGGCGACGGATCCATGACGACACAGAACGGGCGCGCCGGTCGATTCTCAGTCGGATATAGCAGCCACTGAAAGTCATCGCACACCTGATCGCACGACAGCGTCGCGATCAGTGTGTACATCGTTTCAGTGGCGACTATAGCGTCTCGGGCTCGAGCGGCGTCGCCGTCCGCCAGTAGTGGTCCAGCGAGTCCTCGGCCCACGAGCGCACGGCGTCGTCGTCCGTGTCGACCGAGGCGCGCAAAATGCCGTTCTCGTCGCGCAGGAGCAGGTAGACGACCTCGTCGACGATCATGATCGCGATCGGCACGCCCTCCTCGCGGACCCGGATTTCGGCGTCTTCGGCCTCGAGTAGGGCCTCGAGTTGGCCCCGGAGCGCCGAGTCGTCGGCGAGGGCGTCGATCGCGCTGCGGCCGAACACGCCCCGAAAGCGTTGCTCGCCGGCGGTCACGCGCTCTCGAACGACGCGCAGCGTCTGTTCGTTGAACGTGTGCGAAAACGTCCGGACCTCGACACCCTCCCGAAGGAACTCGAGCAACCGCCCCAGCGGCGCGTTCGGCCGCGTCCCGCTGGGAACGGTGATCGTCGCGTCCGAGAGCCGCCGGAGGTCGAAGTCCATCGCGTGTGTGGGCAGGTAGTCCACGATATCCCGGAGTCTGCCCTCGGTCTCGAGGATCTCCTGTAAATCCGTAAATCCCTCCGCGACGAGCCGTCCGGTCGCGGTCGCGACGTACTCGCCGCTGTCGCGTCTGATCCACGAACGGTCCTCGAAATCGCCGAGAATCCGACCCAGGGTCGCCTGTGAGGCACCGGTCTCGTTCGCGAGGTCGGTCCGCGTCCGTCGCCCCTCGGCGAGCAACCTGAGCACCTCGACCCGGTTCGACGAGAGTGCAAGGAACTCGATCTCCTCGAGCGCCGATTCCATACGGACAGTCGTCGCCCCTGTAGTAAATCGTTTTCGCAGTGTGAAATCATTTCACGGTCTGCAGCGATGTTGCGGCTCCCAGAGATTTCCCGGCCCGTCAGGGTTTCTTGCTATGAAATTATTTCTGAACGAAACTATAAACCCGTAGCTCGTACGGTGTAGTACGATGATTTTCGCTATCCACGCGTCGGCCGGTTTCGGTCCGGCGCACACGGTTCGAACGGAGGTGACGGCGTAGATGGTATCCCGCCGCATCGCCGTCTTCTTCGCCCTCTCGAGTCTGTTCTTCGGCGGTACCTTCGTCGCAGCGAAGGCCGGGCTGGCGTACTTTCCGCCGCTGCTGTTCGTCGCCTTCCGGTTCGACGTCGCCGCGGTCGTCATGCTCGCCTACGTCGGGCTGACGTCGTCGCGGTCGGAACTGGTCCCGCGGACTCGCGGCGATATCGGCGCGATCCTCGCGACCGGCGTCCTCGCGATCGGGCTGACCAACGCCCTGCTGTTCGTCGGCCAGCAGTACGTCACGAGCGCCGTCGCCTCGATCATGTACAGTCTCAATCCGATCATGACGCCGGTGTTCGCCGCGTTCTTGCTCTCCGACGAGCGTCTCTCCGCCCGCGGTGCAGCTGGCATGGGACTGGGCCTGCTCGGCGTCGCCCTCGTCGTTAGCCCCGACCCCGCGAACCTGCTCGGCGGTGCCGTCGGCAAAGGTATCCTCTTCGCCGGAGCGATCGCCGCCGCGCTCGGGGCCGTCCTCATCCGTCGGGCCGACAGCGATCTCTCGAGTACGGTTCGTGTCGCGTGGGGCCTGCCTTTCGCTGCCGCGCTGTGTCACCTGCTGGCCTGGTCCGGCGGCGAGTCGATGGCTGCGATCACGTGGAACACCGAAGCGATGCTGGCGCTCGGCTACGTCAGCATCTTCGCCGGCGTCCTCGCCTACATCGCCTACTTCGGCCTCATCGACACGGCCGGGGCGATCCGCGCGAACCTGATCTTCTACGTCGTGCCCGTCGTCTCGACGCTCGGCGGCTGGGCGCTGCTCGACGAGACCATCGACGCGATGGCCGTCGTCGGCTTCCTGACGATCTTCGCCGGCTTCGCGGTGCTTGGCAGCAAGTCGATCGACGTTCGCTCGCTGCTCCCGAGCGTTCCCACCGAGCCGCCGCTGGCGGACGACGAGTCGGCAGTCAGGGAGGAACCGCGGGGCTACCGCTCGGACTGACGAATTAGAACAGCGACAGTTCGCCGGTCACGCTATCGACCCGGTCGTCCGCCGCCGGGCCGACCGCCAGCGCGGTGACGGTTCCGGGCTCGAGTTGCGTGTGGCCGGCGTCCCGGATAATGGCGCTGGGAATCCCCTCTCGCTTGGCGATCTCGGAGAGTTCGTGGAGCTGCCGTTCGCTCTGCCCTTTCAGGACGACCTTCTTCTGCCCGCCCTGTTTCCACTGGTCCTGTAGCTGCCTGTCCGCCTTCTCGTAGGCCGACAGCGACGCGTGAGCGACCTGTGCGGCGAGCTTTCCCTGTCCCATCCCGATATCCGTCCGGGCGACGATGGCCTGTTTCATGGCCGACTCGAGGACGGGGATGCCTTTAGCCGTGACTATCTCCTCGGCACACGCGGCGACGAGTCGGTGAGCACCCGCGTGTAGTGACGGTTCGGCTCTCGGGCAGCCGTTCTCCCTGTGTGACGAGCGCTTTCGCTGCATTCGCGCGTAAACGAGCAGCGACTCAGTGGACGACCGCGCAGTCCCGAAGGAGTTCCCGTTCCGTCCGCCTCGCCTCCGGACCCGCCTCGACGAGGGTCGGCTCGTCGATCGATTCCGAAAACCGATCGGGGTCGGGCTCGACGCGCTCGAGCAGCGCCGAGAAGACCGACCCGCGGCGGCCGACTGCCGAGACGACGCCGCCGTACTTGCGCTCTGCAAAAGGGGTCTCGTCGGGATCGGGGAACTCCTCGCGAATGATCTCGGCGGTCTCGCTGAGGTAGTCGGCGGCCTGCTTCTGGGAATACAGGCTTTCCTCGTAGTAGGTTTCAGTGTATTCGTCGAGGTCCTCCGAACAGTGGGCTGGCGATTCGTAGCGGATCGATTTCGCCGTCGTGTGCCCGCTGGCGAACCGCATGTTGAGGGTGAAACTGTCCGGATAGCGAAGTATTAGCGGGGAGTACAGCATGTCCGTGATCGTCACCTGCTGTTGGGCTCGCCACGCCCCCTCGAAGTAGTACGCGGCCAGCGCGCCGATCCGGTCGTCGCGTTCGCCGCGGTGATACGCCATCGCGACCTCCTCGTAGTTCTCCCCGGCGATCCGCCGAAGTCGCCGCTCGAAGCACTCGTCGATGCGATCGCGTTCCGCTTCGTAGGCGTCTAACACCGATACGTCCGAGTCGGCGAACAGCGCCGCTTTCTGCTCTCGAGCGGCTGCCACGTTCATCATGTTCTCGTGAAATACGCGCTCGGCCTCCCGATCCGGAAGCGGTATTCTGACAGCCCGCTGATGCAGAACCTTTGTGTCGCCGTTGAATCGGTCCTGCTTTCCATCCATGCGGGGACATTCATGATACAGCGTTATAATCGGTTAGGCCGTCCGAGCGAGAATTTCAGTCCGGTAACACGAGACGACCGCTCGTGCGATCGGTTGACTTCGTTGACGGCCGTCGCGTCGGACCGAGGAATTTAGGGCCCCGTGCTCGCTCCTACTCCGTATGATCCTCTCCGACGCGGACATCCTCGAGCGCCTCGAGGCCGGCGACCTCGTCGTCGACCCGTTAGACGATCCGGAACTGCAGATCCAGCCCGCGAGCGTCGATCTGCGGCTGGGCCGGGAGTTCCTCGAGTTCCAGCGGACGAACATCCCCTGTATCCACCCCAACTCCGAAGGGGAGGTCGACGAGTACGTCACCGAGACGATCGTCGACGAGGACGACGATTTCATCCTCCATCCCGGCGATTTCGTGCTCGGAACGACCCACGAGCGCGTCGAGATCCCGGCGGATCTGATCGCCCACGTCGAGGGCCGGTCCTCGCTTGGCCGGCTGGCAGTCGTCGTCCACGCTACTGCGGGCCTCTGCGATCCCGGTTATCGCGGCCAGATCACGCTCGAGCTGTCGAACCTCGGCTCCGCACCGGTCGCGCTCACGCCGGGCATGCGCATCTCGCAGCTCACCTTTACCGAACTCAAGACGGAAGCGGAGCGACCCTACGGCAGCGAGCGCGGCTCCAAGTACCAGGACCAGGACGGTCCACAGGCCTCCCGCATCCAGAGCGACGACGAGTTCGGCGGCGATCAACTCGAGCGCGACCGGTGAACACGCCGGCAGGCCGTTCACTCCCGGGTCGCTCCTAACCGCGGGTAGCTGCTCTGTAACGCCGGCGGCGTCGGCGACGAGATCGCAGTTCCGTCGACGAGAGGGCGACTCGACGCCACTCCGATGATCGGCGGCGAACGGGTCGTTGCCAATGACTCGCGGCGACACGGGAACCAGTCCCCGCGCTTCGCCGTGGCTCGCCGGGCGGCCTACTAAGGAACTCCTCGTGATACCCACACCAGCTATGAACTGGAGAGCGGAGAGCGGCGGCGTCGAGGGCGTCGACGTCGCCGGTCCGTCGAACGCACAGTCGATCGTGTTCGTCCACGGCGCGATGTTCACGCGGAAAATGTGGCTCCCCCAACAGCGGGAACTTTCCGAGGAATACCACGTCGTCGCGCCGGACCTGCCGGGCCACGGAACCCGCGCCGGCAAGCCGTTCCGAATGGCCCCGGCGATCGACGTCCTCGAGGACGTATTCGAGGCCCACGTCGACGGCTCGGCGGTACTCGTCGGGCTCTCGCTTGGCGGGTACGCGGCGACCGAGTACGCCTACCGCAACCCCGGCGATGTCGATGCACTGGTGCTGTCGGGAAGCAGCGTGAACCCGGTGGACACGATGGCGCTCGGCACGCGACTGACCGGCGGGTTAGCGCGGCTCCTGACCAAACCGGATCTCGGAAAACGCGCCGGCGAGAAACTCGCGGCGCGCTGGGTCCGAAACCGGGATCTCCCACCAGACATCGAGCGCGAGATCATCGGCGCGGGCTTCTACCCGAAGCAGTTCGGCGACGCGGGCCCAGACATCGCGGGCGTCGATTTCCGGGCGAAACTCTCGAGCTATCCCGGCTCGACGCTGATTCTCAACGGGGAAAACGACAAGCTCATGCGCCGCGGCGAGCAGGCCCACGCCGGCGCGGCGCGGGATGGCCGCGTCGAAGTCCTCGCCGGTGCCGGCCACATCTGTAATCTCCACCGTCCGGCGACCTACACGGATCGGGTGCGACGGTTCGTCCGGCGGGCCGTCCCCACGCAGCAGTGATCGGCGACGGCAACGCTACTGGGCGACGCTACACAGCGAGCGACTCGATGACGGCCCCGCTCGAGCGGCGAAGCTGTCGGTTCGAGTCGTTACGAAGCAGTGATCAACTCGCTATGGGGCGGTCGAACTGTGAGGACTCGAGGACGAAATCGAAGACCCGCGCGTGAGACGGGAGCCGGCAGGATGCGGTGCTACGTGCGCGATCAGGAGCGGCGGTCGCCGATCATATTCCGAACGCGGCCGGGGATCCCGAGCAGGGAGATGCCGAAGCCGAACAGCACCATCAGGACGTAGACGCCGAGCGTCGAGGTCCAGACGACGATCATCGCGAGGATCGCGTAGATCCCCTCGAGGAAGTAGAACGCGGCGATCGACATCGCTGTCCCGTACAGCAAGACGAGGTAGGGTCCCCAGTCGTGGGCGTGGCCGCGTCGCACCCGTCGTCGAACGTAGCGCTTGAGTTCGCCCTCGAGGGACTCTTTTCGGACGGTTCTGTCCTCGACATCGTCCTCAAACTCGTCGACGCGGTCGCGCAGCCGCTCGATCTCCTCGCGGAGCACCTCCGAATCGTCCGAACGATCGCGCGTTCGGGCGCTGGCGCTCCTCGCGGTCGCACGGTCGCTCGCGCGGTCCTCCGCGGCTCCCTCGTCGGCACCCGTAGCGTCGTCGGTCATCGCTTCTGTCGAAATCTGTCGGTGTCCGGGACTTTGTAGCTGCCGATCCACTTCACGGTCGGCGAGGACTGCGTTGAGGACCGCGCCGAAGACGAGGATGATCGCACCGACGTACAGCCAGACGAGGACGAGGAACACGGCACCGAGCGCACCGTAGACCGCGTACTCCGACAGCAGACCGGCGTACAGCGAGAACGTCCGGCTTAGGACGAACCAGCCGACCGCGGCGATAACCGTCCCCGGCGCGGCCTCACGGATCCTGACGTTTGCATCCGGGAAGATCACGTACAACGGGAGAAAGGTGACGAACAGCCCCAAGACGACGAACAGCTGTCCCACGACCGCGACCGCGATCGTCACCTCGAGCCCCGGCAGGAATCGAACGACAAGCTCGAGCGCTCCCAGTAGCGCGAGACCGACCGCGATGACGATCGAGACGATCGTCGCGTCCCAGATCGTATCCAGCAGCGACTTCTCGCCGACCGTTCCGTAGACCTGCGAGAAGGCCCGATCGAGCCCCCGGAGGACGCGGCTCGAGCCCCACAGCAGGCCAAGGATACCGACGACGGTCGCCCCGCGCCGCCCGGTCTCGTCGGTGACGGCGTCGGCCAGCAGCGTCTGGGCCTGAACGGTGAGGATGTCGGTCGCGGCCGCGGAGAGGCGGTCCGCGAGGGCCTCGCCGCCGATCGACGCCGCGAGGCCGAGCGCCAGCAACATGAGCGGCACCAGAGAGAGGAAGCCGTAGAAGGCGACCCCAGCCGCCAGCAGCGTCAACTGCTGGTCCTTCGCGAGTCGAAGGACTCGTCTCGTCAGGTCCACCCCTCGTCCCCGATCGATCACGACCCGCCGTTCGAGGTACCGCCAAATATGTAATCACAGAGCACAGGTCTCTAACGGGACGTTACGTCGGAACGGACCGTCGGGTACTCTCGGCCCGGTGTGACCCGGTGACCTGTAGCGGTCGGTTTCGAGCGGTTCGGATCGATAGCGTTACGCTCTCGGCCGTCTCCCGCGATCGCGTGACGATCACGCAAACAACGAGTTTCTTTATGTTGAATGTCTAACATCATCGCATGGAGCAACGACGCTGTCCCGACTGCGGCGTGACGATGGAGGAAACGAAGGTCCGCGACACCGAGTCGAGTCGACTGTTCATTACCACCGGGAAACGCGACGGGCTGCTGGGAACGATCGGCCTACAGAACAGGGCGGAGCTACAGGGCGTCTGCTGTCCCGAGTGTGGCCTCGTTCGCCTCTACGCTGACCTCGAGTAGCGAACTCGAGGAGGCATCCGAGACCCGGATCCGGCCGTTCAGTCGAGACTGTCTGCGGTCGCCGCGTGGATCTCGTCGACGCTGGCGTCCGTCTTGAACGTCGTCCCGCCGTAGTGGGCTCGAGAGGCCGCATAGCCCGCCTCGCGCAGGTCGGCCAAGAAGTCGTCCATCGCGTTCGCGGGCAGTCCCCAGTTCCGACAGAGCTTGTGTTGGTCGTAATGGGTCGGCTCGTCGAGTTCCGCCGCGAGCGTGTCACAGAGTTCCCGCGCCTTCGGTGCGGTATCGAATGTGTACGGTATCTCGTTGCGAACCGCGGCGATGAACGCGGAATCCTGGACGGCCCCGAGCCAGACCGGACCCGCGGTGAGCATCCGATTGCCGCCGCAGTGGGGACACGTCTCGAGCGGCTCGGCGATCAGCCCGGGGTCGGCCTCGCGGTAGAGGCAGTCTTCGCAGTGATAGAGGTGGCCTAACTCGTCGATCGCGGCGTCAGCCGCGGTGGGCTTGTGGGTCAGCTCGAGGTAGGTCCGGACGTAGTGGCTGGTCGCGTGGGTCAGG
Source organism: Natrinema sp. CRL1 (assembly GCF_059162405.1). Classification (NCBI taxonomy): domain Archaea; kingdom Methanobacteriati; phylum Methanobacteriota; class Halobacteria; order Halobacteriales; family Natrialbaceae; genus Natrinema; species Natrinema sp. CRL1. The sequence continues at coordinate 816,590 of NZ_JBLVOY010000002.1, read as the reverse complement.
ATCGGCTCGACGCCGACGTCGAAGCGCGCGCCGCTGCGTGCGAGCGCCGAGATGAGGATTCGAACGCCCATTTCGGCGTGATAGTCCGTGTTTTGTGGCACGGCGGAGTACGAGCGAACGCCGCTGTCGAAGTGTGCGCCACACAGCGGCGCGGTGTCGGTCGCGGTCACGCAGAGTAGATCGCGGCAGTTCGCGAACGCGGCGTCGGCGAAAGGCATCGGCGTCCCGAAGGGATCGAGGTCGATCACGTCGAACGTCGAGTCGTGCATGAGGGCGTTGACGTTGCGGTGTTCGACGGTCGCCCGCTCTCCACAGTCGTTTCGCTCGACGTTTTCGCGCGCGAGGTCGACGGCGTCCTCGTCGACATCACAGCAGGTCACGTCCCAGCCGTCCGCGGCGGCTCGCACCCCACGGATCCCGCTCGCGGTCATCGCGTCCAAATAGGAGGTGGCGCGGTCCTCGCGCTCGCGGTAGGCCCGCAGCGTCGCGATCGTCAGATCCCGGTTCAATTCCTGTCGCGGGTTGTAGAAGACCGCCTCCTCGATGCCCTCCGTCTGCTCGCCGGGGACCTCGAGTTCGACCCCGCCCTCGGTGACGCGCATACCACGTCTCGTCGGTACCGGGCGAAAAACGGTGTGGTCTCGGACGGCAGTCGGCGGACTGCGATGGGAGACTACACAGGGCCCACTCGAGGCGGTCGTCGGCCGCCGGCAAGGTAACCGAGACCGTCGAGCCGGTATCCGGGTCGGACTCACGTCAGCGTTCCCCGCCGTGGCGCTCGACGATTCGGTTACGCGACGGGCCAACTCGTTCGACCTTCGGCGTTCCCGTCATGTCGCCGTCTCGAGCGGGAGCCAGTCGGTCGACCGATCCGAGCGCGGCTCCCGGGTCGGCGGCTGAATTGCACGCAGGGCGCGTCGATGTCTCGCCGCCGCGGCGACACAACCAAACCGATTTTACAGTTCGGTGCACAGTCACGGACGTGCCGAAGGCCAACCCCGTCGAGCGATGGCAGGCTGCCCTCGAGGAAGCCGGCGAACTCACGCCGGAGATCGTCGGCGAGATCTCGGAGATCCACGGCGACCGCGGGGTTCGCGCCATCGAAGCCGTCGGTGAAAATCGAGTGAAAGCCTACCGTGATTTCACGATCGTCGTCGGCTACGACGACGAGTACATCGTCGAGGACGGCGGCTGTACCTGCAAGGACAGCGAGTACAATCTCGACGCCGACGACCCGACCGAGCGCTGCTGGCACTCCTTAGCGGTCGCGATCGCGCGCCGGGTCGGCCACGTCGACTACCACGACATGTGGTACTCGGAAGTTCGCGACCTGCTGTAATTGCGTCGTCCGCAAACTCCCGTGGTTCCGGTTCCTGATCGGTCCCGATCGATCGCAGTGGGACGATAACCGGACTCGAGGACACTACCGGACGGTGGCACTACTCGGACTCGTTACAGGCTGCGATGATGACGTCGGGATCGTCGATCAGTCGGTTCTCCATGTAGTTGCCCTTCCCCTTGCCGGCCCACTTGCGTTCCTGATCGATGATCGAGAGGAACTCGAGTTCCGAGAGGATGTCCCGAACTCGGCGCAGTTTCAGGTGCTCCGAGCCGTCCCGATCGCAGAGTCGCTTGTAGAGGTCGTAGGCCTCGTTGGTCGTCACCGGCGCGTTGTCCTCCGCTTTCTGCTGGGTCAACAGCGCCATCGCCTCGAGGACTAGTTTCGCGTGACTGGGGCTCTTGGAGATCAGTTCGGCCAGTCGACTGGTCTCCTCGCGTTCGTGGGCCTGATCGACACAGGCCTCCGTGACCCGCTCTCGATCGGTTTCCTCGGCGATTTCGCCTGCGAAGCGGAGGATATCGATCGCCTTCCGTGCGTCACCGTGTTCGCGGGCGGCCAGCGCCGCGACGCGGGGGATGACGCCGTCCGCGAGGACGCCCTCGTGGAAGGCATCGGCCCGGGTGCGAAGGATTTCTCGAATCTGCGTCGCATCGTACGGCGAGAAGACGTACTCGCGCTCACAGAGGCTCGATTTGATTCGCTCGTCCAGCGAGTCCTTGTATCGGATCTTGTTCGAGATACCGATGACGCCGATGGTGCTCTCGGTGAGTTTGCCGGATTCGACGGCCCGCGAGAGCTGCATCAGGATGTCGTCGTCTTCGATCTTGTCGACCTCGTCCAAGATGATCAGCGCGACGTCGTAGCGGCTGTCGACGATGTGCCACAGGCGGCGGTAGTACTCGGCCGTGCTCAGCCCCGAATGGGGAATCGAGACGGCCGTCTCGGACTGGTCGTTAAGCTGGTGGCCGGCGGATTGGACGGCTTGGGTCTCGGTCGACTCCTGCAGGCAGTCGACGTACGCGACGCCGATCGAGACGTCGTTGCCCTCGGCGCGGTCGATCGCCTGATTCGTAATAAACTTCGAACAGAGGGACTTCCCGGTTCCCGTCTTCCCATAGACGAGCACGTTGTTCGGCGTGTTCCCCCGCGTCGCGGGTTTGATCGCGTTCGCGAGATTCGTTAGCTCGTCCTCGCGGCCGATTATCCGATCCCCGTCGGGGAGATGCGAGACCTGCAGCAGCTCCTTGTTCCGGAAGATCTCGTTCTCGCTGCCGAAGTAGTCCATCGAATCCGGCATTCAGATATCGGGTACTTTCGGGGTCGGGTACTTAATCGTTCGGAACCGGAGTGCCGCTGTATACTCGATATTCTCTGGTATACGTGCCTGAGATGAGAGAAACACGCCCCAAGATGCCGCTGTATAGGGCGCTTCATACCCCTCGATTCCGCTGTATGAGCGGCCAGGTCGCGCTGTACCAGTGTGGGGATTGCGCCTGTGCTGAGACCGTCGCGCGCATCGGGAACCCCGGAGTGCCGCTGTATGGGCGGGACCACACCCCTCGGTGCCGCTGTATAGCCGCCGCAGTTCACTGCATCACACGTTGGCGGATCCCAACGTGTCGCTGTATGGCGGGGTGCCCACGCGACGACAGAAGCTACCCGACCAGCGGAGAGCCACCAGCGGTATAGGCAGGGTCAGACGGCCGTCACCGACAGTGGTCGGTCCAGTTCGGTAGACCGAAACGGGGCACCGAAGTTCCGCTGTATCAGCGGAAAAGCGTTTCCATCGGGCGTGAATCAGCCGATTCCCACCCCGTGGTGCCGCTGTATACGGAGACACACACCCCGCGGTGCCGCTGTAACGATGCGGCGGTGTTCGTCGACTCGAAGCGGGGGTCAGATGGCGCCTCGCGAATCGATCGATAACACGCGATGGAGTTGATAAAGTAGCCACTGAAACGATTTACACGCTGATCGCGACGCAGTCGTGCGATCAGGCGTATAATGACGTTCAGTGGCTACTATAGCCGATGATACTGGACAGGATCGGAGCAGCGTCGGTAACGGGCTCACCGCGGAACAACGGTAGAACAGCGACTGTCCAATGAGTACCGTCTCGACGGACTCAATGAGTCCAGTCCCAGCCCCGAGTCGAGGAGGAGCATACGACTCGAGCGATCGAGTCCAATATCAATTGGACACTTTCTCGTCCAATTCAGCCAATGAGCTTTGACACAGGAATAGTATTTAGCATTGGTGGTTACCGTCAACACTCAAATCGGTCGGCGATCGTTATCGAACAGTCGCTAAGAACGGAATCCAGCGATTCCTCGAGATAACAGCCATCTCGAAGACCCATACAGCGGCACCGAGGGGTGTGTCTCTGCGTCCGGCAACTGACCCACTGTCGTTCGAGCGACTGGGAAGCGACCACCAATACTGGGAAACGAACAGTGGCATCGGGAAGCGAACAGCAACCGGAGATCCCGCGGTCTCGCGCGACTACTCGTCGGCGCAGATCTCGACGAAATTCCGCAGGATCTGCAGTCCCGTCTCGCCGCTCTTCTCGGGGTGGAACTGCGTGCCGAAGACGGTGCCTTCCTCGTTGGCGACGATCGAGGGGAACTCGAGTTCATAGTCCGTCGTCGCGACCGTCGCGTTCTGATCGTCGGGAACCGCGTAGTAGGAGTGGACGAAGTAGGCGTAGTTCCCGTCGATTCCCTCGACGAGGGGGTGCTCGCGCTGGACGTGCAGTTCGTTCCAGCCCATGTGGGGGACCTTCTGGCCCTCCGCGAACCGGACGTTGGTTCCGGGGATCAAGTCGAGCCCCTGCACGGCCGACTCGCCGTCAGTGTCGCCCTCCTCGCTCGTCGTAAGTAGCATCTGCATCCCGAGACAGATGCCAAAGAGTGGGGTGCCGTTTTCGGCCACCTCGAGGAGGTCCTCGCGGAGCGGGTCGGCGTTTTCGACGCCCTCGCGGAACGCGCCGACGCCGGGCAGGACGACGCCGTCGGCCGCGGCGAACGCCGCGGGATCGTCCGTGATTTCGACGTTGGCACCCGCACGCTCTAAGCCGCGCGTGACGCTGCGGAGGTTCCCCAGTCCGTAGTCGACGATGACGACGGACGCGAGGGATTCCTCCTGCGGAGACGGAACAGTGCTCATACGCGTACTCGGAGGGGCGTAGTAAAGTGAATTACCCTTCGCGCAACCCGTTGAGATTCACGCGGCGTCCGCCCGTCGACTCGATTGGGGTGTCGCTCTCGTCGCCACCGCTCCCGTCGCCGTCGCGGCCGATCAGTTACCGTCGCCGGGAGAGGTAGTAGTCGATACCAGGAACCGAGAGCAGGTACGGAATCGCCAGTTCGGCCCCGGCAAGATGGACGAGACCGAGCCCACCCGGATCCACGGGTTCGGATTCCACGACGGGTGGTCCCGGAGCGAGCGCGTCCATGAGCACCGATCCCCCGGCGACCGCAGCGAAGATGACCGACGATCAGCCGACGAAGACGATCACGACGAACGAGGCTAGCCCGACGCCGAGTGACTTCGCGTCGACGGACAGCGTGAAGAGCCAGAGCGCAACGTACGAGCCGAGCATCGCGAGCGGCCCGATCGGAAACAAGTGGACGCCGAATCGCCACGCTGGATCGACAGCAGTGCCGGATTCGGCAGTGGAGGGCTGGGACATACACACCAGTATATGACAACATAGTATAATTTGTTCGGTGGATAGGAATGGCTCAACCGAATCGTCACAAAATCGCTCCGACGAGGACTGGGACCAAACGCGTCGGCTCCGGCAGTTCAAAAGCCGTCGAGGCGGGACTGTCCGCCCTCACTGTCCGCAACGCCCGCGAGATCGGCCGCCCGCTGCAGGGCGTTCTGGAACGTCTCCTCCTGACTGCGGTCGTACAGCGTCGCCGCCGGATGGACACAGATCAGCAGCCGCCGCGGTGCGCCGTCGATCCGAACCTCCGCGAGATCGCCCGCCTCCTTCGTCACAGCGACCGACCGCTCGAGCAGGTGTTCGCTCGGCACCTTTCCGAGCGTGACGATCACCTCGGGGTCGAGCGAGGCGATTTCCTGCTCGAGGTAGCCCCGACAGTTCGCGAGTTCGTCCTTCGTCGGATCGCGGTTCTCTGGCGGTCGACAGCGCACGCAGTTGGTGATACGAATATCGCCGCGCTCGAGGCCGACGTTGCGGAGCCCGTCGTCTAGGACGGTGCCGCTGCGGCCGACGAACGGCTCGCCCTGCTCGTCTTCGTTGGCTCCGGGGCCCTCGCCGACGAAGAGGAGGTCGGCGTCCTCGGGACCGGCACCGTTGACGATCCGGCTCCGCGAGTCGACGAGCGCCGGACAGCGCGTACACTCCATGACACAGAGGTCCTCCATGTCTCCCATACGTTGGAGTCAGCGGGTCGCCTCCTACGTCTTTCGGGACGCGGTGCCGGTAGGTCCGAAACGGACCGCGACCGGTATCGCTGGCTCGATAAACCAGCTCCAGCCTCGCCCCGGTCACCCCGCGTCACTCGACCGACCGCGCGTACGAATCCGCCGCTCGAGCCGCCTGTCCGGCGACTCGGATCGGCTCCGGACGACCGCCCTCGGGCGTGAACGCCCGGACAATTTCTGTTGCTTCAGCGGGCTCGAGGCCGACTGCTCTCACGTAGACGGTCTCGTCGTTGACCGACAACTCGTGTCGCTCCGGCAGCGCTCGATAGGTCGCGAGGCGGGCCTCGAGGTCGGATCCGGAAAACGCGTCTCGGAGCCCGGTCTCGAGGCCGTCGCTGGCCTCGAAGGTGACGGCGATCACTGGCCGGTCGACCGCCCCACGAATTCGCGAGAGGTCGAGAAGGTTGTACCACGCAGGGGCGATGGCGCCGAGGAGGACGTATCGAATATCCGGCCGATCGAGGTCCTCGAGCAGCCGGATAACGGCATCGGTTCCGTCGGTGCCGCCGACGCGACAGGCGGCGTACGCGAGGCCATCACAGACGCGGTCGGCTCGGACGACGGCACCGGCGAGCGTGCTCTCTGTCCGTCCCCGATCGCGATCGCCGCGGTACGATTCGGCGACACCCAGCGCCCGCACCCCGGGTTTCATCCGTCAGTCGCTCTCGTCTTTGATTTCCTTGAGTCGATCGAGCAATTCGTCGCTCGATGCGCCGTTTTCGAACTCGATGGTTCCCTCGTGACTGTTCTCTCCCGACTTGACCGCATCGTCGTCATCAAAATCGGCGTCGACTTCCTGTTGCTCGGATTCGTCGTAGCTCCCGAATCCCATACGGTGTGGTCTACGGGATACCGATTGAAAAATTCCGTGGTCACCGAGCTATGAGGGGTTCCCAAGTTACCAACACGTTGGGGAGCGCTGCTCTACGGCCCATCCGGCAATCCTGTATAAAATATCCGCCAGATGTCAGACGGTGACAGCAGGGTCCTGATCGGTGTCGAGTTCCGCGACAGCACCGTTTTTGCCGCCGGCCGTCGACTGTCATGGTATGGAAGTCTCCCACATCACCGAGGACGCGGAAACGTTCACGTGTAACGCATTCCTCGCCGTCGGCGAGGACGGCACGGCGACGCTGGTCGACGCCGGGGCATGGGACGGCGTCGTCGATGAGATCCGTGACCACGTCGACGAACTCGAGGCCGTCGTCATGACCCACCAACACGGCGATCACGTCGCCCAACTCGAGGCCGTCTGCGACGCCTTCGATCCCGAAGTGTACGCCTACGCCGAGCATCCGACTCGAACGCAAGCGATCGACGACGGCGACACGGTCCGGATCGGCGACGAAGACTTCGACATCGTCTACACGCCGGGCCACGCCGACGACCACGTCTCCTTCGTCTCCGAGTCGTCGCTGTTCTCCGGCGACGTGGTCGTCCACGACGACGGGGCCTTCGACTACGGCAGTTTCGGCCGCACCGACATGGCCGGCCAGTCCCGCGAGCGACTCATCGAGAGCATTCAGGACCTGCTTGAGCGCATGCCCGATGGCGTCGAGCACATGTACGCGGGCCACGGCAGCGTCTTCCACGGTGACGTGCTCGATGTCGTGGAAACGGCACTCGAGCGAGCCGAGAAGCGAGAGCCGAAGTATCCCGACGAGTAGCGGGCGCTATTACCGGGTCTAGCCGCAATACGAGCGTGGCGCTGTACGGGAGAACGACGACATCGTCACTACGGCTGCAGAAACGACAGAAACCGGATCGGATCGAGCGATCCGTCGTGGTCGATTATGCGGCGCGGGCTTCCTTCGCCTTGGGGCGAAGCTTCTTGTAACCGCACTTGCGACAGCGGGTGGCTCGCTTGGAGTTGCGAGCGTTACAGCGCATGCAGATCATCTTCTCGAGCATCCGTTTCTCAGCGGCGTCGAAACTGGCCATACCCGGCTTTCGCTCGTGGGGCATTTAATCGCTGTGATCCGACGGGCACGAAGAACGCACCCGAACCAGCTGGAAGCGGGCGTCAGTAAATCGCCGTCACCGCCGGCTCACGGCTATTCCTCGTCGGCCAAGTAGTCCTCCTGAACTGCAACGATCTCGCTCGAGTCCGTACACTCGCTGTACCGCCGGAGCGGTTCCTCGTTGAGCGTCAGGAAGGTCTCGCCCCAGCGGAACGGCTCGAGGAGGTCCTCGGCGAGTTCCCGATCGTCGAAAATGCGGGCCGCGGCAGCGAGCGCCTCGACGGTGGTCAGCCGGAACGGACGGCCGTAGTTGATCGGGTTCGCGGCGACGAGAAACGGGAGCGCGCGGTGGACCCCGCGCATCTGAAACGACGCTTCCTCGGCGGACTCCCAGGAGCAATCGAGGGCGACCAGCGTTCCCAGCCCCTCCTCGAGATCGGCCGGCGAGAGCGCCTGCTCGGCGTGGGGGTTCAACACGACCCCGTAGGGCACCTGCCCCATCGACCGATGGAGGATCGCTTTGTCGAACTTCTCGAGGCGACGCGCGGTGCACTTCTCGGGGTCGTCGTCGCCCTCGTAGTAGACGTGACACTCCACGCGAGGCGGTACGATCGGCCGAGAGAAAAGGACCCCGGAACGCGAGTCAGTATCGCCTCGAGGCGAGCGGTCGACAGTCGGTCAGTAGAGTCGCACACTTTTGTCGATCGTACCGAAATGTCAGGTATGGATTCAGCGACTCTCGTCCGGCGGTACTACGACGCGCTCGACGAGCACGATTACGAGACGCTCGAGCGGTCGGTCCTCTCACCGGCGTTCGTCCAGCACCGGCCGGATCAGACGTTCGAGAACCGCGACGAGTTCATCGAGTTCATGCGCGAAAAGCGCCCGAATCCGGACACCAGTCACGAACTCGAGTCGGTGATCGCCGAGGATGGCCGAGTCGCGGTTCGCGGCCGCGTGATCGACGACGGAGCGGTGCTCTTCGAGTTCGCTGACTTCTTCGAACTGTCGGCGGGAGAGATCCGCTGCCTCGAGACGTACTCGCGGTGATCGGTTTCGGGAGGGTCGACTCGAATGTGAAACGTGGGCAACAAATTTCAGGCAGGCACCACATTCGATCGCTATGGTCCACTGCCCCGACTGCGGAGCGACCCTCGCTGAAGAGTCCGACATCGACTTCGTGGAAACCGATGCGGAGATGGGGTTCATCGCGGCGTCTAAACGATTCTATACGGCGTCCTGTGCCGCCTGCGGTGCGACGATCGGGAGCGGCGTCGCCGGCGCGAAAGCCGGCGGTGGCGGGGGCGGAGCCGTGTGAAGGTAAAACATATAGCACTGCTATCATAACTGCGCGTATGGTCCACTGCCCCGAATGCGATGCGACCCTCTCGGAGAAGACCGACGTCGAGTTCGTCGAAATGGACGCCACGACCGGTTTCTTCGCGGCGTCGAAGCGGTTCTACCTCGTCGCGTGCAACGAGTGTGGCGCGGCGATCGGCAGCGGCGTCGCCGGCGCGAAGCGGTAAGCGCTCTGCCGATGATCGGTCCCGAACGCCCGGTCCACCGGACCGTGACTCACGCCGAGCAGTTGTTCGGCCCGAGCTCGAGTTCAACGCGTTCCTCGGGCGGCAGTTCGCGGACGCCGCGGTTGTACTCGATGATCGCCTCGTAGTTCGAGGGCTTCTCGCCGGCGTCGGCCATGCGGTCGACGAACTCGTCTTCCGCGAGCCCGAGCAGATCGATCCCGGTCCGCGCGTCGCGGATCGTCGTCCGGATCGGCTCGCCGGGTGCGCCGTGTTCGAACTCGCCGTCGGCGGTGACTGTGACGTGACCGGGCAGCACCACGACGCCCTCGGGCTCGGCGAGAATCGTTCGATGGAGCGTCTCGTAGAGTAGTCTGGCCCCTTCCTCGCCCTCATCGTGGCTAAACTCGAGTTCCGTTCGCCCGGTCGAATCGACGTGCAGCGTGTCGGCGGTCAGTACCGCCCGATCGTCCACCAGGAGGTTGAGCATCTCGCTCGTGTGACCCGGCGCGAACAGCGCTTTGAGTTCGCGCTCGCCGACCGCGAGCACCTCGTTGCCCTCGAGGGGCGTGTACTCGTACTCGACATCGCGCTCGCTCGCGCGTTCGCCCAGGTAGTACGGCACCTCGAGGTCGTCGGCCAACTGGCGACCGCCGGAGACGTGGTCGGCGTGGACGTGCGTGTCGACGACGCCCGTGACGGTGAGGCCAACCTCTTCGGCCGCGACCGCGTACTCGTCGGTGTCCGCGGTCGGATCGACGATAACGGCCTCCCCCGTGGTTTCACAGCCGACGACGTAGCCCAGACAGCCCTTCGCGCGGCGCTGGATCTGGACGATCGTCAGCCCGTCCCCGACATCGATCTCGACGCGATCGTAGACGCCGCTCCACCCCTTCATCCCGCCGTCGACGGTCCCGACATCGTACTCGTCGGTCGCCGACTCGAGGCGCGTCGCGAGGTTGCCCGACGAGAGACCCTTCGCACAGACGGTGATCACGCGGTCAGCGTCGCCGATGGCGTCTCGAAGGTCCGCGAGGCGGCCGTCGAGTTCCTCCTCGGGACCGAAGGGGAAGTGGACCGCCCCGGAGATATGCCACGACTCGTAGCTGTCCGCGGGACGGGTGTCGACGAGGACGAAGTCCGCGTCGTCGTCTTGCAGTTCCGCGAGTCGGTCAGCGTCGATCGTGGTGACCATACGCGGACCTACGCCGCCGATCGACGTAAGTCTCGAGGCGTCGATCGGACGCGGACCGCCGGATGCTCCCGGCCGATGTTATGCGCGGGAAGAGCCTTCATTTAACTTACAGGCGATCCAACGGTCGCTATGGCTCTCTCCGATTTCGTCGCCGCCGTTGTCGCCGTGCTTCGCCGCCGCCCCGGCGACCTCCTGCCCATGTACGCCCTCGGCGTCGCGATCACCGCGATCGTTCGCGTCGTTCCGTTCGCCGGGATCGCCGTCGCCTACCTCTTTCTGGCGGCAACCGGCCGTCTGGACACGATCCGGACGACGCTAGCCGACCTCGAGTCACCCCCGACCGATCCGAACGCCGATACCGAAGCGGTCGAATCGTGGGCCAACGGCCTCGATCCCGTCTTCGACCAGCTCGTGACGCTCCCGCTCGGTCTCCTCGCTGCGGCCACGATCGGCGCGAGCGTGGTGCTGTTCGCGTTGCTTTCGGCCGCCGTCGCCGCGGGACAGCTCTCGGCCTGTTACAGCCGGCTGCGCGACAACCGCGGCCTCCTCGCCGCGTTCGACGGGGCGCGACGCTACTGGCTGCGGTTTCTCGGTCTCTTCGTCCTCGAGTTGCTGTGTTGGATCGTCGTCTTCGTCACCGTCGGCATCGGGACGGCGCTGCTCGCCGGCGCGGTCTCGCTGGGAACCGGCTCGGCGCTCCTCTCCGTTCCGGTCGTCCTGTTGGCTGGGGTTCTCACCGTCGTCCTCCTCGTCCTCATCCGAGCGCTGTTCGCGTTCGCACCGGTCGCGGTCGTCGTCGACGACGCGGGCGTCTTCGGCTCCCTGCGGAGCGCCGCCGGCTTCGTCCGCGCACAGCCGGTCGAGGCCGTCTTTTACTACGCCATGGCGATCCTCGCGATGGTCGGACTGTCGACGATCACCGGCCTGCTCTCGCTCGCCGACGTCGTCACGCTCGGCTCGCTGCTCTCCGCCCTACTCGTCTTCCCCGCGCTGGATCTGCTGAAGACCGCCGTCTACTGTGGCTACCGGGACCGATTAGCACCGCCGGAGCCGCCGACCCGCACCCTCCGCGCTCAGTTCCGGGCTGGACTCCGGCGCGGCTGGAATGAACTGATCTCGTTCGTCCGGGCGACTCCGGCAACCCACGCGCTCGTCCTCGTTCTCGGGCTCCTCGGCTTCTGGATGGGCTGGGCGGCCGCTGACCCCTTCGTCGGCACGTTCAGCGCGTCGATCGCAACGCGACTCGAGGGAATATTCCCCCCGGCGCTGGCACTCGAGTTGTTCGGCAACAACTGGCTGGTCGCGATCACGACGGCCTACGGCGGCGTCGCCTTCGTGCTCCCGGCGATCGTCTCCGTGCTGTTCAACGGGCTCGCGCTGGGAATCACCGCCCGCCTCGAGGTCGATCCGGCCGAACTCGCGGCCTTCGTCGTCCCCCACGGCATCATCGAGATTCCGGCGATCCTCATCGCCAGCGCGCTCGGGGTTTCCGTCGGCGTCACCGCGTGGCGGACGTGGCGTGGTCGTGCGGGACGAACGGAGCTTGCCGACGCGCTCGAGCGGGCGTTCTGGGTGCTCGTCGGTATCGGGATTCTGCTGGCGATCGCGGCACTGATCGAGGGGTTCGTGAGTCCGTACTACTACCGGCTGTTTCTCCCGTAATCGCGCCGAACCGGGTCGATTCGGCGGCTACTTGTACGCCTCGAACTCCTCGCCGAACAGCAGGAAGTAGGCCGTGCCGAGTAGTCCGATCGCGGTCGCGAGACTGAACGCGACGATCGGATCCCCAGCAACGATCTCGGTCCCGGTCAGGGGGTTCGACACGCCATCCCAGAGGAGGCCGCCGAGGGCGGCACTCGGGATGACGATCAGGTTCCGCAGGAGGTAGTACGCGCCCGTCACCCGACCGCCGGCACCTCGCTCGGCCGGGCCGACGATCAGCGCCTTGTGGGCGGGCAACCCCGCGAACCGGAGCCCGGAGAACGCAAAGAGGGCCGCGAGGACGGCCGCATTGTCCGGCGCGTTGATCAGGAGGATCGGAAAGATCGCGTAGACCGCGAAGCCGAGCGCGACGACCGGCTTGAGGCCGATCCGCTCGGCGGCCTTGGCGACCGGGATCATCGTCAGTAGGGCGACGAGCATCTCGATCCCCAGCAACACGCCGAAATACGACTGCGGCGAGAGATCGACGGTCCCGATTGCCGGCACGGACAGCGTGAGTCCCACCTCGAGAAACCGAGTGACGACGATGACGAAGAAGACGTAGACCATCCCGTTGGCGAAGCGGACGAGGGTATCGCCAACGAGCAGCGGGCGGAGTTCGTCGGGCATCGCTCGGAGGTCGGCGACCAACTGCGAGACGCCCTCGAACTCCTTGCCGACGCCGTCCTCGTCCGGTCTGTAGAGGAAGTGCTGGACGAGCGTTCCGAGAACGCCGAAGACGACCGCGACGAGCAGGATTAGTTGAAAGGCGGTGAGAATAGCCCCGTCGCTCGAGCCGAACGGATAGAAGAGTGCGGCGGCGAACAGCGGGCCGACGAGAAAGGCGGTCCGACGAAACGTCTCGGTGCTCGCGAAGCCGGCCGCCAGCTGCGAGGGCGGCACCGCCTGCTTGACGATCGCGAAGGTCGCGCCGAGACCGAAGGATTTCCACGCCTGCGCGAGGAGCAAGCCGAGAAAGAGCAGAACGATCGCGAGCGAGGTCGACCCGATCGAGACGTCCGCGAACGCGGGGGCGGCCAGCCAGATGCCGAAGCCGACCGTCGAGCAGAGGCCGAAGGCGGTCAGCGCGTATCGCGACCCGATCCGGTCCGAGATCGCCCCGCCGGGATAGGGGTAGACCGCGCTGATGATGTTCCCAAAGGAACCGAACAGGCCGATGACGACCGCCGACGCGCCCAATGCCGACATGTACTCGGCCATGTACCGATTGGTCATCTGAAAGCCGAGACTGAACGCGAACATCGCCGCCGAGAGGACGAGCACGTCGCGCTCGAGCGCGAAGAATTGTCGGAACGGGTCCAGTGGATCGGCCTCCTCCGCGCCCTCCTGCTCGAGGCTCATATGGCTCCCTGCTCACCGAGCCGACTTGAAATTTCGTCCGCTGGGCCGCCCCATTTGGACCCGCCGCGCCTCGAGTCCGCGGGCGACCTCCGGACCCGGATACGACAAAGGGAAGCGCTCATTAGCCAGTAGTGTGAGATTCAGGACATGGCTTCGTGGAAGCGGGATTTCGCGAGTGGGCTCATCGTTCTGGTCCCGATCCTCATCACGCTCTACGCGATCTACTGGCTCTACGGCCTCGTCGCCGGTCTCACGCCGGGTCTCATTCTCAAACCGGAAGCGCTGACGCCGTTTATCGGCGGCCAGAGCGAGCAGGCCGTCCAGACGCGCGAGCAAGTCGCCCAGTTCCTGCGGGTGATCGTCGCGCTGACCGTCTTCATCATTCTCACGTTCTCGGTCGGCTACCTCATGCGGACGACCGTCGGCGGGCTCGTCGAACGCCTCGTCGACAACGTCGCGAACCGTGTGCCCGTCATCCGCGTCGTCTACAACGCCTCGAAGATGGCTGCCGAGACCGCCTTCGGCGAACAGGAATCGCTCCAGAAACCCGTCAAACTCGAGACGTGGCAGGGGTTGCGGATGACGGCGTTCAAGACGGGCAAAGTGACCAGCGACGGCCGCGAGGTGCTGTTCTTGCCCACGTCGCCGAACATCACCACCGGCTACGTCATCGAGGTCGAATCCGACCGGATCACGGAACTCGACGAGGATGTCGAAGACGCGCTCACTCGAGTCCTCAGTGCCGGCTTCGGCGACGCCAACCGCCGCGGCATGGACGCCGGTGTCTCGATCGACGTGATCGACGAGGCGAAGACGACTGGGTCTGACGACGACTAAGGGACGAACTTTTGCGCTGCGGGCGCGGCGAAGCCGCGCCCTCGGCAAAATCTTCAAAAGAGCGCGTAGCGCTCTTTTGGACCTCGCGGGAGCTTTGCTCCCGCTCAGTTTCGATCAAAAGCACCGGAAGACGCTTCGCGTCTTCCGAGCTCTCGTTCACTCCGTTCACGAGAACACTCCTTTCCCGCCAGCCGCGCAGAGCGCGGCTTCCGGGTCAGTCGTCGGCCCGCTCGCTCACTGCGTTCGCTCGCGGAACGGCAACCGTGGGCAACCGCCTGCCCTCCCCCGAGTCGCGTGCCTCTCGTGGTACTCGAGGCACGCTCCCGGCCAAACGATTTGTTTTAAGCGGAAAAGTACCGCAATGTGGCCTGCGTAGCCGTTCAGAGAGCGAATCCGGAATCGAGTCGCTGCGGTCGCTGTCGGGAACGGGAGTTAGATATCGACGTACTCGAACCAGTCGTCGTATTCGTCGGGGGCCTCCTCGACGATCTCGAAGAATTTCTGCTGGATCTCTTCCGTGATGGGGCCTCGAGAGCCATCCCCGATGACGACGTTGTCGACTTTGCGGATGGGCGTGACTTCGGCCGCGGAGCCGGTAAAGAACAGTTCGTCGGCCGTGTTGAGTTCGCCCCGCGAGATGGAGACGTTGTCGTGGACGGTGTAGCCGAGATCCTCCGCGATCTGGATCACGGAGTCGCGGGTGATGCCGTCGAGAATCGACTCCGAGAGGCCGGGCGTGAAGAGTTCGCCGTCGCGCACGAGGAAGATGTTCTCGCCGGGGCCTTCGGCGACGTTGCCCTCCTTGTTGAGGACGATCGCTTCCGCGTAGCCGTTCCGGCGAGCTTCCTCGCCTGCGAGCATGCTGTTGACGTAGAGCCCCGAGGTCTTGGCGTTCGTGGGGATCTGGCTCGAGGCGTGTTTTCGCCACGAGGAGATCATCACGTCGATGCCGTTTTCCAGTGCGTCCTCGCCGAGGTAGGCTCCCCACGGCCAGACGGCGATGGCGGTGCGGGTGGGACAGTCCTTGGGACTGACACCCAGCGAGTTGTAGCCATAGTAGGCGATCGGGCGGATGTAACAGGAGGGCAGCTCTTGGCGCTGAATGAGCTCTTTTGTCGCCGCAGTGAGCTCTTCAGTCGTGAAGTCGATGTCCATCTCGTAGGGCTTGGCGGACTGGAAGAGCCGCTCGACGTGTTCTTCCCAGCGGAACAGCGCCGGCCCGTTGTCGGTGTCATAACAGCGTGCACCCTCGAAGACGCCCGATCCGTAGTGGAGTCCGTGGGTCAACACGTGGATCTCCGCGTCGTCCCAGTCGACGAACTCGCCGTCCATCCAGATCGTGTCGACGTCCATCTCGTCGAATCCCATGATCAGGACTGTTGCAAGCCACTCTACTAAGTGTTCGCGGTTTCGGGTTCGGCCGTCGCCGAGCGCGCCGGCACCGCGCCGTCGAATCCGACGCGTCCCGACCGGCCTCGCACGCGGTCGTCAGCGTCCCCGCGACCGAACCGCTTCGATACCGACGGCCGCGATGCCGACGACACCGATCGCGACAGCGGCGATCCGAAGACCGGCGGTCAAGGACAAATCGGCTCCGGCGCCGCTTGCACCCCGGTCGTGCGCGCGTAACTCCCCGTGTCCCCGCTCGGTAGCGTCCGCCATCGCATGCACGTCGATCCACTCGTCGACGTACCGATCATCCGGTTCGCCGGTGATTCGCAGCCGCCAGTCGCCGCTCGCCGGCAGCGCCCGAACGGTCGCGTAGGTCCCGTCGTCGGTCGCTTCGAGGTCGACTGCGAACCGGTTGCCATCGGGACCGTCGGCGAGCAAGCGAACGGGGCGCTCCGATTCCAGCGGCTCGTCGCCGTCGCGGAACGCGGCTTCGAAGACGACCGGCTCACCCGCCTGTACGAGGAGTCGATTATCGGCACCGGCCTCGCCATCGTCGCCGTCGCCGCCGTGCTCGGCGGGGACCGCCGTTAGCTCGAGATCGATATCGCCCTCGCGTTCGATCGTGGCTCGCTCGAGTCCGTCGTCCGCGCCGTCGACGGCTGCCGTCGGGATAGAGGTAATCATCCCCGAGAGCAACACGACGAGGACGAGCACGGCGACCTCGAAGCGGACGGCGCGGGTGAACGCGACGATCGTCCCGCTCCCGTCCGCCCGGCCGCCGTTCGCGGCGGGCTCGAGCCGCCGGAGGAGGACGAATCGGGTGAATCCGCCCAGTCCGAGCGCCAACAGGACTAGGAGTGTTTTAGCGGAGAGCGCGACCCCGTAGCGACTCGCGCCGATCGACTCGAGGGTCGGCACGTGCCACGCCGCGAGGAGGAGGCCGGTCGCCGCAGCCAGCGTCACGCCGCCGAGCGCGAGCAGAGAGTAGCGGCGGATCGTTCCGGCGGCGAGCGCCGCCCGATTGTCGGGGGCCGTCTCGCGGAGCGCCGGCGGGACGACGACGGCGAGGACGACGAGGCCGCCCACCCACAGTCCCGCGCCGCCGACGTGGGCGAAGTCGACGGCAGTTCCCTGCAGCCGATCGATCGCCGTCGCGGAGTGGCTCGTCCAGCTGACGGTTGCGCCGACGGAAACCGCGCCGGCGGCTGCTCCGGGGAGCCAGACGCGGCGGGATAACGATCCGGCCGCGGCGAGTGCGAGGACGACGGCGAGGATCGTTGCGAACGCGAGTTGGACCACCCATGCAGTCCCGAGCGGCAGTCCGGCGAATTCGACGATCGTCTCGAGCGACGGCGGACCGACCGACGCGGCCCGGCTGAGTCCGAGGACGAGGACGGAGACGAACAACAGTCCGCCCGCGGCCGCGAACAGCCGAGCGAGGCGGCGATCGACGGCCCGGTCCGACGAACCGAACCGGTCGACGACCGGGTAAACCGCGACCGCGGCCGTCACTGGGCCGCCGACGAGCGCGACGAGCGCAACCAGTAGCAGCCCCTTCGCGGCGGTTTCGACGGGTGGGATGGACTCCTCGCTCTTCTCGCCGTCGCCCTCGGCGGCCGCGAGAACGGCGTCTCGATCGAGCGGGGCGTCGCCGACGCTGAAGACGAACGAGCCGTCGGTCTCGTGGCCGTCGTCGGCGAGGATCGTCCACCGGACGGTGTACAGTCCATCGGCCGCGTCGGCCGCGTCCGTAATCGGGACCCGAACGGTCCGCGAGTCGTCTGCGTCGACCGCGGCGTCGCCGCTGATGTCTTCGCCGTTGGGACCTGTCACCGTCACGTCGGCGGTCTGGACACCGTCGCCGCCGAACGTCAGCGTCACCTCGTCGGGAACGGACTCGACCCGGTCGCCGTTCGACGGATCGGCGTCACTCAGGTACGCGTGAGCCGCGACCGGCGTGGCAAGACTGAGGGCGAGCGCGACGACGACGAAACTGACGAGAAGCCGTACGCGGCGACTATGGGCGCGGCGCGAGCCTGGCTGCTCGAGCGAGTCACCGATCCCCATGCTCACTCGGGAACGTAGGCGACGGTGCCGACGCCGTCCCCGACCTCGACCTGCGAAACCAGTTCCCGGTTAGCCATGTCGATCACCGCGACGGTACCCGCGGCGTCGGCGGGCGTAAAGAAGTGCCCGTCGCCGGAGACGGCCGATCGGTGGAGGTGCTGGGCTCCTTCCGGGCGCTCGATATCACCGACCTCGATCCGGTCGACTGCTTCGAGGGCGTCCATATCGACGACGACTGAGTCGGCGTCCATCGTGTTGGCCGTAAAGCCGTAGAGGGTATCGTCGGCTCGGTAGTACTCGAGGTCGTCGGGACCGCCCTCGATCACGACGGAGCCGATGGCCGTCGTTTCGTCGCCGGTAACGTCGAACGCGTGGATCGCGCCGTGATCGACGATTGCCATCCGTTCCTCGTCGGGCGTGAGGTACATGCCGCCGGCGACGTCGAGTTCGTCGACGACCTCGTCGGTCGCGGTGTCGACAACAGCGGTAACGTCGCCGTACTCGACGTACGCGAATCCGTTGGCCGGGCTGTACGCCTTGTAGTGGGTCCCGCCGTTCTCGCCGAGTTCAATCGTGTCGGTTCGTTCGTACGCCTCGAGGTCGACGACGTGGAGGGCAGGGTCGTTGACGTTGGTTGCGTACCCCGTCTGGCCGAGTGCTGAGTGAGAGAGGAGTTTTCCGTGGCCCTCCCCGTCGAGGCCGGTTTCGACCGTCTCGATGACCTCGTGGGAGTCGGTGTCGATGACGTAGAATGTCCCCTCCGTGTCCGAGTGAGCCCACATCTCGTCGTCCGTCGGGTGATACATGTGGGTGCCGCCGGGTCCCATCCCGATCTCGGCGGCGATCTCGCGCGCCTCGAGATCGATAGCGAGGACCTGACTGAGCGTCTCTTCGATGACGAACAGTTGGCTCTCGTCTGCGGTTACGACAGCGTCGCCGTACTCGTAACCGTCGATACCGTCCTCGATCTCGTCGACGACCGTTCCCGCGGCGGGATCAATAAGCGAGATCGTGTCCGGACCGAACGCATAGGCGAGGCCGGCGCTTCCCTCGCCGTCCTCGGCGTCGTCGGTCTCCTCGTTCGGTTCCTCGTCTGACTCCTCGTCATCGTCGCCGCCGAGACAGCCCGCGACCCCGACCGCGAGACCGCCGGTAATTCCCTGTACGAGCCGTCGTCGATCGATGGAGTACACCATGTGCGGTAGCCATCCACCCCACCGTATTTTCTATTCTGGTCCAACAGTCGAAATTATGGTTCGATCGTCGAAAATAGCCGTACAGAAACGGGTTCCGGGCGAGGAACCGTCGCTGGGCGCGATACGACGGTCGAAGAACGCGGAGCAACGGAATACCTCGTTCTCGAGCCGTCGATGTTCGTTCGCCCTCTCTCAGCCGAGGCGCTCGAGGACCTCGCTGCCCTCGAGGTAGGCGAAGTCGTGCCGTTCGGCGTAGGCGCGGGCGTCGGCGGGCGAGAGCGCCGCCCCGGTCGCGTCGTCGAGCATTTCGCAGACGACGACGGCGGGGGCGAGGTCGGCGGCGTCGGCCAACGCGAGGCCGAGTTCGGTGTGGCCCTCGCGCTGGGCGAGCAGGTCGGGCGCGCCCTTGAGGAGGTGGACGTGACCGGGGACCCGAAACGCCGACGCGAACTCGGTCGCCTCGGGTGCGGCGGCGGCCTCGCCGAGCGCCCGGATGGTCGTCGATCGATCGTCGTCGGTGATGCCGGTGTAGGTATCCCGGTGGTTGACCGTCAGCGAAAACGACGAGCGGTCGTCGTAGCCGAGTTCGTGGTCGGCTGTCGCAGGGTGGTCGACGGCCTCCGAGTAGAACGGCAACTCGAACGCCTCCGCGATGTCGTGGCCGAGCGCGACACAGACCAGTCCGCCGGCGTCGTTGCGAAGCCGGGCGACGGCCTCAGGCGTGACGGCGTCGGCATGGTAGATCAGGTCCGTCTCCCCCTCGCGGTCGGCCGCGTCGTGGACGAGGATCGGTTCGCCCGCTCGAAGCGACTCGAGGGCGTGTTCGAACGACCCCGCAACGTTCGTCGATCCCGCGGCGCGTCCCTCGGCGTTCGACTGGGGACCCGCGTGGTGGCCAGTCATTCCCGATCACCGACCGAGACGGTGATGTGATCGCCGTCCTCGAGGCTGAGTTCCTCGCGGAGCTTGTCGGGGGCGATGACCTCGAGCTGGTCGTCGTCGTGGTGGGTTCGTTCGGGGGCGATGGTGTAGGCGTCGTCGTAGGTGTCGCCGTCGGCCGTCTCGATCGTCGCCGGGTAGCAGACGGCGGGGCCGTAGGTCCGGTCGTCGGACTCCCAGCCGTCGATGGGGACGGGCTCGAGCGAGGCCATGGCGCTGCGCCGGCGGACGCTGTCCTCGCGCAGGTCGACGTTGAGCGTGCCGGGGAACGGCTCGTAGCCCAGCCGCTCCTCGAACTGGCGCTGATACCCCGGCAGGGAGATGTAGTGGCGACCCTCGCCCATGCCGCTGGTGACGGTCCCCTCGAGGGAGAGCCGGGAGTCCGTCTCGAAGATGCGGCGGTAATCCTCGTACTCGGCGTGGAGCGTCTGCTCGCCGGTCTCGGTGATCGCGACCCACTGGCCGTCGCTGACCGTATCCCGCTCGAGTAGGTCGGCGCTCTCGAGCCGTTGCAGTCGCCGCGAGGCGGTCTGATTCGACGCGTCGAGGCGGTCTGCGAGGCGAGAACAGGAAATCTTCACGTCGCCCTCGAGTCCGCCCTCGAGTGCGAGGAGTTTGAGCACGGCGAGTTCGTCGTGCCCGACGGCGGACTCGGCTAGTACTGACATACCCGAATCTATACCGTAGCCCCGTAAAAGCATATCGGATGTGGGATGCGTCACGGAACTGTGACGCAGTTCACAAGCGTTTACCGCGTACTCGACGGTTGGCGAGCGGGTGGAAAAAGCCACCGGTCCGGTGGGATCGTGCGCTCTCCCCGCCGTCGATCGACAGCAGTCCGACCGAATCGATCCGCGAGGCGATCACGGACCCCTCAAAGTCGACGACAGTAACGGCCGTCGTCCCTTGCACAATGCAAGGAGACTGGCTTTCAGCCGGTCCGTTGAGCGTTTAGCCGTACCTGCATGAAGCGTTTCCTCGAGGCTCTGTTCGGGTTAGTTGCACTGACCGGCCTCCCCTATCTGATCTACCTCGGCGTGTACTACCTCCGACGGCCGTCGGGGACGCCCGCCGACACGTGGTCCCAAGAGCCATCAGTGAGCATCGTCCTCCCCACGTACAACGAGGCGGCGATCGTCGAATCGAAACTCGAGGAACTCGTCGAACTCGACTACCCGATGGAGCGGGTCGAAATCGTCGTCGTCGACTCGAGCGACGACGGGACGGCGGAGTTGGTCGAGACGTTCTTCGCCGGGCGTTCGGAGCCGGAGCTGACGCTCATCCGCGAAGACGAGCGCCAGGGGCTCGCGGTCGCGCTGAACGAGGCCTACGCCGCCGCCGACAACGAGGTCGTCGTCAAGACCGACTGCGACTCGCGGCTCGCACCCGACGCGGTCCGGAAGGCGGCCGCGAACCTCGCTGATCCCGTCGTCGCGGCGGTGACCGGTCGCAACGCGGACGTCCTCGGCGGCAGCGGCGTCGAGCGGGGCTACCGGGACATCCAGACGATGATCCAGATCCTCGAGTCCCACATCGACTCGACGCTGATCTTCCACGGGCCGTTCTCGGCGTTCGAACGCGACGCGATCGTGCCGATCGACGAGGACTCGATCGCCGACGACACCGAACTCGCGCTGAAGATCCGGCGCAACGGCGGCCGCGTCGTCTTCGATCCGGCCATCCACTACAAGGAGGCCGCCCACTCGGCCTTTGGCAAGCGCCGCGAGCAGAAAGACCGGCGCGCGATGGGGCTGCTCCGACTCCTGTGGCGACAGCGCGACGCGCTCGGCAGCCACGGGGCCTACGGCCGTGTCGTCCTCCCCTTTAACTGGTGGTTCATGGTGGTCTCGCCGTGGCTCGTTGCGGCGGGGATCGCGGTAGCCACGCTCGGCTCGCTGGCGATCCTCGGACCCGCCGGACTGCTCACGCCGGCCGGCGTCTTCGCGTTCACGGCGCTCGGCTCCCGCGACGCGCTCGGCCCGCTCCAGCCGTTCTACTCGCTGTTCGACACCCAGATCTCGCTGCTCCGGGCGAGCGTCTCGCTGCTCCGCGCTCGAGCCGACGGGGACAGCGAGACCCACGACGGCACGTGGTCGACCGACGACGAGCTCCGAGAGGTGTTACAGTGACCGACGTCGCCCTCCTCCACGACCGCTTTCCCGGCATCGGCGGCGGCGAGGAGTTCGCGCTCGAGGCCGCGCGGGTGCTCGACGCGCCGATCTACACTGCCTACGTCGCCGACGGGACCGAGATCCCCGACGATATCGAAGTTATCCCGTTCCAGCAGACCAAATACACCTCGCTGCCGTGGCGGCCGTTCCTCGAGTGGAAAAACGAGGGGATGAACCCGCTCGAGACGCTGAACGTGGCGCTGGATATGACCGACGCCCACCCCGACCTCGTCGACTACGACGTGGTCCTCGAGAGCGCGCCGCTGTCGAAGTACTACGTCCCCGCGGTCGGCCAGCGGATCGTCCACTACCCGCACAGCCCGCCGCGGTGGCTGTACGACCTCTACCGCGACCGGCTCTCGTCGTTCGACCTGCCGTTCGTCGAGACCGGGCTCAAGGCGTACGCAAAGGGGTGGCGGGCGCTGGACAAGGAGGCCAACGACTACGTCGATCAGTTCGTCGCGAACAGCGAGTTAGTGCGCGATCGCATTCGGCGGTTCTACGACCGCGACGCGACGGTCGTCTACCCGCCGGTGACCGGCGACTGGCGTAACGACGGCGATGACGGCTACTTCGTGACGTGGTCCCGGCTGGCCCCCGAGAAGCGGATCGACTTGACCGCGAAGGCCTTCGCGGGACTGGACGAACGACTCGTCATCGCGGGCGACGGCAAGCAGCGCGGGCAACTCGAGGAATTCGCGGCGAACTACGACAACATCGAGGTCCGCGGCTACGTCGAGGATATCGAATCGCTCGTCGCGCGCGCTACCGCGGTCGTTTACGCGCCGAAACAGGAAGACTTCGGCCTCGTCGGGGCCGAGGCCATGATGGCCGGCAAACCCCTGCTCGGGGTGAACGAGGGATTCACGCGGTATCAAGTGCAGGACGGGCGGACGGGGCTGTGCTTCGAGCCGACCGTCGCCTCGATCCGAGAGGCGGTCCGCCGGTTCGATCCCGACGACTTCGACGCCGGCGAGATCCGCGAGGAGGCCCGGCGCTACGAGTACGATCGCTTCGCCGCGGGCCTGCGCGAGGTCGTCGAGCAGACGGCGGCCGGCGACGCCCCACCGGACCCGGAGCGAGAAGCGGGCCGTGCAGACGACAATCGAGAACCCGGCCGACCGCGTGCCGAGGGGGTGCTTGATCAGTGACCGCGCGGACGACCGCACGCGATCGAAACGAGGACTCGAGGAAGCAGACGGTGACCGAGCCGTCTCAGACACAGCGAGCGGCGACGAGCGATCGGTGTCTGCTCTATCAGAACAGCGACGCACACCCGGCTCACCGGGTGTTCGCCGACGCCGTCGGCGCCGACCGTCGCCACTTCGAGACCGGCGCGCGTCCGTCCGAATCGGACGGCAACACCGAGCGGACCGTCGACCGGCTCCGGACCGCCGGGACGCTGCCCGCGTACGACACCGTCATCGCGGAGGGGAGCGCACCGCTCCAGACCGGGCTCGCCTACAAGCTTCGTCATCCGGAAACGACCCTCGTCTACCTCGCCGCGGACGAGACCTTCTATACCCTGTCCGAGCGGCCGACGCGATTCTTCTGGCGCGGACTGAAGCCGCTCTCGAGCCGGCTACTCGACGGCGTGATCGCGGTCGGCAGGGACGCCTACCGCTGGGGGCAACCGTACCTCGGCGACGCCCCAGTCGCGTACGTCCGGCCGCCGATCGCCGACGAGAAGTACGAGCGCCTCGCGGCGCTCTCCCCGAACTCGCCCGCGGATCCGTTCACGATCCTCACGGCAGGCGAGGCAAAACCCGCGAACGGCTACGATCGACTGGCTCGAGCCGTCGAGCGATTCGCCCGGACCGTCGATGCCGACGTTCGGCTGGTCATCCTCGGCGAGGGCCACGAGGCCGAAGGGTACGCAGACAGATCCCACGTCCTCACGCCCGGATTCGTCGACCTCGATACCTTCGCCGACTGGTTCGACCGCTCGAGCGTCTACGTCCAGTCCTCGCGGGGCGACGCGTTTCCTGTCGCCGCACTCGAGGGAATCCTCTCGGGAACGCCGACGATCGTCACCGAGGCGACCGGCGTCCGTGAGCTCCTGCCCGCCCGACAGGTCGTTCCGCCGACCGAGGCGGGCCTGTTCGACGGACTGACGGCGTTCGCCGACCTGTCGCCCGCGGAGCGGCGGTCCGTCGCGAGCGACCAGCGGGACCTCGTCACCGACCTGACCGAATCGAACCAGCGAGACCGCTTCAGCGCCGCACTCGAGCGATTCATATGACCGGAGACGCCCGCCCGAACGTCGTCGTCCTCTGTCTGGACACCGTCAGGAAAGACGTCTACGACCAGTACGCCACTCGCCTCCGAGAGATGGCGACCGTCCGCTTCGAGGGGATGCGGGCGCTCGGCGGCTGGAGCGTCCCGAGCCACGCCGGGATGCTGACCGGGGCGGTCCCCTCGGAGACGGGCGTCCACGCCCACCAGCGTCGGTTCGACCCGATCGACGTTGCGGACACCTGGATCGCGCCACTCTCGCGGTCGGGCTACGAGTCGGTCTGCGTCTCGTCGAACATCTACGCCAGCCCCGTCTTCGGGTTCGACCGCTTTTTCGATCGCACGATCCCCATCTCGCCGAGCCGCAGGCTGCCGGCGGGCATGGACGTCCAGCGCCATATCTCCGATCGCTCGACCGACGGCGTGGAAGCCTACGCCGATTTCGTCCGGCAGGCCCTCGCACACGACCACCCGCTGCGGTCGCTGGCCAACGGCGTCCTCCTCAAATTGGACGACGTGAGCCGGAAACTCCCGATCGAGAAACCGACCGACTTCGGCGGCCGCGCGATCGCTCGCACCCTCGAGCGGGAGGTCACCGAACCCGACGGCCCGGTGCTCGCCTTCGCCAACTTCATGGACGCCCACGGTCCGCACACGCCGTTTCGCGGGTTAGACAACTCGATCCACGGCGTCTCAGCCGACTTCCACTCGAGTACGTTCCGCGATTCGGACGTGAACGCCACGGACGGCCTCGGCGAGTTCGGCGCGGACATCGAGCGCGTCCGCCGGCTGTACGCGGCGACGGTCGACTATCTCGACCGGATCGTCGCCGACCTCGTGACCGCATTGGCGACCGGCGACGACCGCGACTCGATCGTGATCGTAACGGCGGACCACGGCGAGAACCTCGGCTACGAGTCGGATGGCTCACTCATGAATCACATGAGCAGCCTCTCGGAGGCGCTGTTGCACGTCCCCTTCGACGTCATCGCGACCGGTGATCGGCCCCTCGATCTCGCGGTCGACGACACTCGAGCCGACGAACAGGGCGCAGCAATCGGCGACACTGCCCGTTCGGTCGATGTCGACGGGCTCAGTTCCCACGCAGACCTCGGTGACGTGGTCCGCTCGCTCGCAGGCGAGGATCCCTTCGATCCGTTCGCCTTCGAGCGCGAGCGCGCCCGTGCCGAAATCGTCGGCTCCGGCTCCGGCATCCCCGAGGGCGGCGACGAATCCTACTGGGACCGGGGACAGCGAGTCGTCTACCGGGGCGATCGGAAGTACTACCGCGACC
Source organism: Natrinema sp. CRL1 (assembly GCF_059162405.1). Classification (NCBI taxonomy): domain Archaea; kingdom Methanobacteriati; phylum Methanobacteriota; class Halobacteria; order Halobacteriales; family Natrialbaceae; genus Natrinema; species Natrinema sp. CRL1. The sequence continues at coordinate 790,920 of NZ_JBLVOY010000002.1, read as the reverse complement.
AGCTCGGCACCGAGGCGGTGTACGACGTGTCCGGACCGCCGTCGAAGCAGGTCGAACGCCCGGACGAGACGGTCCCGGACGGTCTCTTCGCGTCCGCATTCGGCGACTGGGTCACTGACGGCGACCACGACGAGCAGGCGTTCGGCGAGGACGTAGACGCGGCGAGCCGCGCGCGACTGGAGGACCTGGGATACCTATGAACGACCACACGACGGACACGACCCTGTTAGTCACGGTCGACTCGCTCAGAACCGACCACGTCCAGTACATGCCCCGAACCCTGGAGTTCCTGGACGAGACCCACGACGCCGCCTTCGCCACGAGCACCGCAACGCCCGGCAGCTTCCCGGCGATCATCGGCGGGGAGTATCCGGCCGGGAACGGGCTCGAGTCGGCGGCCAGCGTCGCCCACGAGTTCGACGCCCCCAGCGTCGGGATCACGACGAACCACTTGCTGTCCCAGGAGTACGGCTACGCGGCCGGCTTCGACTCGTTTACGTCGCCGAAAGGCGGCGGCGAGTCGCTGAAAGACAAGGGCGCAATCTTGCTCGAGCGGGGCTCGCTTCCCTACAAGGTCGCCAGCTGGGGCTACAACCGATACCAGCAGCTCCGGAGCTACGTCGAGGAGACCGAGAAGTCGTTCCGCCCCGCGGACGAGGTGGTCGACCAGTTCCTGACCGAGACCGACGACCGCGAGGAGTGGTTCGGCTGGCTGCACTTTATGGAACCCCACCATCCCTACGACCCCGACGGCGCGCCCATCGATCGAGCGACGGCCCAGCGGGTCACCCGCCGCGTCCTCTCGGAACGCGGCTCCGAGGACGACGAGGCCCTCGTCCGAGAGCTCTACCGACGGGAGATCGGCGAACTCGATTCGGTACTCGAGACTCTCTGGAACGCGATTCCGGACGGTACGCGAGTCGTCTTCTGTGGCGACCATGGCGAACTGCTCGGCGAGGACGGCTTATGGGGCCACCCCGGCGAGATGCGCCCGGAACTCCTGAACGTCCCGTTCGGCACGCGGAACGCTCCCGATCTCGGCGACGTGGTCTCGCTGGTCGATGTCCCGACGGTCCTGACGGGGACCGAACACGGCGTCGGCACGCTCGAGCGCGACACCGCCTTCGCCGCCTACGGGGACCAGAAAGCCGCCATGAACGCCGCCCACATCGCGACCGGCGACGGCACGTATCGACTCGACGACGGCGAACCGGTCGACGACCCCGCTCTCGAGCGGGAACGCGACCGGTTCGATCCCGCCTACGTCGTCAAGGAAGAAGCGCTACAGGAAGATCTGGAGGATCTCGGATACGCATGACCGTCGTCGTCCTCGCGCTCGACGCGCTCGATGCCGGGTTGGTCGACCACTTCGACCTCGACGCCGTCCGCCTCGAGTCCGGCGGCGAGATCGAGACGTTTGCGAACACCCAGGACGTTCCGTACACGCCCGAGGTCTGGGCGACCGTCGCGACCGGGCTCGAGCCGGCCGAACACGGGATCACCGGCGGCGGCACGAGCGAGTGGGGAAATCCGGCGCTCGATCTCGCATCGGCGGTCACCGGCCACCTCGACGAGTCGACGCGGGGGACGCTCGGCAAACTGGTTCGCTCCCGCACCGGCAACCGCGAGCGAATCGGCGAGACGGACCGCGACTCGATGTTCGACGCCGACGGCGCGGTCGTCCACAATTGGCCGGGCGTCCACGACGGGCAACCCCTCCAGCGGGCGTGGGATCTGATGAACGCCGTCGCGGAGGGGATGCCCCGCAGCGAGTTCGAGCGCGAACTGTTCGGGCTCTGCGCCCAGCAGTTCGGCTGGGCCCGCGAGATGATCGCACACCCGGTCTCGATCGCCGGCGTCCACGTCCACACGCTGGACGCGGCGGGCCACGCCTACGCCGACGACGAGGCCGCACTGGGCCGCGCCTACGAACGCGTCGGCGAGTTCGTCCAAGAAATCGTCGCCGCCCTCGGCGAGGACGACGACCTCCTCGTCGTCAGCGACCACGGCATGCGAACCGAGTTCTACCCGCCCGACGCCGGCGAGAAACCGGCGAGTCACTCCTGGCGGGCGTACGCGAGTTCGACGGCGGACACCCACCCGAAATCGGTATTCGACGTGCGGCGATGGGTCGAGGAACGCGCGGCGGAATCCGGGGCTGGCGCGTCCGACGGCGACGAGGGGATCGACATGCCGACCGAGCGCCTGCGCGAACTCGGCTATCTCGACTGATCGGTACTGATGACGTGCTGTGGCGCGCGCTGATTGGTCCTCGAGTCTTCGGATTCTGAACGAGAGACTCTGTTGAGGTCTCACAATGCAGACAGCATGCAGTAAGAAACACCTGATCGCTGAAACCTCCGTATTACTCACTCTTTTTCGTCTCTCTGCTCCGCTTTCACCGCTTCAGAAAACACGCCTGTTAGGACGTTTGATAACCGCTCAGCGCCGATCTCATTGATTGCTTCTGCCGCCCGTTTCGCTTCATCCACACCATCTTTGTTGTCGCTCATACTACCAGACAGCCACTTGTGGTGAATATAGATTGTGCTGCTTCTTGACATCCTCCTCCGCGTGAACGCGGAGGAATCCCACGGCACCGCACCGCTGGATTGGGATATTAAGGTTTGCAGTCTACCACTTGAGCCTGCGGTTGGAATCCGCTGGACAAGTCATGAAGGTAGACTCCGGGCTGTGCCAACCAGCCGCTACTCCTATCCTCGTCCAAACTGGGCGAAGACTCGGAGTTACTTTGATTGATGTCGAGACGGATGTTCTCCGCCCCATTCACGTCAGCGTTGAACGCCGCATCACACGTCTTGCACACGTACAAGCCACGCTCAACACGCTGATTATCGTCTTCTCTACCGCAGACACAACACGTCTTGCTCGTGTCGCGCTCTGAAACCTCTACGACTTCGATACCCTCGGCCTTTGCCTTGTATTCGAGGATGTTGGTGAAACGGTCGAACGCCCACCCATGCAGGTCGAGGTTGCCGTGACGACCCCAGTTCTTTGACTCGCCGTTCTCGACCTCACGAACACCAGCGAGTTTCCCGATGTTGATTCGACCCACTTCTTGCTCGACACATCGTTCAACGATGTGTTTGGCTAAGGAGTGGAAGAAGTGGGTTCGACGCTCTGACCACTTCGCGTGCAATCGAGTTGCTTCTTGGCCGCCTGCATCGTCACACTTGGCGATTTCTTTCGGGAAGTAGTACCCGTCCTGTTTCAGGCGGTTGCCGGGGTACAGGTCGGCGTCCTCGGTACTGTACGCGACGGCGGCGAAGTTGCAGATACCGAGGTCAACACCTGCCGTCTCATCACCGGGGGCGTCGGGTGTCTCCACTTCGTGCTTACACACTAAGTGCAGTTCCCAGCGCCCTTTCGCCTTGTCGTAGACAGCCCTGACTTGTTGCAGGTTCTCGACGGTAACTCCGGGGTGCGTTTCGTATTCGACAAGGATGTATTCCCATGCTCGGGGGTGTTCCTTGTGATTCGCTCCTTTAGAGAGGCGCACTCGCCCGTTGTTGGTGTCGTGACGAATGCCTTTCTGCTTCCACGTCACCGTGCTGCGCGGGTGTTCTTCGTGGACACGGCGGCCTTCTGAGTCGTAGTAATTTTTCTTGCGGTAGCCGGGCGGATTCGCACGAGAATCGTTCTTGCGCTTTTGCTTCCACGAGTTGAAGGCTTCAGCGAGTTCCTCCAGAACGCGCTGACTGGACTGTGAGTGCAATCCTTTGTACTTGTTGTGAGTCTTCAACTCGCCCTTCAAGTCCGAATCGTCTGGAATCTCGCCCGTCTCATCCCACACTTGGCGAGAATGATAGTTTGCAACGTTCCAGAGCTTTGACGCACTCCACCCGTGCCGGTCGAGCGAGTCCTCTACCTGACTGTGGTTGAGGATTTTCGCTCGGTAGGTGCGGTGGATATGCATCGTGGAACACTTCCATAACAGGTTATGTGGCGTTCTGTTGTAAAAGTTCGGATTCGGGCGTGGAATATCCAGTCGGGCTATCGACGGTGGATTGTGGAGGAGTTGTCGGTATTCTCCGTGCCCTTTATAACCTGTACTGACAGTAGCTGACAGAAATATATGATTTGATGGAGACATAATAAGACAAACGGTATCAAGAGTTACTGCTCACCTCGAGACATCGCGGGAGGTAGATTTGAACCACGCCGACTTCGGTCGCTTCGCTCCCTCGTCGTCTACTTCAAATCTACTCGTCGTATTTTCGACGCTCACGCCACTCGTCACTCCGTTCCTCGTTATTGTTCGCGTCGAAAAGTAGCGGGAGGTAGATTTGAACCACGCCGTCACCCTCACTCCGTTCGGGTGCCGTCTGGTTCAAACGACCACCGTGCTATGGATGGCGCTCACGAGTTTGTTCGCGCCAAAACATAGCGGGAGGTAGATTTGAACTACCGATCTGCGGGTTATGAGCCCGCCGGAATCTCCTGGCTATCCCATCCCGCTATCTGTCCCTCTCTGCTGGCCGCGATTAAGGGTTGGTATTTAGTCCCGTCACAGAACGACCGGGGCTCGCTCGTCGTGTGGATTGGGACGGAACTGTCAGTAGCGGATTACTGTGCGAAGATCACCCACGAGTTGGTCCGTTCAACGGCCCGCTCGAGGCAGTTCGGCTCGAAATTGTCATCCACGACGGGCCGTTCCAGCACCGACACAGGGCGTTGGCGGCCTGTAGCCCCCGCATAATTATGGCCCGTTCCGGTGGAGTCGGGTGCAATGCGAATCCTGCTTTTGCGGACGTGGACGACGAACATCGGGAACGGCTTCATCGACTACGGGGCGAAGGCGATGCTCGAGCGGGCGTTTCCCGACGCGGAGATCGTCGAGACCGGTGGCTATCCGAACCACGCGTCGGATACCGCGGCGCTGTGGCGAGGCACTCGCAAGTTCGAACGGATGGCGGGCCGCGGAGCGGACTACGAGTCGCCGACCCACTCGATTCGGCGAAATACGGTGAACGTTAGCGAGCTGATCGACGCCGATCTGGCCGTCCTCCCGGGCTGTGTGCTCTCCCGGGCGACGTTCCGGAAGTACTACGACACGCTCCGGCAGCTCAGGGAGCGAGGGACTCCGATCGTCGTCATCGGCGGCGGTGGCGAAAAGTACGACGCCGACGAGCGGAAATACGTCGAGGCTGTCTTCGACGCGCTCGATATCGAGGTCCTGCTCACGCGGGACCGAACCGCCTACGAGGAGTACGGCGACCTCGTAGAGTACCTATACGACGGCATCGACTGTTCGCTGTTCCTCGGCGACGCTCACCAGCCGCCCGAGGCCAACCGGGAGTTCAACGTCCATACGTTCGATAAGGGTGAAGAGCCCGATGTCGACGGCGTGTCGGCGTCGACGATCATTCGACCCGATCACGCGCCCTTCGACGAACCGTACCACTTCCCGGTCGGCGAGCGAGCCCGGGAACTGCTCGGTCTCGAGCGGCCGCTGTTCGAAGAGGAGAACGTCTTCGTCTCCGATCTCGTGACCGACTACCTCTTCCTCTACGCCAACGTGGACGTGGTGCGCTCGGATCGAATCCACGCCTGCCTGCCCGCCCTGACCTACGGCAATCGGGCGCAGTTCTACTTCGACACGCCGCGAGCGAACCTCTTCGATCGGGTGCCGATCGACGGCGACGTCACGAGCGAGCCGGTCCGATTCGACATGGACGAACTCGAGCGCGAGAAGGACGCCCAGATCGAGGCGCTCGAGGAAGGGGTCACGACGGTCCTGTGAGCGTGACTGTGACCGTGTCCGCTTCTACTGCCGGGGGCAGCTTCTTTATCAGAAGGGTGGTAGGGTGAGTGAAATCGCGACCATGGGAGACGAGCCATCCATCGCCCTCGTGGTGCTCGATACCCTGCGGGCGGATTCCTTCGACGAGCACTTCGACTGGCTGCCGGGCGTGCAGTTTCCGAACGCGTGGAGCACGAGCCACTGGACGGCCCCGGCCCACGCCTCGCTGTTCACCGGCCGGTACGCGAGTGAAGCCGGCGTGACGATCAAGTCCCAGGACTTCGACCGGGAGATGACTCGCCTCCCCGAACTGCTTCAGGACCGCGGCTACCGGACGCGGGCGTTCAGCTGCAACGTCAATATTTCGGAACAGTTGGGCTGGCACCACGGGTTCGACGACTTCGATGGCAGCTGGCGACTCAGCGGTCTCGACGAGGACGTTTTCGACTGGGACGAGTTCATCGCCGAACACCAGTCTGACGGTCCCGAACGGTACCTCCATGCGCTCTGGCGGTGTATCGACGACGACTGCGATACGACCCAGTCGCTAAAGCAAGGGGCCCTGATGAAGCTCCGGGACATGGGCGTTGAGAGACGCCACCCCGACGACGGCGCGGCGGAGTTTCTCGAGTACGTTCGAGACCGGTCATGGACCAACAACAGCGAGTTCCTCTTCGCGAATCTGATGGAGGCACACCTGCCGTACGACCCGCCCGACGAGTATCGGACCTATCCGGACGAGGAGTCGCCGCACTTCGACAGCGTGAAAGCCACGCTCGGGGAGCCCTCGGCCGATCCAGAGCGCATCAGGACCGCCTACGACGACGCCGTGCGGTATCTGTCGGACATCTATCGCAACATCTACGAAGAACTCGCCGCCTCGTTCGACTACGTCGTAACCCTCGCCGACCACGGTGAGGCGCTCGGGGAGTACGGCGCGTGGCAACACGGCGGCGGCCTCCATCCGCCGGTGACCCGCGTGCCGCTCGTCGTCTCCGCGCCCGGCTCGAACGCCGACGACCGCACCCTCAACGCGGACGGCGCGGAGCGACAGACGCGGGACGCTCTCGTGAACCTGCTGGACGTCTATGCGACGGTACTCGACCTCGCCGGCATCGAGTCGGGCCACCGCCGCGGCGAGTCGGTTCGTCCGCTGTGCTCGAGCGACCGTACCGACACTGAGCCCCGCTCGAGCGCGCTGCTCGAATTCCACGGCATCTCGAAGCGGCGCGCGCTCGCACTCGAGGAGGACGGCTACGATATCGGTCCCGTCGACCGCGACCGCCACGGCGTCGCGACGGCCGACTGTTACTACTTCGAGGGGCTGTCCGGAACCGAGCTGATCGGCGACTGCGACCCGGCCGCTCTCGAGTCGGAACTCGATCGACTGATCGCCGACCTCGAGCGCCGTGACGGGCTCTCCGAGGCGGATATGGCCGGACTGGAATCCCAGCTCGAGGAGCTGGGGTATCTGTGACGGCGGTCTCGAGACGAACGCATGAGTGACGCAACGTCCGTCAGCCTCGGCGGTGAGACGGTCAAGGCGACGGCCGCGAAGTTCACGATGGCCGCGATCGGTTTTCTCGGCACAATCGTCTTCGCGCGGGTGCTCGGCCCGACCGGGTTCGGCGGTTACTACCTCCTCTTTTCGCTGGTGAAGATCGCCGACCGGGCGGTCAACGGGTGGGGAACGGCGGTGAAAAAGCGGTATTCGGAGGCCGACGCGCCCTCGGGGGAGTTGATCGGCAGTCAGGGGCTGTTCACGGTCGTCTGGATGGCGCTGGCCGTTGCAGTCACCGCCGTCATCTCGAGTTGGCTCGTTTCCTATACGGGACTTCCCGAGGCACCGATCTTGTTCGTCCTCTTGCTGTTTGCGGTCACGCTCTTCGAGCCGCTGGACCTGATCGTTCAGGCGCGCGGCCGCGTCGGGGCCTCGATGTGGACCGATACGCTCCGCTCGCTGCTCACCTTCCCGCTCCAGTTGGGCCTGATCCTGCTCGGGCTCGGCGCTGCGGGCATGGCGTACGGACTCGCCGCCGCGACGTTCCTGACGGTCCCGGTCCTCTGGTATTTCGTCCGGACGCGACCGGTCGCACCGACCCGGGAAACCGTCGCGAACCTCTGGTCGTACGCGCGCTACAGCATTCCGAACTCGTTTCTCGGACAGGCATACGATCGGTTCGACATCATCCTGCTCGGCTATCTGCTCGCGCCCGCGGCCGCGGGCTACTACGAGGTCGCGCTCAAGCTCACGGTGCCCGCGACGTTCGTGACGATGGCCGCCTCGAGCGGGCTGATGGCCCGAGTGAGCCACCGACACAGCGAGGGCGAATCGCTCGGGACCGACATTTCGAACACCCTTTCGTTTACGAGCATCATCGCGATCCCGATGTTTTTCGGTGCCGTCGCGATGCCGGAGCGACTCGTCGTGACGCTGTTCGGGGCCGAGTACGCCGCGGCCGCGGCGCTTCTCGTCGGGCTCGCGGTCTATCAGGTCGCGAAGACCCAAGCCGGCGTCCTCACGAGCGTGCTCTACGGGATCGATCGGCCGGACGTCAACACCCGAATCTCGGCCGTGACGCTCGCGCTCAACGTCGTCCTCGGCGTCGCGCTGACACTCGTCTACGGTGCGATCGGCGTCGTCGTCGCGACCGCCATCGCGGAAACGCTGCGCTACGCCCTCTCGGCGATCGTTATCAAACGCGAGCTCTCGTCGGTCGTCCTGTTCCCGCGGACGCTCGGGGAACAGGTCGCGGCCGGGCTCGTGATGTTCGCCGTGATCGTCCCCGTCGAGCGCGCCGCCGCCGTCGATCACTGGTACCAGCTCCTCGCGGTCGTCGCACTGGGCGCGGCGATCTACGGCCTCACGCTGGCGGCCATCAGCAGAAAGCTCCGCGTCACGATCAAGGGCGTCCTCAGCAGTTCGCGACTCGAGTTCTAGAATTCCCGCCCGATGTACGCACCGATCTCAGCGACGCGGTCGGGATCGTACGTCCAGAAGCCGTCCCAGAGTCCCGGTTCGATCTCGAGACAGACCAGCGCGATGGAGTCGGGCGCGCGGTCGGTCTCGAGCGCCGCGGTCTCGTCGGGTTCGTAGACGACGAACCAGCCGTCCCGGTACTCGGCCCCCGTTCCGGTGTGTCTCGTCACGTCGAGGTCAACCGCCGTCGCCGCGTCGGTCTCGAGTCCGTAGACGTGGACGTCGACATCGGTCGTCGCGAGTTCGGCGTACACGTCTCGCGTGCCGATTTCGTCGTCGATGCGCTCGAGGTGCTGGAACCCGGAGCGGAGCGTTCCGCTGCCGGCCGCCCAGGCGCGCTGTTCGATGTATCGGGAGATGAGGATCAAGAGCAGCTTCTCTTTGTGCGAGCGCGGATATCCGTGGAGCCGCAACCGCGTCTCGTCGAGGGCCGCGAGCACGGCCGGCAGGTCGATCTCGCCGACGCCGCGTGCGCCGGTGACGAACAGATCGGAGTTGATCGCGAGAAGGGAATCGTACAGTTCGCTCATCGGAGAGGCCGCGACCGGGATCCCTTCCTCGAGCAGGACCGCCGTATCGCCGTCTCGCTCGAGCGCGCCGGCGATCTCGGGATCGATCTCGGAATCGACCGGGACCGCCGCACTCGATTCGACATCGATCGGCTGGTTCCCGAACGTGTCGGCGAGCAGGGCCTCGAGGGGGCTCGTCGCCTCGTCGCCAACGACGGCGATTGTCCGGGCGACCGAACCGACCTCGTCGATGAACGATCGAAGCGTCACTGGCGGACGTTCTTCGGTCCGGCATGTAAGTGTTCTCGCCGTCCGAGGATCGATCGCCCCCTCGAGCCGAGGAGCCCCGCGCCGTGGCGGCCGGGTCCGCGCGGTCAGTCGCCGGTAACGGGATCCCGTTCCCAGAACTCGCTGCCCTTCTGGAGTTTCGGGACCCACGTGTCTTTGGTCTTCGAGAGGAGTGCGACGCGAGAGGCCGGCACCCCTTTGACCTCGTCGAACCCGGGCATATACTCCCCGACGTCCTCGGCGAACGCGACGACTTCCTCGTGGTCTGGCATCGCAGACCTGTCGAGACGACCCTGTGAGTGGCCGACGTGCATGTACGCCTTCAGTTCGATATAGTCGGGATCGGCCTGCTGGTAGAAGCCGGCGTACCAGTCGGGATCCCGCATGTTCTCGCCTTTGACGAGCGTCGTCCGGAGCACGGTTCGGGTCTCTTCCTTTTCGGCGAGGACGTCCATCGTCTCGAGGAGCTTCTCCCAGGCGTTGTCTTCCATCGCACCGACGACCTGATCGAAGGTGTGGCGTTCGGGGGCGTCGACGCTGACGTAGAGCTGGGTCGGGTCACAGTCCCGGAGCATCTCCGGCCGGGTGCCGTTCGAGACGAGGAAGGTGGTGATGTCCCGATCGTGGAAGGCCTCGATGAGTTCGGGCAGATAGGGATACAGCGTCGGCTCGCCGTCCAGCGAGATGGCGACGTGGCGGGGCTCCATCGCCTGCTCGAAGACCTCGCGGGGGACCTCCTCGTTGCCGCCGAAGCCCGAGAGCAGCTTCTTCTGCAGTTTGATCGAGGCGTCGACCACCGCTTCGGGATCGTCCCACTGGACATCGTCCATCTCGTAGGAGTGGCCCTGATGGTCGCGCCAGCAGAAGACACAGCGCTCGTTACACCGGACGACCGGCGTCATCTGGATGCAGCGGTGGGACTCGATGCCGTAGAAGATGTTCTTGTAGCACTTCCCCTCGCCGCGCATGGCGTTTGCCGTCCAGCCGCAGGTCTGGGCGGCCGTGTGGTTCTCGCTGTGATAATCCGGGCTCGAGACCTGTGCCGACCCGACACTGTCGCCGTTGGCGTCGTCTGCGTCGGCCCCGGGATTTGCGGAATCGCTCATTTGCCCGTCGTTGGACCGGCCCGGTCAAAAGGTGTGTGGTGTGGGGACCGGCCGGCGCATTTCCGCCTCGCCGGCCATCTCTTCACCGGTCGACTACTCGTCGTCGCGTCGCTCGCTCGAGGAATCGCCGGCAGACTGGTCGGGCAGCACGCGCGGATCGGCGGGTTCGTCGCCGTGTTTCGCGTCATCGCGCTCGAACAGGTACAGCGCCGGACCCGCGATAACGATCACGAGCAGGCCGGGAATCGGAACGTCCGGTGGTCCGAGATACATCACAAGCCCGGTCCCGCAGGTGGCGAATACGAACCCCGCCCACAGCCCCGGCCGCGAGAACTCGAGGCGAGTCGCGTCGCGGTAGACGGCGACGGCGGAGCCGAGGACGATCGCGAACCCGATGACGGCAACGGCGACCGCCTGCAGCGAAACCATACCACATCTTACCACAACGAGGGGAAAAGCGTTCTGAGACCCGTCGTGGCAGGGCCGGTATCAACTCGGCAAAAGCGCGGGCGAAATCGGCTTTCGAGGCCGTTCGCCGTCGTTTCGCTCACCACGGCTCGGTCCCGCTTCCGTACGAAAGCCTCGCCCTCTTGCCCGTTCCGGCCCAAGTCTCGGGCATGATTGGCACGTACACGATCGGCAAGAAAGCGGTCATGTTCGGCTACAAACGCTACGGGATTCCGGGTGCCGTCGCCTCCGGCGGTGCTGCGCTGGCGGGATACCTGATTATTCGCCGAGCCCTGCAGTCGTCGACGAACGACGGGAACGTCGACTCGGCCATCGACGCGGGCGAAATCCAGTCTGCGGTCGAAGAGAAGGGGCTCAGTGCAGTGACGAGCACGGAGACCCTCGACCGAGCGATCAACGAGGACGAAGTCAGTTCGCCCCTCGACATGGACGATGTCCAGTCGTCGGCCGAGAAGGAAACCGACGAGTTCGCCGACGGTACGGGCGAGGACGGCTCGAGCGCCGAGCGTTGAGCCACGCGACGCGATGCTGACTACTACGAGTATGAGCCACCGAGATACCACCACCGAGACCGACGACAGTTCCGCGGCTGAGCGACGCGTTCCGAAAATCGACGACGGACCCCTCTCCGAGGCGCTGGAGGCCGTTCGGCGGGGTGTCGACTCTGGTGTTCCGGCAGGCATCGCGGGATTTGCGACCCTCCTCGGCGGCGTCCGCGCGCTGGGACGCGGCGACCGCAATCAGGGGTACTTAGGGCTGGGTGCGGGCGGACTCCTCGTCGCGATCGCGCTCGACCAGCGGCGGGCCGCCGGCGACCGAGCCGACGTCGACGCGACCGACGTGGTTGACACGACGCCAGACATCGGAGACATCGAGGCAGAAGACGCTGGCGTCGAGCACTACGGCGGCAACGCGGCCAGCGAGGTCGTCGACACCGGCACGGCGATCGACATCGACGATGTGGGCTCGAGTCCCGACGGTGACGGCGGTGTCGACGCGGCGGCTGTCGACCAGACCGACGTCGTGGACTCCGGAATCGGTGAGGAGCGACTCGCCGACGCCTCGAGCGAGTCGTCCGCCGCGGACGAACCCGACGCGGCCGAGCGCGCGGCCCGCGAGTCCTACGAGCAACTCGGCGCGGCGGCGTTCGACGAACACAGCAGCGAGGTTCCGATCCCGCAGGCGGCGTTCGATCGAACCATCCTGTCGCTGCGATCCGAGGTCTTCTGGGGGATCCGCGAGGCCGACGACGCCGTCATCGTCTCGGGGCAGTTCGATCCGATTCAGGACGGCGACGGGATCAGATACGTCGCCAGCTCCGAGGTCGACGGCGACCGACTGCTGACGATTCCCGATCCCGTCTTGAACCACTGGGACACGATCGCCGGCGGCGAGCTGGCCGTCGCCTCCGGAACCGACCTCGCCGTCCTCACGTCCGACGCCCTGCAGGCGAACGACCAACTTCGAATCGTCCCGGAGCAGTGGCTCGAGGGCGTCCTCGAAAACGGCGAATAACGACCGCGGTCGGTTTTCGCGGCCGAGTGTCCGTACTCCTTCCGACCGCTTCGATTATGTGCCGCGAACCCGCTCGAGTACGGCGAGCGTGCCGTCCGCGTGGACCTCCTCGAGCACCTCGTCGGCGGCCGCCGTCGCCCGCTCGTCGGCGTTCGCGACGGCGAAACTCCGTCCAACGGCCTCGAACGTCGAGACGTCGTTGATCGAGTCGCCGACGGCGACGCAGTCCGCGAGGTCGATCCCGACGTGGTCGGCGATCGTTTCGATTCCGTCGCCCTTGGTCGGGTCGGTGTCCTTGACGTGGTAGGCGTAGCCGGTGTCGATCACCTCGAGGCCGTACTCGGCAGCGATCTCGCGCAGCGGCTCGAGGGGTTGCTCCAAGTTGACCGCGATTTCGGTTTCTCGCCAGCGGTTGACGGTGTCCTCCCGCCCCCAGCCGAGGTCGTAGCCGGCGGCCTTGTACGCCTCGACGACGGCGCGGGCGGCCTCGCGGTCGGCGGTGAAGAAGACATCGTCACCGGTGTAGACGACGCCGCCGTTTTCGGCGACGACGAGTTCGGGGATGCCGACGAAGTGACAGAGGGCGACGGGGTAGGGGAAGGCCTTCCCGGTCGCGATCACGACGGGCGCGTCCCAGTCGCGCAGCGGGTCGAAGACGCGGGGGTCGATGCCCCAGCCGTCGGGACGGGTCAGCGTGCCGTCGATATCGAGGACGAGCGGCGGATCGGCGGTCATAGCCGTCACTCGAGGGCTTGACGACCTAAAAGAGTCGGTTCGGAGAGTCTAGAGCCCGAGGTAGCCCGCGTTGGGCAAGAGCCCAGCCAGATACAGGACCCCGATGACGAGCATGAACGCCGCGATGGCCATTGCGGGCGGGTCGACGTGGGTCCCGGAGTGCGAGTAGAACACCCGCTGGGACAGTTCGCCGATAAGGGCGCTGATCGCCCCGAACGCGCCGGCGACGAGCAATACGACCGGATCGCTCCCGACGGCCGACGCCGCGATCACCGCGCCGGTCGATCCGAGCAGGGTGATGTGGTGGGTGACCGGAATCTTCTCGACGCCGAGGTTGAGAAAGAGGAGGCTCATCGCCGAGATCGCATAGCCGAGGAAGATGCTGCCCGTCTCGAGCCAGATGAAGCCGCCGAGGATGCCCCCGACGATGCCGATGGCGGTCACGCCGCTCCACTCGTACTGGTGTGGCAGCCACGGCTCGGTCGCCAGCCGATCGGTTTCGGTGCCGCCGTCGGCGGCCACACGCTTTTCCTCGCGCTCGAACGGCGACATGTCGAGGATGCTCGAGCCGCCAACCTTGCCGACGAGCGGGTAGCCGAAGACGAGTCGAGCGAGGAAGGCCGTCGCCACGACCGAAAGCGCGATGTTGTCCGTCGGGAAGCCGAGCCCGCCCATCACCTGAGTGATGAGCATCCCGAGCGCGCCGAAGATCGCGCCGACCGCGAGGATATCGGGTTTGGTGCCGAACGCGTACAGGATGTCCTTTCCGAAGTGGTAGTCCCAATCGGCTGGTTCCATCTCGGGGTACTTCCGCCCGGCGTAGGCGGTCGCGGCGACGCCACCGGCGAAGGCGATGTGCGGGCCGGTCACCGCGCCGAAGCCGATGGTCCCGGTGATCCCGGTCGCGATATTCCCGGAACCGATGGCCTCGACGCCGCCGAGTTCACCCTCGAGGACGGCGATCCCTTCACCGAGGAAGACGACGAACCCCGTAAAGACGAACGCGGGCAAGGCCCCGAGAGCCGCGCCGAACGCGCCGCCGGCGAGGGCGGCGATCAGCAGGACGGCGAATGCTTCGAACTCCATCCCGATGACGGGAACCTGCAGAAGCGTTCCGAACATGGCTCACTCCTCACCGTCCCGCGCCCAGTCGCGCGATCGATCGACGGCCTCGCTCCAGCGGTCGTATCGCTTGTCCGCCGTGTCGGGATCCATCTTCGGCTCGAACTCCGCGTCGACCTGCCAGTTGCTCCGCAACTCGTCGGGGTCACTCCAGTACCCGACGGCGAGGCCGGCCGCGTAGGCCGAGCCAAGCGCCGTCGTCTCGTCGACGACCGGGCGGACGATCTCCGAGCCGATGATGTCCGACTGGAGTTGACAGAGGAAGTTGTTCTTGACCGCACCGCCGTCGACTTTCAGCGAGCGCATCTCGATGCCGGAATCGGCCTCCATCGCCTCCGCCACGTCCCGAGTCTGGTAGGCGATCGACTCCAGGGTCGCGCGGACGACGTGTTCTTTCCGCGTGCCGCGGGTCATCCCGACGATGGTGCCGCGGGCGCGCTGATCCCAGTGGGGCGCACCGAGCCCAGTAAAGGCCGGGACGACGTAGACGCCGTCCGTCGAATCGACGCTGCGGGCCAGTTCCGCCGTCTGGGCGGGGTTATCGATCAGCGACATGTCCTCGAGCCACTCGATCGCCGCGCCGGTGATAAAGATCGACCCCTCGAGGGCGTACTGGACCTCCTCGCCCGAGCGCTGGAAGCCGATGGTCGTCAACAGTCCGTGGTCGGACGTGACGGCCTCGCTACCGGTGTTCATCAGGAAGAAGGAGCCGGTCCCGTAGGTGTTCTTCGCGTCGCCCGCGTCGAAGCAGGTCTGGCCGAACAGGGCGGCTTGCTGGTCGCCCAGTGCACCCGCGACGGGCACCTCGGCCTCGAGGAACCCGTCCGGATCGGTCGTCCCGTAGGTCTCGTCGTCGCTCGAGGGACGGACCTCGGGGAGCATCGCTTCGGGGATGTCGAACTCCGAGAGGAGGTCGTCGTCCCACTCGAGGTCGTGGATGTTGTAGAGCATCGTCCGCGAGGCGTTCGTGACCTCGGTGATGTGCTCGCCCGTGAGGTTGTAGATCAGCCACGAGTCGATGGTGCCGAACAGCACCTCGCCTTTCGCCGCGCGGTCGTGGATGTCCTCGGGCCGAGAGCGCTCGAGTTTGATCGGATCGGCGTTGTCGAGCAGCCACTCGGCTTTCGTCGCCGAGAAGTAGGCGTCGGCCTCGAGCCCGGTCTTGTCACGAATCGTCTCGACGAGGTCGTCCTCCTCGAGTTGTTCGACGCGGTCGGTGGTCCGCCGGTCCTGCCAGACGATGGCGTTGTGAACGGGCCGGCCGGAGTCGGCATCCCACAGGAGCGTCGTCTCGCGCTGGTTGGTCACGCCGATGGCCTCGAGTTGGTCGGGGCTGACTCCCGCCTGTCCGAGCGCCTGTTGGATGACGGCTTTGGTGTTCTCCCAGATTTCCATCGGATCGTGCTCGACCCAACCGGGTTCCGGGTAGATCTGTTCGTGTTTCTCGTAGGCGTTTGCGACGACCTGCCCCTCGTGATCGAACACGATGAAGCGGGTGCCGGTCGTTCCCTGGTCTACCGCACCGACGTAGGTATTGGCTGTCATTGGTGGTCACCCAGACGTCCACGTGCCATCTTTACCGATGACGCCGTGATACTGGTAAACAACTTTGACGATCATTATAAATGTTATCGATTTCATAAGCTACGTTTCATAAGCTCGAGAGAAATATCGGGCGTCTCGAGCGCTTTACTCGTGGATATCTGGAGAAACAGGAACAGTGACCAGTCATCTCGAGTTGCGGTGCCCGAGCAAACTCTCCGAATTTGACCGATTGTTATGGGCGCTTTGTTTCCGTCGATAAAATAAAGATGCGGGTGGCCGTAGGGGTCAGTGACAGAATGGCACGCGATACTGCGGTCCTCGTCCTCGGCGGTGGCTCGACCGGGTGTGGCATCGCCCGCGATCTGGCGATGCGCGGCCTCGACGTCACGCTCGTCGAGCGGGGCAATCTCACCGACGGGACGACCGGACGGATGCACGGCCTGCTCCACAGCGGGGGGCGCTATGCCGTCTCCGACCAGGCCAGTGCGACGGAGTGTATCGAGGAAAACGAGATCCTCCGGGAGATCGCCGGCCACTGCGTCGAGGAGACCGGCGGGTTGTTCGTCCAGCGCCCCGAGGACTCGGACGACTACTTCCGCGAGAAACTCGAGGGCTGTCGCGAGTGCGGGATTCCCGCCCGCGTGCTCTCGGGGGCGGAAGCCCGCGAGGTCGAACCCTACCTCGCGGACGATGTCAAACGAGCGATCGAGGTCCCCGACGGGGCAGTCGATCCGTTCCGGCTCTGCGTGGCGAACGCGATCGACGCCGAGAACCACGGCGCGCGCGTCGAGACCCACGCCGAGGTGATCGACCTGCTGCGCGACGGCGACGACATCTACGGGGTCGAGGTGCGCCACGACTCCGGGCCGGGCAAGCGCACGCACGCCGCACCCGGCACGACCGAGGAGATCACCGCCGACTACGTCGTCAACGCGACCGGTGCGTGGGCCGGCCAGATCGGTGCGATGGCCGACCTCGAGATCGAAGTCCGGCCCTCGAAGGGCGTGATGACGATCATGAACGTCCGGCAGGTCGACACCGTGATCAACCGCTGCCGGCCGAAAGGCGACGCCGACATCATCGTCCCCCACGAGACGACGGCCATCCTCGGGACGACCGACGAGGAGGTCTCGGACCCGGACGACTACCCCGAAGCGGGATGGGAGGTCGACCAGATGATCGACACACTCTCCGACCTGGTGCCGATCCTCTCGGAAGCGCGAACCATCCGTTCGTTCTGGGGCGTTCGTCCGCTGTACGAACCGCCGGGAACCGGCACGCAGGATCCGACCGATATCACGCGTGACTTCTTCCTGCTCGATCACGCCGACCGCGACGGCGTCTCGGGGATGTCGAGTATCGTCGGCGGCAAATTCACCACCTACCGAGCGATGGCCGAGGAAATCTCGGACCACGTCTGCGAGAAACTGGGCGTAAACGCGACCTGTGCCACCGCCGACGAACCGCTCCCCGGCAGCGAGAACATCGACCGGATCGAGGCCGGGATGGACGACTTCGGGCTTCGCTCGCCGGTGGCCCGCCGGAGCAAGCAGCGACTCGGCAGTCGGGCGAGCGACGTGCTCGAGACCGACGAACCGAACCCGGTGATCTGCCAGTGCGAGGGGGTGACTCGGGCGGAGATCCGGGACGCCGTCTCGCAGTCCGGCTCGGACCTGAACGCGGTCCGCATCCGCACGCGGGCCTCGATGGGGAACTGTCAGGGCGGCTTCTGCTGTGGGAACATGGCGAGCGAACTCCACCCGACACACGACGAAGAAACTGCCCGTGAGGCGCTGGACGAACTCTTTCAGGAGCGCTGGAAGGGCGAGCGCCACGCCCTGTGGGGCGAACAGCTCTCTCAGGCGATGCTCAACTACGCGCTGCACGCGGCGACGATGAACCGGGATCGCGACCCTGCGAGTGCGAGCGAGGACGTCGACTTCGCGGCCTTCGACGGCGGCCGAATCGAGGGAGAGCGGGCCGACGGCTCCCGGGGGGCTCGCTGAATGGCCATCGAAGACGACGTCCTCGTCATCGGCGGCGGGCTCGCCGGCGCGACCGCCGCGCTCGCCGCCGCGGATCGGGGCGCGCAGGTGCGGCTCGTCTCGGCCAAACAGAGCACGCTCCGCCACGCCAGCGGACTGATCGACATACTGGGGTACGCGCCGGGGGGCGACGGCCCGCTCGCGGACCCGTTCGCGGCGCTCGAGGACCTGCCGGCCGGCCACCCCTACGAGCGGGTGGGGAGCGAGGCGGTCCGCGAAGCTCTCTCGTTTTTCGACGAAGTCGCCGGCAACGCCTACGAGGGGGGCCACACCGACGCGAACGCGCTCGTGCCGACCCACGGCGGCACGGTCAAGCCGACCGCGAGATATCCGGTCTCGACCGCCGACGGCCTCGCGAGCGACGACCGCGACGCGCTGCTCGTCGGCTTCGAGACGCTGCCGGACTTCGACGCGCCGCTTTCGGCCGCCCACCTCGAGGCCGCCGGCGCGCCCTTCGAGGCCCGCGGCGTCACGGTGCGGTTCCCCGGCATCGTCCGGGACGACGCGAAGATCACGCGGTACGCCCACCTGCTCGACCAGCCCGAAACGGTCCGAACCGACCGCGGCGAGATTACCGTTCGAGAAGCCCTCACCGCCGTCGTGGAACCGCACCTCGAGGGTGAACCCCGCGTCGGTTTCCCCGCCGTCCTCGGCGACGACCGCGCCGACGCGGTCAGGGCCGAACTCGGGGAGCGACTCGGCGTCGACGTCTTCGAGGTCCCGATGGGGCCGCCGAGCCTGCCCGGGATGCGACTCGAGGACTTGCTCTACGACGCGCTCGAGGAGCGGGGCGTCCGCGTGACTACCGGCGTTCCGGTGGTCGACTACGAGACTGCCGCGGACGGGGCGAACGCAAACGGTCCCCCGCGGATCGAGCACGTCATCGTCGACCGCAACGGGACCGAGATTCCCCACCGGGCCGACCAGTACGTGCTCGCGACCGGCGGACTGGTCGGCAAAGGGGTCGAGTCGGAGCGCGAACGGGTGTTCGAACCGATCTTCGACTGCCACGTTCCCCACGCCGCCGACCGCTACGACTGGTTCGTCGACGACGTCTTCGGCGACCAGCCCTACGCGCGCTTTGGCCTGCCGGTCGACCGCGACCTCCGGCCCCTCGACGCCGACGACGACCTCGAGTTCCCGAACCTGCGCGGGGCGGGCGCGGTACTCGGCGGCTACGACTTCGCGGCCGAGAAATCCGGTGCCGGCGTCTCGCTCTCGACGGGCTACGTCGCAGGCCGGCGCGCCGCGGAGGAGCGACGATGACCAGCACAGAGAGCGTGCGCGACTCGAGTCGCGGACTCGAGCGACGACAGGCGAGCGAACGGACTCGAGCGGGCGATACGACCGACGGCGGACACGGCGGACAACCGATTCAGGTGATTCGATGAGTGATGCAGAACAGCCGACTGACGAGGGTGTACCGGAAGACGACGACTTCGAGCCGATTCAGGTCTTTCCGGAGGCCGAGGAGATGGACCTGCGGCCGGGCGCGGACGACTGTTACAAGTGCTCGACGTGTGACACCAACTGTCCGGTCGCCGAGGTCGACGACGAGTTTCCCGGGCCGAAGTTCCAGGGGCCCGAGCAGTGGCGGCTCAAGCGACAGGACGATCAGGACATCGACGACTCGGTGATGAAGTGCTCGAACTGCATGCGCTGTGACAGCGCCTGCCCCTCCGACGTGCCCCTCTCGCAGATGCACAACACTGCTCGCGGCGAGTACGTCGAGGAACAGATGAACAAGTTCTCGCGGGAGTACGTCCGCAACCGAATCCTCGCGAACTACCGGCGACTCGCCCCGCTGGGGTCGATGTTCCCGCGGACGACGAACTTCGTGATGGGGCTCTCGGCGACCCAGTGGCTCGGCGAGAAGGTCCTCGGGATCACGAGCGAGCGGGACCTCCCCGAGTTCGCGACGGAGACGTTCCGCGAGTGGTGGACCGCACGCGGTGGCGCGCAGGTCCAGAACGAGGACAAGCGCATCGCCTACTTCCACGGCTGTTATTCGAACTACAACACGCCCGAAGTCGCGAAGGCGCTCGTGCGGGTCTACGAGCACCTCGGCTACGAGATCATGGTCCCCGACCAGCACTGCTCGGGGACCCCAATGTTCGCCAACGGGATGCTCGAGGACGCGCGCCGCTCGGCCGAGACGAACGTGCGCGAACTCGCCGCCGCGCTCGAGGACGGGGCGGACATCGTCGCCTCCTGTAGCTCCTGTTCGATGTCGCTCCGGCAGGAGTACCCCGAACTGTTCGACTTCGAGGGGACCGAAGACGTCGCCGAAAATACGTGGGACGCCGTCGAGTACCTCCGGGTTCACGAGGATCTCGACGCCGAACTCGAGAGAACCTCTGTCGGCGACGAGTTCGACGATTTCGCCTACCACGCGCCGTGTCACGCTCGGAATCAGGGGCTCGACGGCCAGACGCTGGAGGTCTTAGAACCCATTGACGGCGTCGAGGCCCACGACGTCGGCGACTCCTGTTCGGGGATTTCCGGCACATACGGCTGGAAAGCGGAGAACTACGAAACCTCCATGAAAATCGGGGACGAAATGGTCGACCACATGGAAGACGCGGACGCCGAAAGGGGGCTCACGGAGTGTCCGACCTGCTCGATGCAGATGGAACACGGTACCGGCTACGAGATCACGCACACCCTCGAGGTGCTCGAGGCGGCGCTGGTCGGGACGGCGGAGTCGACCGCGACGGGGGCGAACGCGCAGTAATGGACTTACAGGAGCGCATTGCTCGCCGTCGATCGGCACGACAGGGCCGGCGCGTCGTCGTCGACCGCGACCAGCTCAGCCCGGCCGTCCACCGACCGGAACCGGTCGGTCGCGGCCCCGTGTTAGAGCAGTTACTCGACGCCCTCGAGCCGGTTTTCGAGGGCGAGTTGCCGCCGCCAGTCGCGGTGGTCGGTCCGTCGGGGTCGGGTACGTCGGCCGTCGTCACCGCGCTGTTTGACGCCTTGAACGACCAGTTCGGCGGGTCGAGCCGGGCGATCGCCACGACGACGCGGGGTGGCAGTACCGACCCGGCCACGTGGTTCATCACCGTCGACGGGCGGCAGGTCGAGAGCGCGTTCGCGTTCTACCGAGCCGTGCTCTCGGGGGTCTCGAGCGAACGGGTTCCCGAGAGCGGCGTCGGCACCGACGACCTGCGCGAGCGCATCCGCGACCGGCTCGCCCGACCTGACCGGCGCGCGATCGTCGCGATCGACCACCACGACGAACCCGAGACGCTCGGCGTCGAGCGGGTCCGGCAACTGCTCGCGCCGGTCGCGGACAGCACCGCCACCGTCGCGGTCGGCCACCGGGAGCCCGATGACCATCAGGGACCGGCGATTACCGTCCCGCCCTACCGCGATCACGAACTCGTCGACGTGGTGACCGACCGCGCCTCGACGGGCCTCGCGGCGGGCGCGCTCGATCACGACGCCATCCGCAACCTCGCGGTCTGGGCTGCCGGGAACGCCCACGATGCGCTCGCGGCCCTGTTCGGCGCCGCCGTGCTTGCAAGCGAGGACGACGCCGAGCGGATCGAGCCCCGTCACCTCGAGACGGCTCGAGCGGACGTGCCGGACGACGGCGTCCACGTCGCTCGCCCGCTCGCTCTCTCGGAGACCCGCCAACAGGTGATACTGGGGCTCATCGAGATCGAATCGGCGGACCAGCCAATCCGAGAGATCGCGACCGCGATCGCCGATCGGTCGTCGTTGACCGACGGCACGGTCAAGCGATTTCTCTACGAGCTCGCGGACCGCGGCGTCATCGACCGCGTGCCGCTGCCGACCGCCGAGAACGGCAGCGGTCGGCGGCCGAGCACGGTCAAACCGCGGTTTCCGACGATTGCGTTCCGATCGCTAACTCCGACCGGGCCGCAGTCGCTATGAGCGGGCGGGCGGCCCACGGATGGACAATCTATTTTGTCGGCCCCCACCAACGGGTGTGTAACCGGGCATGACGATCGAGTTCATTGAGACGGCAGACGGGACGGGCCTCGAGGTATACGACTCGATCGAACAACGCCGCCTCCACATCGGGACACCGTCGCCGGTTTCGCCGGCCGTTCTCGAACCCGATCGCTTCTGCTTTCCGATCGATACGAAGTGTGCGATCGAGACGGACGCGCTCGTCTTCGACCAGTTGTACTCCGTCACTGTCCACGACAGCGACGGGCAAACGGAAGCCAGCCTCGATGCCGGGGAAACGGTCCGGCTCGAGGAGCGGCCCCAGTTCGTCGGGCTGAGCGGACCGATCAGACTGTACTGTCGGATCGACGCCGCCGGCACTATCGATATCGGACTCACGTCGATCCGGATCGCATTCGAGGAGGCGACCGACATCGAACTCGGCGCTCGGTCGCCCCACGACCGACCCGCGGCCACCATCACGACGCCCTCCGACGTCGAATCGATGATGGAGGCCGTGTCGGCGCTTCCGTCGGCGCTGAAGACAACCTCGCCCGAGCGGACGTGGCCGACGCTGCGCGGCCATCCGCCGCTGATCGAACTCGGCGACCGGCTTCGGATTCCCGACGCCGTCGACCGATCGGACGACGATGACGACGTCGTCCTCACCGTCCCGCCGGACCGCAGTGCCCTCTACCAGGCCGCACCGCTCGGATTCTTCCTCGGCGCGACGATTCGACCGGGCCCGGAACCAACCCTCGAGACGCCGCGGTTCGAACACGCCCTGACCGCCGAGCGCTCGCTCGAAGACGAAGTCGCCAGGCTGCTCAAGCGGTTTTTCTTCCTCGACTGTCTGACGCGGACGGAGGGCATCTACCGCTACGAACTCCACGAACGGCGGCTGCTCGAGGACGAACTACCCTACGATCTCGCGGAGATATACGCGGCCGACCTTCCGGAACGGCTCGATCGGTATCTCGATGTTCCCTACGAACAACTCGCATCACACATGCCTCGGTGGCCGCTGACGGCACACGTGCCAGCGGACCCCGACACCGTCGAGTTGTTGCCGTTTATCGTCAACGAACTCGGCGTCGTCCGCGACGTACGCGGCAAGTCGCCCGAAACGGTCCCCGACTCCGGCGGCGCAGCGGGGCTGGTTCGCTCCGCGAGTCAGACCCGCGACTCGTCGCCGACGCCGCGGCCCGACCGATCGTTCGTCGTCCCCGACATCACGGACGAATCCGTCGAGCACGCTTGGTTCGGTGACGACATCCCCCAGCAGGCCTCGAAAGCGACCCTCGAGGCGTACCGAAACCAACTCGAGCGCGATACCAGAAACGAGTCGATCGAGATCCTGCTCGTCTGTAACGACGCGCGGATGATAAGCGAACACGACGCGCTCGATAACGTCTACGGCAACCGAGAGGTCCTGCCGTTCGAAATCCACTCGGAGTTCGGTATTACTACGGACCGCCTCGCCGACCTGCTGACCGAGGGCAGCTACGACTTCTTTCACTACATCGGTCACGCGACCGAGGACGGCATCCGCTGTCCCGACGGCGACCTCGACGTGCGCTCGCTCTCGTCGGTCGATCTGGGCGTCTTTTTCCTGAACGCCTGTCGCTCGTACGAACAGGGGGTGGCGCTCACCCGACGCGGCGCGTTCGGCGGCGTCAGCACGTACACCGACATCGTCAACGACCGAGCGGTCGAGGCCGGCGAGACCATGGCGCGATTGCTCAACTGGGGATTCCCGCTCCGTGCCGCACTCGAGATCGCTCGGACGAACTCGTCGCTCGGCGAACAGTATCTCATTGTCGGGGACGGCTCGGCGGATATCGCCCAGTCCGACGGAGGCGCGCCGTCGGTCGTGGAACTCGAACGGTGTGCGGACGGACAGTTCGATTTCGCGATCCAGTCGTACTCCACCAAAGAGTTCAAACTGGGTACGGCGACGGAATCGACGCTCCCATCTGTCGCAGACCGCCATCTCAGCCCCGGTCACACGTCCTTCTCGCGAGTCGATACGGCCGCAGTCCAGGAGTTCCTGACGTGGAACGAGGCGGCGATTCGTCTCGATGGGCGGTTACAGTGGAACGACGGGATCGGCACACCGACGTTAGAATGATCGATATCGCCGGCTAATACCGGTATCGGGCGACGTCAGCGACTGTTTTCCGAAACGCTACAACGGTTATTTCTCAACAGTTTCAGCGTTACGGTCCAATTTGGGACGAACTCACTGCGACGGCCGAGCCAGCCTGACTGAGCAGGACGAACATGGTGAACAGGCCGCCGATTATTCGTGGGTGCTGTGCGAGGTAGTCTGCGATGTTGTCTTTCGACATTACATACCAATGGTGGTGGCCGATGGAAATAAATTTATCTTATACTTACATATAGTAAATGTTATGAACCAACGGTCGGTCAACCGACCGGGAAGCCGCCCGAAACGCCGTCTTCGAGCTTTCAATCGGAACCAGCGTATTCGAGATCTGTCGTGTATCGATCGACGACCACAACGGCGGTGGCACCGAGAACGCCCGTGACGACCGCAGTTGCGGGGCGTTCGGCCGGCAGCGCGCCGAGGTTCGCCGTCACTTCGACGATCGGCAGCCGAAGCGCGCCGACCATCAAACTCACGAGAAACGCAAGCGTCGTCGCCCGATAGCGCTCGAGGGCACGTCGCACGGCGTGTGCCATCGTAAACAGTCCGACAACCGCCCCGAGCGCGAAGAGCGCGATCACCGTTCCGGTCTCGAGGACCGGAGCGATCCCGTCGCCCTCGAGCAGGCTGACCACCGCGTCGACGAACGCGCTTACCGTCCCCGTAATGTACTCGTACTGGCCGAGTATCAGCAAGAAGAGCGAGCCGGAGACGCCGGGGAGGATCATCGCACAGACGGCCACGGCACCCGCCAGCACGATCATCGCCGGTCCGTGTGATACGCCAGTTTGTGTCAGACCTGTCACCGCAGCGGCGAGGGCGATCCCGACAGCGGAGACAGCGATACGGCGGCCGGTCCACCGTTCGATCTCACCGTAGAGAACGAGCGCTGATGCGGCGATCAGCCCGAAAAAGAAACCGTAGGTCGGGACCGGATACTCGGTCACCGCGGTGTAGAGTACCTCCGACAGAACGACGATCGCCGTCCCGATTCCCAATCCGAGTGCCAGCAGAAACGTCGCATCGATGCGCTCGAGTTCCGCGCGGAACGCCGCCCGTTCGGCCGGTTGAGTGACCCGTAGCGCCGACCGGAACGCCCGCGGGTCGATCGCCGTGATCGCTCGGATCAACCGATCGTAGATGCCGAGGATCAGCGCGATCGTCGCTCCCGAGACGCCGGGGACCACGTCTGCCGACCCCATCGAGAACCCCTTGAGATACACGACGAGAAACTCCCGCATTCCTCGAGACGTATTCCGGATCCGGTCAAAAGAGTTCCCACTTCGTCCGTCTGCAAACCGATCGCGTGACTCGAGTGGCGACGAGTCAGTTCGACAGGCTTAGTGAGCCGGCTCGGCTGCGACCGGCGTAAGCGACGCGGACGTGTCGTTGTTCGCCGTTCCGTCGTCGGTCGATCCGGAGTCGCCGGATTGCGTTTCACTTTCGTTGCCGGTCGACTCGTTGCCGGCGGTCTCGTTGTCCGCCGGTTCTTCGGACTCGACTTCCTCGAGGGAGACATCGTCGACCGTCTCGCCGTTCACGACCGCCGTTTCGGGAACGTCCGTCTGTCCCCTGTACTGGACGGCCGGGAAGCCCTGTTCGCCGGGTGCGATGACGCTGACGGTGTAGTCGCCGGTTGCCTCGACGCTGCTGTTCGTGTAGCCGTCGTCGACGCTGAGTTCGTCGTTCGTCGCGTACGGCACCGTCAGCTCGTAGCTACCGTCGGCCGCCACGTCGGTTCGCTGGGTGTAGTTGAACGTTCGATCGGTACTGGTCTCGAGTTCGACTGACGCCGCGACCGTCGCATTGTCGATATCGTTCACGCTTCCCTCATCGATCGAGCCCGTGATCGTCGCCCCGTCGACGCGCTCGTAGGTCTTGACCCCGGCGGCCTGCTTCTGGTCGAAGATTTCGACGTCGTACTCCGAGTACTGCTGGATCTGTTGGAGTTGGGCCTGTGTCTGCTGATTCCAGGCTCGATTGATCCCCACTTGGGGCTGTCCGTTCTCGTCGAGCAGGACCTGATCGGTCTGGGGATCGACGATCGCGTAACTGACGTACGCCGACGCTCGGATGTCGTTCTCGTGGACGAGGCGATAGTGCTCCATCCCCGTGGCGTCGTCGAAGTACAGCGACGACAGCATCGTGTCGTCGTACGGGACGTCGCTGAACGTGCTGGCGAGTTCGTCGCGCGAGATCTGTTGGCCCGCCTCGTAATCTTCGGGGGTGACGTAATGGTTATAGCTCGGACCCGTCCACCGCGTGATCGCGCCGAACTTCCCGCCGGCCATCTGGTCGTCGATCATCACGTACCGCATCTCCTCACCGGTCTCGTTGCCGTCGACGGCCGTCCGGAGCTCATCGTTGGATTGTTCCGAGACGGATTCGCCCGCAGCGATCGCATCGAGGATCAGCTCTCCCCGTTGCTCGGACTCGGCAGTCAGGAACGCCGAGGACGATCGCGCGTTCTGCTGGAACGGGTTAGAGTGGGGTATCCGCTCGCCTTGTGTCGTTATCAGGTGGCCGTAGTCCCACCACGACATGACGCCGTACGCGCCATCAGGATACTCGTAGTTGCCGTCCCCGGGAGTATACGTCCCGTAATAATCGAGTTCGCTGGCGTTATTCGCACCGCCGTAGTTCCCCGGTGCGGGCGTGTTGTCCTGTAGCCATTCGTTCGACCCCTCCCAGAGGATCGCGTTGCCGCTCGGTTGTGCGCCTTCCGTACTCTCCCACGCGGTCGCCGACGCCAGCGGCGGCAGTAACGGTGCGAACAGGAGCAAGACGACCAGCACGACGACGATGACCTGATAGGTCTCGATCGATCGGAGCGACTCGAGGCTCCCCGTGAGATCGAGGTCGAAAAGCTGGACGAGTTCCGCGACGAACGCGGCGTTGACGACCGCGACCGCGAGCATGAGATAGTACGAGAAGCGGACCTGCGTCGCCGACATACTGATCAGGAACAGCGACCAGACGATGACGAGCGTGTGCTCGGCGCGGAGCTTCCGGCCGAGCAGCGGCCGGATCGCGAGGAAGGCGAGTCCGGCGAGCATCGTGTAGAACGCGCTCCCGAACTCTCGGAAGACGCTATCGAAGTAATTCTCCGGTGGCTGAGCCTCCTGAATGGTGAGATCTGTTGTTGCCCCGCCGAAGGGTAACATGCGTCGCGTCGCGTTACCGATGATCGTATCGAACAGACTGGGGAGGGCGAGCCACATTACCACCAGCGCCGCGCCGATGAGGCCGCCGATCGCAAGGGGGTAATACCGCCGCTCGAGGCCGCGGTTGTTCCACTGGCGGGCGAGCCACGCCATGAAGACACAGCCGACGGCCACGAGGAGAGCGGTAAGCGGCTGGAGGAGTCCGAAGCTCGTCGAACTCGTGCTCCCAGGTTGCTCTATTAGGAGCACCGTCAGAATCGTAGTTACACCGAGACTGACCGCGCCCACGAAGGCGACGTGGTCCGGCGAGACGCCGCGCAGGTAGTCGAGACAGAGTTGAACGGTGAAGAAGACGCCGAGGATACCGATCAGCAGGACGGCCGACGGCCAGACCCAGATGTAAAGCGTGAGTGCAAGCCCGGCGAGTCCGCTGTAGAGCGCCGGCGTTCGGAGCGTCTCCCAGTCTCTGTCGACGACCAGTTCGTAGATCGGCTTGTCGCGTTCGGCCACGGTGAGCGCGACCATCATCGAGAGGACCGCGATCGCCATGAACAGGACCTCGCCGACGTGGTGGTCGAGTTGGCCGACCGTCGACCGCGAGAGGAACTGCCCCTTCGCGAGCGCGAGGACGAGCACGGAGACGATCCCGCCGAGCGTGCCGCCGAGTCGTCGACCGGCGTAGAAGACCGGAATCGCCACGAGCGCGGCCATGACCGGAATCGCGAGCAGCGAAACCGCGTACAGCGTCTCGGTCGACGGATCGCCGAGCCCGACGATCATCGCCGCGGTGACGATGAGCTGGTCGAACAGCGTGCCGAACTGGCCGACGTAGTTTCCGGTCGGGAACCCGGTCCAGACCTCGTAGGGCATCGTCTGGGGGTAGTTCTCGGCAGTCCAGCTGATTGTCCGCCAGTGATACCACGAGTCGACACCCGCCAGCGCGGGCGTTCCGTCCTCGGTCACGAACTGGTCGTACGCCTGGGTCCGCAACCAGACCATAAACAGCATCACGAGCCCGAGAACGGGGAGGTGATACCAGTCTCGGACCGACTCGAGGAGGGAGGTCTCGGTCCCATCCTCGATGTGTTCTGTGTCGGTACTCATTAGCTTGCACCAGACCCAAGCCAAGAATAAGTCTTGTTATATACTCGTCAGTGTTTGATATCCCGTCGTCGAACGGGGCCGATCCGCAGACATTCAGCGACCTGTTCCCTCGCGCCAACGGCTCGTGTGAACGAAAAAGCTTATTCAGGCCTCACCGAAATCCGTCTCCGATGAAGGTCTCCGTCGTCATCTGTACGTACGCGATGGATCGCTACGACGTCTTTTCGGAGTGCGTCGATAGCGTCCTCGCACAGACGTACGACCAGCTTGAGGTCGTGATCGTCGTCGACGGCAACGAACCGGTCTTCGAACGCGTCCAAGAGGACTACGGTGGCCTCGACGATGTCGTTCTCCACTGCAACGACGAGAATCACGGCATCTCGTACAGTCGAACGCGCGGTGCTGAAATCGCGACCGGAGACGTGGTCGCGTTTATCGATGACGACGCCGTCGCCGAGGACGATTGGGTGGCCGAACTGGCTCGAGTCTACGACGAAACGGATGCGATTGCGGTTGGTGGCGACGTCGTACCTGAGTGGGTAACGGAGAAACCTGACTTCTTTCCGGAGGAGTTCTACTGGCTCGTCGGCTGTGTAGAGCCCGGGTTCGCCGAAGATAGAGAAGAAGTCCGAAACACGTACGGATCGAACATATCATACCGCCGGCCAGTATTCTTGGCGGTCGGCGGCTACGATCCCAATACGGGTAGGAAAGGAGACCAACACCTCCAAGCCCACGAAGCACCGGTCGGTATCCGGTTACTAGAGCA
Organism: Natrinema sp. CRL1; assembly: GCF_059162405.1. NCBI lineage: Archaea > Methanobacteriati > Methanobacteriota > Halobacteria > Halobacteriales > Natrialbaceae > Natrinema > Natrinema sp. CRL1. The sequence continues at coordinate 761,718 of NZ_JBLVOY010000002.1, read as the reverse complement.
TTACGGCAAAGGGATGGTTTTCACCGAGGACGCGGTCGTTCATCACAAGTTATTCGACTACCGCGGGGACTTTCAGTGGCTCGTATTCCGCTCGTTCTGGCAAGGGTACTCGAAGCGAATAATGGATCTCCTCTATCCGAACGCTCCCGATGACAAGGGAGACTATCTGAAGCAGTTACTAACACACTTCATTCCGAGACGAATTCGTGGTTTGGTTCGATCACCGTCGACGTTCGGAGCGAAACAGTTGATATCGATCGTTCTCTTCACGGGAGCCGTTGGACTCGGTTACCTATATGCGATGCTAACGCCGAATCTTGTCGAAAAGGCAAACGCGTAGCCATTTATTCTGCACCGAACAGAAATTCGTAGTAGTAGCCGAATCCACGACACGCTAGCATCGCTATTGAAAGTATCGTGAACGCTACGCGCGTTGAGACGGTGTCCGGTTCGTCATCATCGTCGTTACTCCCTGAACCGGTCGGCGTCGGTGGAATCCCTGGCCGGCCATATCGATCCGGGTAGTATCGCTGTTTCTGACAGAACCCGCGACCGACTCGGAAGTTTTTCTTCGCAATCGATTCGAGCGATGTCCGTGCAGGATGACTGACAGTGGCATCTCCTGTATATCCTTGCTCGTAACCCGTGGCTGCGACTCGGTGTCCGAACTCGATGTCTCCACCCGAAATCAGACGGCTATCGAACGTGCCAACATCCTCGAATACTTCGTACCGGACGAGGAGCGCACACGTCGGCGCGTAATTCTCTTCCCGTAGATACGCTTGCACCGGGAATCCGGTTCGAGAATTGTACCGGCCAACGATCGTATCGGCCTCGAGAGTTAGCCTAACGGCACAGCCGAGGTACGACACGTCTTGTTCTTCCTTTGCTTTAAGCGCCGTCTCCAGCCAGTTCTCGTCGACGGTTTCGTCCGCGTCTAAAAACGCGATGATGTCTCCGGCCGCGTGCTCGAGACCAGTGTTTCTTGCAGCGTACGAACTCTGGACATCCGTTTCGGTGTATCCGGATACCACGTCGGGATATTCTGATTCGAAGGCGTCAATAACTGCTGGTGTTTCGTCCGTCGAGTCGTTATCGACGACGAGAATTTCGAATTCCGGGGCACCTTGCTGATTCGTTAGTGATTCCAGCGTGTCATAGAGGCCATCCGGATCGTTGTAAACTGGGATAATAACCGTAGCGAGAGGAGACGACGGCATACAAGACGGCTATATCCCGGTGCTGTTAAAAGCGTTCCTGATAGTACTCTCAATGAAGATGGAGCTCAGTAACGTCCCGGGTCGTGCGGTCCGCAAGGTTCGGAAGGACGGAGCAGCGGAATTCATCTCCGAGGGGCGTGATCTTCTGGTCAATGATATTCTCCTCTATAAAACCGTATACAAGAAAATTCTCGAAAACCGGGTAGATATACTATACCGCGATGACGTACGCAATCGTTCGGAATGTTACGAATACGAAGGGTACAACGGACCGATGCGACTCAAAGGACCAACCGGGTTCCGGGGACTCGATACCCCCGAGCAGTACGAACCAGGAGACAGATTCGTCTGCGAGTTCCCGGATGCGACGCTACTCGGTCCCGTCGGTCCCGGTCTCACTGCGGATGGAACAATTATCGCTGACACCGTCGGAACGCCGCCGCTCACACAGCGGCGAACCGGTGTTACTATCGCACGGTCGATATCGGAAAACGGAGCCCGTCGAACGCTTGATGCACTCCGCGGTGAAGCAGACCCGGATCAGCGATTCGATACGGCCGCGTTTGCCGTCCCACCATGGAGCAACTACTACCATTGGACCGCAGAATGTCTCATGCGCGTTCGCCTCCTCGAGCGGTATGGCTCCGAAACCGGGATGTATCCAACGCTGCTCGTGCCAGATGACTGCTCGAGTTGGATGAAAGAATCTCTCGATATCATCGATTATACCGGGGACATCGCCAGTTTTGGCGGTGGGATCGCAAAGGTAAATTCGTTAGTCGTCCCAACATTTCCTGACCCAACTCCCGAAGAATGTTTCTGGATGCGTAATCGGATGCGAGACGGTACCGTACACGACCAGAGTCCTGGCGAGGAATGGAGTAAGCGAATTTATATCGCGCGCGGCGATGCGACGGTTCGCCGCGTCTCGAACAGAGACACGATTCAACGTGTATTAGACGACTACAACGTCGATACGTATCTCCTCGGAGAGTTGAGCGTCCGGGAGCAGATCGACCTGTTCCATCATGCTGAAGTTGTCGTTGGACCCCACGGTGCAGGACTGACAAACATTCTGTACAGTGATGATCTTACAGTGATCGAACTGTTTGGAGACAAGACGATGGCTACCTTTGACCGGCTGGCGGCGAACATGGATCACGAATACCAGTACGTTCAGTGTGAGCAGGTCGGCGTTGACATTCGTGTTGATACCGACACGCTCGAGGAAAGGCTCCAGACTGCGATTAGAACGTAGACGGTACCGGTAACGCTACAGATACCCCAGATCTTCTAATCGCTCTTCGGCGGTCGCCGTCTCGGTAGTCGACTGTGGTGCTGGGGCGCGAGGTTCATACTCGCCGGTATCCTCAGCGGTCGTCTCGGCCCACGGGACGGTTCGCATACAGGGTAGCGGACAACCGATAACGTGTCGGTAGAAGCTATACTCACCGAACGCCTCCCCGTGGTCTGCCGTGATGACGACATCGTCGGCATCTACGTTGTTAAGTAAGACTTCAACTTCATCGAGCACGAGGCGAAGATTCTCTATATACTCCTCCCACGTCTCATCGTGATCGACGTGTCCCGCCCTGAGTGCATCAAACGGTTCCTGCAGGTCGGGTTCGTCAGCCAGCGGATAGGGGTCATGTGGATACATGTAGTGGACGATTAGCCGACCAGGACTGCGACTCCGGTCTGCTGCAATTGCGCGGTCGGTCGTATAGCGTGGATGAACTCGAGTTCCATCTCCACTCCCGACCATCCACTCAGTAGAGTCGTCAAATTCCGCTCGCCAGAGTTCCTCCAGATAACCCACGTCTCCAGGACTGACGACATCGTACTCGGATGGACCGAACGGCATCGCCGCATGTCCCGTATCACCGCCATTACCGAGTACCCGATCCGTATATCCGTTCCCGGTCACGTAGGCGATATTCTGAATGTCGTCCCGATATTCGTCGTCAAAGGTATGGTTCATCCATTCGAAAGACGTACTCCCGACGGAGGTTATCGAGTCATCGACAGTCAGAAACTCGTACTCGTCGGCGACTTCTCGTAACGCATCAACACGACAGGCGTCGAGAATGATGAGTGCGTCCCACTCACGTTCAAAAATGTTGGTTCCGTATGGGTACCACTTCGTGATGCTCAGAAGGAACGCAACGTAGATATAATAGATCGGTCGTACAACGCGTGACAACAGCGGTTTATCGGTATCCCGGAAATTCGATATGCTCTGGGAGAGCCATTTTGTGAAGCTAACTGTCATTAGTGAAGCAGTGATTTGTACCTCTTTATCACTAACGAAGTATTCTCGATGTGTACTACGTCTGTATCTCTGTGTCTAATTCGCTGATGTGTATATTCCACTTACCGAAGTATACAAATATGCCCGTCCGAACCCATACGTATGGATCAGCCGAACGTTCTTCTCGTTATTCTCGATAGTGTTCGTGCCCAGAACGTGGGCCATCTTGGCTATCCACAGGACACGACACCAGGTCTGGACGAGTTTGCAAACCGGTCGACAACCTATACAACTGCGAAATCACCTGGCATTCACAGCATATCGAGTCACGTCAGTATTTTTACCGGATATCACGTGGCCGAGCATCGGGCTACGTCGCATAGCACGAATTTAGCGTCCGGACACACGGTTTGGGAAGAACTAGCTGCCAACGGGTACCGGACTGGACTGTTCACACCAAACGCGATTGTCTCTGAATCCTCGAACCTTTCGACGTTCTTCACCCACGTTTCGGGACCGAAACGTGATGAATTAATATTTCCGGATGCACTCGGCCCGGAACACGTTTCGGGAACTCCGAGTTACATCGAGTACATCCGTGCGTGTCTCGAGAGCGAGTCACCAGTTAAAGCCATCGTAAACGGGCTCTCGAGGGAGTTCGGTAATTCGAGCGCGGCACACGATCCGGAGAGAGAACACGGCGGGGAATACGTCAGGGAGTTCCTCGAGTGGCAAGAGTCGGACGGCGGCCCGTGGGCTGCATGTATCAATCTCATGGACGCCCACTATCCGTACTTACCACAGGAGGAGTACGACCGATGGGGCGGAGACGTTCTCCAGGACCTCCACCGAGAGGCAATGGGCGGGCCGCTGACGACCCAATATCTCGGCGACCGACCGTTCTGGGAACTCGAGGCGTGTACGAGTCTATACGACGACTGCATTAGGCAAGCCGACGCGTACCTCGCCGAGCTACTCGATCGACTCGAGGCGACGAACGAGCTCGAGGACACGTTGGTAGTCGTGACGAGCGATCACGGGGAAGGGTTCGGAGAGTACAGCGTCGTAAACGACGCAGTACGCCTGATCGACCACAGTTGGGGGATCGGTGACGAACTCGCTCACGTTCCCTTGGTAGTCAACTACCCCGGACAGACGGCAGGTGAAACTGTAACTGAGCCCGCATCGTTGACTCGGTTCCCCTCGGTCGTGAAAAGCGTTATCGACGGTGAGAGAGGTAGTTTCGTTCCGGACGAGGGCTATGCGATCACGAGTTCGTATCGACTCGAGGAACCGGCAGCGGAGTTCCCGTTGCCGGAAAGCGAGCGGGAACCGTACTTCGGGCCGTGGCATGCAGTCTGCCACGAAAAAGGTGACAGAACGGTAGTTGACGCCATCCGTCGTGAGGATCACGTTCGATTCGAATCGACGATGCGCGATCAACGAGCGGCGAGGGCACTCGCAGACCGGGAATTCGTCGAATCATCCGTCAAAGCCCTAGAGCAAGTTGACGTAACGGAAGCTGACGGAAATATCGATGCCGAAGTGGAGCAGCGATTACACGAACTCGGCTACAAGGCATAGTGAGGGGCTAAAACCGAGTACGACACGAGAAGCGTGTCTCGAGTCTATCGCTGTTAGTATCGAAAAAAAGCCCTTATTGCCTTCCCGCTCACCGGTAGGTGTATGCGACTGGGCCAGACATCGATCGTTCACTTTACTTCCCGATTTTTGGCGTCCGCGCTGGGGTTCGTCGCGACGATATTTATCGCTCGGTTTCTCGGTTCCGAGACGCTCGGTATCTACTACCTCGTTCTCTCAACGGTCGCTTGGCTCGGGATCGCAGTGAAGATGGGGGTTCCGAGCGCGATCAATAAACGCGTCAGCGAAGGCGACGACGAGGCGGCCTACACAATCGCCGGCGGGACGATCGTCCTCGGCCTCTTCCTGATCGTCGCCGTTCTCACCCTGCTCTTCCACGAACGGATAAACGACTACATCGGCTATCCTGCTGCAGCAATCGTAGTACTATTCCTACTCGTTACTGTTGTCCAGTCGACTGTGAACTCGATACTGACCGGCCAACATCTCGTCCACATCTCCGGTATCTTCAACCCGATTCGGACCGGAACACGGAGTCTCGTCCAGATTGGAGCCATTCTCGCTGGTTTTCAGATCACTGGTCTCTTTATTGGATATACCGCTGGGTATGCATTCGTCTCCGTACTCGGTCTTTGGATAGCGATTCGGCACTTCGACTCGATCGAACTCCCGACGGCAGAGCACTACCATCGGATCGTCTCCTTTGCGGAGTATTCGTGGCTCGGCGAAATCCGGTCGCGTGCGTTCAACTGGGTTGATGTCGCTGTCCTCGGGTTCTTCGTGTCGTCGTCGCTCGTCGGGATCTACACGGCGGCCTGGAACATTGCGGTTTTTCTGATACTGTTCGGTGGGTCACTGAGTGAAACGCTGTTCCCCGAAATGAGTTCGCTCTCGGCAGATAACGACGCAGAATCGGTCGCAGAACTATTCGAGGTTGCGCTTACGTACGGTGGATTGATCCTCATTCCGGGTCTCGTCGGGGGAACGCTGCTCAGCGAACGATTACTCCGAATATACGGTGAGGAGTTCACGCAAGGAGCGATCGTACTCTCAGTTCTCATCGTCGCGACGTTGATTCAAGGATACCAGCGACAGTTCACGATGACGCTGGATGCAATTGACAGGCCCGACGTCTCCTTCAAAGTCAACGCCGTGTTCATCGGCGCGAACGTCCTTCTAAACGTCAGTCTAATCCCTATTTTCGGCGTCGTGGGTGCGGCAGCGGCGACTGCTTCGTCGGTCGCCATCAGTCTCGTGATTGCCTACATCGCGCTTTCGTCACTGGTCGAATTCTCCGTTCCTGTCGGAGAGATCGGACGACAGTGGGCCGCTGCAGGGATCATGGGCCTCTTTGTCTACACCGGTCTCTGGCTCGAGGCAGAATACGTAACTGTCAGCAGTAACATCGCTGTCGTGCTAACACTCGTTGGCTTCGGCTCGGCCGTCTACTTCACGGCCCTCGTTGCCATCTCTTCGCACTTTCGGCTGACCGTTGAGCAGAACCTTCCCATGGATCTTCCGCTCAATTGGACCTGACGAGTACGATAGCGTGTCTGAATCTGAACTCGCGATACCGTTCCCTGTTACCGAGAAGGTTTTATCAGGTTGCCGATGAGCATAGTATGTGACATCGCCTAACGTTCTCCTCGTCGTTCTCGATAGCGTTCGAGCGGCGAATACGAGCCTTCACGGCTATTATAACGAGACGACACCAAATCTGGAGGAGTTTGCGTCGGAGGCGACGGTGTATACGCAGGCGCGCTCACCGGGAATTCATAGTATCGCAAGCCATGCAAGCCTCTTCACGGGATACGAGGTTGCTGAGCACCATGCTGTAGACCACACGGCAGAACTCAAACGGGGGACAACCATCTGGGAAGAACTTTCCGAGGAAGGGTATCGAACCGGTCTCTTTACCTCAAACACTGTCGTCGCCGAAGCGTCCTCGCTTGCACGGCCGTTCGACGATGTCGATGGGCCGTCATCTTCGATGTACCCGTTTCCTGATGCGTTGTCGCCCGATGAACTGAGCGGCGCGACCGGAAAGACGGAGTATCTTACCGCTGCACTCGGCAGTGATCGCCCCCTCAAATCGTTATACAACGGTGTTAGCGATCAGATAGAACGTATGCGCGGACCCACGGTTGATTACGACGAGAGTCGCCGGCATATCGAATCGTTTCTCGAGTGGACCGACGACCGGAATGATCCGTGGGCAGCGTGTATAAACCTCATGGATGCCCACTATCCATACCTTCCGGCCACGAGGTACGATCAATGGGGTAGTTCGGAACTCCGGGGACTCCACGAGGAGATCAGTGAGCCGTTGTTACGCGAGTTTCTGAGCGACCGCCCATGGTGGCAACTCGGTGCATTCGAATCACTGTACGATGGGTGCATACGGCAAGCCGATGCAATTGTCGGCGAGCTGATTGAGTCGCTGAAGGCCCGAAACGAACTTTCCGAAACCCTTCTCGTTATTACGTCCGATCACGGCGAGGGATTCGGAGAACCGTGCGAGCTCGGGACTCCGATACGGCTTATCGACCATAATTTCGGGATCAACGAGCAGCTAACACACGTTCCACTTCTCGTTAGTACACCCGACGACGATAGCGGATTAACTATTAATGACCCTGTTTCGCTAGCCCGATTCCCCGATGTCGTGCGTGCCCACGTCAGGGGCCGTCCTCGAACGTTCGAGAGCGATGACCCGGTCGTCACTTCGACATATCGGATACAGGAACCGGGTGACGAACTTCCGCTTGAACCGGACGACAGAGAGCCGTACTTCGGCCCGTGGCACGCGGTGTACAGCACTCGAGATGACGGCGTTCGTAAGGATGTGTACAATGGCGAACGGGATGCGTGCATCCAGATCCGGAACGCTCGAGAGCGATCCGTCGTCGGTCACGCTGACCGAACTCTGGTAGAAGAAACTATTGGCGCTCTCCAACCCGCCGATGTCGTTTCCGGTACACAACAAGCATCCGACTCGATCAAACAGCGACTGAACGATCTCGGGTACATTCAGTAATCCTCGAGATCCGGACTTTTCGTTGGCTATTCATACCTCCCGAAAACAACGTTTCACCGCCTTTCGATCTGATTTCTGTTCCCCATTCACGCTTGGTCCAAGGATCCGCTACAGACTGTGCATACGGCCCAGAGCGATTGACCGGGCCGATTGATCCCGAGAAGCAGTCCCGAAGACATATAATACTCAAGTATAATCGGTGAGCACATGCAAGCAGTCGTGCTGGCCGCCGGCAAGGGTACTCGCCTCCGGCCGCTCACCGAAGACAAGCCGAAGGTCCTCGTCGAGGTCGACGGAAAACCGCTCATCGAGGACGTCATGGACAACCTCATCGAGGTCGGTGCGACCGAGTTCGTCCTCGTCGTCGGCTACATGAAAGAGAAGATCATCGAGCGCTACGGCGACGAGTACGAGGGCGTTCCGATCACCTACGCCCACCAGCGCGAGCAGCTCGGACTCGCCCACGCGATTTTGCAGGCGGAACCGCACATCGACGACGACTTCATGCTCATGCTCGGGGATAACGTCTTCCGGGCGAACCTCGGCGACGTGATCAACCGCCAGCAGGAGGAACGGGCCGACGCCGCGTTCCTCGTCGAAGAAGTCCCATACGAGGAAGCCTCGAGGTACGGCGTCCTCGACACCAATGAGTACGGTGAGATCGTCGAAGTGATGGAGAAACCCGACGATCCGCCGTCCAATCTCGTCATGACCGGGTTCTACACGTTCACGCCGGAGATCTTCCACGCGTGCCACCTCGTCCAACCCTCGGCGCGCGGCGAGTACGAACTGCCGGACGCGATCGATCTCCTCATCCAGTCCGGGCGGACCATCGACGCGATCCGGATGGACGGTTGGCGCATCGACGTGGGCTACCCGGACGATAAGGACCGCGCCGAAGAGCGACTGGGAGACGCTGAAGTCGCAGCTCCGACAGAGTAACGACGGCACCTTCTCGCTCTATCGCCGCTCGAGCACGCTTCGTACTCTTCTTCGGGCGATTACGTACCCTCACTCGAGCGTCGCCGAACTCCCCTCCGGTCGCGAATCGAGCCGTCGCTCGAGCCCCCAGACGAGGAGGGCACAGAACCCGGCGACGAGCGCCGGCCAGTAGTCGGTGCTCATGTAGAGTCCGCCGGCGGGCGGCCGGTACTCGGTCAGCGGCCAGAACGCGGCGTAGGAGTAGCCGGTCGGCGTCATGAGTCCCAGATCGAGGGCGTGGTGTGACGCCGCACCGAGTGCGACCAAGAGGACCGCGTCACGGCGGTACTCGGGGGCGAACAGAAGCGACCCGAAAAGAGTGACGACGACCGTCCCGCCGAGGGTGTGCAACGGGCCCCACGCGAACGGAACGCCAAACAGGTAACTGACGAGCTCATCCGGGATCACGAGGTCGATTTTCACGAAGTCGGGCGAGAGCGCGCCGACCATTGCGAGCGTGACGTGTCCTCGCCGCAGCCGCTGGTAGCGAATCGACAGGAGTGTCCCGATGACGTAGCCGACGAGGACGTGCGTGAAGACATCAGGCACCGCGATCACCGCCGTTTCCGATACCTCGAGATCCCGAAATCACGTCACGGAGCGAGAGCGGATGGTCCCGTCGGACGAACGCGAGCCGATTGCGGTCGAACCGCCAGTCGCGGGCGAAGCGGCCGGCGACCCAGAGGCCGGCGACGAACGAGACGAGGAGCATGTACGCCGTCCCGGCCGTATCGCCGACCGTTGTGCGCTCGACGGCGAGGCTCGATTCGTCCTCGAGCGTGCCGAATGCGGTCACGCTATCGCCCCGCTCGAGCGGGCCGTCCCCGTTCTGGAGCGCCTCGTTCGCGTTCAGGAGGGTGAACCTGCCGGAGCCGCTGGCGCGGGTGGCGATAATGACGGGGTCCGTCTCGACGACCTGTCCACCGAGGGCGACGCGCTCGCCGACGTAGGCCTCGCGGTTCTGTGTCACGTCGACCTCGGTCGGATGGTCGCTGTCAGTGAGGTCGCCGGGTATCGTGCCAGACCAGCACACGAGTCCGATCAGCACGGCGAGGAGGGCGACGCCCACAACGAGGCGACCGCGTTGACCGAAGGGTTCCTGCATGCCTCTCTAGAGGCGTCCGAACGGAAAGAATAGCTTTCGTGTTCGCGACGGTTCCCGATCGCAGTCGATCCCCCCGCTCGAGAGCGAGTCGAAGTCTCTTTCCGGTGCGGTCGGTCGAAGAGCACGGGCCTACGAGCCGACGACGAACCCAAAAAGGACTAACGAAACGGGCGCATCTCGTCCCCTATGAACGTCTCCATCGTCGGCAGCGGCTACGTCGGAACCACCGTCGCCGCCTGCCTCGCGGACCTCGGCCACGACGTGATCAACATCGAGATCGACGAGGACATCGTCGAGGCGATAAACGCCGGCGAGGCCCCGATCCACGAGTCAGGTCTCGCCGAGCGAATCGCCGAACACGCCGGTACGACCCTTCGCGCGACGACCGAGTACGACAAGGCCCGCGACACGGACGTGACCTTCCTCTGTCTGCCCACGCCCCAGTCCGACGACGGGAGCCTCGACCTCGCGATCATGCAGGCCGGCACGGAGTCGCTCGGTCGCGCGCTCGCGGACACGGACGACGACCACCTCGTGGTCGTCAAGAGCACGGTCCTGCCGGGCACCACCGAAGACGTCGTCGGCCCGATCCTCAAGTCCGAATCCGGGATCTCGCTCGGCGATGGCCTCGAGATTGCGATGAATCCCGAGTTCCTGCGGATGGGAACCGCGGTCGAGGACTTCCTCGAGCCGGATAAGGTGGTCTTCGGAACGGCGAGCGAAGGAGCCGCCGCGACGCTGCGGGAACTGTACGCGCCGATCCTCGAACGAGAGGAGACGGACCTCGTCGAGACGGACATCCGCGAGGCCGAACTCATCAAGTACGCGAACAACGCCTTCCTCGCGTCGAAGGTTTCGCTGGTCAACGAACTGGGCAACATCGCCAGGGAGTACGACGCGGACGCCTACGAGGTGCTCGAGGCGGTCGGCCTCGACGACCGGATCTCGGAACGGTTCATGCGCTCGGGGCTCGGCTGGGGTGGCTCCTGTTTCCCCAAAGACGTCAACGCCCTGCGGGCCGGCGCTCGCGAGCAGGGGTACGACCCCGACCTGCTCGACGCCACGGTCGCGGTCAACGACGAGCAGCCGCGGCGGCTCGTCGGCCTACTCGCGGACCACGTCGACCTCGAGGGGGCCCGGATCGCGGTCCTCGGACTGTCGTTCAAACCCGGCACCGACGACATTCGGAAGTCCCGCGCGCTGGACGTGATCGAGTACCTCGCGGACCGCGGCGCGGATATCGTCGCGTACGATCCGGTCGCCATCGAGAACGTCCGGCCCGACTATCCGGAGATCGAGTACGCCGATTCGGCCGAGAGCGCACTCGAGGGGGCCGACGGTGCCGTCGTCGCGACTGACTGGCCGGAGTTCGACGACCTCTCCTTCGAGGGCATGGCCCAATCGGTCGTGGTCGACGGTCGGCGGATCGAGGTCGACGAAGACGCCCTCGACGTGTACGAGGGACTGACTTGGTGACGCAGCGAGTGGTGAGGGCACACTGAGCGCCCGTCTCTGATCGTCCTCGGAGCCGAATAAGTCGACGACACGCCGACCTAAAAGCCCGACACTGGTCAATCAGTAACCTTTTGCAGTTCGGTGGGGGAGTAGTGCCCGATGGAAGATGACGCGGTTCGTGCGGGCTCGAGTATCCTCTCGGACGGCGCGGGGACGGTCGCCGTAGGCGAGGATACCCGCGAAATCTCGTCCGACGACGTGTGCATACTCATCCCGACGCTCGACGAGGCGGCGACGATCGCCGACGTGATCGAGGGCTTCTACGAGCAGGGGTACACGAACGTCGTCATCGTCGACGGCGACTCGAGCGACAATACGCGCGAGATCGCCCGCGAGCACGGTGCCGAGGTGCTGGTCCAGTCCGGCGACGGCAAGGGCCAAGCCGTCCGTGAAGCCCTCGAGTACATCACTGTGCCGTACGTGTTGATGCTCGACGGCGACGGAACCTACGATCCGGCCGACGCCGACAAGATGCTCGAGCCCCTCTCCCGGGGGTACGAGCACGTGATCGGCAACCGCTTTGCCGACATGGACGACGACGCGATGCGCGCCCTGAACGGCTTCGGCAACCGGATGATAAACCGCGCGTTCGGGTTCGTCCACGGGGCCAACTACGAGGACATTCTCTCGGGCTACCGGGCGTTTACCGTCGACTCGTTCGAGCGGCTTTCCCTCGACTCGGACGGCTTTACGATCGAGACCGAACTCGCCGTCGAGTGTGTCAAACACGGCGTCGAGACGACGGTCGTCCCGGTCAGTTACAGCGCCCGGCCCGACGAGTCGGAAACCAACCTTCACCCGGTCAAAGACGGCGGCACGATCCTGTTGGCGCTGTACTCGCTGGCCAAGACCAACAACCCGCTCTTTTACTTCGGGAGCCTCGGCGTGAGCGGTATCCTCTCGGGCGGCGTCATCGCGACCTACGTCCTCTGGGAGTGGATCCAGTACCAGCAGGGCCACGAGATCATGGCACTCGTCTCCGCCGCCGCCGTTCTCCTCGGCGTCCAACTGCTCATGTTCGGCGTCCTCTCGGACATGCTCGTGACCCTCCACCGCGAGCAGCGACGCCGCCTCGAGCGGATCGCTCGAGACTCGCGCGACGAGTAACGATCACCGAAAAATCTCTCGGCTCCTCCCCTAACAGCGACGAGCGGTGGGCGACGACCCCGGTTTCAGAACGGTAACAGCGAGCGAAACTGTGCGACGACGCCGTTCGAATTGTTCCGGCGGTACGCCTCGAACGGTTTGTGGAGCGCGTTCAACAGTTCCTGTCGGGAATCGAACTTTTCTTCCGGGACTTCGGCGAGCATCTCGCCGAGCGGCACGTCGTTCCCGTGGACGTCGTAGGGAATGTGCTCGTGGCCGATCTCGGCCCTGATATCGTCTTTCGTCGCCGGGAACGACAGCTCCGAATCTCTGAGGTGAGCGTCGACGGCGGCGATACCGAACTCGATACTGTCGGGTTCCTCGTCGTCTCCGCTCGATGGTGGCCGGACTCCCATATCTATCTCCCGCTACGGAGCCAGATATAAAAATGGCTGTGGAGACGGGCGGCGGCCGCAGCACCCGGTCGGCCGAACCCGCGGCTCGTCGCCCGTCGACACTCCTTTGGGCCCCGCGACGGAGTATGGGATATGACCGAGTACACCACGGTGTCGATCCCGAAGGATCTCGCAGACCGGGTCGAGGACACCATCGAAGGAACGAGCTTCCAGAGCACGAGCGACCTCGTTCGATTCCTGCTTCGCAGCATCGTCATCCAACACCAGAAGGAAGGCGAACTCACCGAAGCCGAGTTCGAAGAGATCACCGAACAGCTCCGCGGCCTCGGCTACCTCGAGTAGCTGGATCCGTCCCTTCGCCGCTATCACCGTTCGCCTGTCTCGAGTGCGACTCAGTCCGTCAGCGATTGCCCCGGCGGCGAGGCGTCGACGATCTCGAGGGGCTGGCGGCTCCCACTGCGGTCGAACGCGCCGAACGACCGCTCGTCGTCACCCCACGGCGGGACCGCGACGAAGATCACCTGCGCCAGATCGTCCCGCCGCGTCACCTCGAGTTCGCCGACGGGGTGGGAGACGAATCGGCCCTGCGTCTGGCGGGCGGGCGTCGAGAGATCGACGCCGAAAACGGCGTTGACGGGGTTGCCGGGATCGGGGAGAAAGAAGTCGGTGAAAACCGGCGTCTCGGGCGGGAGTCCGTCCGCGCCCTCGAGGTCGCTCGCCGGGGTGACCGAGACGCCGGTCGTCACGTCGTCGGGATCGGCATCGCTGGCGAGATCCAGCAAGACGTCGACGAGCCCGCGGGTTACGTAGACCACAGGGCTGCTTTGAGTGCGGGGTAGTTAGATGTATGCCCCGCGGGGATTCCGTTGGTCCCCATCGTCGTTCGTTACACGGGAAGCATGTCCCACGCCGTCGACGCGTACAGCCGCGGGGCTCGCTTTCGGGACCCGGCGAGAGCCGTCTCGAGGACGCGTGCGGCACCGTCCATCACGCCGGGTCCGTGCCCGACGAGGACGCGTTCGGGCGCGACGCCGCGAAGCGCCGCCCGCGGCGGTTTCAGCCGCAGCGCCGGGTGGACGCCGAGTTCCTCGTCGCCGGCCAGGAAGTAGTCGACGGTCCCGACCGATTCGGGGACGACGAGCGTCCCGTCGGCCGGGTTGTAGAGGGCGACTTCCTGCCAGAAGCGGCTATCGACGAGCGTGATGGCGCGGATGCCGGTATCCGAAAGTTCGTCGTCGAAGCGGGCGACCGCGGCGTCGATCTCCTCGGTGACGCCCTCGAAGAACTCGGGGAGGTAGACGGGGACGTCGTGTCGGTCCGCGACGGCGGCGGCGTCGCGTTTGTGCCGATCGAGGGTGACGACGACGCCGGCCACGTCGCCGAACTCGGCGACCAGGTCGTCGATCCCCTCGGCGTCGACGGGGTCGATCACCCAAACTTCGCCGTCTACCGCGAGGGCGTGGCTTGCGCGTTGCATCTGCTCGTCGGGATGGGCGATCCAGCCGACGCCGCCATCGAAGCGATCGATCTCGCGGAAGTCGGTCGCGCGCTCGTCGACGCGAAAGTTCATACGACTGTGATACGGCCTCACACCTCATAAACGTAGGTAAACGGTTCGGTACGCGGGTTCCGTTGGTGTATCGAACAACGATGGGGCCTCGAGCGCTCGCTCGTGGTCCCTTCGGCGGTGAGTACCGGCGACGCTTCTATGCACCCGCCCCGCGTACGGTCGGGCATGCTCACCGGGCTGGCTTGGCTCGCTCTCGAGGCGAAGTACCTCGAGCCGGCGAGGGAGTTCTACGAAGAGCGGTTGGGACTGACCGTCCGCAAACGCGGAACGACCGAACTGGTTTTCGCGGCCGGCGAGACCGATCTCGTCTGCCGCCGCCCGGACGACTTCCCGCGGGGCGGCCTGCACACGCACTTCGCGTTCTCGATTCCCGAGGCCGAGTACGACGACTGGTGGGACCGACTGGACGACGACTACGACCTCGAAGAAGCCCGATTCGGCCCCGCGCGGTCGCTGTACCTGTACGACCCCGACGGGAACTGCGTCGAACTCGGGCAGCAGGACGTGGCCGGCCCCGGAATCGACGGGATCTTCGAGGTCGTCCTCGAGGTCGAAAACCTTGAGCGCGCACGGGCGTTCTACGAGGAGCTGGGATTCGAGACCGTCGATACGGGCGAGGACCGCAAGCGCGTGCGACTGCACGGACCGATGGCGCTCGAGCTCTGGGAACCCCACCTCGGTATCGCCGACGCCCGCGGCGGCGTCCACGTCGATCTCGGCTTCGAGACGGACGATCCGAGCGCGGCGCTTGCGGCGGTCCGAGATCGGATCGGCTCGCTCGAGCGGGAGACCGAGGAGGAAATCGTCGTCCGTGATCCAAACGGCCACTTCCTGACGTTCACCCTGCCGTGACTCCCCGGCTTCGACGCCAGTAGCAATGAATCAGTTCGATTCCTCGCCGGTGCTACCGACGCTCAGAGCCGCTCGGTACTCACGTCCACGCCCGGCGGCGTCACGAGCAGAAAGCCCCGGAAGTGGACGAGGTTCCCGCCCGCCTCTTTGATGTCTCGCGCGAATCCGGCGGCCAGATCGTTGACATCGCCGTCGACGTTCAGAACCAGTACGTTCCCCTTCGAGATCGCCTCGAGCCACTCGTCGGGCGACGTCTCCCCGTCGAGAACGCCGAGGACGATGCTGCCCTCGATCTCGAGTTCGTCGTCGATGTGCTCCTCGACGGTTCGAAGGTCGAGGTCGAAATCGCTCATACCGGGTGGGTCGAACCGGGATGAGAAAAACGTTCGGCTCCAACCTTTTGCGCCGTGGTCTATTGCGAGCGAGGCATTTTCGCCTCGCTCGCAATGGCCCTCGGCAAAAGGTTGATCAAAAGCCTCCTCCCTCCGTTTCGACTCGCTACGCGAGCCTTCACATCGGTTGTCGGCCCGCTCACGGCTCCGCCGTTCGCGGAACTAGACGTAAACGCCCTCCACGCAACGACTAGTCCATCGGGAACTCCTTCTGGAACCCGCGGAACTCCGTGCGGTGGGCCTCCTCGTCCGCGAGGATCGTCACTGCCACGTCCTCCGTAACGGGATCGTTCGCTTCCGTCGCGGCCTCGATCAGCGACCGGTAGGTCTCGATAGCGTCTTCCTCGGCATCGAGAACTCCCTCGATGACCGATTGAACGTCGGTCGTGTCTTCGGGGGGCTGGAGACTGTGCTGGCTGGCCTCGAACGACTCCGATCCCGGCGGGGACTCGTCGAGTTGTTTCAGCCGCTCGCCGAGCATCCGGGCGTGGTCGAGTTCCTCCTGAATGTCCTCCTCTAGGCTCGTCTTGACTTCCTCGGCGTGGATGCCATCGAGGACGATCGCGTTGGTCTGGTAGTTCATCACGGTCTCGAGTTCGTCGATATATGCCCCGGTCAGTAGATCGGTGATCTCGTCGGTCGTCATGCCGCTGGTTCCTACCACGAGAAGACATAAAATGCTCATACGCGCGATTGCGTCGTCGTTCATGTCACAGACAGAGCTCGGCCGATGGGTCCCGGTTCGCCTCCATTCGAACTCAGTCGCAGTATTGGTACTGCGACTTCGAGCGCGACCCTCGAGTCGCGACGGCGATAACTGGCCGCTCGTTTCTGGATCGTCTCGCAATTGGACGATTTTTATTTCGGGGCGGTGTTTGGCAAGAGAGATCGACCGAACGTCCATGACAGGTCGCGCGCCAGCATTCAAGCGAGCAGATCGGCGGCGAACGAGGCATAATTCGCGATCACTACGCGGAATTCGCGTGCTCAGCCGAATTCGACTAAACAGTACTAGGATGTACGAGTCTATAATAGGTCCTCGCCCTCTTGCGGTTTCCCTACCTACACGATCGATTATGAATGTCACAGGATACCGTACATCGTCGTCGACAGCGGTAGCTTTATATATATCGTCGCACCTCGGATTCAGATACAATGTCTTCACAAGACAGCCCATCCTCTGATACCAATCAGGGGGGTCGAGTTCTTCCAGGGCACGTTAGATTCCACTGACGAAATAGAGTCAGCACGTGTCTTCGATACGACCCTCCGGGACGGCGAGCAGTCACCCGGCACATCGTTTTCCTACGACGACAAACGGCAGATCGCGTCCATTCTGGACGAGATGGGAACCCACGTCATCGAGGCCGGGTTCCCCGTCAACTCCGACGCGGAGTTCGAGGCCGTTCGTGATATCGCTTCGGCGACCAGTTCGACGACCTGCGGGTTAGCCCGCGTCGTCGACGGTGACATCGAAGCAGCGCTCGATTCCGGCGTCGAAATGGTGCATACGTTCGTGTCCACCAGCGACGTCCAGATCGAGGATTCGATGCACGCCACCCGGGAGGAAGTCGTACAGCGCGCAGTCGAGTCGGTCGAACGCATCAAAGAGGCAGGTGCGACCTGCATGTTCTCGCCGATGGATGCGACTCGAACCGACGAGGAGTACCTGATCGAGGTCATCGAAGCGGTCTCCGATGCGGGTACCGACTGGATCAACATTCCCGACACCTGCGGCGTCGCCACGCCGACCCGGTTCCGGGCCATGATCGAGAAGATCTGTGCCCACACCGACGCGCGGATCGACGTCCACACCCACGACGACTTCGGGCTGGCCACCGCCAACGCCTTGGCCGGCATCGAAGCGGGTGCGGCACAGGCGCAGGTTTCGGTCAACTCGATCGGCGAACGGGCCGGCAACGCCGCCTTCGAGGAGTACGTGATGGCCGTCGAGTCGCTCTACCAGTGCGACACCGGGATCGACACGACGCGCATCACCGAACTCTCGAACATCGTCGAGGAGAAAAGCGGGATGGACACGCCGGGCAACAAGCCCATCGTGGGCTCGAATGCCTTCTCCCACGAGAGCGGCATTCACGCCGCCGGCGTCATCGAGAACTCCGATACCTTCGAACCCGGCGTCATGACCCCCGAAATGGTCGGTGCCGAACGCCGACTGGTCATGGGCAAACACACCGGGACCCACTCGGTCCGCGAACGGCTCGTCGAACGCGGCTTCGAGCCCACCGACGAGCAGGTCCGTGCGGTCACCCGCCGAGTCAAAGACTACGGGGCTGAAAAGCGCCGCGTCACGGTCGACGACCTCGAGCGCTTCGCCGAAGAGGCCGACATCGAGCGTCGACACGAGGAGGAGGAGGTGCGCGCCTGAGCGATGTCCTCCCCGTTTGCCACCGTCCGCGAGCCTCGGCTATCGCGTTCGAGGAATCGGACTCGAGTGACCCGTAACGATTATGTCCCTCGAGAGAGCTACGTAGACAGTAATGACGGTCCGCGCTCCACTGTCGGCTCGCGTTCGCACGGTCGGCACCAGCGCGCTCGCTCCGATTCGTATTGTAGGGGCGTTCTAGCCCCATTTTCAGTATCTCGTAGCTTGAGACCCGAATTCGCGGTATCGTTCTCCGAGCGATCACGACCCCAGCAGATGACACACTACCGTACACCACCCGATCGCCTGCAAACGGCGGGAGACAACTCATGAGCGAACGCGCAGCAAAGGTCACCCCAGCCGAGGACGAACAGGACGACGACCAAATCACCGACAGCGCCGCGCCCGACGCGGCCGCTGACGCGGCGACCGACTCCGAGACCACGACCGACCCCGTCACGACGGGTGCCGAATCCGTCGTTCGAGCGCTCGAGAACGCGGGCGTCGAGTACGCCTTCGGCGTGCAAGGCGGGGCGATCATGCCCGTCTACGACGCGCTCTATGACTCGGACATCTACCACGTGACGATGGCCCACGAGCAGGGCGCGGCCCACGCGGCCGACGCCTACGGTATCGTCTCGGGCGAACCGGGCGTCTGTCTGGCCACGTCGGGGCCGGGCGCGACCAATCTGGTCACCGGCATCGCCGACGCCGACATGGACTCGGATCCGCTGCTTGCCCTGACCGGGCAGGTCCCGACGGAGTTCGTCGGCAACGACGCGTTCCAGGAGACCGACACCACCGGCGTCACGACTCCGGTCACGAAGGAAAACACCTTCTCGAGCGACCCGGATCGCGTCGGGAGCGACGTCAGCGAGGCATTCGCGCTCGCCCGCGAAGGTCGACCCGGTCCGACGCTGGTTGACCTGCCCAAAGACATCACGAACGGCGAGACCGACCGTGAGCCGGACGCGCCGAACGTGCCCGACACCTACGAGGTCCAAGAGCGGGCCGACGAGGAGATCGTCGCGGCCGCGGCCGAGCGGATCGAGAACTCCGAACGGCCCGTCTTGCTGCTCGGCGGCGGCGTCATCAAAGGCGAGGCCAGCAAGGCCTGCCGGGCGTTCGCCATCGAACACGAGATTCCGGTCATCACCACGATGCCCGGCATCGGTGCGTTCCCCGAAGATCACGAGCTGTCCCTCGAGATGGCGGGGATGCACGGCACCGGCTACGCCAACATGGCGATCACCCACTGCGATACGCTGATCGGGATCGGCACCCGGTTCGACGACCGCCTGACCGGCGGCATCGAGACCTTCGCGCCCGAGGCCGAGCTCGTCCACATCGACATCGACCCCGCGGAGATCTCGAAGAATATCTACGCGGACTACCCGCTGGTCGGCGACGCCGAAACGGTCGTCGAGCAGCTATCTGAGGCCGTCGACGAATCGCCGGAAGCCAAGAAGTGGCGCGCGCAGTGCCAGCAGTGGAAATCCGACTATTCGATGGCCTACGACGCCCCCGAGGACGAGCCAGTCCAGCCGGAGTTCGTTATCGAGGCCCTAGACGAGGCCACGAGCGACCGCGCGATCGTCACCACCGGCGTCGGCCAACACCAGATGTGGGCCTGCCAGTACTGGACCTACACCGAGCCCCGCACCTGGGTCTCGAGTCACGGGCTCGGCGCGATGGGGTATGGCCTGCCCTCGGCGATCGGCGCGCGGATCGCGGCCGACGACGATCAGGAGGTCGTCTGCGTCGACGGCGACGGCTCGTTCCTGATGACCCTTCAGGGGCTGTCAGTCGCCGTCCGCGAGGAACTCGACATCACCGTCGCCGTGCTCAACAACGAGTACATCGGCATGGTCCGCCAGTGGCAGGACGCCTTCTTCGACGGCCGTCACTCCGCGTCGGACTACGGCTGGATGCCCGAGTTCGACAAGCTCGCCGAAGCCTTCGGCGCGCGCGGCTTCCGGATCGACGACTACGACGATGTCGCCGAGACGATCGACGAGGCAATCGCCTACGACGGCCCGTCGGTGATCGACGTCCACATCGATCCCGACGCCAACGTCTATCCGATGGTGCCAAGCGGCGGCGACAACGGCCAGTTCGCACTTACGGAGGACCAGCTATGACTGTCGGACAAACCGCGTCCGACTGCAACCGAAACACCGAGACGGCTTCGCCGTCTCGAGCGTTGCTTCACTCCGTTCAGCAACACACGAGGTGTTTCGCATGAAACGCGGACTCGAGGGTCCCGAACCCGAAGAGCGACCGTCCCCCGCGGGACGGCGCAACAAGCAAGGCATTCGCATCGACCCCGAGGTCGAGGCGACCCACGAGCCCCGCCGGACAGTCATCTCGGCGCTGGTCGCACACGAACCCGGCGTGCTCTCGGATGTCTCGGGATTGTTCTCGAGGCGGCAGTTCAACATCGAGAGCCTGACCGTCGGCCCGACCGAAGACGAGGATCGCGCGCGGATCACGATCGTCGTCGAGGAGCCCGACCCCGGAATCGACCAGATCGAGAAACAGCTGCGCAAGCTCGTGCCGGTCATCTCGGTCCGGGAACTCGAGCCCGACGCGATGCGCCGGGAACTGGCGCTGGTCAAGGTCGACGCCGAGCGCCCCGATCAGGTCGCCGCCGTCGCGGACATGTACGACGGAAAGACCGTCGATTCGAGTCCGGAGACGGCGACGATCGAAGTGACCGGCGCGCGTCGAAAGATCGAGGCCGCGATCGATACCTTCAGCCAGTTCGGGATTCGAGAGATCTCCCGGACAGGGACGACGGCGCTGGCCCGCGGCACGGACCGAACGGCCGCGCCCGCATCAACAGCACAGTCCGCCGACGAGGCGAACCACGACGACCAATACACACCAGCAGACGATGACTGACGACTTCACCACCGACATCTACTACGACGACGACGCAGACGTATCGACGCTCGACAACGAGACCGTGGCCGTGCTGGGCTACGGGAGCCAGGGTCACGCCCACGCGCTGAACCTCCACGAGAGCGGGGTCGACGTGGTCGTCGGCCTACGCGAGAGTTCGTCCTCGCGGTCGGCCGCCGAAGCCGACGGGCTGACCGTCGAGACGCCCGCCGACGCGGTCGCACAGGCCTCCTACGTCTCCGTGCTCGTACCCGACACCGTGCAGGCGGCGGTTTACGAGAACGACATCGAGCCGAACCTCGAGGCCGGCGACACGCTGCAGTTCGCCCACGGGCTGAACATCCACTACAACCAGATCGAGCCCCCGGAGGGCGTCGACGTGACGATGGTCGCGCCGAAGAGTCCGGGCCACCTCGTCCGCCGCAACTACGAGAACGACGAGGGGACCCCCGGTCTGCTGGCGGTCTATCAGGACACGACCGGCGATGCCGAAGAGCGCGCCCTCGCGTACGCGAAGGGCATCGGCTGTACCCGCGCCGGCGTCATCGAGACGACGTTCCAGGAGGAGGTCGAGTCCGACCTCTTCGGCGAGCAGGCGGTCCTGTGTGGCGGCGTCACCTCGCTGGTCAAACACGGCTACGAGACGCTTGTCGACGCGGGCTACTCGCCGGAAATCGCCTACTTCGAGTGTCTCAACGAACTCAAACTGATCGTCGACCTGATGTACGAAGGCGGGAACATGGAGATGTGGAACTCCGTCTCCGACACCGCCGAGTACGGCGGTCTCACCCGCGGCGACCGGATCGTCGACGACTCGGTTCGAGAGAACATGGAAGAGGTCCTCGAGGAGGTCCAGAACGGCGAGTTCACGCGCGAGTGGATCGTCGAGAACCAGGCCGGCCGGCCGAGCTACAGTCAGCTTCGGAACGCAGAGCAGAACCACGACATCGAGGAGGTCGGCAGCCGACTGCGCGACCTCTTCGCGTGGGCCGAGGAAGAGAGTGAAGACGAAGACGAGTCCGTCCAGGTGCAGGCGGACGACTAACGAGCACACATGAGCGACACCGACGACACAACGGACACGATGGCCGACGTCAGCCACACCAACCCCTACACCGAGGACACAGCCGGTCGGCTGTTCAGCCGCGGGCCGACCGTCGTCGCCGACGGCGGGGAGTCGGCTGAGACCGAAGCCAGCGAAAACGGGCGCACAGAGACGGATCGAACGATGCGTAACGTCGACCACACGCCGCCGAAGCAGGCCGACGACGCCAACCCCGTCTTCGAACGCGGCACCGAACACGGTCGCCGCGCCGAGCGCGACACCGTAGGAGACGAGCAATGAGTCAGGGCACGCTATACGACAAGGTGTGGGATCGACACAAAGTAACCCAGCTGCCGACCGGACAGGATCAGCTGTTCGTCGGACTCCACCTCATCCACGAGGTCACGAGTCCGCAGGCCTTCGGGATGCTCCGCGAACGTGACCTCGAGGTCGCCTACCCCGAACTGACCCACGCGACGGTCGACCACATCGTCCCGACGGCCGACCAGTCCCGGCCCTACAAGGAGGACGCGGCCGAGGAGATGATGGCCGAACTCGAGGCAAACGTCCGCGACGCGGGCATCGAGTTTTCGGACCCGACGACCGGCGATCAGGGGATCGTCCACGTCATCGGTCCGGAGCAGGGCATCACCCAGCCCGGCAAGACGATCGTCTGTGGCGATTCCCATACGTCGACTCACGGTGCCTTCGGCGCGCTCGCCTTTGGCATCGGGACCTCCCAGATCCGGGACGTGCTCGCGACGGGCACCATCGCCATGGAGAAACAGAAGGTCCGCAAGATCCAAGTCGACGGCGAACTCGGCGACGGCGTCGAGGCCAAGGACATCATCCTCGAGATCATCCGCCGACTCGGTACCGAGGGCGGCGTCGGCTACGTCTACGAGTACGCCGGCGAGGCCATCGAGAGCCTCGGGATGGAAGGTCGGATGTCGATCTGTAACATGTCCATCGAGGGCGGCGCTCGCGCGGGCTATGTCAACCCCGACGAGACCACCTACGAGTGGCTCGAGCAGACCGACTACTTCCAGGACAACCCCGAGAAGTTCGACGAACTCAAGCCGTACTGGGAGTCCATCCGGAGCGACGCGGACGCCGAGTACGACGACGTCGTCCACATCGACGCGAACGAACTCGAGCCAGTCGTCACGTGGGGGACCACGCCCGGACAGGGGATCGGCATCTCCGATCCGATTCCGGAGCCGGAGTCACTCGCCGACGAAAAACAGGACACGGCCCGGCGCGCACAGGAACACATGCGCGTCGAGCCCGGCGACACGATGGAAGGGTACAACATCGACGTGGCCTTCCTCGGCTCCTGTACGAACGCTCGCCTGCCGGACCTGCGACGCGCTGCTCGGATCGTCGAAGGCCGCGAGGTCGCCGACGACGTCCGCGCGATGGTCGTCCCCGGCAGCCAACGTGTGCAGAAAGCCGCCGAGGAGGAAGGGCTCAAAGACACCTTCGAGGAAGCCGGCTTCGAGTGGCGCAACGCCGGCTGTTCGATGTGTCTCGGCATGAATGAGGACCAACTCGAGGGCGACGAGGCCTGTGCCTCCTCCTCGAACCGGAACTTCGTCGGCCGCCAGGGCTCGAAGGACGGCCGCACGGTGCTGATGAACCCGCGGATGGTCGCCGCTGCGGCGATCACCGGGGAAGTCTCTGACGTGCGCGATCTGAAGGAGGTGAACCTCGCATGAGCGGTAGTGATGAGGTAGAGATTCCGGAAGTCAACTACGTGTCCGGCTCTGGCGTCCCCATCCGGGGCAACGACATCGACACCGACCAGATCATCCCCGCGCGGTTCATGAAGGTCGTCACCTTCGACGGCCTCGGCGAGTTCGCGTTCTTCGACCTGCGGTTCGATGACGACGACAACCAGAAAGAACATCCGTTCAACGAGGACCGCTATCAGGACTCCTCGGTGATGGTCGTCAACAGCAACTTCGGCTGTGGCTCCTCGCGCGAGCACGCGCCCCAGGCCCTGATGCGATGGGGGATCGACGCGATCATCGGCGAGAGCTTCGCCGAGATTTTCGCGGGCAACTGTCTGGCGCTCGGTATTCCGACCGTGACCGCCGACAGCGAGACGATCGAGGACCTCCAGGACTGGGTCGACGAAAACCCCGACAACGAAATCGACATCGACGTCGAGGCCGAGGAGGTTACCTACGGCGGGAACACCATCGACGTCACCGTCGACGACGCCCAGCGGAAGGCGCTCGTCGACGGCGTCTGGGACACGACGGCACTGATGAAGTCCAACGCCGGCGCTGTCCGCGACAAGGCTCGAGAGCTGCCGTACGTCGACGAGGCGGCGATTCCGGAAGCCGAGTAAGCAACCGACGCCGGCTCCACTCGGCTTGCTCGAGACAGTCGAGAGAATCTCGTTTCGAGACTCGAGCGAACTGCGGTGACGGATTTCTACAGCCTTAAACGGAGAGCACCGGGTGACTACCGATATCGCGAGATATTTCGGCACCTGTCCGCTACCATTTCCTATGTCTCGGTCCCTCGATGCGTCGCTTTTCGTGTTGCTCGCCGTTCTCTGGGGACTTTCCTTTCCGGCGATTTCGATCGGACTGGAGACACTCCCGCCGCTGCTCTTCGCTGCCGCTCGGTACGACATCGCGGCGCTACTGTTGCTCGCCGCCGCGGCCGTTCGCGTCGAGGAGTGGCGGCCGACCGCGCGCAACGATCTCGCAGCAGTCGCCGGCGGGGGCGTCTTCCTCATTGCCGGCAACGGCCTGCTCTTTCTCGGCCAGCAGACAGTGCCCAGCGGCGTCGCCGCGATCCTGCAGGGGTTGGTTCCCATCGTCACGGCGCTGTGGGCGATCCCATTGCTCGGCGAGCGACTCTCGGCGCTCGGTGCCGTCGGCGCGGCCATCGGCTTTCTGGGCGTCGGCCTCGTCGTCCAGCCCGATCCCAGCAACCTGCTCGCGGGCGACACGGCCGCGCGGCTGCTCATCGTCGGGCAGGTCTGTAGCGTCGC
The DNA here is from genome assembly GCF_059162405.1 of Natrinema sp. CRL1. NCBI lineage: Archaea > Methanobacteriati > Methanobacteriota > Halobacteria > Halobacteriales > Natrialbaceae > Natrinema > Natrinema sp. CRL1. The sequence continues at coordinate 736,346 of NZ_JBLVOY010000002.1, read as the reverse complement.
GCTCGGCGGCGTCCTGATCCAGCGTGCCGGCCCGACGTTGGAGCAGTTACCGCTGGTCGGGTGGTCGATGCTCGTCGGCGGCCTCGTCTTGCACACCGTCAGCCTCGGTACGGGCGAGGTTCCGCGCCTCGAGGTCATCAGCCCCGTTTCCGCGGGCGCGTTGCTCTACCTCGGTGTCTTCGCGACCGCGGTCGCGTTCATGATTTACTTCTCCATCCTCGAGAAATACGGCGCGTTCGAGGCGGCGCTGATCGGCTACGCCGTCCCGATCGTGGCGACCGCTGCGAGCGTCGCCCTCCTCGGCGAGGAGATCGGTATCCTCACGTTCGCCGGCTTCGGCCTAGTGGCGATCGGCTTCGTCCTCCTCAAGCGGCGTGCCCTCGCCGACGCGATCGGATTTTCGACTGGCGTCGGCAGTCCCTGATAGGGAATATCGTCGTCACCCGGATGTGTCGTGGTTCTCGACTCAGTCGCGTGTCGTGGTCCTGTCTTCCGAATCGATGAACTCCGACGATACTCCCCATGAAACGCGGTCGTTCGGGGTGGTCGCGACGCCATCCGGCGGCCGAGTTCGATAACTACGTTTAACCCCGCCGGACCGCTTGGTTCTCGTAATGTCAATCGGGGCAAGGGATCGATCCCGATTCCGGGTGGGGATCGTGCTGCTAGCACTCGCGCTCGTCGTCGCCGTCGCAATCGTCTCGAGCGTCTCCGTGGGGGCTGCCGGCGGCGACGATTCCCGATCGTCGACGCTGACGCCGACCCGCGACGAATCCGCGGGAAACGAGACGGCGATCGTGGGGACGGTAACGGACGCGGAGACCGGCAAACCGATTCAGAACGCCTCGGTTACGGTCATCGGTGACGGCGGAACGGGCGAGACGACGACGGGTTCAGCGGGAGCGTTCGAACTCACCGGTCTCCCGGGCGATCGGGAGTACGCCGTGACCGTCGAGAAACGCGGGTACGAATCGACCACCGAAACGAGGTCCGTTCCCGCCGGCGAGACGACAGCAGTCGACGCCTCGCTCGCCGGGTCCGGAACGATCGCGGTCGCGGTGGCGGACGCCCACTTCGACGAGCCGATCGAATCGGCGACGGTCGATGCGATCGGGGCCCGCGGAACCTACTCTGGCGTCCGCAGCAACGACGGAACGTATCGAGTCGAAAACGTACCCTCCCACGACGACTACGAACTCCGCGTGCGCGCCACGGGCTACGTCGACGACCGGCGAACCGTCTCTCCGTCGACGGGAGCGGGACGCGTCGAATCGGTCGCGCTACGGGGGAACGCCGTTCTCGAGGTCGTCGTCGAAACGGCGGACGGAGAGCTGATCGAGGACGCAACCGTTTCGGTCACACGTGACGAGGCCGCGTTCGAGGCCGCATCGACGACCGACGACGCGGGGACGCTCTCGGTGACCGTTCCCGGCACCGGCGAATCGTACTCGGTCGCGGCGGCCGCTTCGGCGTTCGAGCCGTCGAGTGTCGCGACCGGTGCGGTCGAAAGCGAGGAGACGGCGGCCGTGACGGTGGCGCTTTCGGCACCGCTCCCGATATCGATATCGAAATTCGCGACGGCAACGATCGTGGCCGTGGTGGCGGTCACCATGCTAGCCGGAACGCTCCTCGCGCGAAGCTATCGTTCCGGGCCATAACGTTCGTATTCCGTCGAATCCGTCGGTTAGGGCCCTCGAGGCGTGGCCGACCCTCGCAGGACGATCTTCCGTCCCGACTTCGATCCGGCGTCGTCGCTCTCCGAGATGAGCCCCGAACCGAACCGTCCCGAGACATCGGTACCCTCTTTTCGACGTGCGGTAGAAGATAGGGCATGACTCACGAAATCGCCGTCATTCCGGGCGACGGGATCGGACAGGAAGTGACACCCGCCGCGGTCGAGGTCCTCAAGGCCCTCGAGATCGACTTCGAGTTCGTCGACGCCGACGCGGGCGACGCCGTGAAAGCAGAGACCGGTGAGGCGCTTCCCCAGGAGACCTACGACCTCGCGGCGTCGGCCGACGCGACGCTATTCGGCGCGGCCGGCGATACGGCAGCTGACGTCATCCTGCCGCTCCGAACGGCCGTCGACTCGTTCGTCAACGTCCGCCCCGCGAAGGCGTATCCGGGGATCGACGCCGTGCGACCCGAGACCGATCTGGTCTTTTTGCGGGAGAACACTGAGGGCGTCTACGCGGGCCACGAGGATCGACTGACCCAGGACGTGTCGACGCTCACCCGCGTCGTCACGGAGTCGGCCTCCGAACGGCTTGCCGACTTCGCCTGCGAGTACGTCTCGGGCGACGACCACGACGGCTTTACCATCGCCCACAAGGCGAACGTCATGCGCGAGACGGACGGGCTCTTCCGCGATACGGTCCGGGACGTGGCCGACGCGAACGGCGTCGAAACCGACGAGGTGCTGATGGACGCCTTCGCGACGCGGGTCTGTCTCGACCCCGAGCAGTTCGACGTGGTCGTCTGTCCGAACCTCGCGGGCGACGTGCTTTCGGATCTGGCGGCCGGACTCGTGGGCGGTCTCGGTCTCCTTCCCTCGGCCAACATCGGCCCGGACCGCGCGCTGTTCGAACCCGTCCACGGCACCGCGCCCGACATCGCCGGTGAAGGGATCGCAAACCCCGCCGCGACGATCATCTCCGCTGCCATGCTCCTCGAGTACCTCGGCTACGACGAGGAGAGCGACGCAGTACACGAAGCCGTCGAGGCGACGCTCGAGGACGGGCCGCGCACGCCGGATCTGGGCGGCGACGCCTCGACCGAGGACGTGACCGACGCGATCATCGACCGGTTGTAGCTTTCCCGCACGAGTTCTGCTCGGTTTCGGTGCCGGCTCTCGATCGCGTTCCGAGATCGGCTTTCGATTCCGGCACCGGTCCGGGTTCGCGTTTCGTTTTCACCGCTATCGTTTTGCCCTACCTGCAGCCGACGAGCGAACGCGATCCACCCCGTAACCGTTCTATGCAAACAGAAACGCTCGCATAGATCGGTATAAACAAATAAAACCGTGCAGACCTGAGACAGTACCGAAGACGTTCCCCATGTTACCCGAACAGCGGAAGCGAAAGATCGTCGAACTCGTCTCGGATCGGGACGGCTGCTCGGTCGACGCACTGGCCGACGAGCTCGGCGTGTCGAAGGCGACGATCCGGCGTGATCTCGATGAGCTAGAGGACGAGCGACTGATCGAGCGGTCCCACGGCGGGGCGGTACCGATGACTGCAGTCGGCCGCGAGCAGACCTACGGGCAAAAGGAGGTCCAGAACCTGGAAGCGAAGGCCGGGATCGGTTCGCGGGCGGTGACGGAGATCCACGACGGTCAGGTCGTGTTCTTCGACTCGGGGACGACCACGATGCAGGTCGCGATGCAGGTGCCGACGGATATCTCCTTCATTCCGGTGACCAACTCCCCGCTGCTCGCGCTCGAACTCGGGAAAGAGGCAACCGACGTAAAGCTCACCGGCGGAACGCTCCGCCATCGGACGCGGGCGCTCGTCGGCCCGAGCGCGGAGGCGTTCATGGAGCGAACGAACTTCGATCTCCTCTTTCTCGGAACGAACGCCCTCTCCGACGACGGGAGCCTGACGACTCCCAACGAGGACGAAGCCCGCATGAAACAGCTCATGGTCGAGAGCGCCGAGCGCGTCGTGCTCGTCGCCGACGAGACCAAGTTCGGAGAGCGAAGTTTCGCCCAGTTCGCCACCCTCGAGGACATCGACGTGCTGGTGACCGACGCCGAACCGACCGGCGAACTCGCCGAGACGTGTACGGCGGCCGACGTGATCGTCGGGGTGGAGGCCGGATGATCGCGAGCGTCACGCTCAACCCGGCAGTCGACTACACCGTCGAGTTGCCGGACGCACTCGCTGACGGCGCGATCGCGCGAGCCGACGAGTACCGCTACGACGCGGGCGGGAAGGGGATCAACGTCTCGAAGTACCTGGCAGCACTCGGCGTCGACACCGTCGCGACCGGTCTGGCCGGCGGCCGGCTCGGGCGATTCCTCCGGGACGAACTGTCGACGGGCGGGATCGCGACCGATTTCGTCGAGATCGAGGGCGAGACCCGACTGAACACGACCGTCCTCACGGCCGATGGCGAGTACAAGATCAACCAGAACGGTCCGCAGGTCTCGGGGGTCGCGATCGAGACGATCGGCGAGCGGCTGCGCGAGTACGACCCCGAGACGGTGGTCATCGCCGGCAGTCGCCCGAAGGGCGTCGGCCCCGACGCGATCGATCGACTCGCCGACGCTGGGCCCTGGGAAACGGTCGTCGACGTCGACGGCGCGACGCTCTCGGCGCTCGAGGGGGAGTACGCGCTCTGCAAACCGAACCTCGAGGAACTCGCGGCAGCGACGGATACCCGGATCGACGGCGTGCGGGACGCGCTCGCGGCCGCCGACGCGCTTCGGGCGGATGGCTTCGAGCGCGTCGTCGCCTCCCTCGGTGACGAGGGAGCCGTGATGGCGACCCCGGACCGACACCTCCACGCGCCCGCGAGGGACGTCGACGTGGTCGATACCGTCGGTGCCGGCGACTCCCTGTTGGCCGGCGTCCTCGCTGCGCACACGCGCGGCGAGCCGGCGGCTCAGGCGCTCCGATCCGGCGTCGCTGTCTCGTCGCACGTCGTCTCCGTCTCGGGGACCCAGGTCCCGCCGCTGACCGACGTCAACAGTGAGCGGGACGGGATCGCGGTGTCGACGTACTGATCGCGCGCGGTCGTCCGGTCGACCCGATCGATGCGGGAGGTGACACGGTCTATCGTCCCTCACCACTACTGACCTTCTCACTGCACCCTGTCCGTCTCCGCCCAGGACTTACTAAGACAATATTCAGTAGGAAACAAACATACTCGAAACTATTTTGGAACAGAGATACGAACGTTTCGCTATAGCGTGTTAGATAATTATGAACGATAGGGTAGCAAACAGAGTTCGCACGCACCTCACGTCGGTGAAAGAGGACCTGATGACGGGCGTATCGTTTATGATTCCGTTCGTGACGATCGGCGGGATCTGCCTCGCGCTCGCGTTCATGGTCGCGGAGCTGCCGGAGACGATTCTCGGAATCACGATGCCCGGTGCCGGGGCGACCACCGAGACCGTCTTCGAGGACACGGGGACCCTCCCGTGGTACCTGGCCCAGATCGGCGATCTCGGACTAACGATGATGATCCCCGTACTGGGCGGGTACATCGCGTACGCGATCGCGGACAAGCCCGGACTCGCGCCCGGATTCATCCTCTCGTGGGCGATTCAACAGGCGGCGATCATCGAAGCCGCCGGGCTGGTCATCGGGTTCGAATCCGAGGGGGCGACCGCCGGCTTCCTCGGCGCGATCGTCGCCGGCCTGCTCGCGGGCTACGTCGCCCGCTGGATGAAAGGCTGGTCGGTCCCGTCGGTCGTCTCGCAGATGATGCCGATCCTCGTGATTCCCGTCTTCACGACGCTGCTGCTCGCGCCGATCGTGATCCTCGGACTCGGCGTCCCGATCGCCATAATCGACGAGGCCCTGACGTCCGCACTCGAGGGCATGCAGGGGTCGAACGCCCTCCTGCTCGGGGCGATCCTCGGCGGGATGATGGCGGTCGACATGGGCGGCCCGATCAACAAGGTCGCGTACGTGTTCGGTACCGTCCTCGTCAGCGAGCAGATCTTCGCGCCGATGGCCGCCGTGATGATCGGCGGGATGGTCCCGCCGCTCGGCCTCGCGCTCTCGAACTTCATCGCGCCCCAGAAGTACGCCGCGGAGATGTACGAGAACGCGAAGGCAGCCGTACCGCTCGGCTTTGCCTTCATCACGGAGGGAGCGATTCCCTACGCCGCCGCCGATCCGCTCCGGGTCATCCCGTCGGCGGTCGTCGGCAGCGCGACGGCCGGCGCGGCCGCGCTCTGGCTCGGCGTGACGATGCCGGCACCCCACGGCGGCATCTTCGTCATGTTTCTCTCGAACAGCATCTGGCTGTTCCTCGGCTGCATCGCACTCGGGACGGCGGTCACGGCCACTGTCGCCACGCTGATCAAGCCAGACTACCACGAGCGAGTCGCCGGCGCCAAACCCGCAAAGTCCGTAACCGACTCCGGACAGACGAACGCAGGACAGACGAACGACTGACTACCTGACGCGATCCCCCACCGTTCAACACCATAGCGATCATACCATGACTGTGTCCGAACCCGCAATCGACGCCGTACTGACCCGCGAACTGATCACGCTCGAGGAACCGCCCGAAGAGAAGGCGTCCGCGATCGAATTCCTGCTCGACCGCGCGGTCGACGCCGGCCGCGTCACCGACCGCGAGGCGGCCCTCGAGGCGCTGCTCGCCCGCGAGGAGGAGACGACGACCGGCGTCGGCATGGGGATCGGCATCCCGCACGCGAAGACCGACGCGGTCGCCGAGCCGACCATCGTCTTCGCGCGCTCCTCGGCCGGCATCGACTTCGATGCGATGGACGACGAGCCGGCGACGCTGCTGTTTATGCTGCTCGTCCCCGCTGAGGGCGGGGACGAGCACCTCGAGCTCCTGAGTTCGCTCTCGCGAGCCCTGATGCACGACGACGTTCGCGAGCGACTCCACAAGGCCGACTCGACGGCGGCGATCGAGGAGACGATCACGGAGGCGATCGCGTGATGGAGCGCACTGTCACCGTAGTCCCCGAGGACGGACTCCACGCGCGGCCGGCCGCGACGTTCGTCGAGACGGCGACCGAATTCGACGCCGACGTGCGGGTCGCGCCGGCCGACGGGGACGAACCGGTCGACGCGGCGAGCATGCTCGCGGTGACCAGCCTCGGCGTCGCCAGCGGCGAGGACGTCCGGCTGATCGCCGAGGGCGACGACGCCGAAGCGGCGCTCGACGACCTCGAGGAACTGCTCACGACGCCCGAGACCGAGTCCGCGGCCGAATCGAGTTCGGGGACCTGAATCCATGACTCCGGAGTCCGCGCCACGAGCGCACGAGGGAACCGGCGTCACGCCGCTGTCCGACGTCGGCAGCGCCGTCTGGTACGATCCGAACGCCGACCTCGAACTCGACGAGCCGCCGGCGGCCGAGACGGTCGATCCGGAGGCCGAACGCGAGCGGTTCGAGGACGCTCGGGAGCGCGCTCGAGCGGAACTCGAGCGCGAGCGCGAACGAACCGCCGAGCGCGTCGGCGAGGACGAGGCCGCGGTGTTCGACGCCCACAAGCAGTTCGTCGACGATCCGCAGATCATCGACGACGTCGAAGCGGGTGTCGACGACGGCCTGCCAGCCGAGCACGCGGTCGAGGTCGCCTTCGAGGACCCCATCGCGCAGTTCGAGGGGATGGACGGCCGGATGGCCGAGCGCGCCGACGACCTCCGCGACGTGCGGGACCGACTGCTGCGACAGCTCACCGACGCGGATCGCGTCGACCTCGCCTCGCTGTCGACGGGGTCGGTTCTCCTCGCCGAACGCTTGACGCCGAGCGACACCGCACAGCTCGACCCCGACGGCGTCGCTGGCTTCGCGACGATCGAGGGCGGTCGAACCTCCCACGCCGCGATCTTCGCTCGCTCGCTCGGGATTCCGGCCGTCGTCGGCATTGGCGACGACCTCGAGTCGATCGACGACGGGGCCGACGTGCTGGTCGACGGCGAAGGGGGAGCAGTGATCGCCGACCCGACGCCCGACCAGCGCGAGCGCGCGGCCGGCGGCCGCGACGTCGAGATTCGCGAGGAACCGGTCGTGACGGCAGACGGGCGCTCCGTCGAGGTCGCGGCCAACGTCGGGACCCTCGGGGAACTCGAGGGTGCCGTCGCGCAGGGCGCGGACGGGATCGGCCTGTTCCGGACCGAGTTCCTCTTTCTCGACCGCGAGGCCCCGCCCGACGAGGACGAACAAGTTGAGGTCTACCGCGAGGCGCTCGCGGCGTTTCCCGACGGACGGGTCGTCGTGCGGACGCTCGATGTCGGCGGCGATAAGCCGATTCCGTATCTCGACATGCCGGACCCGGAGAACCCGTTCCTCGGCGAACGGGGGATCCGGCGGTCGCTCGGCCCCGACGCCGACCTCTTCGAAACGCAGTTGCGCGCGCTGCTCCGGGCGAACGCGGCCGAACCGGGAACCCTCTCGGTGATGTTCCCGATGGTCGCGACCGTCTCCGAACTCGAGACGGCTCTGGAGACGGTGGCGTCGGTCGCCGACGACCTCGCGTCCGAAGGGGTCGCCGACGAAATCCCGGAGCTTGGCGTGATGATCGAAACGCCGAGCGCGGCGCTGACGGCCGAGGCGCTCGCAGAACGCGTCGACTTCCTCAGTATCGGGACGAACGACCTCACGCAGTACGTGATGGCCGCAGCCCGAGAGAACGACCGCGTCGCCGAACTGCACGATCCCTGCGAGCCGGCCGTGCTCCGGGCGATCGAGCGCACCGTCGCGGCCGGTCACGCGGGCGATGCGTGGGTCGGCATGTGCGGCGAGATGGCCGGCGATCCCGACCTGACCGAACTGCTCGTTGGGCTCGGGCTCGACGAACTCAGTATGAGCGCCGTGACGATCCCCGACGTAAAGGCAAATATCACGGCGGTCGATACCACGGACGCCGAGACGCTCGCCGAGAGCGCGACGGGCGCGGCCGCGAGCGCCGCCGTCCGGGACCGCGTAGCGAACCGCGACCACGACCACAATCGAGATTCAGATTCCGACTCCAAAACACCATGAAATTCGTCGCAGTCACGTCCTGTCCGACCGGTATCGCACACAGCCAGATGGCGGCAGAGAACTTAGAACAGACGGCGCGATCGAACGGTCACGAGATTGATGTCGAGGTTCAGGGGGCCATGGGCCAGGAGAACGAACTCTCGAGCGAGGCCATCGAGGCGGCCGAGGCGGTCATCATCGCCGCGGATACCTCGGTGAACCAGGACCGCTTCGCGGACACGCCGGTCGTCGACGCGCCGGTAAAAGAGGCCGTCAACGACGCCGACGGACTCCTCGAACGCGCGGTCGAGGCGGCCGACGGTGCGACCGCGACGGCCACGACCCGAAGCGAACCGGAAGTGGAGACCGATGTCGCCGCCGGCACCGACGACGGTGAGGGTTCGGCCGACTCCGTGAAACGCGGCGGCGATCCCTCGAAAGGGCTGTTCGCTCGGCTTAAGCGGCTTCTTTCCTAACGCCGATCGGTTCGGTACGTTCGTTCTGTTCTCCGCTCGCACCGTTCGCTCGATCTCGCCGGACGCGAGTACGTCGGCCCGGTATCGACACTCGGTTCAGCGACCGACGCCGCACTCGTTACTCGCTCTCGAGGACGGATTCTATCCGACCGATCGGCTCGGGAGAGCCGACGAAGACCGGCACGCGTTCGTGCAGCCCGTTCGGGTCTCGCTGTCGGAGCCGGTTCGGTGTCGTCTCCGTGTCGGCGTCATCCTCGGCCGTGGAACCGGCGATCGCCCGGCCACCGGCGGTCTCGACGACGTGTGCGATCGGGTTCGCCTCGTACTGCAGGCGCAAGACGCCGTCCGGTCGGCGATCGGTGCCCGGATAGCAGAGCACCCCGCCGTGTTCGAGGAGCGTCACCACGTCGGCGACCGCCGCGCCGCAGTATCGCAGCCGTCGCGTGGCGCGGAACGAGTCGAAGAGGTCCAGCAGAGTCGGCGAGAGGTCGTCACGGCGGCCGGAGTATCCACAGACGCCGTCGAGCTTACCAGCACCGTCCGCGGCACGCTCGCTCGCGAGAGAGATCCGATGGGGATCGATCCGCTCACCGTCCTCATCGACCCGATACCGAACTACGTCGCCGTCGGCCGCGACGGTCATCGCGACGGTCGGCCCGAAGATCACGATCGCGCTCGCGACGAGGTCGGTACCGCGGGCCGGCAACGGCGCGTCGTAGATCCCCAAGACCGTCCCGATCGGAGCGTTCGCGGCGAGGTTGTCCGAACCGTCGAGCGGGTCAATGGCGACGCCGTATCCGTCGCCGCAGTCGAGCGCGTCGGCGCGCTCCTCGCTCGCGTACGCACCGACCACCTCGAGCGACGCGATCGCCTCGCGAAAGCGGTCGTCGAGCCACCGATCGGCCGCCGACTGATCGTCGCCAGTCGGGTTGCGGTCGTCGGTCGCCCGATCATCGTCACCGCCAGTGGCAGCGGCCGTAGCGGCGTCCCGGTGACCACGCAGACGCGGCAGTTCAGCGGGCACGTCGGCGGCGACCGCCGCGACCGCGTCCAGGATCGGGTCGTAGTCGGCGTCCGAATCGGCCACGGTCATAGCGCGTCGTCGGCCGATGTGCCCTCGAATATCACTCGCTCGAGGGCGTCGAGGATCCGTTCGGGGTTCTCTCGCTGCCAGACGTTGCGACCGACGGCGAGCCCGCCCGCACCGGCGTCCATGGCGGCTTCGACCGTCGAGAGGAACTCGTAATCGCTCGTCTTCGACCCGCCGCTCAGGACGACCCGGACATCGTCGGCCGCATCGACCGCGTGTGAAAGCGCCGCCGGACTGCGCGGGTACTTTACCTTCGCGATGTCGGCACCCAACTCGAGTCCGATCCGGGCCGCGTAGGCGATGACCTCGGGGCTGCGGTGTTCCTTGATCGCTTGACCCCGCGGATACGACCACATGGCAACGGGGAGATCGTGCTCGCGCGCTCGCTCCTGGACCGCGCGGAACTCCTCGACCATCTCCGGCTCGCGGTTCGTCCCCGGGTAGACGGTGTAGCCGATCGCGTCGGCACCGGTCTCGACGGCACTTTCGACCGACCAAGTTTGGGGCGAGTAGGGTTCGCCCTCCCAGAGACTCGAGGTTCCGTTGCACTTCGCGAGCAGCGCCACGTCGTCCTCATAGGAGGGATAGTACGTCTCGGCGAGCCCCTTCTGGACGGCCAACGCAGTGACCGCGTCGTGGGTCGCCATCTCGAACACCGTCTCCGGATCGAGCCGATCCTCGACCCCCTCGAACGCCGCCGGCCCGTGCTCGAGGCCGTGGTCGTGAGCGAGGATGAGCGATTTCCCGTTTCGACTGATCGGTGTCTCGTCGAACGCTTTCATGCACCCAATCATTCGAATACAGTGATGAATTATTTTCGGATACGATCGTTTCTGTATATAACATTCTGAATTAATATCGGCAGTGTTCACTGAGTGATATCGGTCGCACCCGATCGATCCGACAGGCCGCCGATCTCGAATCCGGGAAACGTACGGTCCCATCACGCTCGACCCGACTCCGGTTGTGAAGGCAATCCCGACGCCTATCACACTCGCCGTGATTGGGGTCGGTATGCCTCGAGACGATCAGCAAAAACGACTCGGACTGGCCCGGCGAGGATAGCTTCCCGCCCCAGCCGATGGTCGGTCAGACCTGCGCCGTCATCGAGATCGACGCCGACCGCGGCGGCGAGTTCGAGGAGGTCGTCTTCGGGAACACGGGTCACACGTCACACATCGAAGTTCCCGGTGACTTTCTCGATCGACTCGAGTCAGTCGTGGACGGCTGAGATGGGACGATGTGATCGCCGCGATTTGCAGGGCGGTCCGATCTACGACCTCGTGTTTCGCGCCGGGGCCGCATCCGCCGCTTGCTCTTCGTCGGCCCGCTCCTCCTGTGCTTCGTCATTGGCTCCTTCGCTGCGCATCGATCGCAGCGTCGACAGTCCGCGCTTCCGGGTCACCCCTTTCGAGATCCTGACGCCGTCGAACGTGCCCTCCCACCGGTCGTCGCTCGCGCCGAGGTGATCCATGTAGTACGCGAAAGCGCCGAGCCACAGCAGAACTGCCGTAAGCGCGATGAACGCGACCGCCGAGACGAGAGTCGACGGACCGAGCGCGCCGGCCGCGATGCCGGCGACGACGTAGACGAACGAGGCGATCACCATGAGGACCGTGACCGTCGCGAACATGTCGTTGACCGCCGTCACTCGAGCGTTGTACTCGATCCACCGCCCGTAGCTCCGGAGCAACCGCACCTCGAATCTGTCTGCGTGGGCTTCGGGACCGACTCGAGCCGTCGCGAGCGCGGCGTCGACCGCGTCGCCGTCGATACCACCCCGGAGGTTCGAGGCCGTGTACGTCACACCGGCGAGTCCAGTCGAGACCAACAGGAGGAGCGCGCTCGCGATCGTGTACGAGTTGACGAACGGAGCGATATCGAGGTCAGTTTGGACGACGATCGACCCACCGGTAACGACCAGCCCGATCAACAGGAGATTCGCCTTCAGGATCTCGATAGCCTTCTCGTCGATTTCCCGAACGCGCTCGACCTGGTAGTCGAACGTCGTCCGAAGCTCCTCGCGGGCCAATTCGAACGTCTCCCGATCGAAGTCTCCCCGCTGGTCGGCTGTGTCCGCCCCGTCCAAGCGAGTCGCGTCGTCCGTGCCCTCCGGACCGCTCATAGGCCACCCTTTCTCGCTCCCGCCGTAAATCTGCCGGCGTTCGGGTTCGAACGGAATACCGTCTCGAGGCGGAGAGTTTCGATCATCGGCTCGACGGTCTCAGGCAATTCGAAGACTCTTGCGATCCGCACCGGCCAGTTCGACCAGCGCATCGGCCTCGAGCAGGTGACACTCGCCCGGGACGACGAGCAAGTGCAGCGGATCGCCGAACTCCCGGTCCGCAAGTTCGGCCATGGTCCCGGCCTCGACGAGTGGGTCGGGGCTGCCCGCGCGGGCGACGACGACGCCCGCGAGGTCGGGATACTCCTCGGCGATCAGTTCCGCACCGACGTCGGCGGTCATGTACTCCTCGCGCTCCGCTTTAATATCGAGGTAGACGACGGTGTGGAGCCCGTCGTCCCGATTGTCCTCGATCGTTTCGGTCACGCTCGCGGGGAGTCCGTCGGCACCGTGGGCGTAGGGAAACGGCAGCGTCGTCGCCTTGCCGAACCGGTAGTTCTGCAACCCCGTCAGCGAGCTAGTCGCGGTCTGAGCGGTGACGCCGTGGATCACGCGCGTTTCGATGCCGCGGTCGTGGGCCCGCAGCCGCAGGTCGACGTGAGTCGTCGAGATCATCGTATCTCCGGCCGTCAGGAAGGCGATATCTTCGGTTTCGGCCGCCGCGAGCATGTCGTCGGGTTCCTGTTCGACGCCCGCGCGGTCCCGAACCTCGATCTCGATGTCGTGGGCGGCCTCGAGGTCGTCGACCGTCGTGCCGATCAGTTTGCTGGTGTAGAACTCGGCGTAGACGCGGTCGGCCGCCTGCAGGGCGTCCCGACCCTCGACGGTGATCGAGCGCTCGTCGTAGAGACCGAGGCCGATGAACGTGAGCATAGCCGTCCGTAGTCGTAGCGCTCGGAATACGTTTTCGAGACGACTCGAATTCCGTGCCGACCCGTTCGCCGCCGCGGTCAGAATCCGATGTGCGATGTCGACGAGGGACCGTCGTCCTCGTCGTTCTCGTCGTCGATCCCACCCTCGTGAGCGAACGTAACGTGGTTGTCGGTTAGATAGACGACGCCGTCGTCGACCGTGACCTCGATCGACGGCAGCGTCGTGTCGGCAGCGTCGCCGTTATCGCAGTAGCCCGAACAGGAGTCAAACATCGAGCCGTGTTTCGGACAGATGATCTGCCCGTCGCGCATCGCCGCGCCCCGGCCAGTATCGAAACGCTGGGCCTCGTGAGTGCACCGGTTGATCCACGCCTCGATGCCGTCGTCGTCCGCAGACTGACTGCTTGTCGAGCTCTGCCTAATATCGTCCTCACAGGGAACGAGGATTACCTCGTCCGGTTCGCCGTACTGATCCCGAATCGTGAACAGCCACGATCGATTCTCGTGGACCGTCTCGACGGTTGTGAGTCGCGTTCGTCCGCTCATTTCGAGACGGGTAGGCACGCCGAACGGAAAACGTGTCCGATGGTACCGATCTAATGGACGGCACACGACGTGGCTCGGTCCTTCCGAACAATGCGGTCTCTCTGCTCGAACGAGACAAAAGAATTAACCGTCGAGTTGTCACTCGTTCTACGTATGTCTCCACTCCAGAACGTCCGACACGACGTACGCGACGAGCAGTTCCGGACCGCGGTTTTCCTCGGGGCCGCGTCGATCCCGTTTACCATCGGAGTCAACTGGCTATTGCGTCCCGAGACGCTCTCGGGAACAACCCTCTTCCTTGCGTGCGTGATTTCGGGCTATCTCGCCAAATCACAGGCGGTCAGTCCGACCCGTTCGGGCACGGTAACCGGTGCAATTGGCGGGATTCCACTCGTGCTCTGGCAGACCGGGACGACGGTACTCGAGTGGTGGAGCCATCCGGCCCTCGTCGATGCCGCCGGAAATTCGTGGCTACTAGCTGTGATCGCGGCGGGCGCAGGAGCCAGTACCGCCGTTATTCTGGCCGTTATTCTGCTGGTAGTCGGTCGGATCGCCGGATTCGTCGGCGGGTGGCTAAACAACCGGATCGATATACCATCGAAATTCGGCTTGACGGCCTAGTTGCGATAGTTCTTCGCTGGCACAGTTTCACGTCGGAGTGTCGACTGTGTCGTTTGCCGAACGGTCCACATTTCGTATAGCGATAACTAGTATACGCTCCTGGTCGGGCTCGAGTCGCCCGCGAAAACGCCAGCGTTACGGCGGGCCGCGGGTCAGTTCGACTATGGAAGTCCCGTGTGTCCGCGTCGCGCTCGAACACGGCGAAGCGACGCGTGCGGCGCTGGCCGACGCGGACCTGATCGACGACGGATACGAAATCGCCGTCGAGGACGGCCGGATCTACATTCCGATCGCCGACCCCGATGGGGTACGAGACGCACTCGAGGACCCCGAAATCGTTCCACGGACGGTTGCCGAACGCGAGAGCCAGACCACGCCCGCCGACCTCCTCTCGTTCGACCCGACCTACGAGCGACTCGGGCGAGCCGCGCTCATCGACGAGGACGATCCCGAGCGCGCGCGGGCGATCGCCGACGCCATCCTCGAGTCCGATCTCCCCGTCGAAACGGTGTTGAACAAGGCCTCGAAGGTCAAAGGCGAGACGCGGGTCCGGGATTGGGAGCTGCTCGCGGGCGAGAACACCGAAGTCGTCCACCGCGAGTACGGCTGTGAGTTCCTGCTGGATCTCGCCGACGTATACTTCTCGCCGCGGCTCGCGACCGAACGCCACCGCGTGGCACAACAGGTGACGGCGGGCGAGCGGGCCGTCGACATGTTCGCGGGCGTCGGTCCCTTCGTCGTCCCCTTCGCCAAACGCGGGGCGGAGTGTGTCGGCGTCGATATCAACCCCGAAGCCATCGAGTACCTCCGCGAGAACGCGCGCCGAAACGGCGTCGACGAGCGCGTGACCGCGATCAATGACGATGTCCGCAAGGTCGCCGTCGACTACGAAAACTGGGCGGACCGAATCGTGATGAACCTGCCCCACAGCGCCGACGAGTTCCTCGAGTCGGCCGTTATCCTCGCTGGCGACGACTGTACGATCCACTATTACGATATCCAACACGAGGACGACCCTTTCGGCCCGGGCGAACGCGCGATCCGCGCGGCCGCCGAACCCGACTACGATGTCACGGTCGAAACCCGCCACACGGTCCGGTCGTACGCCCCACACGAACTGAACGTCTGTCTGGACGTCCGACTCGAGCGATAAGGGCCTTCAGGGTTGGTTCTCGAGGCGCGTAACACCCTCACACGACCGGATCGATTCGCAACCCTTATGGCCGATATCGGCCCTACGAATAAACGCACTCGAAGCGACGTGCCGGTGTAGCTCAGACTGGCAGAGCGAATCCTTCGTAAGGATTAGGTCGAGGGTTCAAATCCCTCCACCGGCTTTCCTTTTGTGACGAACATCCGTGAGGAGCAAAGCAAGCTGTGGAGGATTTGAACCAGGGAGAAGCTTCGCTCCGACCGTGGTTCACGATCCTCCCTACCGGCTTAAATCCTCAGATTCAAAGCTTCTACCTGCAGGTATCGGACGTGATCGGGAGGAGAGTCATCGCTTAAGTCTTGGCTCAGCGACTCGCGTGAGACGGTAATCGAATGCCGACTGCAATCGCAATTGCATAGTAGCGACTGCAAGTCATTGTACACCAGATCGCACGACTGCGTTGCGATCAGTGTGTAAATCGTTTCAGTCGCCACGATAGTCTAGAGCGGAAGTACGGAGAGTACAGCCCTGTTTTGCCGTCTCGGATGGGGTAGGGGAGGGCTACCTGCAACACTGATAAATCAAATATGACGATATCAAATAGCGCTAAACGGAAATTCTACTGTAGTATGGCTATTTGGAACGGAACGACCTCAAGTCCGCCGGACAGCGGAGACATCGCTCGAGTCGCACGGCGGTTCAATCCACCGGTTCGCGGGCGTCAGTAGGCAATCAAAGCCGAGCGCCCAGTCAATAGAACGCGGACAGTGCGAGGACGACGGCGAAAACGAGGACGGGGTAGTCGGCCCGCGAAAAGGAAAGCACCGGCAGCGTCGGGTTCCACGCGAAACAGCGAGCCTGTAGTGCAAGCGAAAGGCGATCGGCCCGATCGAACGCTCGCGTCAGCCCGAGGATGGCGACCGTGCTGGCGCGGTCGACCACACCGCGTTCGGTTCCCAGCCGAGCGGCCATCGCCTCGCGGATCGTCCGGAGGTCACTCTGGAGGACGGGCAGGAATCGAAAGACGAGCGCGACGCCGATACCGAGTAGCTGGCCCGGTTTCCCGGGAACCGTTCGCTGAATCGCCGCTCGAGAGTCCCGAACTGGCGTCGAACGCACGTAGGCGGCGCTGACGAGCAAGATGAGCAGGACCCGATAGCTCGCCAGTCCCGACGCGATGGCAGCGGATCGGTCGACCCAGGGCGGGCCGAACGCGACCCCCGAAATGAGGGGTGCGAGCGCGAGGATGAACAGGGCAAAGCGGTAAGCGACGAGGGTGCGGCGAAGCGAGACGTTCGCCGCGACCAACGCGATCGCGGTCAGCGCGGAGAGCACGAGCAGCGCGCGCGGCGTCGGATGTGCCAGCGCGGTGGCGGCGAACCCGATCTGGACCGCCAGTTTGGTGCGAGGGTCCAGTCGGTGGGCGACCGTCTCGTCGGGTTCGAAGGTCAGCATCGTTCCCCTCCCACGGACTGCGTCGCTCGCTGCGATTCGTCCCGTCCGGTCATCGGTCTGGAACGCGAACCGCGAGGTCTTCGAGGTCCCCCAGTACGTCCTCGAGCGGTCCGTCGACGGCGACGCGCCCGTCTCGCATGGCGATGACGCGATCCGCGAGCGCGGACACGTCTCGGAGGTCGTGGGTCGTGAGCAAGATTCCGGTGCCGTTGGCCGACAGCGACTCGAGTCGCTCGAGCACCGATCGGCGCGCGGGTTCGTCGAGCCCGGTGAAGGGTTCGTCGAGGACGAGGTGAGTGGGATCCATCGCGAGCGCGCCGGCGATCGCGACGCGGGACTGCTCGCCGCCGGAGAGCGTCTCGATTCGGTCGTCGTCCCGGCCGGCCATGTTGACCGCCTCGAGCGCGGCCGCGACGCGGCGGTCGATCTCCTCGCGTTCCAGACCGAGGTTCTCCGGCCCGAAGGCGACGTCCGCGCCGACGGTGGCGGCGACGAACTGGTCGCGAGGGTGTTGGAACACCATCCCGACGCTCGAGCGGGCGGCGATCAGGTCGTCCGCGACGGGCGTCTCATCGACGAGGACCGCGCCGGAGTCGGGGGTTAGCAGGCCGTTGCAGTGGCGCAACAGCGTCGTCTTCCCGCTGCCGTTTGCCCCTGCGAGCAGGATGAACTCGCCGTCGTCGATCGTCAGCGACACGTCCTCGAGAACGGGGACGCCCTCGAACGCGTGGGAGACCGATTGAAACTCGATCATCAGTGCGGTTACGAATTGACAGGCGTGAGCCGGCCGGCCTTGACGATGGCGATCGCCGTAGCCATCTTGAGGATCTCGCCGGGGATATACGGGAGAGCGCCGAGGGTGACGGCTTCCCATGCACCCAGGTCGAGGAGCCAGGCCATGTACGCCGTCCCCATTCCGTAGATGACGATCGTCGCTATCACGAGCGCGACGACGAGTACCGGGACTGAAATGTCACGGAGATCCCGCAGCGACGTTCCGCGGTGAACGACCGCTCCGATCAGCGCCGCGGCGACCGGATACGACCACAGGTACCCGCCCGTGTTTCCGACAAGAACCCCGAATCCACCGTTCATACCGGCGAACACCGGCAGTCCGATCCCACCTGCGACGAGATAGATGAGAACGGAGATGCTCCCCCAGACCGGGCCTAAGACGAGTCCAGCGAGGAAGACGAACAGGACTTGGAGCGTGATCGGCGGTGCCCCGGGAAGCGGGACGGGGATCGTTATCAGTACCGATGCGGCCATGAGCGCCGCAAGCATTGCTGCCCGAGCGAACTGCCGGACGACGGCGTCATCGACGGGATCGACCGCATTCCGTTCCGTTGCCATACACCCGCTCTCTCGTAAACCAGAATCAATACTTCGGTTTCCGAGGTTGTCGGATCGACTGTTGACACGTTTGCTCGAACCGCAGCTCGAATCGGATCGACGCGACCGGCCGAAACAATGCGCTTCCTCACAGACGCACGGAGAGTTCGGCTATCGCGGGTCGCGCGGTAAACAGCCTCTTTCGCGTCGGTTCCCGTTGTTTCCGTTCGCTGTTCGAAACAAAACCGCGAGTAATAGCCAATTGTCTCGGCTCGCTAACTGAAACGACCGGCGTCCTTATGCACGAATTCCACCCCGTGGTGGGAAAATGCGATCCGGTAGGACGAAGTCCGACAATTCGGGGTATCAGACAGTAGATCTGGAGTTCCAACGCGGAGCGTATGGAACTGAAACTGCAATCGAACGGTGGGGGTCTGACGGGCGTGTAGTCCGCAGCGGAGAGGCTCGCGGCCCGGGGGGCGAGCGATGAATCGACGCCGAACGACAGTCGCCGTCGTTCTGATTGCGGCCGCGATGGTCGGAAGTGTCGTCGCGCTGCCGCTACTCGGCGGCGGCCTCGGACCGATCGGCGCGGACGACGAGAATATCGACGCGGCCGCTGCAGCGTCGCCCGAAGACGGCTCGCAGGCCGCGTTGCAGGCAAACGGTAGTCAGGAGGGAGCACAATCGGCGACCGACTCTGCCTTCGAACTGGTGACCCTAGAGCCGCCCGCGATAGCTGGTGAGTCCACTGGCGCGGACGAGACGAACGAACAGGTCGCGGCCCAAGGGGACCACGAGGACGCCGTCGAAACGGGCGTCGACGAGGGGATCGCGCTCGTGCAGTCCCAAGGCGTCGAGGTGACCCAGGAACAGCGAGCGGCAGCGCTCGAGGGCGCACGGGAATCTGCCGCCCAATACCAGACCGTCGAGGCCGAGCAGGTCCAAGCGGCGACGAAGGGTGCCGTCCACGGCGCGCTGATTCAGGAGCAGTCGGCGAACGTAACCCAAATCCAGTACGCGGTCGGCGGCGCGACCGGCGGCGGGCTCTCCCAATCGCAGTCGGTAAACGCGACCCAACTACAGAGCGCGACCTGGGGCGCGGCACACGGTGCGGTCGCCCAGAGCCAGCGCGTGAGCGTCGAGCAGATGCAGGTCGCGACCAACGGCGCGGCCGCGGGTGCCGCGAGCGAGGCCGGCGCGAAAGATATCGGAACGGTATCGAAGATTCAGGAAGCTGCACAGGGATCGGCCTACGGCGTCCTAACGCAGTACCAGTCGATATCGGTCGAGCAGCGCCAACGGGTGACACTCGAGCACGTCCAGCATGCGGCAGCGGGCGCGGCCGCCGGCTCGCTCGAGGGGAGTGCGAACGCCGTACTCGAGCAAGAACAGCGCGTCGAGGCCGAGCAGCGCCAGCGCGTGACGATCAAGCAGGTTCAGAAGGCCGCGGCCGGGGCGGCGAAGGGCGCGCTCGTCCAGGAACAAGAGGTTTCGGTCGAGCAGACCCAAGCGACGGCCCGCGGCGCGAGCCGGGGATCGCTGACACAGATCCAGTCGATCAGCATCGAGCAAGTCCAGCGGATTTCGATCACTCAGGTCCAAGAGGCCTCCTTCGGGGCGGCGAAGGGAGCGATCTCTCAGAGTCAGGAAGCGACCGTCGAACAGATCCAGGCGGCCGCTGACGGCGGGGCGGGCGGCGCGCTCGTCCAGCGACAGACGGTGTCAGTCACGCAGGTCCAGGCCGCCGCGACCGGGGCCGCACAGGGCGCGGTTACCAGCGCGATCCAGCGACAGGAGGTCACCGTCGAGCAGGTCCAGGCCGCCGCGTTCGGGGCGAGTGAGGGCGCGGTGTCCCAGACACAGATCGCCGACGTGACACAGGTCCAGCGCCTCGCGAGCGGCGGTGCGAGCGGTGCGCTCGTCCAGTCACAGGAAGCGTCGATCACGCAGATCCAGACGGCGGCCCGAAGCGCCTGCGAAGAGACGGCTCGAGCGGTCCAGTCACAGCAGATCAGCATCACGCAACTCCAGTCCGTAACGGCGGAGACCGCGGCCGACGCGACCGCCTACGCGATTCAGGAGAATACCGACGACGTGACCGTGATCTCCCAGTACGTCGAGGTCGAAGTCGTCCAGCGAATCGAAACGATCGACCGGCTCGAGGGCGAGGCCGCGATCGATTTCTCCGATCAAACGAGCAACGGCGAACAGGTGACGGTCGAGGACGTGTCGCTCTCGGAGGGCGGTTTCGTGGCCGTCTACAGCGGAGTCGCGGTCGACGCCGATCCCGACGATGTCGTCGGCGTCTCGAGCTTTCTCGAGGCCGGCGAGCACGAGAACGTGACGATCGACCTCGACGAGCCGCTGAACGAGAGCGGGCCGCTCGTGGCGGTCGCCCACCACGATACGAACGACGACGAGGCGTTCGACTACGTCGAGTCCGACGGTGAGGACGACGTGCCGTACGTCACCGGCAGCGGAGCGCCGGTGCTCGACGCCGCGTTCGTGACGGTGACCGACGAGTCGGACGAACCCGACGCGGAACCCAACGCGACGCTGTCGGTGGCCGATCAGGAAGGCGACGGACAAACGCTGACCGTCGACGAGGCGAACGCGTCGGTCCCCTACACCGTGACCGCGACGTACGACGGGGAGACGGTCGAGAGCGATGCGTTCGCGGCCGGCGAGGCGGTGACGGATCTCGGCCTCGACCTCGAGCCGCCACTCGAGACGAATGCATCCGTCGATGTCTCGGTTGTCGGCGACGACGGGACAGTCCTCGAGAACGAGACGATCGAGTACACCGTCGCGAACGGGACGAACGACACCGACACCGTCGACTCCGCGCCGGAGGCCGAAGGGATGCTCACCGTCGTCGATTACAACATCGACGTCGCGGCGGAGAATTCGACGGAGGAGTACGTCGTCCTCGAGAACACGGGGAACCGCACGCTCGATCTCTCGGGGTGGACGCTGCAGGACCGCGTTGACGAGGGCGTCGTCGAGGGTGCGGGGTACGACCCGCTGTCGTTCCCCGAGGGCTTCACCCTCGGACCCGGCGAGAGCGTCACGGTCATCACGGGTCCCGGTGAGAACACGACGGACACCCTCCACTGGGACATCGAAACCCCGGTGTGGAACGCCTCCGGAGACGACGTCGTCGTTCTCGACGGCGAGGGCACTGTCGTCCTCGAGCAGTCGATCGGCGCGGAGCAACCCGACGAGCCGGAGGCAACCCTGTCGGTCGACGATCAGGAGGGTGACGGCGAGATCCTCGAGATCGACGCGGCGAGTGCGACCGTCCCGTACGTCGTGACGGCCGAGTACGACGGCGAACGCGTCGACAGCGAACAGTTCGAGGCCAACGAGACGATCGTAGAGGAGCGCCTCAATCTCGAGCCGCCCCTCGAGGAGAACGCGACGGTCAACGTCTCCGTTCGCGCCGCGGCGGACGACGCGGCGCTGGCGACCGAATCGATCGAGTACGCGGTCGTCGAGCCGGATCCCGGGGCACCGACGGCGAACCTCTCGGTCGCCGATCAGGTAGGCGACGGCGAGACGCTCACCGTCACCTCGGCCAACGCGTCCGTCGAGTACGCGCTGACCATCACCGACGAGAACGGGACCCAACTCGCCGAAAGCGAGTCGTTCGCGGCCAACGAGACGATCGGCCCGACGGAGTTCGACCTCGAGCCGCCCCTCGAGGCGAATTCGACGCTCAACGTCTCAGTCGTCGCGACTGAGGACGGAACGGCCCTCGAGACTGACGCCGTCGAGTACACGGTCGACGGCGACCTCGCGGACTTCGATGTCGAGTTCGCGAGCTGTTCGCGTGCGGTCATCGACGCCTCGCTCGAGGACGGCGATCAGGTCGCCGCGAGCACTGGCTTCTACGATCAGGCCGGCTTCGGGAACACCATCATCGAGGATTCCGTCGCGGTCGGCGAGGACGTCGAGGCCCCGTTTAACGGGACGATCGTCTTCGAGATCGGCGACGAGCGCAACGTGACGACCGACGGCGACGAGGTGACCGTCGCAGTGCCCGATTACGGCACCTTCGGGACGTACATCTCCGGGATCAGTTCGCCGGAGGCGGTCCCCTTCGCGTCGATCGACTACGCGAACCCCGACGCGCGGACGTGCGCCGAAGAGGCCCGGCCGGACCTGCCGTCGCTGTCGGTCGAGGAGACGACGCCCGTCGACGGCGGTGATGCCATCAACGTGACCTTCGGCTACGAGAACCCGAACGACGCGACGATGAGCGGAAACAGCGAGTTCGTCGAGGGGACCACGAGCGACGAGCCGCCGACCGAGTTAGCGCCCGGCGAGAATGCGTTCACCGTCGAGTGGACGCCCGAGAGCGACGACGAACGGCTCGTCTGGCAGGTCGACTTCGCGAACTACGGCTACGACGAGCCCGTGACCGCTGCAACGCCGACCGCCGGCGAGATCCAGCCGGACGACCCCGTGGCGTTCGACGTCTCGAGCCCTGAGACGAACAGTCCGGTCGAACAGGGTGAGCAACTCGCGGTCGAAGCCGACGTACAGAACACCGGCGGCGACGCGGGCACGCAAACCATCTCGCTCGCGGTCGGCGAGACCGTGGTCGACTCCGAATCCGTCTCGCTCGAGGCCGGTGAGAACCAGACCGTCTCGTTCACCGCCGGAACCGACGACCTCGAGCCCGGCGAGTACCCGCTCGAGGTCTCGAGCGAGAACGAGACGGCCGAGACGACGGTGACCGTCGAGGAAAGCGGCGAGCCGGCGACGTTCGCCGTGACCGATATCGCAGCGCCCGAGACCGGCGATCCCGGCGAGGAGGCGACCGTGACGGCGACGATCGAGAATCAGGGCGATCTCGAGGGGACCCAGACGGTGACCTACAGCGTCGACGGCCAGCCGGTCGCCGAGGAGACCGTGACGCTCGCGGGCGGGGAGTCGGACGAAATTCAGTTTTCGTCGCCGCTGCCCGAGGGGACCTCGACGCACGCGATCGCAACCGATGACGAGCAGGCGTCGGTGACGATCGAAGCGACCGCAACGGGGACCGCAGAGTCGGACGGCGGCGCGGAACCGGGCGACGGAGCGGAGACGGGTGAGGCGGACGAGCCAACCGAGCCGACGCCACCGTCGGAGCAGCCCGACGAATCGGGACCGGTCGAAGAGCCGCCAGCGGAGCAGCCCGACCAACCGGAATCGCCGGAAGAGCCGCCGACGGAGTCGGCACAACCGGACGATCCCGGCACGGACGACGAAGCCGATACCGCGCCCGTGGAGTCAGAGCAGACCGAGACGCCCGACGGCGGGGATGAGGGTACGGCCGAACCACCCACAGAAGACGCGCCGAACGAACAGCCGGAGGGAACGGCGGCCCCTTCAGAGACGGACGGCCCGAGCACTGGAGCGGATAGTGACTCCGCCGAAGCCGCCGACGGGACGGCGGATACCGGAAACGAAACCGCCGGTGCCGGATAGCAACCGACGCCTCGGTTCCGGCGCGGTGCTGACGGACAGCGCTACCACTCGGCGAGAATGAGACGTGAAGAAGTCGGTGCAGAGAGTCGCCGCGTCGCGGCTCAGTGCTGGTGGCCGGTCGCTTCGCCGAACGTGACGCCGAAGCGCTCCTCGAAGAGATCCATCACGCGCTCTTCCTGGGCCTCGAGTTCCTCGTCGGCGTCCTCGCCGTGGTGGACGATGTGGTGGGCGCGGCTGGCAAAGGAGAGCAACATAACGTCGCCGACGGTTTCGGCATCGGTCTGGTCGCCCTCGGCGACGAGGTCGAGGAGACCGGACGGGATCGTGATTTCGTCGGTTGCGCCGTCGTCGGAACTGATCGAGAAGGTCGTCGTCTGGACTTCGTCGGTCATACTCGTACGGTCGGGAACCGTCCCTAAAGGTGCTGTGGCTTGCCCCGGCCTCTGCCCGCGGTGAAACGTGTCGCGGATAGCAACCCCCGTGGTGTTTTTGCCTCGCGACGACGAACGATCTCGTATGCCATCCGTCGAACTCGACGAAGAGACGATCGAGCGGCTGGATGCACTGCGCGTCGAAGACGAGACCGACGACGAACTCATCAACGAACTCATCAACATCTACGAAACCAGCGAGTACACGCTCTTTCACGCCGGCGACTGAGCGGTCGGCGAGCGGAGCAATACTCAGCGCTCGCGTCCACCGAGTCCGCCGACGACGGTCGTCTCGGCCTCAGCCGTCGGCGGCCGTTCGCCGCACCGTCTCCCACTTCCCCTTGGACTCGAGGTGAGACTGGAGTTGGGTCGCGTACTCCTGCGTGAGCCGTTCGGCCGCCTCGCGTTGTGCCTTCTCGGAGGAGCCGCCGCCCCCGCCCATGCCGAGTGCGCCCATGATCGAGTCGAAGATGCCACCGCCGCTCGAGGAACTCGAGTCGCCGCCTCCACCGCCGCCGGCCATCGCGCCCATACTGGTCTGGATATTCTCGAGTTCGGGGATGATCCCGTCGAGGTTGTCCGTGTTGGCGACGATCTGGGCCTGCTCGGGATCGTCGGCGTGTTCGATCTCGAACTCCGTGGCCGTCATGATCAGGCTCCACTGCTGGTTGGAAAACTGCGACCCCTCGATCTGTGAGGCAAACTCCTGATCGACGGTCATCCGCTCGCCGACGATCCGGTCGGTCCACGACGTATCGCTCATGGCCCCCGGTTGGACCGGCGGCTGTATCAGCGTTTCCCCTCTCGGACCCGCGATTCGGGTTTCATCGCCGATTCGGGCTCGCCGTCGGAATCGCCGAACGGGCGGAACTCGTCACCCGGGCTGACCGTCTCTCGTGTCAGGAAAACGTTAATACGAGTGCTTGTTGAATGGTATCATGACCCACGATGTACGACCGAATCCTCGTTCCGACCGATGGCTCGCGCGAAGTCGAGCACGCACTCGAGTACGCGTTCGATCTCGCAGACGCACACGACGCGACGATCCGCGCGCTCTACGTCGTCAACGTGGCCGGTTATCGTGGACTCCCTATGGAAGCCGCTCTCGAGGGTGTCAGTGACGCGCTCCGGGAAGAGGGGCAAGCGGCGGTCGGTCGCGTCGAGGACCTCGCGCCGGCGGCTATCACGGTCGAGACGGTGGTCCGCGAAGGCACACCGAGTGAGATCATCATCAACGAGGCCGACCCGGCCGAGTGCGAGCTAATCGTGATGGGGACCCACGGCCGCGGCGGGATCGACCGACTGCTGCTCGGCAGCGTCACGGAACGGGTCGTCCGGCGCGCCCCGGTACCGGTGTTGACCGTCCGGGTCGATCCCGACGAGATCGACGACCGCGCCGAAGCGCCTCCGCTCGCGGTGGAGTAACGGCCCTCGAGTCCGCGGTCGGAACGCGGAGTGCGAACGGTTCGAAAAATACGACCAGCGACGGCACCGGCCCGAACTCCCCCTTACTCGGCGTCCGGGAGTCCTTCGGGGAGAAACGGCGCGACGTCGTCGTGGACGAACTCGACGTAGTCGTCGTTCAGCCGTCGACAGAACAGCCGCAACTCGCCGGCCGATCGAACGGTCTCGAGCGCCGACTGCCCGGATCCGGTATCGTAGTAGGCCGGAACGAGGACGGCCGTCTCGTCGGTCGGGTCCTGTTCGACGATCAGCAGGTAGATCATGCCGCCGTGTTCCGCGCGGAACACGTCCACGTCCGCGAACGTTGCGCTCTCGGTCAGCGACTCGAGGTCCTCGTACTCGGGTCCCGGTAGGACGACGTCGAGGCCCGTGCGTCGCTCGGAGTCCACGAGCACGGAGTCCCCGGGATGGAGCTCGAGGGCCGTCCAGCCGCGGTCGCGGTAGTCGTCGGCGATCGCCGCCATGTCCTCGATAACCGCCTGCCAGCCGGACTGGTCTCGTGCGTTGCTCGGGGGGGCATCCGCTGAATTCTCGCTCATGACCCCACCGCGTGCACCGCCGGAAATAAATGTTGTCTAAATCCCACAAGGTATTTCTTCGCTCCCTCGAGAACTGTCGCCAGTGACTGACCTTCTATCCCTCTCAGGACTTCGCACGCAGTTCGACACCAAACGCGGTGCAGTCAAAGCCGTCGACGGGATCGACCTCACCATCGAGGAGGGCGAGACCGTCGGCCTGGTTGGCGAGTCCGGTTCCGGGAAGAGCGTGACCGCCCTCTCAGCGATGGACCTCGTCGACGACCCCGGCGACGTCGTCGGTGGCCGCGTAACCCTGCGACGCGCGGCACTCGCCGCGGACCTCGCCGACGAGTTCGACGGTGCCGTGGTCCCGTACCCCTTCGAACTCATCGACGCAGTCCGGGAACTCGTCGCGGATCTCCGCGTCGGCGACGGAATCGACTCGGCCAGTTCGGAACTGCGCGGTATGGCCACCGACCTCACCGACCGCGACGATCCCGCGGGGCTCGCACCGACGCTGAGAGAGTCCGCCGACCGACTCGAGGACGGGACGGCCGAGTCGGTGGTTGCGGATACTGTAGAGACGGCCCTCGACGACGCCGACGACGGGTTCGTCTATCTAGACGAGACAGCACGCGAGCGATTCGAAAGCGGCGCGGCTGCCGGCGAAATCACAGTCGAGGACGGCGTCGTCGACCTGATCGACGCCCCCGAGGAAGCGATGCGGAAAGTCCGCGGCAGCGAGATGGGGATGATCTTCCAAGATCCGATGACGTCCCTGAACCCCGCGGTGACCGTCGGCGAGCAAGTCGCGGAGTCCCTGCGACTCCACCAGTACGGCGAACGGAAACAGGATACGTGGCTCAACGCCGTCCGGGAGATCCTGCCGTCCATCGGCGGGCAAGAACACGACGAGGAGGTCATGGAAGACGTCGTAGACATCCTCACGGAGGTCGGCATTCCGGAGGCCACGACGCGCCTCGAGGAGTATCCCCACGAGTTCTCCGGCGGGATGCGCCAACGGGTCCTCATCGCCATCGCGCTCGCGTGTCAGCCGAGTCTGCTCATCGCCGACGAGCCGACGACCGCCCTCGACGTGACCATTCAGGCCCAGATTCTCGACCTCATCGACGACCTCCAAGACGAGTTCGGGATGTCGGTGCTGATGATCACTCACGACCTCGGCGTGGTCGCGGAGACCTGCGACCGGGTCGCGGTGATGTACGCCGGCGAAATCGTCGAAGTGGGCCCCGTCGAGGAGATCTTCGCCGATCCGAGCCATCCGTATACGTACACGCTCTTGGAGTCCATCCCGACGGAAGAGAAAGACCGCCTGACGCCAATCGAGGGGAACGTTCCCGACCTCATCGACATGCCCGAGGGCTGTCACTTCGCCGACCGATGTCCGTGGGCCAAACCCGAGTGTCGCGACGGCGAAATCCAGTTCCGCCAGCACGGGCCGGACGACGTCGACCACCGCTCGAAGTGTCTCCTCGAGGACTTCGACGAGGACGAGTACGGCAACGACGACGCGTCCGCGGTCGAACACGACATCGGCGAGCCGATCGTCGAAATCCGCGAGATGCGGAAGTACTACCAGCAAGAAGACGGCTATCTCGACCGATTCATGGGTGAGAAGCCGAGCGTGAAAGCCGTTGACGGGGTTAGCTTCGACGTTCGCGAGGGCGAGACGCTCGGGCTGGTCGGCGAGTCCGGCTGTGGCAAGTCGACCGCAGGACGGGCGATCCTCCATCTCAACCCGCCGACCGACGGGAAAGTCGTGTTCGCCGGCGAGGACCTCGGCGACCACTCCAAGTCGGAGCTCCGGGAGAAGCGCAAGGACATGCAGATGGTGTTCCAGGACCCGATGTCGAGTCTCGATCCGCGGATGTCCGTCGGACAGACGATCATGGAGCCGCTGAAGATTCACGGGCTCGCGGAGGGGAAACGCCGACAGCGCGTCTTCGAGCTCCTCGAGGAGGTCGGACTCGACGAGAGCCAGTACGGCCGCTACCCCCACGAACTCTCGGGCGGCCAGCGCCAGCGCGTCGGCATCGCTCGCGCCCTCGCGGTGGACCCCGATTTCATCGTCGCCGACGAACCGGTGTCGGCCCTGGACGTCTCCGTGCAGGCACAGATCATCAACCTCTTGGAGGACCTCCAGGAGGAGTTCGGGCTGACGTACCTGTTCATCGCCCACGACCTCTCGGTCGTTCGGCACATCTCGGACCGCGTCGCGGTGATGTATCTCGGCGAGATCGTCGAGATCGCCGAGACTGACGACCTGTTTGCTGACCCACAACACCCGTATACGAACGCGTTGCTGTCGGCGATTCCCGAACCGGACCCGCTGGCCGACACCGACGACCGCACCATCCTGAAAGGCGACGTGCCGTCCCCGATCGATCCGCCGTCGGGCTGTCACTTCCGGACGCGGTGTCCGTCGATCATCCCACCGGACGACCTCAACATCGAACAGGAACGCTACCGCGAGGTCATGTTCTACCGACAGCGCGTGGAATCGCGCGACATCGACCTTGAGGCGGCCCGCAACGAAGTCGTCGCCGAATCGCCGCCGCCTCGCGCGGTCGCGGACGGCGGCAATGACCTGACCGCCGCACTCAACGCGCAGTTCTTCGACGAACCGCTCTCCGGTCGCGCTCGCGAGGCGGTCGAAAAGTCCTATCAGCACCTCGACGATGGCGACTGGGAGGCCGCCGAGGCCGTCCTGGCGGATACGTTCGAGAGCGTCTGCGAGCGGAAAGACCCCACACTCGGCAACAGCGACCACCCCGCCGCCTGTCACATCTACACCGAATCCGAGTAAACGCAAATGCGGTGCCAGTCTATCGCTCGGATTTTCTTGGCGCGTTGACGGCGTTTTTGAACCCCAGTCTATCGAATTGCGACTAGTTTCTCCAATCGGCCAGCACGGCTAGTAAACGCTTCTCAACCAGTATAGCGTTGACAATATTGTCCGGTAGCATTATATAGTTCCAATTACGGACTACTGTTATGTCAGGTAATGACGACCAGCCTTCCAGGCGAAGTTTCCTGAAGTCTGCCGGTAGCGCAACGGTTGTGGCAACTGCAGCGAGTTCCATGGCCGGCTGTCTCGGCGGTAGCAGTGACAGCGGCGGCACGCTCCGATACGGTCGCAGTTCTCACTCGGACACGCTCGACCCGCAACGAACGACCAGCGGGGAGGTGTCGAAGGTCACCAACCAGATTTACGATGGGCTCATCAACTTCGAACCCGGCGAGGCGGCTATCACGGAGAGCCTCGCGACTGACTGGTCGATGGACGGCGTAGACGTCACGATCGAACTGCGCGACGACGCCCAGTTCGACGACGGAACCGATTTCACCGCCGACGACTTCGTCGCGACCTACCGCCGGTTCGTCGACGAGGACTACGACTACTACTTCGAGGACGCCTCCGCGTACGGGCCGTTCACGCTCGGCAACTGGATCGAATCCGTCGAAGCCGACGGCGATTACTCGCTGAACATCACGCTCAACGATCCGTACGCGCCGTTCCTGCGTAACCTCGCGATGTTCGCCGCCGTCGTCCTCTCCAAAGAGGACATCGAGAACGACTTCGACTTCAACGCGGACGCCAACGGGACCGGCCCGTTCCAACTCGAGGAACTCGACAACTCGAACGGCCGCATCCTGCTCACTCCCAACGACAACTACTGGGGTGACGGGCCGAACGTCGAGCAACTCCTGTTCCTCGAGCGCGGGCAGAACTCCACGCGCACGCAGGCCCTCGTCGAAGGCGAACTCGAGATTATCGACAACCTCGCGCCCGAAAACATCGGGTCGGTCGAGGACTCCGACGCCGCCGAAATCCAGTCAGGAGAGGGAATCAACATCGGCTACATGTCGTTCAATCAGTCCCGCGTCGAGGAGTTCCGCGACGCGCGGGTCCGACAGGCGATCAGTTACGCCATCGATACCGAATCCATCGTCAACGAGGTCTATTCCGGCATCGCCGAACAGGCCGACCAGCCGTGTCCGCCGGCGCTATTTGGACACAACGACGACCTCAGTCCGTACGCCTACGATCCCGATCAGGCGGAGTCGCTGTTGGAAGAGGCCGGATACGGTGACGGCTTTTCCTTCGAGCTGACGACGTTCCAGAACGCCCGCGGCTACAACCCGGCTCCGTCGTCGACGGCGGAGACCATCCGAACGAACCTCGGCGATATCGGTATCGACGTCACTATCGACGAGCGACCGTTCTCGGACTACCTCACCTACACCGCCGACGGGAAACACGACGCGTCCCTTGCCGGCTGGTACACGGACAACGCCGACCCGGACAACTTCTACTACGTCCTGCTCCACCCGCAGGTGGAGTCTCCCGACGGGCAGGACTGGGTCGACTGGAGTACGGAGGGGTACAACACGTCAAACCGCGCTGCGTGGGCGAACCAGGACTTCATGGACCTCGTCGAAGAGGCCCAGCAGACGGCGGACCAGGACGCACGTGCCGATCTCTACCACGAGGCGGCTCAGATCGCACACGAAGAGGCACCGTGGGTCTACATCGACTACGCCGACGAGATCCGCGGCGTCCGCAACAACGTCAGCAACTACGACGTCTCGGCCATCGGTGGCCCGCACCTCCACTTAGTGGAGCTCGAGTAACGCGCCCGACTGACGAGAAGTTTTTAACCCCTCAAAATTAGCTCAAAATAATGGTATCAAAGCGGTTTGTCGCCAAACGCCTGCTGTTGCTTGGTCCGGTGCTGTTCGGAGTGGCAACAGTGGTCTTTGCGATCCTCCACCTCTCGCCGGGTGACCCCGCGGTCGTCATCGCGGGCGAACGCGCGAGTCAAGACTTTGTCGAGCAGATCCGATCCGACCTCGGACTCAACGACCCGCTGTGGCAGCAGTACCTCCGGTTCCTTCACGACACTGTGACGCTCGACTTCGGGCAGTCCTATCAGGTCCGACAAGGGAGCGATGTCAGCGAAATTCTCGCCGACCGGCTCCCGATCACCATCGAGCTCGCGATTCTCGGACAGATCGCAGGCCTGCTGTTCGGACTCCCGCTCGGGATCATCAGCGCCGTCAAGAAGGACACGCTGACCGACCACTTCTCCCGGATCGGCGCACTGACCGGAATCAGCGTGCCGATCTACTGGAGCGGACCGCTCCTCATACTGCTGTTTGCACAGATCCTCGGCGTCCTGCCGACGAGCGGGCGCATCGGATCGACGTACTTCATCGACTCGAAGACCGGATTCATCCTCGTCGACACGCTACTGGCCGGGGACATGGCCGCGTTTCAGTCCGCGGCTCGCCACCTGTTCATGCCCGTCCTCGTGCTCGGCATCTACTCGATGGCGTTCATCTCTCGGATGATGCGATCGTCGATGCTCGAGGTCGTCAGACAGGACTACATGCGGACGGCCCGCGCGAAGGGCCAAGGCGCGAAGACGACGATCATGAAACACGGGCTGCGGAACGCGTTCATCCCCGTGATCACGATCATCGGTATCCAGTTCGGTTCGATGCTCGGCGGCTCCGTGCTGACCGAGACCGTCTTCGAGATCAACGGTATCGGGACGCTGCTCGTCTCCGCGATCCACGGTAGCGACTACCCCGTGGTACAGGCGACCGTCCTCGTCTTCGCGTTCATGTACACCATCGTGAATCTATTCGTCGACATCACGTATTCCATCCTCGACCCACGAATTGACCAATGAGCACGGAAACCCAATCATCGACCGTCGAGCGCAGCCCCATCGATCGACTCCGCGCCAGCCCGTTCCTCACGGAACTGCTATCGAACCGCATCGCCGTCATCGGTCTCAGTCTGATCGTCGGGATGTTCCTCGTCGCTGTCTACGCCCGGCTCACGTACGGACTCGACGCCATCGTCGACACGCAGTTCGCAGCGAACCCGACGAAGGCGGGACCGAGCAGCGCGTTCTGGTTCGGAACGGACGGCCAGGCCCGCGATATCTTCCCGCGAGTGCTGTACGGCGCGTGGTACGCGCTGAAGTTTGGGACCGCGACCGTCATCGCGTCCACTGTCCTCGGCATCACCGCCGGGGTCGTCGCCGCGTACTACGGCGATCTCACGGATAACATTATCATGCGGACGATGGACGTGCTCCTGTCGTTTCCGTCGCTGCTGCTGGCGCTTGCACTCGTCACGATCTTTCCCGACTCGCTGGGGTTGTGGCGGGCGGTCATCGCGCTCACGCTCGTGTACACGCCGCGGTTCGCTCGCGTCGTTCGCGGGGCGGCACTGAAAGTCCTCGAGGACGAGTACATCGAGGCGACGCGGGCCCTCGGCGCGACCGATCCGCGGCTGCTGGTTCGTCACGTCCTGCCGAACTGTCTGGCACCGATCACCGTCCAGTCCACGCTGAACTACGGGCTCGCCATCATCGACATCGCGGCGCTGTCGTTCCTCGGATTCGGTGCGGACCCCGGCGATCCCTCGTGGGGGATGATGCTCGCCGAGGGCGTCGAGAAGGGACTGTTCTCCGGCGCGTGGTGGTGGTCCTTTTTCCCCGGCCTGTTCCTCGCGCTTACGGTGCTCGGCTTCAACCTCCTCGGCGACGGGATGCGGGACGCCTTAGATCCGCGCATGCGAGATGCCGTCGACTGATTCCAGCGTTCCCGTCTCGAGGGACCCGGTCGAGCGGGGCCGCCGGCTCGCGGTTGCCGCCGTTCGCTGGGTGGCCATCGGAGCCGCGCTCGGAGCGGTCGTTTCGCTGGCGCTGCTGACGGTCTGGACGCCGCGAGCCGCGACCGACACGGCGTTTGCACTCGGCGCGCTCGTTCTCGGGTTCGGCGTCACCGCGTGGTCGTCGGCGGTCGGCCTCGGACGGACCATCGAAGGGATGCAGGATCGCCTCGACGTGAGTTCCGACTGGACGGAAGCCAGCGCTCGCGAGGCGTTTTTCGTGGTGTCGTGGACGGGCGCGGGCTGGGTCGTCGCCGCGACCGCCGGTTCGATCCTGCTCGGCGTCTGAGATCGCGAGACTCGGTTAGACCGGACGCAGGTGCTCGCAGTCACCCGCCGTAACGGTCACCTGTCCGTCCTCAGTTTCGACCACGAGAGCCCCGGACTCCGTCACGTCGATCGCCTCGCCGACGATCTCGCCCGCGGCGCGGTCGACGCGCACGCGCTGGCCGATCGTCAGCGCCAGGTCGCGCCAGGCGGGGACGACCGCCTCGAGGTCGGTTCGATACCGATCGAACTCTTCCAAGAGCCGCTGGACGAACCGTCGCCGATCGACGTCGCCCGCTTCCTCGCGGATGCTGGTCGCACCCTCGGGCAGCGCGTCGGCGTCGATATTCGCGTTGATGCCGGGGCCGGCGATGACCCACTCGACGCGATCGGTCTCGCCTTCCATCTCCGTGAGAATCCCCGAGAGCTTGCGGTAGTCGCCGTCGTCACCGACCGGGACGACCACGTCGTTGGGCCACTTGATCCGTGCGTCGACGCCCGCCTCGCGGGCCGCTCGCGCCGTCGCCACCGAGATCGCGAGCGTGTACAGCGGGGCCTGCGCAGGCGCAATGTCGGGTCGGGAGACGACGCTCAGCCAGACGCCGCCCGACGGTGCCGTCCACTCGCGCTCGAGGCGGCCGCGGCCGCCGACCTGTTCGTCCGCAAGGACGACCACGTCCGTCGCCCCCTCGGCCGCCAACTCGCGCGCCCGGTCGTTGGTGCTCCCCACGGAGTCGTGGTACTCGATCGAAAACGGGGCCTCGAGTTCGAACTCGACGGCCGGGGCGTTGTACGCCGCGACGGCGGTCAGTTCGTAGCCGGTCGGCCCGCTCTCGATCTCGAAGTCTGCCTCGCGCAGGCCGTCGATGTGTTTCCAGACGGCCGCCCGCGAAATATCGAGCGAGTCGGCCAGTTCGGGCCCCGACACCGGCCCCTCCGCGATCGCCTCGAGGATCGCCTGTCGCGTCTCGTTCATGGACTCGTAAGGGAGTCGCGCACACTTCAATCGGCTGATCGGCGGCCGCCGCCGACCGCCGCGATCAGCGATGTCCGTTGCGCCCAGTCGAGGTCCCGCGTGTTCATTCGATCGATCCGTGTCTGCGGGGCTATGTTGATGTCGGCCGCCATCACTACGCGGAGACGATTAGCCGCGGATCTCGCGCAGCTTCTCGCGGCCGGGTGCGATCAGTTCGTCGAGGTAGGTCGCGAGGGTCCCCTTCGCGTCGGCGGGGTGGAGTTCGCCCGACTCGAGGTCGTCGGCGAGGGCCTCGTACGCCTCGTAGGTCAGATCGCCGCCGTACTTCTCGGGACGCTCGACGACGATCTCGTCGAACCGCGGGAAGACGTGGTACTCGAAGAGTTCGAGGACGGGATTCTCGCGTTCGTTGCCCTCGTCGTCCTCTTCCGGATCGCGGGTCGGCGGACAGTACGCCGAGTTGACCTTCTCCTCGAGTTCGTCGGTCGAGTCCTCCATCGAGATGGTGACGCCCTCGCTCGAGGACATCTTCCCCTCGCCGCTGGTGAGGTCGGCGACGATAGGCGTATGGAGGGCGGGGCGGACCTCGTAGTCGACTGCCGGCAGTTTCTCGCGGGCGAGCATGTGAACCTTGCGCTGGTCCAAGCCACCGACGGCCAGATCCAGATCGAGGTACTCGATGTCCAAGGTCTGCATCAGCGGGTAGACGAGATGGCTCACCTTGGCCGTCTCGTCGCCCTGTATCTCGGCCATCGCGCGCTGGGCGCGGTTCATCGTCGTATCGACCTCGAGAGTATGCAGGTCGAGGACGTACTCCTCGTCGAGTTGGAACTCCGAGCCGTAGACGAACTCGGTCTGGGCCTCGTCGAGGCCGTAGGCGAGGAACTGCGCTTTCATCTGCTCGGCGGTCTCCTGGATCTCGTCGAAGGACCCCTTGTCGTTGAGGTAGGCGTGGACGTCCGCCAGCAGGATGACGACGTCCATGCCCGCTTCCTGCAGGTCGATGAGCTTGTTCGCGGTCAGGAGATGCCCCAGATGGAGGACGCCGGAGGGTTCGTAGCCGACGTAGGCCCGCTTGCCCTCGGGATCCTCCGCGAGGTCGCGGATCTCCTCGTCGGTGACGACCTCCTCGGCGTTTCGCGTGAGTAACTCGTAGGCGTCCATGTGGAAGGGAAACCGGAGGAGGAATTTATACCTCCTGAAAGGCGGTCGGACTGCACTGCGCTGCCGGCACGAGGCGATCGCCGCAGGCTCCGCCCGAACACTCATACGGGCGGTCGGCGTAGGCTCGGCGATCGATGATCGACAGTGAGGACGCCGTCAACGCGGTCCGGCGCAGTACCCTGCCACAGCTCCACTTCCTTCTGCGGGGGACCTTCGGCGGCTACGCGATCAGTCACACGACCGCCGACGAGTACGTGCTTACGGCCCGCTGCTCGGAGGCGACCCTCGAGGACATCCTCGAGCGGGCGGGCTTCTCGCGGAACCCGATCGCCGCGCTCAAGGTCCGCATGGACGGCAACACCGCCGAGGGCTCGTGGGTGTGGCGGCCGTCGCTGCTGGCCGACGAGCAGTTACACATCGTCCTCCACGACCTCGAGAACGAGTCGGGCGTCGACGTCTATGCTCACTGGGAGTGCTCGTGGATCCGCCACCCCTACAGACACTACCTCGCCCGCGGCTACGACGCCGAGACGGGTGTCGCGCTGGCCCGCCGCTGGCTCGTCGATGGCGACGAACTCGAGTACGGATCGGGGATCGACTACGAGATCGACCACTCGCTTGCGCGGCGGCTAAGCGAGCGGCTCTGGCTGTCGTACTACCGGCTCGAAGAGCCAGTCGCCGCGATCAAATCGAAGCTGCCGTTCGTCGATGGCGGCGAGCAGTCGCCGGTCATCGAGCGCGACGACGCGCGCGATTCGGTCTCGCCGACGATCACGGAGAAGTTCTGAGTCGGCCGAGCGAGAGCGCGACCGATCAGAGGTCGCCCGATCGAATCCGTTCCTCCGCTTCCTCGAGCGCTCGGTCCCGGTCGAAGGCCTCGACGATCTCTCGAAGGTCGGCTTCGTCGGCGTCGGCCAACTCGCGGGCGTGGTCGGTGATGTTCGGCACCGCGCGAATGATGTTGTCCACGATCGGCACGTCGGCGACCTGCGGCGAGCGTGACAGCGGGTTGAGGTCGATCACGATCTCGGTCTTACCCATCTCGTCTAACGCCTCGGCGCGGTCGCCGTCCTCCAGTGGCACGAGTACGACATCGGCCGCGTAGATGCCGTCGGCGTCGACCTTCGCCCGCTTGTGATCGAGGTTCGGAATCCGAGCGTCGGCCTCGAGGCCCTTGACCGACTCGGCCCCGTGTTTGCGCAGGTGGTCGGCGATGGCCTCGATCCGCTCTGGGGTGCGGTTGAAGAGGTTGACCTCGAGAGCGGCACCCGTGGCGTCGGCGAGTTCGGCCATCTCGCCGGGGACCAACGCGGCGACGTTGCCGTTGATCGAGAGCACCGGCCGCTCGGCGAGCAGGAGGTGGGCCGCGGCGGCTCGTTCGGCGTCGTCGGCGCTCGGGATCGTCTCCTCGCCCAGCAGGTAGTCGAACGCGCTGCCCCGGCCCTCGGCGTGCATCCCCTGCAGGTGCGTGATCCCCTTCTCGACGCCCGCCTCGATCCGGTGGCGGGTGAGCAGGTCCTGATATCGCGGATGGTCCTCCGGGATCTCCTCCTCGTGCTCGACGTCGGCGGAGACGCTGTCGTAGTCGCTCACGAGCGTGATTCGGGTCGGTCGATAAAAAAGCCGATTGATAGCCGTCGATACTGGCCGGAGACGGTTACTCCGTGAACGTGATCCAGCCCTCGGGGGCCTGTGCCTTCACGTCGTTCATCGCCTCGCGGGCATCGGTCCGGCTCTCGTAGGTCTGGGTACTCTCGGCCATCGTCGTCCCGTACTCGTCGATCAGCTGCCAGACCCAGCCGTCCTCGGCGGTGTGGAGTTCGAACGAGACGCTGTCGATCTCGAGGATGCTCGCCGACTCGATCAGGCCGCGAACGTCCTCGAGGGCCGCGCGTGCGTCGTCGGCCGTCTCGTGGGTCTCGGAGCCGGTCGCGACGGTCCGGCCGTCCTCGTCGATGAGCCGCCACTGCCAGCGGTCGTCTTCGTCGGCGACGAGTTCGAAGGAGGCGACATCGAAGTCGACCCGGCCGGCCATCGGCGCAAGCTGGCGGACCTCCTCGATCGTGTCGAGCAGGTCGGCCTTGCTCGCGGCGGTGCCGACCCCGTTGGCGATCACTTCGCGATCGCGGTCGACGAGTTCCCACGACCAGTCGTCCGAGCCGTCGAGTCGGATCGCGGCCTCGTCGATCGCGAAGATCGGCGCGTCGGTCGCGTTTGCCTGCAGTTCGTCGACGGCGGCCATCGCGGCCCCGCGGTCGGCATAGGAGACGCTCGAGTCGGCGATCTCCTCGCGGTCGCGATCGAGCAGTCGGAAACGCCACTCGTCGGTGCCGTAGAGCTGGACGGACACGTCACCGATCGTGTAGCGGCCGGCCGATGCGGCGGCGTTGCGAACGTCGTCGAGGCTGTCGACCAGTTCGTCGCGAGTCGGGTACGCCTCGCCGTCGACAGCCACGGTCACGCCGGACGGCATGACGAAGCGCCAGTGCCAGTCCTCGGTGGCGTAGGTCTGGAAGATCGCCCGGTCCATCGTCCGAACGTCGGAGTCGAGGTACTCGAGCAGGCGGTTCATCGCCTGTCGTGCGGCACCGCGAGTCGGGTGGGTCGCCGGGTCCTCGGCGACGAGTTTCCCGGCCTCGTCGATGAGCCGCCAGCCCCACTCGTCGTCCTCGTTGACGAACAGCTCGAACGCCGCGGTCTCGATTTCGAGCAGTTCGGCGTTGGGAGCCTGCTCTTTGAGCGTCATCATCGCTTCGGCGGCCTCGCCGCGGGAGGTGTGTTCTTCGCCGCTGTCGGCCAGTACGTTGCCGTCCTCGTCGATGAGCCGCCAGCGCCATTCGCCGGAATCGGCCTCGTAGACCTGGAAGGCGGCGTTCTCGAACTCGATGAGTTCGGCCTCGCTGGCCTGCTCGCGGACGCGTTCGATCGCCGTCGTCGCCGCCTCGGCGTCGGCGTGTGGCTCGGTACTCGCGGCGACGACCTCGCGGTCGTCGGTGACGAGCCGCCAGTGCCACGGACTGGTGTCGTCGGCCGGCGGTGCGTCGTCCGCAACCGTTCCGCCGTCAGCGGCCGGTTCGGGCTCCTCGAACGGCGTCGGAAGATCGTCGTCCTCGCCGCCCGGCGCGTTCTCAGGGGCCGTGTCGACCTCGGCGTCGGCCGGGTAGACCTCGTACTCCGCGTCCTCGATCTCGACGACATCCGACTCGAGCGCATGGTCGCCGAACTGCTCGGTCCAGCGCTCGGATGCGTCGCGCTCGGCGGTCCCCTCGGGACCGCGCGCGACGACGTGCTCGTTCGCATCGATGAGTCGGTAGCGCCACTCCTCGCCGGACTCGTAGAGTTCGTACGTCGGCTCGCCGGCAACGGTGACCGACGCCGACTCGAGGGCCGGGAGCAACGCTTCGGCCGCTTTCTCGGCGTCGCGCCGGGAGTCGAAGTCGGCGGCACTGCTCGCGACGACCTCGTCGTCGGTGTCGACAAACCGCCACGTCCAGCCGTCGGCCCGCTCGCAGAGTTCCACGCCGACGTGTTCGATGTCGAGCACTCGCGCGCGGTCGAACCGTTCGGCGAACGAGCGGGCGGCTTCCTCGGCTCGCTCCTGTGTGGAATGGCCGTCCTCGCTCGAGGCGAGCGGCGTTCGGTCGTCGTCGACGAGCTGCCAGTGCCACTGGTCGCGCTTCTCGGCGTAGGTGAACGCGGCTCCCTCGATTTCGATCACGTCGGCGTCCGGACCGCGGTCTTTCAGGAAGCTCACCGACTCCTCGGCACCGTCGCGCCGATCGAACTCGCCGGCACAGGAGCCGACGATGCTGCCGTCGTCGCGCGCGAGCGTCCACTGCCACGTCCCGTCGCGGTCCTCGTAGAGCCGGAACGCCGAGGTCGTCAGTTCCATCAGCCCCGCGGAGCTGATCTGGGACTGGACGCGTTCGATGCCCTCCGTCGCGTCCGGCCGCGTCACGGCGCTTTCCGTGCTCTGGGCCAGCGCCTCGAGGTGGAGCACGTGCCACTTCCAGTCGCCGTTGTCGTCGCGGAAGACGGCGAACTGGGCCCCTTCCATCGCGTCGCCGGTGAGAATGGGCGGATCGTCCGTCGTTCCCTCTTCCTCAACGAACATCCCTTTCTGTCCCGTGAGCACGGGAACGAGAGCGGTCACGCCAGCGATGATCCCGACGCCAAGGGTGTAGACGGAGATTACCTGAACGCTGTAGTCGACTCCCAGTTCCCGCCAGTTCCACGGATACGCCCAGCCGAAAAAGCCGACGCCACCCAGCGCGATGAGCAGTCCGACGACGCTCGCCTGAATCCCTCGCCGCCGCACCGGCAGCATAAGCACGATACCGAACAGACAGAACGCGAGTCCCGTTGCGGCCGTCACCCCCGAGATTCGGATCAGCGCATAATTATTCCCCTCGCCCGCGTAGCCGATCACGAACGACGCCACGCCGGCGGCCCCGATAACGTACCCGACGATAAACAGCCAATAGCCGTAGACGTCCTTGCTCGAGTCGGGTTCGCCGACGTAGTGTTCGTACAGTTGAAACAGGTTTTGGTGAATGTCAGTCAGTGATGCCATTGCCAAACTTGACCGGATAACTTGAACGAATCATAATAAAGTTCTGGCTACCCATACGAAATCAGTCATATAGGTTCGGAACGAGCTATTCGGTATCGATCCGGTTCTCGCAGTACGTCGATACGATCGAAAATAGCGCTCTATAGGCGTATAGAGCCCTCATATTCACTATTTTCGTTTGTCTCGGTGGCGAATCAATACGTTGACGACGGACCGGATCGGCTTCAGTCCGCGACGACGATCGCTGAATCAAGTCCGACCGGCGGCTGTCCGGCGATTTGTCGACAGATATCTACACCGGCTGATAGATACTAGGGGTACTTAACTACCGCAACACCGCACCGGCCGGATGCGTCGCACAGACCGACGGCTCGTAGCCGGCATCCGAGAGCCCCGTTCCGAGCGCGAAGACGGTTTCGCCGAGCATGGCCATCGATGCCTGCCCGTCGACGGCAGACACCTCGGTGATCGTCTCCGCGACCCGCTCTGTGAGTAGGCCGGCATCGCGTGCGAACAGCCGTGAAGCGTACATCAAGGAGAGCAGCGTCGGTTCCTCGACGACTCGGGAGAGCGCTTCCTTGCCGGCGGCCGTGAGCTGCTCGGTGTCGCCCGAGAGCACGTCGGCCGTCGAGAGTTCGCCGAACGAGATGTATTCGACACGCGCCCGCGCCGGGACCGCGTCGAGCTTGTTGTCCTGTGGTCCGCCTGGCTCGAGGCGGATCGGAACGCCGCCGTGTGCCTGTGCGACCACGTCGCCGAGTCCCGTCCCGGCTTGTACCTCGGCACCGTGAGCGATCGTCACGAGTTCGTTCTCCGAGAGCTTGCGCTCGAACACGCGGTTCGTCGCGAGCGCCGTGCCCAATGCCATCGCTCCCGAA
The DNA here is from genome assembly GCF_059162405.1 of Natrinema sp. CRL1. Taxonomy (NCBI): domain Archaea; kingdom Methanobacteriati; phylum Methanobacteriota; class Halobacteria; order Halobacteriales; family Natrialbaceae; genus Natrinema; species Natrinema sp. CRL1. The sequence goes on along the minus strand of NZ_JBLVOY010000002.1, from coordinate 695,536 downwards.
ACACCGAAGCCAGCGCCAAGTGGCAGTTCAGACGTCGCTTCGACGCGGGCGGTCGCCTCGAGCGTCTCGAGGACGGTCGTCACCGGCTCGACCTCAATCTCGGTTCCGTCGAGGACGATCGCCGATTCCTCCGCCGGTTCGACCGTTACTTCGACACCGTCTGTGAGCGTCAGTCCCGCCCCTCGTGAGCCGGCTTTCGTCGGATCGTCGTCCGGGTGTGCGCTGAAAAATCCCGTGACGTGTCCGGGGACGAACGCCGTCGCCTCCTCGCGCATTACGCCCCCGCTTTCGGCCCGAACAATATAACGTTGTAGATTTCCTCACTCGGCGATGAGGGTACGGAACGACGGGCGAGAACCCGGAGTGAAGCGGATCGGGGACGACGGTTGGCGACATTACGACGAGTCGTGCAACCGGTTCGCGACGGTCGCCGAGACGAGCGTGGATTCGGTCCGGCGGAGGACCTGTCCGACAGAACTCGCCGAACAGTCCAACTCAGCTGCGATCTCTTCGTAGGTCGCACCGCGCGGATCGTCGTAGTAGCCGTGCTCGTAGGCCGTCACCAACACCTCTTGCTGGCGCTCGGTAAGACCGTCGTACCGCTGCTCGACCGACGGCAACGAACTCGAGACGGCCTCGACGGTGAGGTCCGCGAGTTCCCGGTAGCTCTTGATGAGTCCCTGAACGTCGTCGTCGGGGCCGGTTATCGTCATTCGAAGCGACGAGCGGTCCGGATCGACGTACACGATCGGGTACTGGACGATCGCGCCGGACGTACGGAACGGCTCGATGAACCGGCGATTGAGGTCGGTCAGCTCGTACCGAAGCTGTACCATCGATCGTCCGTCGTCGGCACTGAGTTCGAGGTCGACGAGTCGCGAGAGGTCGTCGGGAACGTTCGACCGGACCTGTGACGGCGTTCCGGCCACCTCGAGAAGGGCCTTGACGGTCCCATCCTCGAGGAGACCGAGCTGGTGGATCGCCTCGAATCGGAGGCCGTTCTCGCGACACCACTTCTCGGTTGGATCGAAGTACCCAGTATGTGGAGTGACAACGTAGGTCACCCGTTTCATGGTAATCACCTACACAATTATCAATAAAAAACGTTCCGCAGCCGCCAGTTCTGCATCGTCGATCGGAGAGGGAATCACACAGACAGCACGACGGACCCAAAACGGCAGACAGAGAGATCGAAGACACTCCGTCCGTGTCGCAGGCAAACTGATCGAAGCGGTCGGTACGAGTTCGACCGCCGCAACTCTCGTTGTGGTTGTACTATTTACATATAATGGACCCCGACATAACTATATTCAGAACTGAAGAAGAACGAATTAGCGTATTACCATCCATTATTTCGATGCGTTATGGCAGACAACGACAATGAGAACGGTACACAACGGCGGTTCGGAGAATCGACTGGATCAACCAGACGGTCTGTGCTGAAAGCGACCGGCGTGACGGCAATCGCCGGGACGGGACTCGCGGCCGCCTCCGGTTCGGCGTCCGCACAGTGGTTCAGTGACATCGAGACGATCGAGATCGACGACAGCGGACTCTTCGGCGGCTGGGAAGCCGACGGGAGCCTGCCGGTCGACGACGAGGTCTTCGTCTTCATCCACGGTTGGTTCGGCGATACGACCGTCGTGGATCAGGCCGAGGATGTCCTCGGCTCGCTCGAGGACGCCGACTACGAAGCCGATCAGGCCGTCGCCCTCGAGTGGCCGGCGACGACGGCCAACTACTTCGGCGCCGAAAGCGACACGGAGGACGTCGGCGGGGTCGCGGCCGATCTGATCGAGGAGTTTGACGACGACGGCGGCGGCAGTCTCCGACTCGTCGGCCACTCGCTGGGCGGGCGCTGTGTCCTCTGGGCGGCGACGCAGATCAGCTCCGGCTACGAGGTCGACACTGTCGCCGCCCTCGGTGCCGCCGCCGACGGTTCGGCGGTTTGTGGCGGCATCTGGGCGGATGCCACTGACGGGGCCGTCGAAATCCGTAACTACCACTCGGAAAACGACAGCACCGTCGGCTCGGCGTACGGCGGTCTCGGCGACACCGCCCTCGGGAACGAAGGAGCACCCTGCGATCCCGACGGCTACACCGACATCGACGTCTCCGACAGCGTTAGCTCGCATCTCGGATTCCTCGGCGATTCGGCGGTCGGAGCGGACCTCGCCGCCGCCATCGCGGACGACGGCGGCTATAGTAGCTCTTGAAATGATTTACACACCGATCGCAACGCTGTCCTGCGATCGAGTGTGCATTGACTTTCAAGAGCTACTATAGCGGTCGTGGTAGCGCACCGGTGCCTGGGTCCAACCGCGATCGGTCGGTCGGCTGATGGCTCCCGTCCGCCACGGCGGATTCGGTTTCGAGACGGGACGTTCGAAAAGAGACGCCCTCTTCCTACGGACCCATACGGTTTACTGTAAGTCATTTCCGGCACAACCGCCGCCCGGGTCGCGGTTGCGCCGGTAAATCGGTACAGCAATCCGTATCAGCCGCTGCCGGTCTTGCGAGACTTCACTTCGCTCGTCTCACCGGCTCCCAGAGTTGTCGCTTACGGCGACAAACGCTGACGATCACGCGAAACGAGTGAAACGAGTTTCGCTTGCTCCAAACGTCTTCGTCCTACGGACTCAGACGTTGGCGATCTCGCGGGAACACCGTTGGACTCGCGCTGCTCGTCCAACGAGCTCCCGGTCGACGAACAGCGACCTCGCCTACGGCGAGAGTCGCTGCCGGTCCTGCGAGACTTCGCTTCGCTCGTCTCGCTGGCTCCCAGCGTCTTCGCCTATGGGCTCAGACGCTGGCGATCTCTCGGGAAGAGCACAGCCTCTCGAATGTTGTCCAGCCCGAGGATGGTCATGAGCAGGCGCTCGCCGCCGAGGCCGAAGCCGGCGTGGGGCGGCATGCCGTACTTGAACATCTTGGTGTAGTACTCGAACTGGTCGGGATCGAGGCCCTGCTGCTCGAAGCCCTCGATGAGCTTCTCGTGGCGGTGCTCGCGCTGGCCGCCCGAAACCAGTTCCATGCGCGGGTGCATCAGGTCGAAGCCGGTCGAGAGTTCGGCGTCGTCGTCGTGATCCTTGATGTAGAACGGCTTGATCTCGCTGGGCCAGTCCGTGATGAAGTAGTGACCGCCGACGTCCTGTCCGAGGGCCTCCTCGGCCGGGGTCGAGAGGTCGTCGCCCCAGACGAGCTGCTCGTCGAGTTCGCCCGTCGCGTTGATGCGCTCGAGCGCTTCCTCGTAGCTGATGCGCGGGAAGTCGCCCTCGGGGACTGCGAAGTCATCGGCGATGTCGAGGTCCTCGAGTTGGTCGCCGAAGTTCTCCTGGACCGCCTCGTAGGCGGACTTGACGATGCCCTCGGCGACGTCCATGGCGTCTTCGTGGTCGCAGAACGCGCCCTCGAAGTCGATCGAGGTGGCCTCGTTGAGGTGCCGGGGCGTGTTGTGCTCCTCGGCGCGGAAGATCGGGCCGATCTCGAAGACGCGCTCGACGTTCGAGCCCGCGATCAGCTGCTTGAACAGCTGCGGCGACTGGTTCATGAAGGCCTCCTCGCCGAAGTAGGTGATCGGGAACAGTTCGGTGCCGCCCTCGGTCCCCGTCGCGACGATCTTCGGCGTGTTGATCTCTGTACAGCGGAACTCGCGGAACTGGTCGCGGACCGCACGCAACACGTCAGAACGGATCTCGAAGATCGTCTGAACGTCTTCCTTGCGCAGGTCGAGCGTACGGTTATCGAGTCGCGTCGAGAGGTCGGCATCGACCTTCTCGGAGGGGTCGAGCGGCAGTTCCGGGTCCGCGGGCGCGATGACCTCGAGGGACTCGGGCGTGACCTCGACGCCCGTCGGCGCGCGCGGTTCCTCCTCGACCGCACCGGAGACCCTGACGACGCTCTCGCGGGAGACGCCGAGACCGGTCTCGACTAGCTCCTCGTCCATCTCGTCTTTCTCGAACTTGATCTGGATCTTCCCGCTCGTGTCCCGGAGAATCAGGAAGGCGATGCCACCGAGATCGCGGATCTCGTGGACCCAGCCGGCGACCGTCGCGTCGTCGCCCGGCTCGGCGTCGGCAGTGTAGGTTCTGTCCTGCATACCACCCGATTCACGCAGGCGGAACTTAAGCGCAGTCGTTCGGAGTCGCCATCGACGGGGCTATCGCGTGCTCGCGGTCCCCACGCCTCGCTCGAGCACACCCCCAACACCCGTCGACCGATTGACAGAGCGACCAACCGCGCGTCGCCGTCCGCGGCTTTTTGGGTCCCGCGGCGGTCTCGGTCGGTATGGACGACCTCGAGCGACTCGCAGACGAGGTACGGGACGCGGAGACGGTCGTCGCCTTCACCGGCGCGGGCATCTCCGCGCCCTCGGGCGTGCCGACGTTCCGCGGCGACGACGGCGTCTGGGAGCGATTCGACGAGGGACAGTTCGCCTACGGCCGCTTGCAGCGCGATCCGGCGGGGTTCTGGGCGGATCGCGTCGATCTCCAGCGGGAGCTGTTCGACGGCGAGTTCGAACCCAACGCGGCCCACGAGGCCCTGGCCGAGATGGGCCGGGACGGCGACCTCGCGGCGATTCTTACCCAGAACACCGATGGGTTACACGGCGAGGCGGCCGCGTCGGTCCGCGATGGGGAGACCAACGGTGAGAACGCCGGTGAGGCGACGGTTCTCGAACTCCACGGCAATTCCCAGCGAGTCCGCTGTACCGACTGCGGGAAGCGCCGGGACGGCGAGCGGATCTTCGAGCGCGCGGCCGAGGGAGAACTGCCGCCGACCTGTGACTGCGGCGGCGTCTTCAAGCCCGATGTCGTCCTCTTCGGTGAGCAGCTTCCGGGTGCCGTTCTCCAGCGCTCCCGGTCGCTCGCGCGCGAAAGCGATGTCTTCCTCGCGATCGGCTCCTCGCTCGTCGTCGAACCGGCCGCCTCGCTGCCGCGACTCGCCGCGTCGACCGGTGCGACGGTGGGGATCGTCAACCTCGAGTCGACGCCGTGTGACGACATCGCCGACATCGTCTCTCGGGAGGACGTGACGGACGCGCTGCCGCGGCTGCGAGCGCTCGTCGCCGAGTAGCGGTCGTTGCCGCGTTGCTCTCGTCTCCACGCCGCTCGAGTGTGCATGCTGTCGGAATGCGGCCGAATCGAAGTGGTAGAAAAGCGGAACAGTACGTTCGACCGCGTCAGGCGTCGTTGGCCGCCGCGACGGTCTCGCGGACCGCCTCGATTCCCTCGTCGTGTGCGAGGTCGCCGACGACGATGACGTCTGCGTACTGGGCCATCGAGTACGCGGAGTCGTAATCGTGGATGCCGCCACCGTAGAACAGCGTCGACTCGTCGGTGGCTTCGGCAGCGGCCTCGACGACCGCCTCGTCGCCGAGGGTGCCGGAGTACTCGACGTAGACGATTTCCTGGCCGAACATGTGCTCGGCGACGGTTGCGTACGCGCCGACGTCGTCTGCGCCGAGGTCGCAGTTCGCCTCGGTCAGTTCCGCCACGTCGGCTTCGGGGTTCATGACGATGTAGGCCTCCGTCGTCGTCCGATCCCAGTCGAGTTCGCCCTCGAGTCGGACCCACTCCTTGTGGGCCTCGGTGATCCAGAACGGCGAGCCAGCGTTGAAAACCGTCGGGATGAGGTACCCGTCGAGCGCGTCGTCCTCGAGGACGACCTCGGGGTTCGACGGTTCTTGATAGAGCGCCACATCGTGTTCGGCACACGCCTCGATGACAGCGCTCATGTTCTCCTCGGTGATGCCCATGGTGCCGCCGACTTCGATCGCGTCGGTGCCGGTCGCACAGAGATCGCCGTAGGTCACGCCCTCGGGTAACTCCTTGTCCGGATCGATCTTGAGAATATGATTCCACTCGTCCCAGGGGGTAGTCATACCGCCCCGTTTCCCGACAACCAGCAAAAACGCTACGGAACGGCCCCGTCTCGAGGTTTGCTCGCCCGAAATGCCGTCCGGTTCGGACTTGAGCGCCAGCGCGGCGGTCTGACCGCTGCCGAATTCGGCCGCGGCCGGCCGGTTCGGGCGGTCGGTCGACGCGCGACCGGAACGCCCGCAGCGATCCGCGTGCCGTTACAGTTGTTCGGCGCTGACGGCCCGGAGCGCGGTGTCGTTCTCGACTTCCCAGATCCGCAGTACGAGGTGGGCCTTACAGTAGTATTCGGCGGTCTCGAGGCCAGTCCGCCCGTTCTCGAGGACGAGCTGGCAGGTGTCCCCGTTCGAACACTCTGGTGAATGTTCACACATTGGTACTCGTCGGATCTACTCGGCTCGCAGTCAAGACGTTGTCGGTGAAAGCGTTCGGTCTCGCTGGGCGGCATGGACCCCTGCTATCGGTTCGGACGGCTGTCTTCGGGTGTACTACCCGGTGTTTTCCCCTCAGACGCCCTGACTCATCAGGTGGCTGCGCAACACGTCGGCCTCCTTGTTGCCGGAGCCGGTGTTGACGATGACGACCGTCTCGTCGCCGTCGAACGTGCCGCGCTCGGCGAGTTCCCACGCCCCGCTGGCCGCCGCCGCCGCGCTCGGGATGAGTTCAAGCCCCGTCGACTTCGCGACCTGCACGGCGGACTCGAGGATGTCCGGATCGTCGGTCGCGACCGCGCCGCCGCCGGTTTCGCGGATCGCGTCGAGAACCTGCGGGCTCGCAGCGGGGTCCGGGATCTCGAGTTCGCCACAGATCGTGTCGGGGTGGTCGACGGGGTCGTGTTCCTCGCGGTCGTCCTCGAACGCCTCGACGATGGGCGCACAGCCTGACGCCTGCGCGGCGTAGAGGGCCGGTAGTTCGTCGATCAGATCGAGTTCCCGCAGCTCCCGTGCCCCCTTGGCGAGCCCCACGAGCCCGGTCCCCGCCCCCGTCGGATAGGCGATCACGTCGGGACCGTCCCACTCGAGTTGCTCGGCGATTTCGTAGGCTATCGTCTTCGCGCCCTCGTGGCGGTAGGGCGTGTCGACGGCCCGGAGCGAGTACCAGTCGTCGTGTTCGTCGAGCCCTTCCTCGAACGCGCCGGCGGCGTCGCCGTAGCGGCCCCCGACGACGTTCATGTCCCCGCCGTGGACGTTGACCATGGCCTTGTTCGTAAAGCCGGATCGGGAGGGAAGATACGCGTGGGAGTCGAGTCCCGCGCGAGCCGCGTAGGCCGCAACGGCCTGCCCGCTGTTGCCCGGCGAGGGGAGGGCGACGTCGGTCGCACCGTCCCGGGCGGCCGCGGTGACGGCCACCGATGCGCCGCGGTCCGTACTCGAGCCCGTCGGGTTCCGGCCCTCGTCTTTGATGAAGACGCGCTCGACGCCGAGTTCGTCGGCCAGCTCCGGGCAGTCGACCAGCGGAGTCGCGCCCTCGTTCGTCGTCACCGCCGACTCGCGATCGAAGGGGAGCAGTTCGGCGTAGCGCCACTGCGAGTCGAACGGCCGAGCGGCCAGCGTCTCGCGATCGAGATCGATCGCGTCGTAGTCGTAGGTCGGATCGAGCGACCCGCCACAGTCCGGACACCGCTGGGACGCGGCGGCGTCGACGATCGCCCCGCAGTCGACACACTCGAGGCCGGCGAAGGCGTCTGTCGTTTCCATACGCGACCCTTCGCGGCGTCGAACTAAGGGCTGTCCATCGGCGGCTCGCGCCCAGCAGTCCGGGCCGCTGTGAGCAGTGATCGAGGCTGGCCGATGGACAGTCCGGGAGTCGAAAAGTAGGTACTACGCGAAAACTCGAGAAACCGGCAGAATCGAACAGAAGACCGAAGCGTTCAGTTGTCGCCGGTTTTCGACTGCCACTCGTAGCCGCGGCGTTTGGCGGACTTGCCGAAGCCACACGACGAGCACTCTTTCTTTTTCGTGTGATAGGATTTCTCTCCGCAGCGACGACACTTCGTGTGCGTCGTCTTATTCTTCTTTCCTTGGCTCGGGGTTCCTGCACCAGTCATGGAGTGATCGAAACGACGTTATCGCCGCGTATAATGGTTGTGTCTTCGACCGGCGTCTCCGCTTCGACGCCGCCCTCGACGGGAATCGTCACGTCCTCGAGCACCAGATTCATGTGTTGATCGTAGCCGGCGAGGTCGCCGACGTACTCGTCGCCACTCTTGAGTCGCACCGAAACGCGTTCGCCGAGCGACGCCTCGAGGACGTCCAGCGGTCGTCCACTCATACGCAACACCGCAGGTGATGGACACTTAATCGTACCGGTCCGAGGCCGTTTCAATCGGACGTGTGACGGTAGCTCGGCCCGTGACCGATTCTGACACGGAACGACATCGCCCTCCCGCGATTTCGGAGCCCGTAACGGCGAACGCTCGAGACGGCCGCCGCCGTAACGTGTCGCTACACACGTCAATACCGTAGACCTAACCAAACGGCTAAGTGTGCACTCGTTGAGCGTCCGCCCATGGGAGACAAGAAATTCACCCTCGTAGAGTTACACATCGACGGCGAGACGCAGTTCGGGCTCGGATCGATCGGCAAGGCGCTGCCGATCGAGAGCACGGAGTCGGATGCAGACCGCGAGACCGAGAGCCAGACGGAACCCGACGCGGGCGCGGCCGCAGACGACGAGTCCGGCGGCACGGGTAAAAGCGCCGTCGGCGCGCTGGTCGCGCTGGTCGTCCTCGTCGGCATCGCGGCCGCCGCCAAGCGGTTCCGCGGCGACGACGAGGAAGCCGAACTCGAGCCCGAGGACGAACCGGACGTCATCGTCAACTGACCCGGCTGTCGCACCGAACTGGACCGAGCCGAACGCTTTTGCGCGTCCTTCCCGTACCGATAGCCGTGAATCTCTATCGCAGCGCCCGGGCGGTTGCCGGGGCGTCCGGTGACGACGCGATCGACTGGCGGTCGGCCGCCGACGCCGCCAAGGCGGCGACCGACCCCGGCTCGCTCGATCTCGAGCCCGGGGAGCGCGAGGCCTACGCCAGCGACGTTCGGGACGCGAGGGCCGCGGTACGGGCCGTTTCGGGAGCCGAGTTCGACGTCCCAGAGACCGTCGAGATCCAGAACCGCCACCACTGGATCGACGCCAACGTCGCCACCTTCGAGCGGGTCATGGGCACGCTCGAGACCCACACCGGCACGTTCCCCGGCGTCGCCCGGACGATCAACACGGGGACGATGACCGTCCTGCTCTCATTCCTCGGGCGGAACGTCCTCGGACAGTACGACCCGCTCTTGCTCGCCGACACGCCCGCGAACGACCACGCACTGTACTTCGTCCGCCCGAACATCCTCAACGCCGCGGCGAAACTCGACGTCGACGCTGACCGATTCCGTCGCTGGATCGCCTTCCACGAGGTGACTCACGCCGCCGAGTTCGGGGCCGCGCCGTGGCTCTCGGACCACCTCGAGTCCCGCATGGAAGACGGGATCGCGACGCTCTCGGAGGGGTCGTTCGACCGCGAGGCGTTCCGCGATCTCGACGCCGCGATGACCGTCGTCGAGGGTTACGCCGAACTCCTGATGGACCACGCCTTCGACGAGGAGTACGAGGATCTGCGCCGCAAACTCGACGAGCGCCGGCAGGGTCGCGGACCGCTCCAAAAGCTCTTCCGCCGGCTGCTCGGCCTCGGGCTCAAAGAGCGCCAGTACGAGCGCGGGAAGAACTTCTTCGAACACGTCGTCGCCGTCCGCGACCTCGAGACGGCGAGTCTCGTCTGGGAGCAACCCGAGAACCTTCCCAGCCACGACGAACTCGACGCGCCGGGGACGTGGATCCAGCGCGTCGACCGCTAAATCGGTCTGTTCTCGAGAATTTATCGCTCGTGCGGGTCATTTTCCGACTCGAAGGTTCGATCGAGGGAGACTGGCACGGGAGGAGACGAGCGTCCTGCGATCGCGGTAACAGGGAATCGCCACGTCCTCCCCAGCCGATTCGTTCGTTCCTTTCAGTCACTCACTCATCCCTCGCGCAGGTTTAGACCACGACTCGCTAGCCGCTCGTCGCGGTCCAGCGCGCGCCACTGCTGTGGACTGGAGCAGTTTTCTCAGTCGGTGGTAATCCAAATCAGGTACCAGAGCAACGCGCCACCGGCGACGCTCCCGCCAACGATCGCCGCACCGATCACCGCCAGTGAGGCGTCGTTCTGGAACGCGATCAGGCCGCCCGACAGTCCGACCAGTAGCACGAAAACGGCTTTGAGCTGCCCGGAACCAGCAGGTGCCTCGCTCGAGCGCGAGGAGCCCCGACCCGGGCCGCGACCGCGGCTCATAGCTCGTGTGGAGCGCTGACGTGCATCGTCGCGAACCGCCAGTCGCTCGCGCTCGAATCGTCGTCCGATCGCGGGACCAGCGTGGCGCTCCAGCGGCTGTCGAATCGATGCCGCTCACCGCTCTCGGTGTCCGTCCACGCCATCCCGACCTCGTCGGCAACCGTCGCGAACGTCGCTCGTTCCTCGACGACGAGATTGCGGCTCTCGATCGTCCAGTCGTCGGTCGTTTCCGTCTGTTCCTCGAGGGCTGTGGCGACCTCGCTACCCCCGAACAGGGACTCGCTGATACCGAACTTGACTGTCGACTCGTCCGCGAGGAAGAAGGGGACGAGCGGGTCGCCGGCTCGGAGTGCGTTATAGTAGTCGCGGACGACGGCTTCGGCGTGGTCGCTCATATGGAGTCTGTCGGGGTCCGGTTGCAAAGACCCACCGGACAGTCGCAGGCGCACTCGAGTTACTCGATCGAGAAGGTCCGTCCCCTCGTCGAGCGTCGGAACGCCACGCAAGTATTCGCGAACGGAGTGAGCGATTTGCTACGAGAGAGCGCTGCTCTCTCGGCATCAAGCGAAGTCGAAGACTTCGCGGACCTCGCGAATCTCAGATTCGCTCAGTCACGAAAGAGCGCTGAGCGCTCTTTCGAACGACACCGCCGGAGCGGGGCAACGCCCCGCGGAGGCGGCCTTTTCCATCGAAGTCCACGAGAGCTCCGCTCTCGCGGGCCCATCAGAAATCTTCGATTTCTGAGGACGGTTTTTGCGCCCACCGAGGGACGCTTTGCGTCCCTCGAGCCGTGCGAGCGGGCCTTCGGCCCGCGAGCAGAGAAGGGGCGCCTGTGGCGAACCCGAGGCGTAAAAACTTCGGTTCACATGAAACCGCGGTCGACCTCGTCGGTCTCGATCAGGTCCTCGAGTTCCGCGTTCAGCAACTCGTCGGCCTCGTCGAAGCGCTCGGCGAGGTCCTCGAGTTCGTCGGGGCGGTCGTACTGGTCGTACTCCATCGGCCCGAAGGCGGGGCTCTCCATGGCCTCCATTACGTCGTCAAACAGGTCCTGGGGCCGGGTCGGCGCGTCGGCGTGGGTCTCGAGGACGGTCTCGAGGCGCTTGCCGACCGTCTCGGCCTGGTCTTCGTCTTCGGGCGGGGACTGAACCGCGAAGCGTCCGCCCGAGTCCCGTTCGGGCATGAACGAGCCGATCTCGTCGTCGAGGCTGCGGGCGACTCGCGTGCCGACGCCGCGAACCTCGAAGGGGTTCTTCGCGTACGTTTTCAGGAAGAAGACGCCGGCCCGGGGATGTGCGAGGTACATGTCTTCGCCGACGCCGCCGGCACGGTCACCGGCGACCGCGCGCCAGTCCTCCGGATCGACGTTCCGCTCCGTGACATCTTCGAGTACGTCCTGCCACTCGCGAATCCGCATGGGTGGCGGTTAGACCGCGGGCAGAATGAACGTATCGATTGGATCGAAAGCCGCTGTAAGTGGACTTTCACGGCTCGAAACACCGGATTAGAACCAAAAGGAATACCATGGCTCCCCCGTCAGGGAACGTAACCAGCGCTTTCCCATGTCCGTCCGCCAACCACTCTCGCTCGTCGAACTGTTTCGCGCGACGCCGGCCAAAAGCTCGCTGTTGACGCTCGCACCGCTTGCGCTGGCGCTCGGCCAGGTATGCAATAGTTACGTCAACGGCGTCTCGCCGGCCGTCTCGATCGCCTTCGCCTGCATCATGGTCGGGTTCGCCGTCGTCGCGATGGGTCACCACGCTGCCGAACACCGCGTCCGCCGACTCGAGACCGAGTACGGGCCCGAGCGGTCCTAAGCGTCCGGGCCGGGTTCGGTCGCAACGGTCCGCGCGTCGCGGGCCTCGTAGGCGTTGTACCCCGCGAGTCCGGCGATCAAGAGCCCGGTCGCGAGGGTACTCCAGAAGAGACCGCCGGTCATCTCGAGTAGCGCGGCCGAGACGATCAGCCAGATTCCGAGGACGGCGATCAGCGACGCGATGCCGGTACTGAGCGGGACGTCGTTTGCCACCCGGTAGTAGTTGTAGCCGGCGGCGGCGAGGACGACGAGCCCGACCAGCACGTTGTTCCACAGCGGTGCTGCGGCGGTCTCGAAGATCACCACCGAGAGTGCGACCCACGCGCCGAGGACGGCGACGAGCAGGCTGACGACGGAAGTCTTGCGCCGTCGCTCCTCGCTTGCGACCTGCGTCGACTCGTCGCGCGGATCGCGCCCGCCGGCGCGTTCCCCGTCCCCGACGCCGGTTCCCGAGTCGATGTCGGCGGACGCCTCCTCCGGCCGATTGACCGGGCCGTCGTCTCCGCTGCCGGCGTCGGTTCGGTTCCCCGGCTCGTCTCTCGTCCGGCGATCGTCGCCGTTCGGGTCACTCATAGCACCGAGCGTAGGATTCGGGATCCCAAAAGCGGCGCGCCCGTTCCAGTCACGGCGGCGACGCGAGGGACACTGAGAGCGGTCGTAATCGCGTTTTACCGGGCTCGGGCATCGAGACGGACTGACTCGAAACGAGCGATCGGACGAACACGGATAGCCTGCGAGGCGCTGCAGTACTGCGACCGATAGCGTTTTTGATCGCTCGCTCGTGACGGTAGCTGTGCACGTACGCGGAACCGTCGCGGACGAGGTCGAGGTGCGGTCGGTGTCGACGAGCTACGGCGAGAGCGACCTCGCGGAGGTCCCGATCCGGCTCGCGACCGACGGCGACGAGCCCGCCGACGCCGCGCCAACACGCAGCGACGGCGGGACAGCGGCCGTCGCGGACGGCCGCGAGATGATGACGGTGACGCTCTGGAACAAGTGGACCGAGTCGGCCGAGTTGCTCGAGCCCGGGATGGAATTGCTCGTGACGAACGCAAAAGAAGAGGAGTATCAGGGCGAGTTGCAGTACGCGACGACCGGCGAGTCCTACGTCGTCGTCGAGCCATCCTTCCTCGTCAGCGTCACCTCGATCCGCAACTGGGTGGAGTGTCCCCGGCTCTACTACCTGAACAAGCTCTCCGGGGTCCCGCTGAACTACCCCGTCGTGAAAGGGACCCTCGTCCACGAGGTGTTCGGCGACCTGCTCCGGGGGCGCGATCTCGAGGAATCCATCGACGCCCGCGTCGATGAGCGAGGCCTCCAGTTGGGGCTGCTAGGCGAGACCCCCGAGGCCGTCAAAGAGGAGATCCGGGAGAACGCTAAAGCGATCGAGGGCTGGCTCGAGCAAGGGAGGCTGACGGAGGAAGATAGCTGGCGTTCCGAGCAGTTGCTCATCAGCGAGACGTTCGGGATTCGTGGCCGGGCCGACGCCGTTCGGCGGGGTGCGCCGGTCGAGCTCAAGACCGGCAAGAACCTCAAGAAGGAGCCGCGGTTCAAGGACAAGGTTCAGGCCGCCTGCTACGCGCTCTTGCTCGAGGAACACGGCGGCGACGTCGACATCGGGACGCTGCTCTACACGAAGAACTCGGCGCTGGACCGCAACGAGGAGACCGGAGATCTGACCCCTGCAAAGGAGTTCTCGATGGGCGACGGACTCCTGAAGTACGTCGTCCGTCTCCGGAACGAGATCGCGGCAAAGGAGATGAGTGGCGAGATTCCGACGGGGTACGAAGCCGACGCGAAGTGCGAGTACTGCTTCGAGCAGGACACCTGCATGGTCGTCTCCGGACGACTCGATCAGGAGTCCAAGGCCGGTCAGATCGGCCAATCCCTCCCCGACGAGGAACTCGAGTACTTCGATCGCTTCTATCGGGCGATCGAGGAGGAGCGCCGCGAGGTCCACCGCGAGTACGCCAAACTCTGGGAACAGACCGCCGAGGAGCGGGCCGACGACGACCGCGCGCTGATCGACCTCGAGTTCGTCGAAAAGCGGCCCCTCGAGGGCGGCCGGTGGGAGCTCAGCGCACACAATACGGGCGGTGCGAACTCGAAGCTCCGGGAGGGTGATCTGGTGCTGGCCAGCGACGGCGACCCCGTCCGCGGGAACTCCGAACTCGCTCGAATCGAGCGATTGGATGACGAGATCGTGATCACGGCCGACGAGCCGGTCGAGGTCACCCGGCTTGACGTCTACCCCTCCGAACTGACGACCGACCGCCTGCTCGTCGCGATGCACGACGCGCTCCTGAAAGGCGACGAGCGGCGCAAGGACGTCCTGTTCGGGCGTGCAGAGCCCGAGTTCAGCGAGATCGATGAGACGTTCATCGGTAACAACGACCGCCAGAACGAGGCCGTGACGAAGGCCGTCGGTGCCGAAGACTGCGCGCTGATCCACGGCCCGCCGGGCACCGGCAAGACCTACACCATCGCTCGCGCCATCCGCGCGATGGTCGAACGCGGCGAGCGCGTTCTACTGTCGGCCTTTACGAATCGCGCCGTGGACAACGCCTTAGAGGCCTTACTCGAGCAACTCGAGGGCGTGATCGATGAGGATCGCGTGGTTCGGGTCGGCTCCGAGAGCGGGATCCGCGACGACATGGAGCCCTACCGCCTCGAGCGGGCCGGCGACCCCGAGGACCGCGTCGCGAAGTTACAGAACGCGCAGGTGGTCGCGGCGACGACGTCGACCTGCGGCTCGCGGATCATGAAAGAACAGCAGTTCGACGCGGCGCTGGTCGACGAGGCCGCCCAGCTCACGGAGCCGGGGACCTGCGCGGCGATCAATTTGGCCGAGCGGTTCGTCCTCGTGGGCGACCACGAGCAGCTCCCGCCGGTCGTCCGGGCCGAGAACGACCTCACCGAGTCGCTGTTCGAGCGGCTCGTCGATCTCCACCCCGAGGCCGGCGTGATGCTCGATCGGCAGTACCGAATGAACCAGCGCATTCAGGTCTTCGCCTCGACCGAGTTCTACGACGGCCAGCTTCGGCCGGCGACGCCCGAGGTCGCGAGCCGGAATCTGGACGACCTCGAGGGCGTCTCCCGCGACGGGCTTCCCGAGACACTGCAAGATCCCGTCTCCTTCGTCGATGTCGAGGGCGACCGGAGCCAGTACACCGACAGCGAGGAGGCCACACGGATCGCCGAACTGATCGAAACGTACGAGGCCGCCGGGCTCGAGCGGTCCGAAATCGGCGTCATCGCCCCCTTCCGAGCGCAGGTCTCGGAGATCTCGACCCACGTCCCCGACGACGTGGCCGTCGACACCGTCGACCGCTTTCAGGGCTCGAGCCAGGAGGTCATCATCGTCTCCTTTACCGCGACCGGCTCGCTCGAGGGGCCGATCTTCGAGGACTACCGGCGGATCAACGTCGCCCTGACGCGGCCAAAGCGCGCGCTGGTGCTCGTTGGCGACTCGTCGGCGTTGGCGTCCGATCCCGTCTACAAGCGGATGCTCGAGTGGGCGCGGCAGTAGCGGGCTAGTCGGGCGATCGCCCCCACCGGCGCTCGCGGTAGATGAGTGACAGCGACACCGTGAGATTTAGGTATCGAACCTATTCCGACAGACTGCGTAATCACAAAGGACTGTCCAGTGATCTCATATGACACGGAAAAACACCTCCTCGAGAGCGAACGCGAGGGGTACGGCTTCCCCAGCGGGCACGCGTTCGCGGCGGTCGTCGTCTACGGCGGCCTCGTCTCGGCGTTCGATCGGACACGGGAGCCGCGGGCGCTGCTCGCGGCCGGCGTGTTGGTCACGCTCGTCGTCCTCGGTGGATCGTTCGTGGCCGCCGTTCAAACGCTCGAATCGGCCGTCGCGCCGATCGAACCGCTTCTCGCGGTGCTGTATGCGATCCTCGTCGCGGGTATCTTCGCCGTCCCAGCCGCAGTGGGTCGGCTCGAGATCGGCGCGCTCGAGTCCCGACGGTCGTGATCTGGTAGCTGCTCGAGCCGAAAACACCGACAGCATTTGGAGTCACCGACAGGAAGGCGACCCCCACATGTGTCTCCAGAACTGTGTAAATATCAACAGGTGTCGTTGCAAAAGCAGGGGCTATCTTTAGTGCGTTATTTCGTGTGGCATAGTCCCGAGGATTCGACAATGGACGGCACTCTCGCGGCTAAATCAGTCGAATCGACGCGAACCGAGAACGACGGGAGGGACCAATGAGAGCGCTCACTTGGCACGGCGAACAGGACGTTCGCATCGACGACGTTCCCGAGCCCGAGATCGTCAATCCGACCGACGCAATCATCGAGGTTACGGCGACCGCCATCTGCGGCTCCGACCTTCACCTTTACAACGGCTACATGCCCGGCATGCGGGAGGGCGACGTGCTCGGCCACGAGCCGATGGGCGAGGTGATCGAGGTCGGCAGCGAGGTCGAGACCCTCGAGGTTGGCGACCGCGTCGTCGTCCCCTTTACGATCAGCTGTGGCTCGTGTTGGTTCTGCGAGAACGAGCTGTACTCGCTCTGTGATAACTCGAACCCGAACGCCGAGATGGCGAGTAAAATGATGGGGCACTCGCCGGCCGGCCTACTCGGTTTCTCCCATATGCTGGGCGGCTACGCCGGCGGGCAGGCGGAGTACCTGCGGGTACCCTACGCCGACGTCGGGCCGATCACAATCGAGTCCGACCTGCCGGACGAGCAGGTGCTGTTCCTCTCGGACATCTTCCCGACGGGGTATATGGCCGCCGAGAACGCGGACATCGAGGAAAACGACACGGTCGCGGTCTGGGGCTGTGGACCCGTCGGGCAGTTCGCCATCCAGAGCGCGTGGATGCTCGGCGCGGACCGGGTGATTGCCATCGACCGCGTCCCGGAGCGACTCGAGATGGCGATGGACCACGGAAACGCGGAGATAATCGATTTCGAGAACGACGATGTCTACGACCGCCTGATGGACATGACCGGCGGACGCGGACCGGATCGCTGTATCGATGCGGTCGGAACGGAGGCACACGGGACCGGCGTCACCGGCATCGCCGACCAAGCGAAACAGGAGGCGCGACTCGAGGACGACCGGCCCCACGTGCTCCGGCAGGCGATCAAGTGCTGCCGGAAGGGCGGCACACTCTCGGTCCCCGGCGTCTACCTCGGCCGCTCGGATAACCTCCCGTTCGGATCGGTGATGAACAAGGCCCTGACGATCAAGACCGGCCAGACCCACGTCCAGCGCTATCTGAACCCGCTCCTGGACAAAATCGAGGGTGGCGAGATCGACCCCTCCTTTGTCATCACCCATCAGGTAGGACTCGAGGACGGCCCGGCGATGTACGAGACGTTCAACAACAAAGAGGACGACTGCATCAAGGTGGTCATGACGCCCTGAACTCGAGGGACCGTTCCGCCGCTCGCACGTTTCGTCGCCGCACTCGGCCAGCCGACCGCCGAACCGACACCGCCGGCTACGCCGACGTGTAATCCACCCGCCCTTCCTCCTCGCTCATCCGAATCCAGTACAGGCGGGTGTACGGCAGGTGGATGAAGCTCCCGTCCTCGAGTCTGAGGCGAACGCCCTGTACCTTCCCCGAGTCGGTGATGTTTTCTGCTGCCACCTCCTCGGACGCCGTTCCGTCCGGGCCTTCGTACGCGATTTTCGCCATGATCCTCGGTGAACCCCGCTGTCAATAAGTCCCGAGCGTGCGAATTCGTGCAGCCAGACGGCGGGTTTCGACCGGGGGTTTACCGCCGTCGACGGCGTGGAATCACTATGTTCGAGTGGTTTCACGCTCGCCGACCGGCCGGCCGGCTCGCGATTTGGGCCGTCGCCGTCGTCGCGCTCGCCTCGATCGCGACCGGGATCGGCGCGATCCTCACGCAACCGGGCCTCGAGGCCGACGGGGCCCTCGGCGTGGTCCAGTCCGTCGCGGCGTTCAGCGGTTCGATCGTCGGCTTCGCCCTGCTCGTTACCGCGTGGGGGATGCGCCGGGGCTACCGGCTGGCGTTCGTCGCTGCCGTCGTCCTCGTCGTCATGGCCGGTGTCCACGGAATCGCCCAGTTCCGAGCGCTGTCCGCCCCGCTCGTCGTCCTCTCGATCGGCGGTCTCGTCGTTCTCGTCGCGACGAGCCCCCGGTTCACGCGCTCGAGTTCCCTCGACGCGACACAGGTCGGCGCGCTGCTGTCGATCGTCGGCGTCTTCTGTTACGGAACCGCCGGCGCGTACGCGCTCAGGGCCCAGTTCGACGGTGTCGAGACCATCGTCGACGCGATCTATTTCACCGTCGTGACCGCGAGCACGGTCGGCTACGGCGACGTGCACGCGGCCACCGAGACGGGGCGTCTGTTCGCGATTTCGCTCGTCGTTCTCGGGCCGGCGACGCTGGCCGCCACGGTCGGCAGCCTGTTCGGCCCCGCGGTCGAGGCACATCTAAAGCGAACTGGTCGCCGCGCAACGGCCCATCTCGATTCCGACGGAGCCGTGGTCGAAGACGGACTCGAGACGAACGCCCGAATCGTCGTGTTCGGGTTCGACGAGACGATCGCGCCGGTCGCCGAGGAACTCGCGTCCCGCGGCTCAGTCGCCGTCGTCACGAACCGGGAAATCGGGCGGCTACCGTCCGGCGTCGACGCAATCAGCGGCGATCCGACGACTGACGACGCGCTCGAGCGGGCCGGCCTCGAGACGTGTAACGCGGTCCTCGTCGGAGCCGGGACGGACACCGCGATCGACGCGGACGCGGTGATCGCCGCGGTGCGATCGCGTACCGACACCAGAATCGTGGCCGTCGCGGCTGGCGGACGATCCGAGTTCCGCGAGCGTGTCGGGGCGGACGCGGTCGTCGATCCGGAACGGGTTCTCGTCGAGGCGACCATCGGCGCGTTGCTCGAGGCGGACGGAGTCGCGGCTCACTCCGCCGCGTCGGCCGCCTCCCAGAGTGGGTAGAGGTCGTCCTCGATCGGGCCGGTGATCGACTCGCCGTCGAGGCTGAATTCGGGGCCGCCGCCGAGATCCCGCACGGTGCCGATTTCGGCGGCCTCGAGGCCGGCGTCGTCGAGTGCCGCGAGACAGTCGTCGATCGCGTCGCCGGGGACGGTCGCGAGCAGCGCCCCGGAGCCGAAGATCCGCAGCGGGTCGACGCCCGCGGCCTCGCACAGCGCTGCAGTCTCCTCGCGGATCGGGACAGCGTCGCGATCCACCTCGAGCCGAACCTTCGATGCGCGGGCGACTTCGAGCAGGCCGGCCGCGACGCCGCCCTCGGTGGGGTCGTGCATCGCCGTCGAGTACTCCCGGACGATCCGAGCCTCCGGGACGACGCTGATCTCCTCGAGGAAGCCTTCGGCGCGCTCGCAGATTTCGGGATCGACCGCGAGATCGTCGCCGAAGTCGGCCGCGAGAATGGCCGATCCCTCGATGCCTGCGGCCTTGGTGAGGATCACGGCGTCGCCGGGCTCCGCGCCGCCGGTCGGGACGAAGCGCTCGGTCTGTCCCATCGCCGTCAGCGAGAGGATCGGGCGCTCGAGTTGGTCGACGTACTCCGAGTGGCCGCCGACGATCGACGCGCCGATCTCCCGGGCGGCGGCGTCGAGGTCCTGAGAGATTTCCTCGAGGAGCGAGCTACCGTCGTCGCCGTCTCCGTTGGCCTCACCCGCCTCTCCGGGGAGTAAGACAACGGCCGTCAGCCAGCGCGGGTCGGCCCCCGAGACGGCGACGTCGTTCGACGCGACGGCGACGCCGAGGGTACCGACCTGCGAGGCGGCGAGCGAGATCGGATCGGAACTGACCACGAGCGTGCCGTCGCCGTCGGGCCAGTCGATCGCAGCGGCGTCCTCGCCGTCCGCGGGCCCCTGTCGTATCGTCTCGTCCGCTTCGGCCGCACCCGTCCGCTCGAAGACGTGTGCGAGCAGTTCGTCCGGACTCACCTTGCCGGGCATACTACGAACTGGGAGGATGGGCGGTTTGTAGCTGTCGGAGAACCGTCGCTCGGAGCGGACGAGAACCGGTAGAGGGCAGTTCTCTACGGGTCCCGACGCCCTGTGGCTCTACCCCGAACGATCTCGAGGGGCGTTCAGGCGTCGGGTGCGACCGCATCCATCGTCTGGCGGACCTGCTCTTCGCTCGCGCCACGCGGGAAGCTGACTGCGATGGCGTCGAGGCCGTCGACTGCCTCGTAGGCCTCGAGTTGCTCGCGGGCGGTCTCACGATCGCCGACCGCACAGAGGTCGTCGAGGATGACCTCATCGACCAGTTCGAGAGCGTGCTCGCGGTCGCCATCCTGCCAGGAATCGTAGATCTCCGTGGCCTCGTCGTAGCCCTGGCGCTCGAGGGCGTCGCGGTAGAACGTCCCCATCCCGCCGACGTAGAAGCCGATGTGCTGGCGGGCGAGTGCGCGGGCCTCGGCCGGATCGTCCAGCACACAGCAGGTAACGCCGGCGGTGACCTGGACATCGTCGGGGTCGCGGTTGCCGAGGTCGGCACCGCGCTCGATGTCTCCGATGCGTTCGGCCATCCCCTCGGGGGTGAGCATGATGCCGTGCCAGCCGTCGGCAAAGCGGCCCGCGAGTTCGACGGCTTTGGGTCCCATGCCGGTGACCTCGATCGGCGGCGGGGTCTCGGGCGGATCACAGCGCAGGCGGAACCCGGACAGGTCGAAATCCTCACCGTCGTAGTCGACGGTTTCGCCCGACAGCACCTGCCGGACGATATCGACTGTCTCGCGGGTTCGCCGGAGCGGATTGCCGTACTCGACGCCGTGCCAGTTCTCGATCACGACGGGCCCACTCGGGCCGAGCCCGAGCCGGAATCGTCCGTCCGAGAGCTCCTGAAGCGTCGCCGCCGTCTGGCCCAGCACGGCCGGCGTCCGCGAGTAGGTGTTCAGGATGCTCGAGCCGATATCGATCGACTCCGTGCGTTCGGCCATCGCTGAGAGGACGGTGACACCGTCCCGGCCCCACGTTTCGGGGAGCCACGCGCAGTCGTAGCCGCCCGCTTCGGCCGTCTGAGCGTAGTCGACGATCGACTCGATCGTCGGCTGTGCGGCGACTGGCAAGTGGACATCTCTGTCAGTCATCGTCGGACACAGACGGAACGCGGCCTTTTGGATGTATGGGAACCGGTGGCGTGATGACGGGCGTTTACATGGACTCTCGGCGGGTGGCGAGCCGCTTCCGTCGAGACGAATCGGCCGAGAGACGAACGAGCGGAGCGAGATCGGCTCCGTCCAGAAGTTATCGTGAAAGTTGTAAAATATACCCATTCTGCTATCAAATGACTGTGTGATAGTTTCACTTCGGTGCGGATCGTGAAACCCTACGGATCTCCGATCGGTGGCCGACTGCCGGGTCCGGTCCGGATATCGAACGAGGGATCCATAGGAGGGTCAGCAATGGTAACAACTGAAACGCGAGCGGAGATCGAGGAGTATCTCGGACGGGTTCCGAGCTGGATCGACGCGCTTCCGGAGCAAGCCGCGGACAACAGCTGGAAGACCGTCCGCGATCTCCAGTTAGGGGAGACGGAACTCGAGGGGCGAGAGAAGGCTCTCGTCGGCCTCGGAGCGGCGGCAGCGATCCAGTGTCCGTACTGTGTCCACTTCCATAGGGAGGAGGCGAAACTCGAGGAGGCGACGGACGAGCAGCTATCCGAGGCGGTCGCGATCGCGAGCGACGTCCGATACTTCTCGACGGTACTCCACGGGGCGGAAGTCGAGTACGATGACTTCGTTTCCGAGACCGCGGAGATCGTCACGCACGTCAAAGACCAGCAGACTGCGGCACCGAGCGACGACTGAACGATCGGACAGTTGATCGCGATATTTTTCCAGTGGCCGTTCGAGTGACACCGTTTGTACTCTCGGTTCGTCCGTTTACGACTGCACCGCCGGCGTCTGTGCTCGGTGAACGGGTGACGTGGCGCAACCGTGGTTGCCGACCGGCCGCGGTCTCAGATCTCGCGGTCTTCGCTGATCTGGGGGACCCCCTGGGCCGTGACCGTCTCGCCGACGATGTACGACGACGCGGGGCTGGCGAGGAACTGCGTGAGATCGGCGATTTCCTCGACGGTGCCGATTCGGCGCGCGACTTCCTCGCGATCGATGTTGTCCGCGGAGACGCCCATCTGGCTCTCGACGCCCGGCGTCGCGACGAAGCCCGGTGCGATGCAGTTGACGCGGACGTCGTCGTCGGCCCACTCGTAAGAGAGCGTCGTCGTCAGGTTGATCACCGCCGCCTTGGCCGCGCCGTAGGGGCTCATCAGGGGCGAGCCGCGCTGGCCGGCCACGCTGGCGAGGTTGATCACCGCGCCGCCGCCGTCCTTGAGGTACTCCGCGGCGGCGTGGGTGCAGTGATAGGTGCCGTTGATGTTGATATCGATGATCGTCTCCCAGCCGTTCGGCGAGATGTCGTCGAAGTCGGCCATGAAGGAGGCCCCGGCGTTGTTGACCAGCACGTCCAGCCCGCCGAACTCCTCGACGGTGGCCTCGACGAGCGCCTCGACGGCGTCGCGGTCGGTCACGTCGCACTCGACGGCCAGCGCGCGGCCCGGCCTGTCGCTCTCGTTGATGCCCTCGGCGACCGGATCGACGTTGTCCTGCTCGCGCGAGCAGACGACGACGTCGACGCCGTCGTCTGCGAACCGCTCCGCGATCGACTTCCCGATCCCGCTCGAGGAGCCGGTGACGATGGCGACGTCGCCATCGACGCTGAACTGGTCGGTACTCATGAGCGATCACCTGCAACCGCGATCGGCGTTCGAACTCTTACCATTGTTAGTCCCACTACCCTATTCGTAGCAACTGTTAATAAAGATGGGCATAGATACCGTACCGGTAAGTGAATGGCAAGCGATGACACAGATACTCACGCGACGGCGTCGGCCGAACGCTCGCCGCCGCGGGGAGTCAGAGATCTCATGACCGGACACACGCTCGAATGCGACTCGAAGCGGGGACTCGAGAGCGACGGTGGTGGGATAGACGTGGCCGATCGATCGACGGTTCGAGGGGACGACCGATGAGCGCGACCGAGCCGGAAACCGGCGGTCCCGACGAGTGGGAGGCGGTCTTCTGGGACATCGGCGGCGTGATCCTCGCACTCGAGTCGGTACAGGGCGCACACGCCGAGTTCGTCGCGGACCTGTGTGAGCGCCACGCGGTCGACGCGACGGTCGAAGAGGCCGTCGACACGTGGCGGACGGCGGTCGGAGAGTACTTCCGCGAGCGCGACGGGACCGAGTTCCGCTCCGCGCGGGACGGCTATCACCGCGGCGTCGAGGCGATCGTCGGCGAGGAAGTCCCGCGCGAGGAGTGGCAGCCCCGATTCGACGAGGTCGTTCGCTCGTCGATCGAGCCGGTTCCGGGTGCCGTCGAGACGATCGAACGTCTCGCCGACCGGGACCTCCACCTCGGCGTCATCAGCGACGTCGACGACGCGGAAGGCAGGACGATGCTCGAGCGGTTCGGCGTCCGCGACCGTTTCGATTCGATCACCACGTCGGAGGCGGTCGGCCGGACTAAACCCGATCCGGCGATGTTCGAGACGGCGCTCGAGACGGCCGGCGTCGATCCCGAGCGGTCGTTGATGTTCGGCGATCGCTACGAACACGACATCAAGGGGGCCGCCGAGGCGGGAATGCACGGGGTCGCGTTCGGAGCCGACGACGGCCCGGCGGTCGCCTACCGGATCGAATCGCCGGACGAGGTACTCGAGATCGTCGACGGCGATGGACAGCGCTCGCCGGACGGCGAAACGTAGTCCAGCGACGGCAGAGGCGACCGTGACGAGACCGGTTGCGAGCGGTTCCGTGGATCAGGACCGGTTCGGGACCTGTAGACACTTAGATGAACATTGTAAAATATGGACGACAGCGTAACTATTTTCGTTAGGCAGCCAGTTATGCTACCGTATACCATGTCGATCGAGAGCCGAAATCTAACGGCAGCCACCACACCGGTATGGAGAGTCCCATGAGCGAGAACTACTACGAACGCCTCGTCGACGAGGACGCACTGGTCGCATATCTCGAAGCGAACCTCGGTGAGGCCGATGACTACGATATCGCCCGTCATCAGGAGGGCCACTCGAACGAGACCCTGTTCGTCACGTGGGGGGATCGCGAACTCGTGATCCGGCGACCGCCGCCGGGCGAAACCGCCGACACGGCCCACGACGTGCTCCGCGAGTACCGGGTGACCAACGCCGTCGCCGACACGGACGTGCCGGTTCCGGAGCCGTTGCTCGCCTGCGAGGACCACGACGTCATCGGCAGCGACTTCTACGTGATGGAACGGCTCGAGGGCGACGTGCTCCGGGAGGGCGAACCCGAGCGGTTCGCCGCACCCGAGCACCGCCGTCGGATCGGCGAGGAACTCGTCGATACGCTGGCGAAAATCCACGACCTCGAGTACGAGGAGATCGGTCTCGGCGAGTTCGGCCGCCCCGAGGGGTACACCCAACGACAGGTCGACCGCTGGGGGAAACAGCTCTCGTGGGCCTTCGAAGTCACCGAGGACGAACGCGAGGTGCCCGACCTCCACGAGGTCGGCGACTGGCTCCGCGACAACGTGCCCGAAGAGCACCCCCACACGCTCGTCCACGGCGACTACAAGCTCGACAACGTGATGTTCGCCCCCGGAACGCCGCCGGAACTGGTCGGCGTCTTCGACTGGGAGATGGCCACGCTCGGCGACCCGCGGGCGGATCTGGGCTGGATGCTCTCCTATTGGCGCGACGCGAAAGACCCCGAGCCGTCGATTCCCGAACTGACGACCCGCTTTATGGAACGAGAGGGGTACTCGAGTCGGGTCGAACTGGTCGAGCGGTGGGAGGACCGAACCGGCTACGCGTTCGAACACGAACGGTTCTACCGAACGCTCGCCGTCTACAAGCTGGCGGGCCTCGGCGAGATGTTCTTCCGGCGCTATCTCGAGGGCAACAGCGACGATCCGATGTATCCGAAGATGGAAGATCGCGTGCCGGCGCTTGCCGCTCGAGCGAAGCGGATCATCGAGGGCGACGAGCCGCTCTAAGAGCCCCATTCGGTTTGTGGAGCTCTGAGCGCCGCGGTCGAGTCTGAACTGACGCGGTATCGTTGCCGGCGGTCAGCGACAGTCGGCTGCGAGAACCGTAGCGCTGCCGAATAAACGGCTACAAACATTACAACAGTTTCAGCAGCCGGCCGTCGGTATACGGATTGTGAGCGGCTCGAAGCAACTCTTAACAATGGTAAAGCGGTGTCGGTGGAATTAAGACATTTCCTCCCGATGGGACGACCATGTCACTGGACAGCATCGACCGCGTTGCGGTTCTGGGCGCGGGGAATATGGGACATGGGATCACCGAAGTAACCGCCATGGGCGGCTACGATGTCACGATGCGGGACATCAAATCGGAGTTCGTCGAGGACGGCTACGACTCCATCGAGTGGAGCCTGCAGAAACTCGAGGAAAAGGACCTGATCGACGAGTCCGCCGACGAAGTGCTCTCGCGGATCGACACGACGACGGATCTCGAGGAGGCCGTCGCCGACGCCGACCTCGTCATCGAGGCCGCACCCGAAGACCTCGACCTGAAACACGACATCTTCACCGATCTCGAGGAGTACACGAGCGAGGACACGCTGCTCGCGACGAACACCTCGAGCCTGCCGATTTCGGACATCGCGGAGGCCGTCGACACGCCCGAGCGCGTGCTCGGTCTGCACTTTTTCAACCCGCCGGTGAAAATGGATCTCGTCGAGGTCATCTACGGGGAAGACACCAGCGACGAGGCCGCCGAGGCCGGCTACGAGTGGGTCAAATCGGTCGGTAAGACGCCGATCTACGTCCGCAAGGACGTCCGCGGATTCGTCGTCAACACGATCGTCGGTCCCTTCGGCGGCGAACCCGCGTTCATGGTCTCGAACGGCGAGGCGACGATCCGCGAGGCCGACGCGACGATGGCCCACGAGCGGGGCTACCCGATGGGACCGTTCGAACTCGCCGACCTCACCGGGATCGACGTCGGG
This sequence comes from Natrinema sp. CRL1, assembly GCF_059162405.1. NCBI lineage: Archaea > Methanobacteriati > Methanobacteriota > Halobacteria > Halobacteriales > Natrialbaceae > Natrinema > Natrinema sp. CRL1. The sequence continues at coordinate 669,522 of NZ_JBLVOY010000002.1, read as the reverse complement.
TACCACGTCCGCAAGGAGGGCGACAGCCCAATCCCGCCGATCACGGCGGAGAAAGTCGAGGCCGAAGAGCTCGGCCAGAAGACCGGCAAGGGCTTCTACGACTACGAGGACGGCGACGGCGCGGACTACGAGCCCGAGGACGCGGACGACTTCGACTGGCTCCGCGTCGAGGCCCGCATGATCAACCGCGCGGCCTTCCTCGTCGGTGAGGACGTCGCGACCCCCGAGGAGGTCGACACCGGGGTCCAGCTCGGGCTGGGCTTCCCCGAGGGAATCTGCCGCCGCGCCGACAAGATCGGCCTCGACACGGTCCTCGAGAAACTCGAGGAGCTGTACGAGGAGACCGGTGCCGACCGGTTCGAACCCCACTCGTACCTCGAGGAACTCGTCGCGGAGGGCAAGACCGGCGAGGACGCCGGTGCCGGCTTCTACGACTACGGCGACGCCGAACTCGGTCCCTACCACGACCTGAACTACGAGCTCGAGGACGGCCTCCTCGAAATCGAACTCGACCGGCCGTCCCGGATGAACGCGCTCTCGAACGACCTGCTCGCCGAGATCGACGACCTGCTCACGTCGGTCGACACCGACGAGGTCCGGTGTGTCACCATCGAGGGCGCGGGCGACCGCGCGTTCAGCGCCGGCGCGGACATCTCCGGTTTCGGCGACACGGACCCGACCGACATGATGGACGTCACGCCGGCCTTCGAGACGGTCAACGACTTCCCGCGGCCCGTCCTCGCGAAGATCGATGGCTTCTGTCTCGGCGGCGGCCTCGAGCTCGCACTGGCCTGTGACCTGCGGATCGCCACCGAGCGTTCTACCTTCGGCGCGCCGGAGATCGGCCTCGGCCTGATCCCCGGCGGCGGCGGGACCCAGCGGCTCACCCGCATCCTCGGGGAGACCCGCGCGAAGGAACTGGTCTTCCGGGGCAACCACATCGACGCCGACCGCGCCGAAGATTGGGGCCTGATCAACCGCTCCGTCGAGCGCGACGCGTTCGACGACACCGTCGAGGAGTTCGTCGACGACCTGCACAGTGGCCCGCCGATCGGCCTGAAAGTCGCCAAGAAGGTCATGAACGAGGGCCAGGATGCCAGCCTCGACGCCGCACTCGCCATGGAGAGCCAGGGCTTCGGGCTCCTGATCAGCACCGACGACGTACTGGAAGGCACCGCGGCGTTCGCCGAGGACCGCGAGCCCGAGTTCGAGGGCGAGTGAGATGACCGACGGGCCGTCAGACACGCCGGGTTGGCCGGAGTGGGCGTCGTTCGTCGACCGCCACGGCTACCTGTCGTGGCTCGACCTCGAGGTCGACTCCCTCGAGGAGGGACGGGCGGTCCTCGTCGTCGAACGGAACGAGGACTTCGAGAACCCGATCGGCAGCGACGGCTACGATCCGGTCCACGGCGGGATCGTCGCGACGCTGGTCGACACCGCGAGCGCGTTCGCGCTGCGGAGCACGTTCGAGAACCCCAGCGAGGCCCACCTGACGACCACGGATCTCAACGTCTCGTACCTCCGCCCCGCGACCGGCGACCTGCGCGCCGAAGCCGAGGTGCTCCGCGCCGGCGGCTCGACCGGCGTCACGGACGTCACCGTCGAGGGAGCCGACGGCGAAGCCGCCGTCGGTCGCACGACCTACCGGCTGTTCCGCGACGGCATCGGCGATAGCTGACTGCGGGAAAATTGGAGCGGCGACGGGTTACCGCTCGTTGCGTTCCTTTCGTAAGTCCTCGTAGATCCGGGGATCGGTCTGGAACTTGAGGACGTTGTGGACTGCCGAGTTCCGGATGTTCGCGATGACGTTGCCGTACTCCGTGTAACACTCGTGGATCCACTGGGAGACTTCCTGCCGGTCGCGGAACATCATCACCGTCTTCCACTGGTACTCCCCGTCAGAGAGGAAGAAAAACAGGGTGTGTTTGTCCGCCTTGATGTGCTCCATCGCCTCGCGCCAGTTGTCGGCGAAGTTCTCCGCGTTGAACTTGAACTCGAACAGTGCGAAAATGTAGTACTCCTCGTTTGGGATGATCGCCTCGCGGAAGACACCCTCGTCGCGCATCCGCCTGATCGACTCGCTGACGGTGACATGGGAGACGTCGATGTCGTACTCCGCCTCGAGTACCTGTGTGAGTTCCCGCGAGGAGAGTTGCGGATCGTTCGAGAGTTCACAGAGAATCGCGATATCGCGGTCCTTGAAATCCCAGTTCGGTGGTTCGTCGCTCATGGTATCGTGACTGTCGTGGCTGACATATTGTTACACTTGCGCTCCTGTCAGGAATTCACGGAGCCGGTGGGCGTAGGCGTCCGCCTGGTCCTCGGGAACCCAGTGGTAGGCGTCCGACAGCGGTGCGAGTTCGGCGTCGGCGAGGTCCTTGGCGAGTCGCTCGGCGTACGCGTAGGGCTGCATGACGTCGTCTTCGCCCCACAGCAACAGCGTCTCGGCGGTGATCGCGCCGTAGTCGAGTTCGGTCGTGTGGTTCGTGTTCGTCGCGACGGCGTCCCGAACCAGCGACAGGTGGCCCTCGTCGGTCTGCCACGGCGCTTTCATCCCCGCGACGAACTCGGGGTCTGCCTCGCCGTAGGCCCCCTCGACGAACGCCGAGTCGAGTCGCGACTCGAGGTCTGCCCGCTCGAGGTCGGCGGTCGACGGAAGCCCCAACTCCGAAACGAACTCGACGGGCCACGAGTCATAACAGACGGCGTTCGAGAGGACGAGTTGCTCGACCCGTTCGGGGTTGTGGGCGGCAAAGCGTAGTGCGACGCCGCCGCCGATATCGTGGGCGACCAGCGCGATCTCCTCGATACCGAGGTCGTCGAGCAGGGCCTCGAGCATTTCTTCCTGTGCGCGAATCGAGCGGTCAAAGCCGTCGCCCATCGCGGAGTTGCCGTAGCCGACCAGATCGGGGGCGATGGTCCGCCGATCCTCGGCGACCGCCGGGACGATGTCGCGCCAGAGGAACGACCACGTCGGAATGCCGTGGAGGAAGACGACCGGCGGGGCCGCGCTCTCGTCGGGGCCGTCCTCGTGATAGGCGACCTCGAGGTCGTGGCCGTCGACCGAGACCGTCGTCGACGACTGCCGGTCGCTCCACGCGTCGTGGTCGACCATTCAGCTTCCCCCGTTCGCGGCGTCCTCCGAGCGGCGGAGAACGGCAGTGAGTCGACGATACCGTTGAACTCGGTCAGTCCGTGTGGGCTTCTCTCGCACAGTCATCGGTAACACACCACTGGTTCACCTTCCAAGATAAAGTCAGTTTGGGAGAGGGCTACCGATGTTAACCGCTACTGGCACCCGGAGCTACTCGTCTTCGGAACCCGCCGTCAGTCCCGCCAGCGACTCCTCGCCGATCTCCTCGAGGACGTGCTCGTGGAACGACTGCAAGGCAGCGCTCTCGTCCTCAGCGAGGACGACATCGCTTGCCGACAGCGTCGCGAGCCCGAACGCCCGCGGCGTCGGCGAATCGAGGAGTCGCCGGGAGACGGCGAGCTCGCCCGCGTCGATCGCGTCGACGATGTCTTCGATCTCGCTTACGTTCAGTTTGTCCTCGAGGATCTCGCGGTAGGTCTCCTCGATCACTGCAAAGTCCTCGAGATCCTCGGCGAAACCGAGCAGCATCTCGCTGGAAACCTGTTGTTCGGCCGCGGACTTCTCGTAGCCCTTGTAACGCTTGAGGATCATCAGGGCGCGCGTCGCGTTGATCCGGAAGTAGCGCTGGAGCAGGTCGGTTCCCGAGAGGGAGGCCCGGAGATCGCCGCGAACGTCCTCGGCCGCGAGGTCCGCGATGATCCCCTCGATGTCGACTTTCCGGTTCAGCGGCATCGAGAGGACGAAGCCGTTGTCCGCGACCGCAACGCGGACGTTGGCGGTCGCCTCCTGCGCACAGCGGTAGGCGAGCAGCCGCGAGAGCCCGTCGTTGACCTTGCGGCCGTACGTCGAGTGAACGTAGTAGTGGCGCCCGTACTCCTCGCGGTCCCGGACGACTTCGACCGCAAGCCGGTCGCTCGTGCTCACGCTTTCCGCGCCCGCGTACTGACACTGGTAGTCGAACAGTCGGGCGATCGCTCGCACGCTGTCGTCGTCAAGCGGGAACTCCCGGAGCCACGCGCGGACCCGCGGCGGCCCGCCGGCCGCGTAGCGCTCGAGGAGTTCGCCCTGAAATTCGAGGATCTCACAGCCCAGATCGTAGGACAGCGGGAGCCGTTCGGAGTACCACGAGGGGACCGTCGGTCGGGCGCTCGTGCGGTCGACGTAGACCTTCGACCCGCGCCGGTAGCGATACTCGAAGTGGTCGCCACCGAGGACGAAGACGTCGCCTTTCTCTAAGGTGTCGAGGTAAGACTCGTCGAGTTGGCCGACCCACTCGTCGCTTGCACGCGTCTTGACGTCGCAGGCGAACGAATCCGGAATCGTGCCGATGTTGGTCATGTAGATGACCCGCGCGAGGCGGCCGCGTTTCCCGATCAGCGGCTCGCCGACGGGGAACTCCTCGTGATGGTGTTGGCCGTCGGGCGGGTCGTTTTCGTCGCGCCAGACCTTTGCGTAGACGTTTTTCTCCTCCAAGCCGGCGTACTCGGCGGTGAGGTATCGCATGAGCGACTCGTACTCCGTTTCGGTGTAGTTCCGGTAGGGGTAGGCCCGACGGAGGATCCGCTTCAGTTCGGCTTCGGGTCTGATCTCCGCGATCGCCATCCCGTAGACGTGCTGGGCGGCCACGTCCTGTGCGTTCTCGGGGATCGACACCGAGTCGACGAACCCGTCTTCGGCCTTTTTGAGCATGACCGCACACTCGAGGAGTTCGTCCCGATCGAGCGCGATGACCCGGCCGGTCACCGTCTGGCCGACGCGATGGCCCGCGCGGCCGATCCGCTGGAGCAACGAAGCGACGGACTTCGGCGAGCCGACCTGCACGACGAGGTCGACGTGGGGCATGTCGATCCCCAACTCGAGGCTCGTCGAGGAGGTGACCACGTCGAGATCGCCGTCTTTCAGTCGCCCCTCGATGTCCTGTCTCACCTCCTTCGAGAGGCTGCCGTGGTGACAACCCGAGTTGTCCTCGTCGTAGGCGTCGAACTCTTCACGGAGGTTGTGGAGGACGCGTTCGGCCCCGGAGCGCGTGTTGGTAAAGACCAGCGTGTTCGTGTGCGCCTGAATGTGCTCGTGAAGCATCCGGTAGAACCGCTCTTGGACGACCTCGCGTGGCGTGTTGATCAGGTCGTCCGTGGGACACTCGAGTCGCATATCGAACTCGCGGGCGAAGCGCGCGTCGACGATCTCGTAGTCGCGGGGCTCGCCGGTTTCCTCGCACCCGACGAGGAACTCCGCGACTCGAGAGAGGGGCTCGATCGTCGCCGAACAGCCGATCCGTGTAATGTCCCCCTCGGCCATCGCCTCGAGTCGCTCGAGACTGACCGAGAGGTGGGTCCCCCGTTTGCCCGCCGCCAGCGAGTGGATCTCGTCGACGATGACGTACTCGACGGTGCGGAGTTTCTCGCGGAACTTCGGCGAATTGAGCAAGATCGCGAGGGTTTCGGGGGTCGTGTTGAGGATGTGGGGCGTCTCCTCGAGCATCTTCTGGCGGTCGCTCGAGGAGGTGTCGCCGTGACGGATCGCGTGGCGAATCTCGCCCATCGACTCCTCGCCGTCGCGTTCGGCGACGATCTCTTCGATCCCCTCGAGGGGGACCTCGAGATTGCGGTGAATGTCGTTCGCGAGGGATTTCAGCGGCGAAACGTAGAGACAGTACACCGAGTTCTCGAGGCCGTCTTCGGTGTCGCGATCACGCTTGTAGAGCTCGTTAATGATCGATGTGAAGGATGCGAGTGTATTATGAAGATACAATCCACCGCGCCCACCGACGAAGTTGTGCGTGTCCGGAACACTGAGATCGACGATCGTACCGTTGTAGGGGGACGTCTCGTTCGATTCTACGGTTACCCAAGCGATGTTTCGGCTGCGAATACTGTCGATCTTCGCTGTGAGTTCTCGTGTCGTTTCGTCAGACGGCAGCGACTGCAGTTTCGTAGACAGCGTGTCCAGTGCTTGTTCCGTAAGATATCCGCTTCGTCTGGCCACTTCGTAGATGTTGCCGAGCTCGGCATTGAATTCCCGATCGTTCTCGAAGTACTTCGATAGCGAACGAATGTCCCGATAGTCGAAGGCGTGCCGTCCGATGTGGTTTCCGGAACGCTGTCCGGTGGTGTGTGCTTCCAACTGGTCGACGTTCGGATGGACGATCGAACACGCTGACAGGAGCGTCGACAGGTTCTCGATTCCGCGAATTGTGAGCGAATGATACGTTCGCTCCGTTTGTTCGTCCGTATTCGTCGCGTACTTCTCCCGGCGACCGCGGGCCGGGAGAATTCCGAACGAGAGCAAGAGGTATGTCAACTGCTCTATTTTCAACTCGTTGGCCTGTACGAGACGAACCTCGTTGGATTGGACCTCCGCCTCTAACGACAGAAACGTCGAAAGGAACGACTGTTTGATCGGTTTGGACGCGTTCAACACCCAGTTCGGAAGCGACACGTCACGGCCCGGTCCGGGTTCAATATCCAGCAGTTCTGCAAAGAACACGGAAAACGCCGCGTCGGAAATAACGTAGTCGATTTCCGACTTTTGTTCGAATGCGATACCGAACTGATCCCACATCGTCTCCATTGCGCGTTCGAGAATCTCGGTCCGATTTTTCTGCGTAATCATCACAAACCGGTTCCGTTCGTACTCTCCGATGAGTCCCTCTCCGAGAACAAACGCAGCTAGTTCTGCGAGATCAGAGTCGAGCGTGGTTGGATAGCGAAATCGGGAAACGCGACCGTTGTCCGTTTTGACGAGTACCTCGCCGGGAGGAAGCCGCGTATACGCTTCTCGAAGTAACTCAAGAAATTCCTCGGAGCAGTACTCGCTCGTACCGTTTACGAGCTTTGAGACGGACGCGAGGCCGATGGACAGCCGATCCGCTACGTCTGCGTAGGTGAGGTCCGCGAGTGCGAGTGCGAGTCGCCGTTCGTACTCGTCGAACGCCGAAATGGGGACTTCTTCCTCGAGACGAGCGACGACCCGGTCTGACTCCGCCTCGGTCGCAACCAGCGGGAATTCCGATCGAAGCCGATCGAGCGCTGCACCCACGTTGAGCTCGATGTCACGCTCGGGAAGATCGATGTGCGTTGGAATTCCGATCCGGTCACCGTCTTCGATCTCACGTGCCGGTCGCCACTCGGGACCGGATGCCGTCTCGACGAGAAGCGGATGATCCGGTGTAACCTCGACCTCTCTTCCGTACGAAGTTTGAATCCGATGGATCGGTCCGTCGTAGGATTCCGAGTACACCATCGACTCACGGAGCGAGAGTTCGTCTTCGTCGAGCGAGTACGCTTCGATCGAACTCGTGTACAGTTCGCCGTCCTCGTCAACATCCGTAACTTTTCTGTGTCGGCGTTCGAGAAGGCCTTCCGCCCGAACAACTGTTGCATCTCCATCGTCTTGGACGACCATCGGCGTATCCGGCTTCACGCACTTTCCGCTCCCGGTCGGCGCACAGACCAAGGTGTTCGTCCCATCGTGGATCTTCGGGATAGCCCCCTGCTGTGGCGGCGTAAAGAAGCCGTCGTTCTCGGGAACGAACTCGCCGAATTCCTCGAGCCACCACTCCTGTACCGCGGGCTCGAGCAACTCGAACACGTCGCCGTCCTCGATCGCGGCGTCGGCCGGGTCGAACGGAAGAGTATCGTCGGAAACCGGCAACTCGAGGCGCTCGTTCCCGTCCATTACCGTCGTCTCGGGGACCGGCGTGTAAGAGGGTTTGGACAGCGTGGTGAAAGTGAAACTGGCGGGAAGGGATCGAAGTCGATGCGGGCACCGGGATAGGATTGGTCCGCTCCGTCACGAAGCCACAATACAGATAGTTCCTCGTTTCTGACATTCAGGAAATGGTATCGTTGCGGTCCAGTGCAGGTCTCGCTCTCGTCCTCGTCGTCGGACTCGGTACCGTCGGATTCGTCGGGGGGACGACGGTCGTCGATCCCGATGCCGACGGGGTCGCGCCGGTGACCGAGATCCGCGAGGGGACCGCGGTCTTCGACGCCGACACCGACGGTGATGGCCTCGAGGACGGGGCGGAACGGCGATACGGGACCGACCCCACCGTCGCCGATACCGATGGCGACGAACTCGACGACGGCACGGAGGTGTACGAGATCGGGACGGACCCCCTCGAGGCAGATAGCGACGGCGATGGCCTCGCAGACGGCGCGGAGGTCCGCGAGTACGGCACCGATCCGACCGAAGCGGATACTGATGGCGACGGACTCGCGGACGGCGACGAAGTGCGCGAGTACGACACCGATCCGCTCGCGGCGGATTCGGACGGCGACGACCTGTCCGATTTCAACGAACTCGAGGAGTACGGAACTCAGCCCACGAACGCCGATACGGACGGGGACAGCCTCGAGGACGGCCCGGAAGTGCTCGAGTACGAGACCGACCCTACCGTCACCGACACGGACGACGACGGGCTGGCCGATAGCGCGGAGGTCCGCGAGTACGGCACCGACCCGACCGAGGCGGATACGGACGGCGACGGGCTAACCGACGGTGCAGAGGTTAATAAACCGGACATCTTCCCCGACGCCGACCCGCTCAGAACGGACATCTACGTCGAGGTCGACACCATGGAGCGGACCGACCTCGAGCGCCGCGAGGCCGAACGGATCGCCAGCGAGTTCGAGGACGCCCCGCTCGAGAACCCCGACGGCTCGACCGGTGCGGACCTTCACGTGACACTCGACGAAACGATTCCGTGGGAGTCGGAGACCGACGTCGGCGACCTCAACCAGATCCGGGCACAGCATTTCGACCAAGAGGGGCTGGGCTATCACTATCTGGTTATCGTCGACGATGTCGCCGGCGATACGAGCGAGGGGAACGTCATCGGCAAAGCCGGCCTCGGGACGATGATGGTCGAATCACAGTCGGGTCGCGACCAAACGGGATCGACCGCGATGCACGAACTGGGTCACTCGCTCGGCCTCTCGAACACCGATTTCGAGGGGATTGACACCGACGAGTACCGCTTCAGCAGCTACTCGAGCGTGATGAACTACAACGCGCCGCGTGACTATTACGGCTTCTCCGCGAGCGACGGCAACAACGACTTCGACGACTGGGGATACCTCGACGACCACATGTTTACACCAGCAACGTCGTTCGTCGGGTCGGACGGCTATAGTAGCCACTGAAACGATTTACACACTGATCGCGACGCAGTCGTGCGATTAGGTGTGCACTGACTGTCAGTGACTACTATAACTCGAGGCTCGTGACTGAATACCGCCATCGAGAAACTCGTCACCCCGTTTCGGTGGGCCACCGAAACGCGAGTCGACTGCAACGGAGTGGCGCTGCGATCGCTCGAGCGTCGTTCCGATCTGAGACGATCGGCGCTGTCCGCTCCGGTCGGCCGGGACTGTCATCATTCGGCGACCGTCGAACTCCCGCCGTCTCTGGACGCGTCCGTCACCTCGACCTGTCCCGAATCGTCGACAGACACGCGCTTCCCGCGGTATGTAAACTCGATCGAGACACTCGAGTCGGCGGCCGACCGAAACAACGAATCGAGCGCATCCGTATCGATCACCTCGTGTAACGGCGGCTCTAATTCGACCGGATCGATATTCTCGTATGCCGCGACCCCCTCTACAACCCTGATACTGGTCGGCACTTCTCTCATGATATCTCTTCCGGCAATGAGGATGCAATTGACATCCTCCTCCGCGTGAACGCGGAGGAATCCCACGGCACCGCACCGCTGGATTGGGATATTAAGGTTTGCAGTCTACCACTTGAGCCTGCGGTTGGAATCCGCTGGACAAGTCATGAAGGTAGACTCCGGGCTGTGCCAACCAGCCGCTACTCCTATCCTCGTCCAAACTGGGCGAAGACTCGGAGTTACTTTGATTGATGTCGAGACGGATGTTCTCCGCCCCATTCACGTCAGCGTTGAACGCCGCATCACACGTCTTGCACACGTACAAGCCACGCTCAACACGCTGATTATCGTCTTCTCTACCGCAGACACAACACGTCTTGCTCGTGTCGCGCTCTGAAACCTCTACGACTTCGATACCCTCGGCCTTTGCCTTGTATTCGAGGATGTTGGTGAAACGGTCGAACGCCCACCCATGCAGGTCGAGGTTGCCATGACGACCCCAGTTCTTTGACTCGCCGTTCTCGTCCTCACGAACACCAGCGAGTTTCCCGATGTTGATTCGACCCACTTCTTGCTCGACACATCGTTCAACGATGTGTTTGGCTAAGGAGTGGAAGAAGTGGGTTCGACGCTCTGACCACTTCGCGTGCAATCGAGTTGCTTCTTGGCCGCCTGCATCGTCACACTTGGCGATTTCTTTCGGGAAGTAGTACCCGTCCTGTTTCAGGCGGTTGCCGGGGTACAGGTCGGCGTCCTCGGTACTGTACGCGACGGCGGCGAAGTTGCAGATACCGAGGTCAACACCTGCCGTCTCATCACCGGGGGCGTCGGGTGTCTCCACTTCGTGCTTACACACTAAGTGCAGTTCCCAGCGCCCTTTCGCCTTGTCGTAGACAGCCCTGACTTGTTGCAGGTTCTCGACGGTAACTCCGGGGCGCGTTTCGTATTCGACAAGGATGTATTCCCATGCTCGGGGGTGTTCCTTGTGATTCGCTCCTTTAGAGAGGCGCACTCGCCCGTTGTTGGTGTCGTGACGAATGCCTTTCTGCTTCCACGTCACCGTGCTGCGCGGGTGTTCTTCGTGGACACGGCGGCCTTCTGAGTCGTAGTAATTTTTCTTGCGGTAGCCGGGCGGATTCGCACGAGAATCGTTCTTGCGCTTTTGCTTCCACGAGTTGAAGGCTTCAGCGAGTTCCTCCAGAACGCGCTGACTGGACTGTGAGTGCAATCCTTTGTACTTGTTGTGAGTCTTCAACTCGCCCTTCAAGTCCGAATCGTCTGGAATCTCGCCCGTCTCATCCCACACTTGGCGGGAATGATAGTTTGCAACGTTCCAGAGCTTTGACGCACTCCACCCGTGCCGGTCGAGCGAGTCCTCTACCTGACTGTGGTTGAGGATTTTCGCTCGGTAGGTGCGGTGGATATGCATCGTGGAACACTTCCATAACAGGTTATGTGGCGTTCTGTTGTAAAAGTTCGGATTCGGGCGTGGAATATCCAGTCGGGCTATCGACGGTGGATTGTGGAGGAGTTGTCGGATTCATCCCGCGCCTAAAGGCGCGGGTATTCTCCGTGCCGTTTATAATTCCCTCGATACAGTATCGCCACGGTAGTCGTTTGGCAGGCAATTACAGCCACTGAGAGTTCATCGGTTAATCACATCGTTCGTTCCAGCGTGATCGTCTCCGCTCCGGACCCGATCCGATGAGACGGCTCATTGTGAACCGCCGTTCGTTCGATCAACGCCCGTACTGGATGAACGGTCAGCTATTTCAAGGCCCATTTTATTTGCACCGGATCGAGAAGAGGACGACTGCAGGTTATGCGACGGTGGTGTAGCGTAACACGCGCCCGTTCCACGGGTGTGCCGAAGGTGCAACTCCTTCCCGTCGCATTTCGTTCGAAGAGATGCTCTTTGCTCAGTACCCGTCAGTAGTGAGTAACAAGCGAGATTGCCAGCCAGAGACTTTTGCTTCTCAGACCACTGCGGGCGGTATGAGCACTCAACCCCCAGTTGAATGCCCCCTTTGTCACGAAGACCTTCCCGATGACCAGAATGTCGACGAACATCTGGTCGAAGATCATTCAAAGGAAGAACTGGCTGAATTCGTCGTCTCGGAACCAAATGCCTCGAGTGGAGACATCTCTTAAGCCTGATTAGGGACTGGACAGTCCCGGTGGTTGGGTAGCCAGTACCGTGTGAGGACATCCGGGGACGCTCGAATCTCCCGATCAACGGTCGCTCTGCTCTCACGCTTGCTGTGTCGAAAAAGTGGGACCGCCGAGGTGCCCAATAAATCCTTTAGGAGGCCTGTAACGCCTGATATCGGCATTCATTCGGAATTACCTTGGTCCAAGAACTCGCGACGAGGCTGCATCCGTCGAATCGGATCTGGATGGTCGTAATGCTCTCTGATCACCTCAGGCGTAGCGTTCACTCGCTCCGCGACGACGCGCTTGTCGCTCTCGCGGAGCCAATCGACGAACGCACTCGTCGGCGAGCCCAGCTTCTTGAGGTTCGCACCGAGACCCGCATCGCGCATCACGCCGTGGAGAACCTCGGCTTTCGACGAGCCGGAGATGCAGTTGTGATAGCCCCACCGAAAATCGAGCGTCTCTCGCTCGAGTTGGCGAACGACGAACCTCGCGAGAGTCGTCTTTCCCGTCCCGCTCGGACCGAAGACGAGCACGTTCTCACCGGTGTCCCCATCCGCGATGGGCCGGAGGGCATCGGCCAACTGCTCGATTTTCGCATCCCAGTGATGGAGGTCGCTCGGGATATGTGACGATCTAAGGGCTCGAGCATCTGTAATCATGAGATATAGTTATTGGATCATCTATTAATTACTGATGGGTGGTACCGATCATAAATTGGGACTAAAACCGCATACAGTGGACTATCATAGAGCGATTGTCTCTTGAGATTGGTAGTCAAAAAACATTAGTCACTGTGATTGAAAGAGGAGATAATGCGGTTACGTCGCTCTCAATCATCTGAACGGGCAGTTTCACCTGTTATTGGAACCGTGTTGCTTATCGGAATGTTTGTGGCTGTGATGACAGTTCTTGCAGCAGCAATTCTTAGTGTTGGTTTTCTCCAGCAGTCGCCAAGCGCAGAGATGGTCTTTCAAGAAGATGAATCAGTAGCCATCGTGCTGACCGATGTTCGGGGACTGTCCGCTGATAGCACTGAGATCCAGCTCAGAGGCGAAGGGGACTGTGGTCAATGGGATGGCAGTGGTCCCCTCAAGAAGGGTGACGTGACGATCGTCGAAAGGAGTGATTGTCCTGACCCACTTGAGGAAGGAGATGTGTTGCAGGTAGTGAGTCCGAAGGTATTGCTCGACACGTATGAGGTCCGTGGAAACAGGTATGACCGGTGCGACGCCCTCATCAACGGCAATGATCTCACCGTCACTGAAGATGATTCGCCTCTTAAATGCGATATTGTTGGTGAGGACGGTGGACGGGCCGATATTAAGGTGACTATTGAGAAGGATGCTAAACTCATCGGTACTGTCAAACTCAGTGACTCGTCAGAATCTGCTTTTGATATCGAACAAGAGGGGCAGTTCACTGGGAACCTCAATAGTGGTTCCATGCCAACAGTCAAAGATGAAGCGACGATTAACGGTGATATTGCACTTCCCGAAGAGCCGAACGGAGATACACTGACATTAAAACAAGATACAGAAATGGATGGCTCAATCAAAACAATTGATGAAGAAGTCCAGTTAGACAAAAACGTGATTGTAAGAGGAGATATTACAGTTGAAGGCAGCGGTATGGACCCCGGCGTTGATCTTGGGGAGAACGTCCTCGTTGATGGAGATATCGATGCGAACGGGCACTCAGTAGATGCACCAGAGTCCGCGAATGTTACGGGAACGATTACGCAGAACGAGTAAAAAAAGTTGGTGAGATCGTATCGCTATACTTATTATTCCGACTTCGAGATAGGATGTCAGTATGGTCGGACGCTGGCTTGTATCGCTTATTGTTATCAGTTTTATCACCATAACAGTGTTTGCTTCAGGTCCACTCGTGCCGGTGGACTTCACGACTGATGATAGTCTTTGTGGAGATGGTGCACTTTCCAGTGAGGGGAACGCAGCGATCCAGTCGGCATCGGTTCCTAAGTCGGCAACTCTCACGCAATCTGAGTTCGGGGCGGAAGTCTGGAAACTCGACGTTCCTGACGCGACAGTGGGGGTAACCGATGTCCAAGAGTGTGTGAGGGTTACCTATGAGATCAGTATCAGTGAACTTGGTATCACCTCGCTTTCTACGGTGACGGTAAGCGAGGAATCGCCCGAAAAGTTCGACGTTTCTATGTCGGAAACTACCCTCAGTCCGGACCGAGTCAGCGAGGAACAGTACGATGCAGAAGTACGCCTGACCTACCGCGGTATGGAGAACGAAACCACCGCCGAACGGACGCTAGCTAGCCGAAATATCACGGTGGAGGTGGCAGCGTGAGCTATCGATCACGGTATTATGCTGTTCTCGATAAGCACACGGAACGAGCGACTGCCATCGCACACCGCCTCGGACGACTGGTGTTCGGGGACTACGGTGGCGTCTTTATCTTTCTCCTCACGTGTAGCGCGGCGATGGTCCTCTGGCGAACGACATTCTCGATCAACGACAACCTGACCGTCGCCAACGGACTAGTCGCGCTGAGCGATGGACACCTCCACGTCACCACGCCGGCGTATGGGGAGACGCTCAGGAGTCCGGGAATGGCCGATTACAATGGCAAAGCGTTTCCGCGGAACTTCGCACACATCGTCTTCGCGCTTCCGATTCTCTGGGTACTGGACGGGATCGCTGCGGTCGCCGACGTTCGCGTCGCTCTTGCCGCACTCTGGAGCCTCTCGGTGTTTGCCACCATCAGCGTCGGCGGACGGCTAGTGAATCGTCACAGAGCAGCCCACCTCGTCGGGGGCGGTATCGCGCTTAGTAGTTTCGTCATCAATGTAGCCGGTGCGACGTCGTTTCCACTCACTCACCTCGCGTATCCCGCGCTCCAACTCGCGACGATACTCGCTGCCGCCGGATGTGCACTCGTCGTCTATCGGCTTCTCTCACGCATCCACTTGTCCGATATCGGGCTTGCGGCTGGCATCGCTGTCGGGGTTGCATCACCGGCACTGCTCTGGGCAACGATCCCGAAACGGCACGTTCCCACTGCCCTGTTCGCGCTGCTAACGCTCTTCTTCCTCTACCGAAGCCGGGAGACCGCCCGAATCTCGACGTACCGGCGATACAGGGCCGTCGCCTATGTTCCGGTGGGCCTCACCGCGTGGTTACACGCATCCGAAGGACTCGTTCTGCTCGGGGCGATGGTCGTCGCCGATTTTGCTACTGCTCGAGAGAATAGCGTCCGTACACTTGCGACGGTTGCGATAGGATTGTTTGTCTCGCTGCTCCCGTTTTTCCTGACGAACTACCTGATATCCGGTGATCCGTTCACGCCGCCGCGGATGCTCGATCGCTACGGTGGCGACGCAGTTGGCAATCGCGTGACTGGAGACACATCTACTTCGAGTGGCAGTTCAGGAACTAGTACTGATAACGCTAGTGCCACGGATGACGGCAGTATCGTCGGTGGAATTATAGCGCCACTGCTCGGTACGCTCGACAGAGCGCTTCTCTTCACGGAATTTCTCGTTGACGGTCTTACTGCAGTCCGTCAGGAGCCGGCCCGACTGTACCGCACATTCGTTCGGAGCGGCTACTTCGGATTTTCGTCATCCGGTGCGACCGGCCTCGCTATCAACGTCGCCTTCTTGGAAGCGCTTCCGATCGCAGGCGCATTGATCGCCGCACCCGTTGTCGCATTCCGGACGGCGTTCAACAGTTTGGGTAACCGTTCGTCTCCGAACCTTCGATCCCGACCGGTCTTTGCCGCGGACATTTTCGTCCTGACCTATGCGATCCTGACCACGCTGTTGTACATCTATCGGCTTCCACTCCATGCGATGCTCACCGTTCGATACGTGTTCCCCTTGTTCCCGCTCGCTGTCTACGGTACCGCCCGCCTTCCGTGGGTGCGTGCGACCGTAACCGACCGGCCACTGTGGCTCGGATTTTCCTACACGGGAAGCATCTTCATTGGCGGTCAACTCGTCCTCGCTGCCGTCGTGATGAAAGGCTACACTGCCGACGAAACGATACAGGGGCTCGCTCTTCTCGGTCTCGCTATCATGGCTGGAACTGGAATCTGGAGCCTCAGTGCGGCGTTCAATTACACAAATACGCGCATCGGCGCTATTTTGTTAGGTCTCGGTAGCGGACTCGTCACCATTCTCATGGGCGTATTCACGTTTTCGTTTTTCGGCCCGACTGCCAAGTTCGTACTCCCGATGCTTCCGCTGTAGTTCGGGTGCTACTCAAGGCATTCACGATCCCACTCGAGACGCATCCGAAACGTTGACGATCTCGCCGATCCCGCGTCGGGGTTGTCGGAGTGGTCGGTTATCGTGCGACGGTACTGTTGACCGCGTCCCACACGTCGTCGTAATCCCCTCCGTCGTAGGTGCGCGCGAGTTCCCGTTCGTTCACGAGCACGTCGGAGTCGGACATGGTGTGTCGATCGGTTCGAGCCGTCAATTCCCTACTGTTTTGCAGACCAATTCGGAAATCGCAGGACAGCGGCCTTTCAAGGCACCGCTGTACGGTGGATAGCACCCACTGATTATCAGATCTGAAAGTCTTTCTTGAACGTTGAATTGTCACGATCCCATATTATTATATGGTATCAACGGACTCGGTGCTATTAGCATCGGTGACGACGGTGGCCGCGAGAAAGCGGGAACGGTGGGGTTGGTCCTTTCCCCCTGCACCTTCCGGTCCCACACGGGGTCGGATAAGCGTTCCTACCGTTCATGGACGATGCTGTGGTAAACATGGATTTGAAACAATACAGATCGAAGCTGATTGGAAACGAAGACGAACGGGCAGTGTCGCCGGTTATCGGCGTGATTCTCATGGTTGCAATTACTGTCATCCTCGCAGCCGTGATTGCGGCATTCGTCCTTGACATGGGCGGGAGTCAGCAGGCACCAGCAACAGCGGGAGTAAGTACTGAAGAAACTGGTAGCGGTGTGGATGTGACTATTCAATCAATCGGCGACAACACTGAAAAGGTAATCTGTAGTGATGGGTCCACAGAGACTGACGTTGGGTCCACTGTTGGTTCGTCGGTGGAATGTAGTTCTGGTGATAATGTTATCGCAGTCGGCGAGAGCGGTAACAGAAATATCATTCAGGAAGATATCTAACTCAGATACCGATCCTGAGCGATTTTATTTCTTGTACAGATCTTGAGTAGCACTTTCTAGATTTCGTACGGTTAATTCTATACCTATATTTTCGGTAAATTCCAGACAGAGCTCTATTAGTCATAATTTCAACAAAATTATGAATGAGAGTCGATACGTGTTGTTCACGGATGAGTAACTGGTTGGTTCTTTATTAATGGGATCGAGAATTCGTCGTGATCACAGTGGGTTCAGTCGCATCTGTCCGGATTCTATGCATCTCGCGAGCCTCTCGCCTACGGTAGGGCTATATCGACATCGTGGTTTGTGTATAGCGACGGACTCTACGTGGTGAGGTTCGAAGATTCGGTTCAGTGGCTTCGATCACGTGTCGATCCCTTCAACAAGTTCGAGCGACCACTCGCCGTCGTCGAGGTGACGGATATGCATGTGATAGTCGCCGTCGATCTCACCGTTTTCGTCAAGAAGGCCCTCGATACGCATATCGTCTTTCGGAAGCGTGATCCCAACCGAGTCGCGGTCTAACTTGCGAAGTTTGTTCAGCGCCATATCCGGCGGGCAACCCGCCCTTTCATAAAACTTGGTGACTCTCGGGAATCCCAAGGGATCACCGCCGGAACGTGCCGGTGTTCCGAGGTTTTTCGAAGAGAGGGGTTGCGGACCGAGCGTATGGCACTCAGCCTACCGCAGAAGTACGTTCCCGACACCGTGCGTCGGGAAGACGGTATCAACCTTACGGACAGTATCCTTGCCCCAATCTTCGTGCTCGCGTCGTTCGCGATCGGATCGGTCGGCACCCTGCAGTTTGGCGAGCCGCTGAATTTCGCACTGACCGACGCGCTGCACAGCGCCCACGGGACCGAGATCACCTACGCGTTCATCATTTCGATGGGGGTGCTGGTGATCGGGTGGCTCACGAACGAATCCACGCCAGAGGACTACACGGTCGGCGGCTTTCGCGAGTACCAGGACGGCAACCACGAGCGCGATCCCGACGAGGTGCTTCTGCACTTGGGGTTCGTTCGCGACGACCAGATCGATCGCCAGCTGTCGGTCCGGGCGATCCACCACGATCCCGACCGCTGGGACTCGAAGCCGGCAGCGGACTACCTCTCGGTGCAGAAGAATCGGGACATCCTCAAAGCCGAGGGCGGGCACACCGCCCGCCAAGCACTCGAGAACGGGGACACGGTGACGCTGAAACACTACATCGGCGACCCGAGCCCACAGGCCGACCTCGCCGGTATCAAGGCCGTCACGCGCCTACAGGAGATCGTGGGTATCACGAGAAACTCCGGCGGCACGACGGCTGGTACTGTTTCGTCGTCTACCGCCCACACGGGCGCTCGGGCTGTACGATGCTCCGCGATAAGATGGTTCGCTCGAGCGATCTCCCGCTGCTCCGCTGGCACGGTGGCGGCGATCACCGCGGGACTGAGCAGGCGAAAATCTCGATCGATTCCATTTTTTAGCAGAACGATGGAGGGATCCAGTGGCAGTGTACTATTGGTCAGCTGGTTCAGCGAGTTCTAAAACGAGATTCACGGTGACACTCTGTTCACCTGGATCGGTCACTTGGCTGGTGTAATCAAGTGAAAAGAGGTACTCGCCTTTGTCAAGCGTACGTGTGAGACTTGTCTTAGTAACTCCTGTTCGACTATATTCGGAAACGATGGAAACATCGCGGGCACCGGCCGCGTAGGCGTCATAGGCCTCCCGCTCAAAGACGAGACAATCAACCTCCGTGTCACCTTCGACTTCGATGTCGTAATGCAGTACCTCACCGCTCGCCTGTGGTGAGTTCGTGAGCGCGGTGGCTGAGAATTCACCGGGGCGAAGCGTGTAGGTGCCTTCCCTGGTAAAATCCCGGAACGCCCTACGAGAATCGTTTGGATACTGGTCGGCGTGATCAGATATCCCGTCGCCGTCTGTGTCTGACTCTGTTGTCGTTGACGAGGACTGGGGAGCACCTACACACCCACTCCCGATTCCCGCCAGTAAAACCACGAATGCCCGTCGAGACTGCGGCATATCTATGTGCAGGTAGACTCACGGTAAAAAGGTCTTCTTCTCTTGGATGTCAAATAGGAACGGCGACCTGAGTAGACGATCTATTGATACTACATCTCTTCTACGAAGAGTCAATCGGTGGTGACCCCAATTTCGGATTCAACCTCGAACGTCACTGCTCGCGTCGACAGTGTCTCGGCGATCTCCCGGCGCTGCTCGAGCGTGAGGTCATCGCGCTCGAGGACTTGGCGAGACGCCTGAACGAACTTCGGAACGTCGTCGCAGGCGCTCACCACTGCTTTGGTCTTGTTACAGTCGTAGAAGTCAGCTGCACGTTCGATCGCGTCTCGTCGGTATACGTAGTCGCCATCGGTCCTGATTCGCATACTCGTACACACGGCCCCCGAAATCCTATAGTAGCCACTGAAACGATTTACATACTGATCGCGACGGGGTCGTGCGATCAGGTGTGCAATGACTTTCAGTGGCTACTATAGTTTTTTCGGCTCACTGGACGGTCCATTTCGGTCCGAAAACGGCGGAATGTGTCGGCTATCCAGAGAAGAACAGCGGCGCAAGCGATGGATCAACTCACGATATGCACACGACGAGTCGCGACTCGTGTGCATATTCGGGAAACGGATTCTGTCGACGTGCAACCCCAGGGAGTCAGGAAGAAGGACCGCAATCTGATCTGCGTGCTAACTACCTTATATGCACTCTTCTACCCTGTGACTCAATCTCCATACACAAGATTATTATTTGAATGGAAATGTAAATAACGGTGAAAGAACCAGAGAAGAATAAAATACTCAGTATCAAATCATCACTAGGGAAGAGAAGATAAATGTAATAAAGAGACGCTAATAGGGTTGAGGTCACTGTCTAGTTCTGCACCTCCTCGATCGGCGTCTTTCCGTCGAGAGCTTGATGCGGTCTCTGGCGATTGTAGTAGTGCATGAATTGTTCAAACTATTCGCGTGCGTTCGACCGACTGCCCACCCACGAGTTGTGGAAGCGGTCGATCCGCATTTTGAGGGTGTGAAACCACTTTTCGATGAGGTTTCGCTCGGTGTAGTTGACCCGATCACTCAATCCTAACCGAGCAAGGGCAGTCCGATACCCGAACTGATCGACCGCTCCATGTGAGCGTTCAACGCCTAATTCAGCTAAAATCGTTGTTGTCTCTCGAAGAAACAACCTGTTTCGTGGAGGCGGACGGCGAACGCCCTGACGGGCGTCGTCGTCCGCTCGTTCTCCCAAGATTCTTCTAAATCCGCCGCATAGCTCTCGTTGAGCAGGTCTGCGAGCATCTTTGGACAAGAAACTCAACGACCTGCTCACTTCTCAAACTGACTCAACTAGTGTTGTTTCAGCCGTGAATAGATGCATCAAAACCAGCGGACGAGAGCAGTCCTGTACTTATCGATTGGATCTGGAAGCAACACTAGTGTTGCTTCAAGCGTCAGTTGAGACGGGATAGAGTCTGCGCAGTTTTACGCGAGCGTCATCGGTTGTGAACTGCCAGTCGATGGATGAGTCCGCCTCGTTCCGACTCTGTTCCCACGCAACGACCTCCGAACGGAGTGTCGCTGCGTCGGGGATTCGGCAGTCGAGACACTGAGACGCGAGTGCGCTGAGTTCGATTTCTGCCATATTGAGCCAACTTCCGTGCGGTGGAGTGAAGTGAAACTCTAGCTTCTCCAGCAATCGACGAGCCTCTGTCGGCGGGAGAAACTCATAGAACGCGTACTCGGTGTGGGTACTGAAGTTGTCGAGTACTATCCGGATGCGCTCTGCATCCGGGTAGTGCTCGTCGACAAGTTGGCGCATTTGCTCGACAAACTCGACTTTGGTTCGTTTCTTGGTCACATCGATGTGGCGCCAGCCGACCAGCGGTTCGCTGATCACGAAGATATTGCGCGTTCCGGCTCGTCTGTACGTGTAATCGGTCCGAGCGACCGCTCCCGGGCGGTCCGGGAGCGGGTCACGGACGTGGGTGAGGAGTTGTTTGTTGGTTTCGTCGAAGCAGACGACTGGCCGATCCTCATCGTATGGTTCGTGATAGAGGGCGAGAACATCTTCCATACGGCAGACGAACTTGGCGTTTTGCTCAGGAGGGATCACCCACTGAGTGGATCGGTGAGGCTGCAGTTCGTTTTTTTGAGAATCTGTCGAACAGTCTCGTGTGAGATCGACGTCGAGTCGATCTCATCGAGGGTGACAAGCGTGTCTGCGAGGAGGTGAAGTGTCCAGCGAGCACGTCCTTCGGGCGGTTCGCTGCACGCCAACGCAATCAAATGAGCCTCGGCGTTGCCGTCGAGTTTGCGTGAGTAGAGACGGTCAGGGTTCTTCCGTTCGATGGCGCCGAGTCGCTGTCGGCTGAATCGCTCACGCGTGCGCTGGACGGTGGCGCGGCCACAGTCCAGCGCGTCAGCGATTTTCGGATCACTCCATCCCTCATCGGACTTCAACAGGATACGTGCTCGGGTGAGTTTTTGCGCACTGTGGTTGCCAGCTGAAACCAGCGCTTCAAGCTCTGCACGCTCTGTCTCAGTCAATTCGACGAAATACAGCTTCCTACTTCATGAGGGGGTTCTAGAGGTCGTGCAGCGGCTTAACGCTATCAGATCACGCTTGAAGCAACACTAGACAGTGCCCCGAAACCGATAATTGGATTTTCGGCCGGCTCAGGGGTACGAGACGCTAAGAGTTGAACACTTAGAAATTTTTCGAGTGGGACCGCCGAGAATTGAACTCGGGTCCTACGGACCCCATCCGCAGAGGATACCACTACCCCACGGTCCCACACGAGAACCGATGGTCGTCTTCCGCTTAAGGGTGTCGTTTCGTGACCAGTGCGTCACCGGGTTTCACGGCCTCGAGTACCAACGCGATACCTCAGACCAGCACCCGCTCGAGGTCGACCACGACCCCGCTCTCGGCGTCGACGTTACCGGCGAGTTCGCCGAGACAGACCGCCGCGCCATTGGGCGTGTAACAGGCCACCAGCGCCCCGTGGTCGATCCCGTCGTCGGCCTCGAGTACACCCGGCGCGTAGACGGGTGCTCCGTGGGCCACCTCGCGGGCCGCGCTCTCCGCGATGACGACGCTCGGAATCCCTTCGAGAATTCGCTCGGCCGGCTCGACGACATCGTACAGCGGTTCGGGATCGCCGTCCTCGAGCCAGAACCCGAGTGCGTCGAGGAAGTCCTGAGCGCTGTGTAAGGTACTGTCGTCGAACGGGTCCGTCGCAGTCCGGCGCAGGTGTCCCATATGCCCGCCGGTTCCCAGTGCCAACCCGAGGTCGTGACACAGTTTACGGACATACGTCCCGCTCTCACAGCGGATACGCAGGAGAAGGCGGCGCTCCTCGGTCTCGAGTACCTCGAGGTCATACAGTTCGCGCACGCGCAGGCGACGGGACACTGCGCTCTTCCGGGGCGGTTTCTGGTAGATCGGTCCCTCGAACTCCGCGACCACCGATTCGGCGTCGGCGGGAACCGGCGCGTGACACTCGAGGACGGCGACGTACTCCTTGCCGCCCTCGAGGAAGACCTGTGCGAGCCGGGTCGCATCGCCGAACATGACCGGGAGGCAGCCGGTTACTTTCGGATCGAGGGTGCCAGCGTGGGCGGCGCGATCGATCGTCGATTCGACGCCGCGCTCGGCCAGCGTGTCGACGACGGCGTCCCGAAGCCACCCGCTGACCTGATGCGAGGAGGGGCCGGGCGGCTTATCGAGGTTGACAACGCCGAAGGTCAGCAACTCGGCGGGCGACCGGTCCGCTGGTGGGCCACGCAGGCTCATTAGAAGTCGTACTCGACGCCGGTTACGAGTGCCTTCCCTTCGTCCCCGTCGGCGTCGTAGCGCTCGACGGCAGTGACGAGCATATCGAGGACGGCGTCGGGCTCCCAGCGGGCCGTGTTGACCGAGAGGTCGTAAATCGTGAGGTCCCGAATGTCGATTCCGTAGTACTCCTCGTAGCGCTGGGCCTCGCTGGCCTCGCGGGCCTGCGTTTCCTCGGTCGCACGTGCGGGATCTTTGTCCTCGCGATCGGCGATCCGTTCGCCGCGAACCCGTGCCGGCGCGTCCAGCCAGAAACGGAAATCCGCCTGCTCGCCGGCCAGCCAGCCGGCGAGTCTCGACTCGATAACCAGATCGTCTTCCTCGAGGGCGATCTCGCGCAGTCGCCGGTCGAGGTCGCGATCGATCTCGTCGTTCTCTTCGGCCAGTTTGTTGAACTCGAGGGGCGTATAGCCGCGCTCGTCGGCCAGTTCGCGAAAGATGTCACCGCCGCTGACGTGGTCGAGATCGAAAGCCTCGGCGAGCAACTCGGCGGTCGTGCTCTTCCCGCTTCCTGGCGGGCCGGAGACGGTGAGTAACATACTCACTCTGCGAGGGGCCGGGTAAAATGGGTTTTGAATCAGCGAGCGGACAGCGACCGCGTCTACGTACGCGGAAAATACAACGAGAGAAGAGACGTCGAATCGGAATCCGCTGTGAGTCGGATCAGCTACTCGACGGCGACATATCGATGTTCAGCGACTTGCGGAGGAGTTGGGAGAACCCCATCGAGCACAGGAAGTACCAGACGATCCAGGCCGGCATCGGGCCGAACAGCCCCGCCTGCCAGCTAGTCTCGCCGACGAGCGGCATGACGACGGTCGCCTCCGCGCCGTCGATCCCGACCGACTGGATCTTCCAGTACATCCAGAGGAACAGCGGGATCGTCAACAGCATGATCCAGACCATCGGCCGGAACTGCTCTTTGAACATCCCGAGATTGTCCGCCATGGCCTCCATCTGTTCCTCGCGGGCGCGTTCGATCTCGTTTTCGATACGCTCGATTTCGGCCTCGCTCGCCCCGCTCTCTTCAGCATCCTTCTTCTGCTGGCGGAGGTCTTTTTGCTCCTCTTGGACGGCCTGCATCCGCTCTTGGTACTTGCCCATGACCTCCGTGTTCATCAGGTTGGCCTGCAGCAGCGACGAGTAGAGACCGGTGATCAACGCGACCGAGAGAATCACGCCGTAGAACGGTAACGCCGCGTCGAGCGGCCCGAGAACGGCGTTGATCGTACTCCCGACGACGTTTCGGATCGAATCGAACCAGTAGCCGGGCATCAACAACAGCGCGCCGACGCCGGCAAGCTTGTCCCACTGCGACCAGCTCGACTCCTCCTCGTCGATATCGACGTCGGCCGCGCCGCTGCTGTCGCCATCACCGTCGAGGGCCTGGTCGTAGGCCTCGCGATCGGCGATCTCGAACCCCTCGTCGCCGTCGACTAACACTCCTTTCTCGATCAATCGCCCCCACTGTCCGCTCGTCAGGTCGTCGCTGACGTCGGCCCACTGGACCTCGCCACCGTTCCTGTCGGCTTCCTCGCGGATCGCCTCGAGGGCGCTCGCCATCGAGGAATCCTCACGGACGAGGGCGTCGATCTTCTCGGCTGTACGCGTCATCTGCTTTGTGCTAGGCGTCGTCCGGTATACAAGTGTTTTTCTTCGGTCGGCAGTCGCAAAGGGAGGGATCGTTACCGCAGATATCAGTGAACGTATTATAAATATAATAATATTAATGGAGGTGACCCATACTCCTCACTCCCATTCCGGTTCTGTTTATTACTGTTTTCTGATGTGAAACGATAGTCGTGTGCCGTTTTGAGAGTTTATTATGGTTCACAAAAGAAGAAAGATACCGGGCGCAGATTTTTATAAGATGAATAGTAATAGATCAGCCAACGAATGTATCGACGAGGGAGGGGGCCATCAGGGGCCGAGTCAACGGAACGTGGAGCGAGCCAGCAGGTCGGAATTATACTGCTGTTTGGATTGGTTATTATCGGTGCCGCGCTCGTTATTGGTGTCGGAATGTTCGCACTGAACGCGATCGAGACACAGGCGTCTGCGGAACGCGGCGAGCAAGCGATGCTCCAGTTCGACAACGATCTCCAGACGGCGATGCTTGACAACACGAGCGGTTCCGTCTATCTCGAGGAAGAAGGGGAATACAACCTCTCCGACGGTGGAGACATACAAATCACCGCCGTAAACGAGTACGCCGAACGGAACGAGACGATTTCGATGGGGACGATTAGATACGAAGACGAAGCGGGGAACGTATTTGCCCACCAAGCCGGCGGCGTCTGGCGAGGCGAAGGCGACAATGCAAGAGTCGTCTCGAAGCCTGATATTCGATACTACGAAGAGCCAAACGGAACCGATGATACCAACGGACGGCTCGATGTCTCCGTTGCAAATCTCAGCGGTAACGTCGAGCCAGGCGAGAATAGGGTAACATCCCGATCAGCCCCGGATAGCGGAATGGACTTAACCCGGGATCTCGGTTTCGTCAACTATGTCAACATAACTGTATCTGATTCTCCGTACCACAGTGCGTGGGCGGACTTCTTGCGGGACGAGTTCAACGCCTCGAGCGGCAATTGTAATCCTACCGGAACGCCCACTGAAACCACGGTCTGTCATAATGAGGGTAGCCAAGAAGTCACTGTGATCGCACCGATCGAGGGGGATAATCCGTTCGCGAGTCACGTCGGAATCGATCCGGTCATATATGGAGGGCTGTACACCGAGGGAGGCGAGCTGACGGTCAACGATTCGATCACCGTCGACAGATACAACAGTAGTGCTGAGCGGATCGACGACGCTAATGTCACGGAAGACCTCCTCGTGGCCAACGACGGACTCAAGATGAGTAAGGGGGCAAACGTGACCGGTGTACCCGTGGTGAACGGCAAGTTCGAGAGTCACGATGACGCGAACCTCTCCAATATCGCCTTTGCCACTGATCCGGGCGGTAAACAGATGGACGTGATCAACGGAACGGAGGTCTACAACGTAACCGAATCGGATCCGCCGAAGATTTTCGGTGCCAAGATGTCGCGGTCGTTCGACGAAATCGACGCGATTAATCTGGAGACGGATCGAGCGATCGGTCTGATCAAAGAGTACGAAAACACGTCGTCGGGTGCTTCAGGAACCCTCGAGAGCAACTCAGGTGAAGACGGCTTTTACTACGCCACAGGATCGGTCGATGAAGATGACATAGACGATATCGATACCAGCCAGGGAGACATTCACGTTGCTGTTGACGGGGATCTTGCTCTCGATGATGTCGAGATAACTGGCGGTGGCCAAGCATACTTCTACGTCTCCGGAGATATCGAGACAGATGATGTCGAAGAAGGAGAGAAGAGGCCCCGAAATCTGTGGATTTACGGAACGAGCAGTTCAGAGATCTCTGTCGAAGAGAAATTCCACGGCGTGATCTACGCGCCAGGAAGTGATCTCACGTTCACCGATGCCGAAATATATGGCTCGATCGTCGGTGGAGAGGTCAACGATATTGAGGGCGATCTGAATATTCACTTCGACAAGATGCTCCGAACTGACATTCCGGTCCCTGAAGAAAACAGGGACGTTACGGTCGAAATCAACGAGCGCCGACCGCCGCTGGACGTCACGTTCGTGCTCGACCGGTCCGGTTCAATGGGGCCTAGCGGGAGGGTGTCTTGGAACGAAATTGAGGGAACGGATTGGTCGTCGCCTCCGTTCACGGGTGCATTCAAAGTGTACCAGGACGCATCATACTCGGTACAAATACAGGGAGAGAATGAAACGCGGACGATCGATCCGGGTGAGAGAGGTGCAATAAACGCTAGTGAAGAGTTCCGTGTTGAGGAAGGTGCTCCTGCCGAATCAACGGTGTATGTTGGCGACTTCCATAATCCCGGAAACGACCCCTTGCGACAGCGTGCCGATGCAACTAAGAAATTCATCGGAATGATGAAAGGAGAGGATAGCAGATTGGTAGAAGGGAGTCACAGCGATCAGGCAGGCGTCTACGAATTCAGCGACCGTGGCTACGAAAGACACTACTTGAGTGATGACCTCCCATCGGTCAATGAAAGTGTCACGGTTGCAGAACAAGGAAGTACAGACATGTCCGTGGGAATGGAACCCGCTTTAAACGAGTACGAACTCAACGGTAACGGAAGTGAGTCTGCTGAACGACACATGATTTTGTTGAGTGATGGTGAGAACACAGTAGAATATTGGGAGTGTACGGACCGAAACGGTCGCAGAGGATCTTGTAATAATTGGGAATATTATGATTCCAATGAGGAAACGAGGAAACAAGCCGACCGAGCAGCGGATCTGAACGTCACGATTCACGCGATCGGTCTCGGGAGCGGCGTAGATAACAGCATGTTGGAAACAATTGCGACGAAAACTGAAGGCGACGTCTACACCGTCGAAAACGACGATGACCTCGAGAAAATCTTCGAGGGTATCGCGTCGAACGTGACGGCAACATCACCGACGACGTTCGAGGTGGCACCCATGGATGAGCCGACTACCTCTCCAAATGATTATTCTGTCGAGGTGACGGAGCAGTCAGTTACGATCGGGAAGGACTGACAGTCACGACAGCGGTCAAAGGTGCGTCGATTTTTACAATCTCTCGTGACTAGTGGTCTGAGGATGGGTATCGCAATGACAATCATTTCGTAGTAGAGTGATTTCCCTAGGTGGTGCGTGAAACAACCACCCATTGAATATCGCCTTGAAAGCTGTGGATGCCGCTATATTCGATCTCTTGTCGAATATCAATCGTGGCCGATTTTAAACATCGATAACTGAAGGGGAGACTACCGAGAATGTGGGCTGTTCTCAGTGATTGAAACAGACTGTTCAGTACCGTTCAAAATTACAAAAGTCGTTATATCGGTCGTTGGAAACTAATATTCTACCGTAGGTAGTGTAGTGAATATCAGCACTAAACAGAGATAAACGATTCTGGAAGATATGATCGGACGGGCGTATTATCACCTCGAGAGAAGCTGTTCTGTGCATGAATTTACGGTGCGGTGGGTGCGTGATGGGGGCTCGAGGGCAAGCCTCCGTATTGGCGGTGATCCTGCTGATCGGGATGGTTGCCATCGGCAGCATCGGTGTGTTGCTCGTTGGGACTGAAGCGATGGCGAGTGCGGAACAACAGTCGGAGCAAGAACGAATCGAACAGGCCTTCGTCGAGTTGAGTACGAGTATTTCATCGTCGACTGTCTCCGGAGACACCTCACAGTCGATGGAACTTCACGCCGGCGAACGGGGGGCAATCGCACACCACGATTCGGCGACGTACGAGATCTGGACTGAGAGTTACAGCGGCAAGAACGAATCACTCGTTGCCAACGGCTCGATCGGAACCGTCGAGTACGAAGGCGATGGCGGGACGACGGTTGCCTACGAAGGCGGCGGCGTCTTCCGCGAAACGGGGTCGCAAACGCGGGTTCTCTCAGCGCCACCGATCAATTACGATCACGAGACGAGCACGCTATCGTTTCCGGTATTCGGCCTTACTGAGAACAAATCGATCGAGTCCGGCGATATCCGTGTCAAGCAAGCGGGTGTGAACCGTAGCTCGAAGAATTACATCCAAGACGACCACGTATTCATCGAGATTGAGAGCGAATACTGTCGGGGATGGGAGCAGTATTTCGTCGATCAGGCAGGAGACACGACCCTTCAACAGGCGTGTTACGGAGCCAAAAACGCTGACGGGAAAGTAAAGGTTCGACTCGGATACAACGATATCGAAAACGCGTTCTCATCGGGAGTCGCGCTACCGAGTGAGGATAACATCGGTTCGGGTACTGGAGGCGGGAATAAGCAACCGATCGACGACGTGGACGAAACCGAATACGTTCCACTCGATGGGACGATCCAGCAGTTGAGAGACGATTTCAAGGAGAACGCGTCCGGGACACTGAGTGAGACGAATTCCAATTCCGGAGGCGAATACTACGTCGAGAACCTCGAGGGATCGTACGATTTCGAATTGACCGGAAACGATGCGATCGTCGTCGTCAACGATAGCGTAACGACCGACGGGAGCGGGATAACGGTTTCCGAGTGCGGGAACGGAGACCATAGTCTAAAAATATACGCGGCGGGGGACTTTTCGCTTCACGATGATGTGAAGCCGACGGGTGACTGCGGGGACGAGAACGTGGACACGATTCAACTCTACGGGACGTCGACGTCTTCCGTCGACTTTCACGATTCGAGCAGCACGTTCCGGGGACTACTCTACGTTGCAAGTGACGAGTTCGACCCGAATAACGGGGACTATCAGATCGACGTTAGTGGCGGTGGCGGATTCACCTTCGAAGGAGCGGTCATCGCGAACTCGATTTACTTCGACTCGGCGGCAAACAAAGTCGACCTAAACGGTCTCGAAGACAGCTCCGTCGACGTAATTCCAGACGGGTACGAACCCGCACCCCAACTAACGTATCTCAACCTCGTCGAGCACGAAATCGAAATCCAAAACAACTGAGCTTACGCCGCGTCGTCGATCGTTTCCTTCACGTCCTCCCAGACCGCATCGGGTGCCTGCTCGCCGTCGACTCGCTCGAGGACACCCTCGTCCTCGTAGTGCTGAACAACCGGTTCGGTGTTCTCCCGAAACACCGACAGTCGCTCTTTGACCGTCTCTTCGGTGTCGTCGTCCCGTTGGACCAGGCGCTCCTCGACTTCGGGGTCCTCCGGCGGGTTGTACTCGACGTGGTAGATGTCGCCCGTCTCGGGATCCATTCGTCGGCCCGTCAACCGGTGGACGAGTTCTTCTTCGCTGACATCGAGATAGAGCACGACGTCGAGGTCGGTCATGGCCTCGAGCTCTTCGGCCTGCTCTACGTTCCGTGGATAACCGTCGAGGACGAAGCCGTCGGCCTGACTGAGTGCCTCATCGACGATGGCGTTGACGACCTCGTCGGGGACGAGTTCGCCCTGATCCATGTACTCACCCGGCGTATCGTACTCGGTGTCCATATCGGAGATGTCCATCTCCTTGTTGTTTCGAAGGGCATCGCCGGTCGTGATGTGATCGACGTCGAACTCCTCGATGATCTTTGCACTCTGGGTCCCCTTACCAGCCCCGGGCGCGCCCAGGATCAGGATTCGTGGCTGAGCCATACGCCCTCGTTCAGTGCCGGCACATAAAGGCTTAAAGAATCGGGCACGTTCGTCCGATTATGACTCGCTTCGATGCCGCCGAGCCCGCCGCGCGACGGAAACTGTACGTCGATGCAATCACCGCTCATCGCGAGCGCGGAAGTGGATTTCTCACGCTCGAGGCCGACGAGAACGCCCTTCGCACCGATGCAGACACCGAGCCCGCCGTCGAACTCGACCCCGGGGAAGAAACGAACGGTGACCTACCCGAATTGGGCGTTCCATGGGTTCAGTTCGGTGATGGGATGATCAACGTCGACTGCACTGACGAGGAGCTAGACATGCTGAAGACCGTCCTCGGCGAGTTCCCGGCGTTCAAAATCGACGAACTGAATCGGCCCGAAGAGGTAGACGGAGTGAACGTCCGGATCAGCGCGAAAGCGGACCCAAACCGGATTGCCCAGTTCATTGATGATATCTTCCGTGAGGTCTACGACCTTCCGTCGGCGTTTCGCGCCTGGGTCGTCGAGGTGTGAGTCGCCGGCGAACGATCGACCCGTGACTGACGACGGACAGCGCGATCGCGTGACGATCCCAGATTAGTGACCGGACTCATCACAGCTAACGCACAGCGGGCCATATGGTACAAATATGTCAATGATCGAGATGTATTTTCACTCGAGCCGAACTGGTTCGGGGAAACACGCAGTTATCGAACGGAGATGTCGTCGGGGAGCGACGATTGAAGCGTGACAGCGACAGAAAAAAGAGCATCGGGACCAACAGCACAGTGATGGACAGCACAGACGGATCCCATCCCGAAGGCGAAACAGTGGTCCACCGGACGGTCGCCGACAGACGGTATCAGTCGGGCGGTTTCCAAATAGATAAGTGGCCCCAGCGATCATCTTCCGACATATAACTGGAGTTCAAAAGAGGTGAATACAATCATCAACCTACTGACGACCCCGATGCAGACACGTGTTGACGTGTTCGAGCAGATCTTCCTGGTCTTCCTCGGACTGGGTGCGCTCGTCGGTATCGTCGTGATCACGTATACCTTGTACAACGCGTACAAGTACCGTGATACCGGCGATGCCGGCGATGACGAAGATCTGCCATCCGTCGGGGAGTTACCGACAGGTGGAAAGGGCGGTAAGAAATTGTTTCTCTCGTTCGGTATCAGTGCCATCATCGTCATCTCGCTGGTGATCTGGACCTACGGGATGCTCCTGTACGTCGAAGACCCCGCCGACGAGGGCGAGACCGCACAGGAAGAGGCGCTCAACGTTGAAGTCATCGGTGACGGCTTCGCGTGGAGCTACGAGTACGAAAACGGCGTCGAGCCGACTAACCTCCGCGTTCCCGCCGGCGAGCGAGTGTGGATACAGGTGACATCGGGCGACGTCTGGCACGCGTTCGGCATACCCGAGCAACGGGTGAAAGCCGACGCTATTCCGGGCGAATACGACGAAACGTGGTTCCAAGCGGACGAGACCGGTGACTACGAGATTCAGTGCTACGAACTTTGTGGCGAGTACCATACCTCGATGGTCAGCACGCTCACCGTCATGGAACCTGACGAGTTCGACCAGTGGATGGACGACCAGTTGACGATGTCGTTCACCATGGAGGACCAAAACGAGTCCCGCGTCACCGACGGCTACGAACTCACGCTCGAGCACCAAGAGACTGACTTCGAGGAAACCTATACGGCCGACGAGTTCGAGAACGGATCGATCACGATCGACGAACTCGACCACGCCGGGCCGTACAACGTGACGGTGACGCCGACCGACGGCCAGTTCGAGCCGATCGAGGAAACCGACGTGAAGAGTCCGACCGACGACACCTTCACGCTCGAGATGAACGCGACGGAAAGTAATGCCAACGAAAGCGACGCCACCAACGGAGGCGAGAACTGATGAGTGACCTTCCGCCGATGCGATCGGTCAAGCGCTGGTTGGTCACGACTAACCACAAGGACGTCGGTATTCTCTATATCGCGACGTCGATCTTCTTCCTCCTGTTCGGTGGCCTCCTCGCCTTGCTGTTCCGGACCCACCTCTGGGAGGCCGGCGG
The DNA here is from genome assembly GCF_059162405.1 of Natrinema sp. CRL1. Lineage (NCBI taxonomy): Archaea > Methanobacteriati > Methanobacteriota > Halobacteria > Halobacteriales > Natrialbaceae > Natrinema > Natrinema sp. CRL1. The sequence continues at coordinate 637,454 of NZ_JBLVOY010000002.1, read as the reverse complement.
CACGGGACTGCTCACGAACGATCAGTTCTACCAGGCCGTCTCCGCACACGGACTCATCATGGTCTTCTGGTTCCTCTCACCGATCGCGAGCGGCTTCGCGAACTACTTCGTCCCGCTCCAGATCGGTGCAAAGGATCTCGCATTCCCCCGTCTAAACGCCCTGAGTTACTGGTTCTACCTGTTCTCGGGGATCCTGATGGGGATCTCGTTCTTCCAAGGCGGTTCGTTCTCCGGCGGCTGGACGATGTACGCCCCGCTGAACGTACCGACCTACACGGGGGCGATGCAGGCGATGACGGGCGGGAACGCGACAATTCTCGCGTTGACCCTGTTCGTCATCTCGATCACGATCGGATCGGTGAACTTCCTCGTGACGATGCACCGGTCCCGAGCGGAAGGACTCGGCCTGTGGAACATGCCGATGTTCTCCTGGTCGTGGCTGTTGACCGTCTGGATGATGCTCTTTGCCTTCGCAGCCCTGCTGGCAGCGCTCCTGTTGCTGTCGGTTGATCGGCTGTTCCTCACGCAGTACTTCGCGACCGATCAGGGCTCGAGCTTGCTGTGGGCCCATATCTTCTGGTTCTTCGGTCACCCGGAGGTGTACATCGTCTTCTTCCCCGCGCTGGGGATCATGTTCGAGACGTTCCAGACCTTTACCGGACGACGACTGGTCGGCCGGAAGTGGGTCATCATCGCGATGGTTCTCGTGGCGGTCCAGTCGTTCCTCGTCTGGATGCACCACATGTTCCTGTCGACGATCAACCTCCCCATCAAGACGCTGTTCATGGCGACGACGATCGGGATCTCACTGCCCTTCGACCTGATGGTCTTCGCGCTGATCTACACGATGGTCAAGGGTCGGGTTCGGTTTACCACGCCGTTCCTGTTCTCGCTGGGTGCACTGGTCTTGTTCATCCTCGGTGGGATCACCGGCGTCTTCCTCGGTGCTGTCGTACTCGACTACGAGTTCCGTGGCACCTACTGGGTCGTCGCCCACTTCCACTACGTGATGGTCTCGGGTGTCACCGCACTGGTCGGCGGCATCTACTACTGGTGGCCAAAGATCACCGGGAAGATGTACTCCGAGCGGCTCGGCAAACTCAACTTCGCGGTCTACTTCATCGGGTTCAATCTGCTGTACTTCCCGATGTTCATGGCCTGGGAGACGCCGCGACGGGTCTTCCACTACGCCGAGAGCGCACAGCTCTACCACCAGCTGGCGACCGTCGGGGCCTTCGTATTCGGTGCCTCGTTCCTGATCATGTTCGTCACGCTCGGCAAGAGTCTCGTCTCGGGCCCCGACGCACCCGACAACCCGTGGACGTACTCACGAACCGCTGAATGGGCAATTCCCTCGCCACCGCCACTCGAGAACTGGCCGGACCGGCCAAGCTACGCGAGCGGCAAACTCGAGTTCGTCGACGACGCCCCGGCCGCGACCGACGGCGGCGTCGCACACGGACAGGACGCAGCCAGTGCATCCGCCACGAGCCACGAGGAAGAACACGCCGACCACGCCAGCATCTGGCCGCTCGGCATCGGTGCCGCGACGTTTACCTTCTTCCTCGGGCTCAGCGGCATCACGCCCTACGTCTTCTCGTTCGTGGAGTCACATATCCACAGCGAGGTCGGCGACTTCGTGACTCTGACGTCGGCACCCGAACAGAACATCATCTACCCCGCGCTCGTGGTGCTCGGACTCGGAATGCTTGCCGTCACGCTGTTCCAGTTCGGCCGCGAGCAGTTCGAGGCACCCGAGATGGCCGTCGCCGAGCGTTGGCCGTTCGGCGGCGTCAACAACGAGAAGATGGGCGTCTGGGTCTTCCTGGCATCGGACGTCGTCGTCTTCGGTGCCGCGATCGGTGCGTACATCTTCATGCGCATTCACATGGGCTGGAGTAACTGGCACCTCGACGCCATCACGAACGCCGGGCTGTTCAACACCTACGTCCTGCTGACCTCGAGTTTCACGGTCATCCTCGCACACGTGATGGCCGAGCGCGAGAACAAGAAGGGACTGCTCGGCGCGCTGAGCGCGACGGTCCTGCTTGGCCTCGTGTTCATGTGCGTCAAGGCCTTCGAATACAACGCGAAGTTCGCAGACGGTCACTACTGGTTCAGCGAGATCGAGTACTCGCTGTACTTTGTGACGACCGGGCTGCACGCGCTACACGTTATCCTCGGGCTCTTGGTCGCGCTGTTCATGATCTACCGCGTCGTCTCGATCGACGCCTACCTCGAGGACCACATGCCGGTGGAGTACTTCGGGCTCTACTGGCACTTCGTCGACATCGTGTGGGTCTTCCTGTTCCCACTGTTCTACCTGATGTAGCGCGCGTCGCTGCATCGGATTCTGCGGTACCGTTTTGTTGTTTTCCGCGTTTCGACTGGTCTTAGAGATCCATCAGTCGTCGACATCGATGTGGAGGGGAGCCGGCGTGATCGACAGCGAACGCACGGATTGTGCTGAACTGACTCGACCGAGATCGATATTCGATAGTAGCCACTGAAAGTCAGTGCACACCTGATCGCATGACTACGTCGAGATCAGTGTGTACATCGTTTCAGTGGCTACGATAGACGATTACCTACGGTTAGGACAGTCAGAAGCGGATCGATAATCGGAAACACGCTTTGAGAGCGACGCCGACCGGGCAGCTGCTAACACAGGAACTGTCGCTCGAATCGGAACACGGCTTTTCGAAGCCCGACGGAGAACGCAGTTTAGTTAGCGACCGCCGTGTCGGCCTCGACTCGCAGCGAGAAGAGCCCCGCCGAGGCCGATGGCAACGAGGACGACGCTCCCGACGAGTACGGGACTCGAGTGGGGCTTGGGGTCGGGACTCGAAGATGGATCGTCGGTCGGCTCGTCCGCCGTCACGGGTTCGATACTGGTGCGGGCAGCGACAAGGGCGTCGGCGGCAGCGCTCGCGTCGACGATGCCGTACCCGTAGCGGGTATCTACCGGTTCACGGTCGACCCCGGTCGCCTCACCGTCGGTAATGTAGCCCTCCGGCACCCGGGCCGTCTCCGCGAGTACCGCCTCGATCTCCTCGGGTGTCGCGTCGGGTTCGATCGACAACAAGAGTGCGGCCGTTCCAGAGACGTGCGGCGTCGCCATCGACGTGCCCGGCATGGATTCGTAGCCGCCGCCCGGGACGGCGCTCGTAATCGCGACGCCGGGCGCGACGACGTCGGGAACGACATACGACGGCGGTGCCGCCCAGTCGTCCGGTGCTTGCGCCCATTCGGTCCGGTTGATCCGCTGTCCGCCGGAGAACGGGGGCACGGCACCGTTCCGGTCGACTGCGCCCACGCTGACTGACTCGTAGACGTTCCCGGGGGAGCCGGACGTTTCCGCCCCTTCGTTCCCGATTGCCGCGACGACAATCGCACCGCTCTCTCGAGCGTTTCGGACCGGATCGATGAACTGCGAGTGTTTGCCTGTCGCGCCGAGGCTCAGGTTGATCACGTCGGCGTCTTCCCGGACGGCCCACTCCATGCCAGCGACGATTTGGGCGAACGAGCCGCTCGTGTCGCTCAGAACGAGCCCGTGAAGCAACTCCACATCGGGGGCGACGCCGATCGCAGTGCCGGTCGTCGCCCCGCCGGCGACGGTCCCACTGACGTGTGTGCCGTGCGTGCCTGTATCGTGTGGCGTCGACCCCGCGACGCGCTGGCCGGTCGCGTTGAACTCCGCCCAGCCGCCGGGATACGTCGGATCGGATGGATCGTCGGTCGTGAGCTCGAGGTCGGGATGATCGATATCGATCCCGGTATCGAGGACTGCGACGCGGACGCCCTCTCCTTGCGTGTCGTAAGCGTCCCAGACGGGGGACGCGTTCAGTTGTGCGAGTCCGTTGGTCGTTCGTCGTTCGGCCGTCGATGGAGATGACGCCGCCGTCGTGTTTGCGCGGTTTGGTGGCTCGGGAATGGTCACTGCGAAGTTCTCGTGGACGGCCTCAACCGCGTCGAATCGCTCGAACGTCTCGTACTCGACCTCGCTCGTGTCGACGGTGATCAACACGGCGTTCGTCAGCCAGAACGTTTCTTCGATAGAGACCCCGTCCGTCTTCCGAACGTAGTCGAGGAGCGGATCCTGTGTCGTCTCAGCGTGGGTCTCGAGCCGTCGTTCCGCCGCGGCATCGGTGGCCCTCTCGGGAACGGTTGCCTCCTCGAGTCGAACGACGACATCGACGATTGTCCCATTTTCGGGAAGGTCCTCGTCGATGACGATCGAATCGTCGCCAGCGGTCGACTGTGACTCGGCGTCGACCGCTGTCTCCGCGCCGAGCCCGATAGGTGCGAGAACGGACGCGAACAAGAGGGTAGCGACGACTGCGAGGACGAAGAGGGATACCGGACCGAAGCGACCAGACGCCATGATACGGTTACTGAGTAGTCACCGAATAAAGATATTCTGGAGGCCCAACTACTCGAGGCCCTCGCTATTACTTGCCGCTCGAGCGACGCTAGCCCGCCCAAACCAGCGCGTAAATGAACGTAAACAGGAAGTAGACGAGGAAGACCGAGATGGCCGCCTTGAAGTGGAACGTAAACAGGTCGTACTCCTCGTCGTCGCGTTTCTCGTCAAAGGCTTCCCGTTCGGCCTCGGAACTCTCCTCGGGGTGGTCGACGCCGATGTGAAAGGTCGCGTATCGCTCGGCTCGGAACGGCCGTCCGCAGTACGGACAGGTCGCCCCGGGCGTTTCGTCCGCGGGAACCTCGTACTCTCGCTTGAGGGGGCGCTCGATCGGCATTCGGTCGACCGTTGTGGCGGCGCGAGGAAGTGTTTGCCGGTTAGCGCTCGAGCCTCGACGGGCTGGAACAGGTTAGCTCGGGACGTACGGCGGATCCATCGTCCCCTGCGAGACGAGATACAGGCTCACCATCGTAAAGAAGACCATGACGACGATGAGCGGGAACTGGCTCCTGATCGCCTGGAGTTTCCCGGGAAACAGGTCGAACGAGACGGTGTGTGCGACCCACACTGCGAGGACGTGTCCGAGCAGGATGCCGGCGATCTCGACGTAGCCGAACCAGCCCGGAAGCGCGTACCGAGTCGGGTTCGGCGGCGGGTCCAACGGCATCGCGATGGCGTCGAACAGCGCCGGCGACAGCGAGAGTCCGAAGCCGACGTAGTGTGCGAGGTGATAGCCGGCCGCGATGGCGAGCAGCGGCGCGGCCAGCCTCAATCCGAGGTACTCGCGGGAGAGGTACGTCTCGGCTCGCTCGCGGGTCCGATCGATAGCGAGCCAGTATACCTTCCAGAACAGGGCGAAGCCACCGACGAGCAAGAGCAGGTAGACGAGTACGGGTGGCAGTCCGATCCCGACGAGCGCCTCGATGGTCCGGACGCCGATCGGCGTGACGATAAAGCCGCTGTAGGTCAGCTCCCAGACCAACGCGAGTACGAAGGCGACGAGCGAGTTGTCGGTAACGAGATCTGCCTCGCCCAGCCGCGATCCCGGATACCGGAGCTCGAACCCGTCGTCGGTCCGCTGAATCGGCGCGACGGCCCCGTAGAGCCGGAACCACAGCGAGAGGGGATCGCCGCGTCGGAACCACGTCTCCGGCGAAAACACGACCGCACTCGAGAGCGTAAATAGCGAGTACATGAGGAGGATGGCAAGCAACGCCCGCGGCGACGACGTCAGTGGGGCGACGACCTCGAGCCAGACGAACGTCAACAGCGCCACCACGGCGGGCCAGGATTTGTAGGCCGAGGGGTACTCCTCGTAGCCGTTGGGAAGCGCCGATGCGATCCGCCGCCACGGGTTGAGCGCCGGCCACGGGTTTCCCACGGTGTAGGTGGCGATCGTCAGCAGCGCGCGCCCGCCGACGAACGTCACGAGGACAGTCGCACTGACCAGTCCGATGTTCGGCCCGGCGATGCCGGCGGCGAAGATGAGCGCGAGTCCGAGGAGCCCAATCGCGCCAAGCAGGAGCGAGCCGGCGGCCAGCAGCCGGTCGACGGAGGCCTCGTGCGCGCGGTCGTGGTAGGTGCCGATGATCCCGCGATCGGTGACGAGCATCGTCAATAGCGCCGAGGCACCGACGGCACCGCCGCCGGTTGCGAGATAGAGCCATGTCGGAACGCTCACGTCGCTGCTGCCGCCGGCGAGGCCGGACGCGACGTTGCTCGCGGCGGCGAGGCCGGCACCGGCGGCGAGGGCGACGAACGCGAGCGCGAGAACGATACCGGTTCGGCGGGCGAGAGCCGACCGTTCACTCATTGTCGGCGCTTCGTTCCGGCGATCCATCTACGTGTCGCTTCGCCGCCGATCGACCGACGGAAGTCGTATGAGGAAGGTATAAGTATCCGTCACCCACATTCCCCACTAATGGCGAGTATCCGGACGTACACCCTCATTTACGTGGCATTGATACTATTAGCGACAGGGAAGTTCGTCTTCTTCCACTTCCCCGAAATCTTCAGCTATCAGGTGGCAGTCGGCGGCACGATGGTCCTCGCGGCCATCAAGGTCTCGCTGATCGCCGGCTACTTCCAGCACCTGAAAGACGAGCCCCGGTCGATCACCTACCTGATGCTCACTGCGGTGTTCATGGTGTTCCTGCTGACCCTCGCGGCAGGGTACTCGATCCAGTAGCTCTCTCGTCACTTCCGGCCGCGTCGGGTCGAATCGCCTCCGTTCTCTCGCCGTCTCTTTCGAGTTCTTCTTTCTGTCTCACGAGTACGTTTGATCCACGATATCGTCCTCGATACGTATCTCCGCCTACCACGCCTCGATCTCGTCGACATGCGGATCGCGGCTTTCCGGCGGGCATATCTCGACGAGAGTGGTCACGTAGCAGCCCCGCCGATCGGCCCGCCCTGTGTGACTTCCTGTTCGCCGAGTGCCTCGCCGACGAGCATCACGTCCGCCGACAGCGGCCCGACGCCGGGGACGAACCGCTCGGGATCGAACTGGTCGTCCGGAACCGCCTCGAGTACGTCCGCGAACACCGCCTCGAACTTTCAGTCGGCCGCTGGCTGGTTGGTCATCGAGCGGGGCTACAACGGTCGCGAAAACCATCTTTTTGCCGCTCGCTCTGTGAGACAGTCAATCTAATCGACGTATTGAGAGCTGACGCCGAACCTGTCGCGATGCACTGTCTGGCGTATCGATGACCGGTCTCACTAAACCGGTCTCGAGGCGAACCACGCACATGCATCCGGTAATGGTTTCCCTCGGGCGGGCAGAGAGAGCGGATATGCCATTCAAGCTGCCGGTCGAGTGTCCGATCTGCCGGGAGACGCTCGCCCTCGACCGAACGCTCGAAGATCACCTCGTTGGCTCTCACACGCAGCGTGAAGTCGCTCGTCGGCTCGCTGCCGTTCGCGAGCGCGCCGGAGCGCGACCGGTCTCGAAGTAAACAGCAGCTCGCGGCGACTTTGTCGGCGACCCCCGTCGAAGAAGGGAGTATGCAAGACCTGAACGTTGCGCTCGTCGCGATCGGCGGACTGACGGTCATCTTGAGTCTCGTCGCCGGACTGATGCGAAATCGGGTGTACGTCCTTTCCGAACCGATGGTTGCGGTACTCCTCGGAATCGTCATCGGCCCGCTCGGACTCGGCCTGCTCCGTCTCTCCGACTGGGGCGATCCGGTCACGATCATCGAGCAGTTCGCACGGATCACGGTTGGACTCGCCGTCATGGCCGCCGCGCTTCGGCTTCCACAGCGGTACTTTCGGGAGCATCTCCGATCGATGAGCGCACTCCTCGTTCCCGGGATGGTCGCGATGTGGCTCGTCAGCGGCGCGCTCGCTACCGTGTTGTTGGCCGTGCCGCTCTGGCTCGGGCTACTTATCGGCGCGATCGTGACGCCGACTGATCCCGTCCTCGCCGGCACGATCGTCACGGGGACCGCCGCCGAACAAAACATCCCGGCACCGATACGGAACGTCCTCTCGGCCGAAGCGGGGGCCAATGACGGGCTCGCGTACCCGCTCGTCTTCCTCCCGATCCTGCTCCTCGAGCACCCGCCCGAGCGAGCGCTCGTCGACTGGCTGCTTGAGACGCTGCTCTGGGAGGTCGGCGCAGCCGTCGTGATCGGCGCGGCCGTCGGTGCGGCCGCTGGCTGGGTCGAACGCGAATCCCGCGAACACGACTTTCTCGAGGAGACGTCGCTGCTCAGCGTGACCGTCGCGCTTACGCTTGCGATACTGGGTGGCGTCAAACTACTGGGAAGCGACGGCATCCTCGCAGCGTTCGTCGCCGGACTGCTGTTCAATCAGTTCGCCGATGCAGCAGACGAGACGGAAGAGCAGAAGATCCAAGAGACGGTGCTTCGCCTGTTTACCTTCCCGATCTTCGTTCTGTTCGGCCTGACGCTGCCGGTCGCCCAGTGGGTTGCGCTCGGGTGGGCAGGCATCGCGCTCGCGGCGGGCGTACTCCTCCTGCGACGCGTGCCGATGCTAATCGTGTTCCACCGGTCCGTCCGCTCGATCGGGGGGACTCGAGACGCGCTCTTCGCGGGGTGGTTCGGTCCCATCGGTATCGCCGCGCTGTTTTATGCGACGGTCGCTCACCGCATACTGGGCACCGAGCTCATCTGGGGTGCCGTCACTCTTGTCATCGCGAGTTCGGTGGTCGTCCACGGCGTCACGGCGACGCCGCTGACGAAACTGTACGGTCGGGAGACGGAGTGAACGGTGTCGATCGACCGAAACCGATGTGTCGTGCAGCCTCAGCGGTCGCCATAGAGAGCGCAGTCGCTCACGAAACGACAAACGAGGGAGAACCGAGAGTGATGGGTGCCGTTATTCGCCGCCGAACATCTGGCGCATCATCGGATGCATTTCCATCATCTGCTCTTCGGCGATCTCCTCGTAGAGCTTGTACGTGATGGAGACAGCCAGTAGCAGACCGGTTCCGCTCACACCGCCGATGGTACCGAGCATGTTCGCCCAGACGGCGAGCAGGCCGACCAGTGCGCCGCCGATGACGGTCACTTGCGGGATGTACCGTTCCATGACCTTCTCGATGACGCCGACGTTCTGTCGGAAGCCGGGGATCTGCATCCCGGAGTTCTGGATCTGCTTTGCCGTCGATTCGGGGCCCATATCGGTGGTCTCGACCCAGAAGATGGCGAAGATTGCGCCACCGACGACCATGAAGGTGACGTCGATGCCGATCCGGATCATCACTTGCCACCACTCTTGGGCGACGTTCGCACTGAACCACATCCAGTCCTCGGGCGAGTAGATCGGGGCCACGTAGTAGAAGAACCCGCCGGTCGGTTGGCCCTGCGACGAGTAGGTCCCAAGCCAACTGGGCATGCCGGCCCACTGGCTGTTCATGATCTGGCCCATGAACTGGACGTTTGCTTGCACAGCGCGAACGAGGATCATCGGCAGGACGCTCGCGTAGATGAGCTTCACGGGGAAGCGACCGCGAGCACCCTTGACCCGCGCGTGGCTCAGCGGGATCTCGACGCGGACCGACTCCGCGTAGACGACGATCCCGAAGATCAGCACGGTCGTCAGCAGGGCGATGATGTGGCCCTCGTTGATCAGCAGCGTTTGCAGACCGCTCGTCGAGATGAGCGAGCCGACTTCGACTTGCCCCGTCAGAATGCGGTACCAGTCGAAGAAGAACCCTCCCTGCGAGGGCTGGACGAGTCCGGTGACCAGTCGCTGGCTCACGCCGGCGATAATGAACAGGCCAATCCCGCTGCCGACGCCCCACTTGCTGACGACCTCATCCATATAGAGGATGAGGATCCCGCCAATGAGGATCTGGGCGAACATCAGCATCTGGACGCCTGTCTGATCGAGCGCGAACCCGCCGAGTTGCAACGACTGCTGGGCTGGCAGGAAGCCGCCGGCGAACACCATCGGGAGCCCGGTCAGAATTACCATCATGACGACCAGCAGCTTCTGGAGGCCCTGATAGAGAACCTGATCCCGCGGGTCGTCAGTGTCGAGCCCGAGCAGGTTCGCCCCGCCGAGCAGCTGTAGGACGATGCTCGCGGTGACGATCGGACCGATACCGACCTGCAGCACCGACCCCTGAGAGCCGGCGAGGATCGCACGGAACTCGCCGAAGAGGTCGGTCGCCTGGCCGGACTGCAGACCGAACAGCGTGATGTTCGTCAGGAAGAAGTACAACATGAGGATGCCCGCCGTCCACATCAGCTTCCGCTTAAAGGGGACGTGCCCCTCCGGACGGCGCACTGCTGGCATCCGCGTTAGGACCGGTTCAGCGGCTTCCTTCCATCCCATATGTTATTCCTCGTCCTGGTCGTCGTCGGCGTCGTCGTCCTCCTGGCCTCGCTCCGAGACGACTGCCTCGCCGCCGGCAGCCTCGAGTTTCTCGCGAGCGGCGTCGGAGAACGCGTCCGCCGTTATCTCGAGCGTGTTCCGGACCTGTCCGGAGCCGAGGACCTTGACCTTATCGACCTCGTGACCGTCCTCGACGATATCGCGTGCGTCGAGTCGATAGCCGCCGTCGGTCTCCTCGGCGAGGTCCTCAGCGACATAGAGGATCGCGTCCTCGTCTAGCTTCTGGACGTCGATCTCCGCGACATCCTCACGGATGTCGTGGGGTCGCTTGAAGCCGTGTTTGCCCTTCGGTTCGTAGTTGTGGAACTCGTGTTTGCTACGCCCGGCACGGCCGCGGCCACCACGGTGGCCCGCACCGCGTCGGTTCTTGTGGGAACCGCCGCTGTGGGTTCGCGATCCGCGCTGGCGTCGTTTTTTGCTCGTCATTGTTATCGCATCGATTCTAGGAGGTCGTTAATCTCCCCTGTTGTATGCTTTCCGAGTTGGCCGCCCTCAACGGTCGGCTTCTTGATACCCTCGTGACCTCCCCGCGGTGGGTGAAGTCGAAGCGTCGGTGACAGTCCCTCGTCACGAAGTGTCGTCTCCTCGGCGAGGAGGGCCTCGGCGAGATCGCCGAAGCCGTCGTACGCCGTGTTATCGGCGAGCCACTCCTCGTCGACATCCGACTGCTTGCCCTCGAGGGGCTCGGCTCGCTTTGCGAGCAGGGTCTCGAGTACCTCGGCGTCGGGCTCGCCGACGGCGACGTAGTCGTTGACCTTCGCGATCATCCCCTCGTAGGCGTCGGTCTCGGGAACGAGCGTACAGTGGTTGACGTTGTGGATGTTGAGCATCGACAGGGTGTCTTGGACGTCTTCCTGTCGATTCACTTCGCCGCGAATCTGAACGATTGCCTTCATCACTCGCTCACCTCAGCTCGCTCTCGGTCGGGTCGCCGCCGCGGATGGCGCGACTGCGAGGCGTTCTCGAGAGCGTTGTAGGTTGCTTTCGCCAGGTTCACCGTCGTTCGGGTGTTGCCGTGGCTCTTGGTCCAGGCGTTTTCGATTCCGGCCAGTTCGAGGACGTGACGGACGGTGTCACTCGCAGCCAGTCCCAGCCCTTCGGGGGCGGGGATGAGCTCGACCTCGACGGAGCCGGCTTTGCCGGTCGTCCGTCGGGTCAGCGAGTGTGGCCGGTCCGAGCGGTCCTCCCAGGATCCCGAACCGCGGGGGACCTGGATCATGTTCAGCTTCGCGATACCGATCGCCTTCTGGATGGCGGACCCGACCTGATCGTCGCGGCCTTCGGCGTAGCCGATGAATCCGTTTCGGTCACCGACGGCGACGACGCATCGGAACTTCACGCGTCGTCCAGAGTCGGTCATCCGCTGGACCATGTTGATGTCCAGCACTTCGTCTTCCAGTCCGGGAAGGAGCTGGTCGACGAGTTCGGGTTCCTTCAGCGGAAGTCCCGAGTTGAGGGCGGTCTCCATGTCCTCGATTTCGCCCTCTTGGACCTTCCGACCGAGACGGGTGACGGGTTCCCATCCGCTGTCGTTGTAGTTGTTTCCACTCATTCGAGAATCGCCTCTCGTACCTCGTCGAAGTGTTCGGGGAGGTCTGTCGCGTCGAAGTCACCGCTGTACAGCGGCTCGTCGAGCTGTTCTGCGTACTCGGCGATGTGCTCGCCGCGGGTGCGCGACCAGTCTGCGAGCACGCTGTCGTTGTGCGGGATCTCGAGGCCGGCGTCGATTGCGCCTTCCTGTACCGCGAACACCTTGTTGCCGGGCGTGGCCGTGTTGAGACCGATGTCGAGGACCGCTTCCTCGAGACCTGCCTCGACGGCACGTGTGCCGGCCAGCAGGCCGGTCAGATACGCCGCGGAAATGTTGCTCGTGGGTGCGTCCCAGCCGTACTCCGCCAGATCGCTCGAATGTGCGCTTGCGAGCGTCTCGTCTCCCTGAGGTCCGGGAGTGATCAGCTGCGCCGTAGTGTGCTTGTTGCTCTTGCGAGCAACCAGGCGGGGCTTCCCCGATTTCAGCAGGCGCAACCTCTGGTGGTAGTCCGTCCGGACCTCACGGCGACGCCGCATCGGCACTTTGTATCGTGGTCCTGTCGCCATTATTGGTCACCGTAGTTTTCGTCGATGTAGTTCAACAGGTACCGGACGCTACGGAACTCCCCGCCGCCAGCCTTCTTGTAGAGCTCGCGGTACTGCGTGGGCGAGAGTTCGCCCTTGTCGCGGAGTTCGCGCAGCTTCCGTCGCTGTGCTCGAATCTTGTTCTGCCATTCGTCTTTCTCGTCTTGGCGTGCGCCCTTCTTGCCGCGGCGCTTGCCCTGGCCGTTCTGGTGGCCGTAGGCGCGCTTGGCGTTCCGTTCGCGGGCGCGGCCCCGAGAGTTGCCCTTCGCGTCTTCGGCCTGAATGCGACCCTCGTCGACGAGTTCACGGATCTCGTCGCGGGTGATCGCTTCGGCGATGTCGCCTTGGGCGTCGGGATCGAGCCAGACGCGGTTCTGACCGACGTCTAAGACATCGGCTGCCAGTCGCTTCTGTGCGGTCAGATCAGTCATTGGATTCCACCTCGACTTCCTCGTAGGTTGGGTTCAGGACGCGAACGTCCTGCTCTTCGGCGAGCTCCTCGATTCGTTCGCGCTTGCGCGCGCCGACCGAAGAGGAGATTCGGACCGCCTCTCGAGAGCCGTCGACGCCCTCGAGATCGTCCGTGTTCTCGACGTAGACCTCTTCGAAGCCGCTGGGGTGTTTGCCACGGACGGCTTTCGGCGTTCGGAAGCCGGCCTGGACTTTCGGCCCCTTACCCTTGACGCCGCGGCGCTGCTTGGACAACTGGCCGCGGGGTCGTCGCCAGGATTCGGGCGTCCGCTTTTTCTTGTGGTAGTCCTGTCGGTTGAACTGCGGTTTCCCCTCGCTCTTCCGACGGGAAAGGAGTCGCTCCTCTTCCTCGGAGAGGTCGGGCGTCTTTTCGGTCAGCCCGCGGGGCTGCAGTTCGGTTTCGACATCTTCGTCGGGTTCCGCTTCTTCGTCGACGCCTTCGTCTTCGATCTCGGCCTCGGTCTCCTCGGTGACCTCGAGGTCACCGACGTCGGCCTTGATACGAGCGGCGAGTGCGTTCCCGACGCCTTCGGCTTCGGCCAGGTCGTCCTGGTCCGCTTCCTTGACGTCCTGAATGGTCTCGAAGCCAGCATCGCGCAGCGCGTCTGCCTTGCTCGCGCCGACGCCGCTGATGTCTTCGAGTTCCTGTGGGTCGTCCGATTGGTCGTCTGCCATCTATCAGGCACCTCCTTTCGCGGGCTTGGTGGTGATGTAGACCCCGTCCTGGAAGACGCGGGTGTCCTTGCCGCTGACCTTCGTCAGCTGCTCGATGTCGGCCGCCGTCTGGCCGACATCGTCCTTGCTGGGGCCGGAGAGGACGATCTGCTCCTCGTCGACGGTAACCTCAGTCTCACCGTGGATAGTCGTTCGTCGCGGTGCCTTTTCGCCGAGGAAGTTCTCGATGACGACATCGTCGCCGTCCACGCGGACCTGCATCGGGAAGTGAGAGTAGAAGACTTCCATCTCGTACTCCCAGCCCTCGGTCACGCCGTGGAAGGCGTTGGTGATGTGGCTCTCGAAAGTGCCGACGGTCGAATTCGTCTTCGCGTCCTCGGCACCGCTCTCGATTACCACCTGATCGTCGTCGGTTTCGACGGTCACGTCGGGGTACCAGAGACGGCGCGTAACGGCGCCTTCCGGGCCCTCGACGGTCACATCGAAACGGTCGACCTCGACGGATACGTTCTCGGGGATTTCCAGTTCGACTCGCATGATTAGTAGACGTATGCGATCACCTGGCCCCCAATACCCTGGTCGCGCGCTTCGTAGTGGCTCATGATGCCACTGCTCGTCGTGACGACGAGGGCTCCGAAGTCTCGAGCGGGGAGATAGCGCTTCTCCCACTTCTCGAAGTCTTCGGCGCCAGCAGCGTAGCGGGGCTTGATGGGGCCGCACTCGTTGATCGCTCCTTTCAGTTCGACCTCGAACTGACCGGCTTTGCCGTCGTCGACGTACTCGAAGCCGTCGATGTACCCGCGGTCGTAGAAGACCTCGAGTACGCTGCCGATCTCGTTCGAAGCGGGCGTTACCTCGTGGGTAAGATGACCCACACTCTCGGCGTTATCGAGTCCCGAGAGCGCGTTGCTGAGTGGATCGTTCCCGGTCATATTATCGGTACTTCCTGAATCCCATGTCGCGGGCGATCTCGCGGAAGCACTGCCGGCAGAGATTGATGTCGTACTTCCCGACAAGTCCCTGCTCGCGGCCACAGCGCTGGCAGGACTCGGCCTGCCCCGTTCGCTTTGCTGCGTGCTCGCCCGTGCGGTCGTTTTCTTCTGTCTCGCTTTCACTCATCGTCCGTGCCCTCCACGGTCACGTCGAAGTTGGCCTCGAGGAAGCCGATGGCGTCCTCGGGGGTCAGTCGGTGCTTCGAGGGGATCGAACGGGTGGCCTTATCGCGCTTGGCGATGCGGTAGCCCGGACGAACCAGGTTAACGGTGACGTCCAGCCCGTAGATCCCGACGTTCGGGTCGTACTCCTGGCTGGGGAACTCGGTGTGTTCCTCGACACCGAAGCTGAAGTTCCCCGTGTCGTCGAACTGCGCCGACGAGATGTTCGTCAGCGGCAGCGACTTCTCGAGGAACTCGTAGGCGTCCTCGTCGCGAAGGGTGACCTTCGCGCCGATCGGGTCGCCCTGACGAATACCGAAGTCCGGTTCGGTTCGCTTCGCCTGGGTCCGGACGCTTTCCTGACCCGTGACTGCCTCGATGATGTCCTCGGCTTTGCCGAGTTCGCGGCCACCTTGACCGACGCCCATGTGGACGACGACTTTCTCGACGCGCGGTTCGCGCATTTCGTGGAAGTCGGCGCTAGCGTCGCTTTCGCTGCTCATTCGTCGTCACCTCCGGTGAAGTTCTCGTCGATGACGACGACGTACTCTTCGACGGTTTCGAAGCCGCCGTCGTCGGTCGAGACGCCGACGCTGTTCGAGCCGCTGCCCGGGGTAACGTCGATCGCGTCGATCTCGCCGACCTTGCCGCCGTGGTTTCCACGGACGGCCGTCACGAGTGCGCCTTCCTCGTAGGGGAAGTGTGCGACGACGGACTTGTCGTCGTTGTCGATGACGATCGAGTCTTTCGGACTGTAGTCGTCGTCGACGATGACGTTCGTCCCGTCGTGGAGCGTCAGCTGGGTGTCGCCGCCCGACACTTGCTGTTTGCCCGTGATCTTGCCGAGGCGGCTCTGGGCCGCATCCTCGTCAATTTCGGTCAGCGCGAGCCGACCGCCCTCGTCGGGGAAGACGCGGTAGTACTCCCCTCGCTCGGGGAACGCGACGATGTCGAACATGCCGATCGGGCGCTGTTCGTCGTTGATCGCGTCGCCGTTGATGAGGATCGAGTCCTCCGAGAGGGCGTACCGTGCTTCCTTCCGAGAGTCCACGTAACCGAGCACGTCCCGCAGGAGGACGACGAGCGGCACGCCGTCTTCGCCGTGGGGACCGGCGTCGGCCTTGACCGTGAAGGTCTCGGTCTTTCGCTCGACCGGCCAGGACTTCGGTACCGATAGTCGTTTCTGGTGTTTCGTCATTCGCTATCACCTTCGAGACGCGCCTCGCGACGCTCGTCCTCGAGGTCGAGGTCCGTGATGCGGACGTTCGACGGGTCGAGTGGCCGGGGCACTTCCTCGCCGTCGGCCGTCTCGACGGTCACGTCCTCGACGTGGATGGTTCCATCCTCGAGAATCGCGCGGATGACCTCGGCTTCTTCGCCGGCGTGGTCGCCACGCATGACCTCGACCGTGTCGCCCGCGTTGACGCGGGTTCGACGGGTGTCGTACTCCTCACGGAGCTCGTCGGACAGCGTCGCGTGCAGCTGCTTCTGTCGCTGGTGCAGCGGCGCGCGTTCCGTCTGGATTCGCTGTTTGTGTGGTTGTTCAGTCATATCTATACGATCATCGTCGCCGTGCTGGCGATTGCTCCGAAGCGTTCTGCGACTTCGCGGGCGATCGGCCCCTTGATCTCCGTGCCGCGGGGCTCTTCGTTCTCGTCGATGATGACCGCCGCGTTGTCCTCGAACTTCAGTCGGGTGCCGTCGGGCCGGCGGATCGACTTCCGCTGGCGGACGACGACGGCCTCGAGGACCTGTCGGCGCATCTCCGGGGTACCCTTAGTGACCGAGACGGTCACCTTGTCACCGATCCCCGCCTTCGGCTGGCGGTTCTTGGTGCCGTGGTAGCCCGCAACGCTGATGACCTTGAGCTCGCGTGCGCCGGTGTTGTCGGCACACGTGACCAGGGAGCCTTTCTTCAGGCCCTGGGTGACGTCGGCTTTCATTGCCTCCATCACTGATCACCCTCGTCTTCGGCCGCGGCGAAGTCCTCGTCGGAAAGCTCCGGCTCAGGCTCGGCCTGATTCGTGAGCTCGGCGAGGTCCTCCGCGGTCGCTTCTTCGGTTACTTCGACGACCACGTGCGATTTCGTCTTCGACAGTGGTCGGGTCTCTGCGATCTTGACCGTGTCACCGACCGAGAGCGGCTCGAGCACGCCCGGTACGTGTGCCGGGATGCGCGAGCGTCGTTTCATGTGTCGGTCGTACTTCGGGACCGCCACATCGTACTCTCGCTCGACGACTACGGTCTTGTCCATGTCCGTCGAGACGACCGTCCCCTCGAGGATCTGCCCTCGAACGGAGAGTTCGCCGTAGAACGGACACTTCTCGTAGTCGTATTCCTCCGGGTTTGCTGGTTCCGGAGGGGTTTCAACGTCTAGTCCTATTGCCATGGTGAGTCACCACTCGTTTCCGTGCGTCGGGCGGGTCGTGAGAGCAGCCGCGATCCATCGACCGTAACGTAGGCTACGTCTTCGCCAGCGGCGCGACGGCGGTCTCGCGTAGGGCCGTCGTCGCGACAGCCGGCGGCATCACCGCCGGCTCGGTCCGCCGTGGGTGAGGATCGATCCTCGGATCCCCTAGCGGGTTCAGTGTTGGCCAGTTTGGACGCAGTCCCCGAGGACTTCTCGTCCTCGGCGGCGTCATCTGTGATCGCGAACTCGAATACCGAGCCCGACTTCGGCACCATCACGACCCGAGACTCGCCGTCCGTCCGAACCTCTATCGACAGGGTCTTCGTCGTCTCGATGACGACGCGACCCTCTAGACCCACCCGCGAGGAGTCGTCGCTCTCGACGACTCGGACGGGGAGTCCGTTGAGTTCGTGTCGCGGCAGGGTCTCGGGTGTCAGTGCCATTGTGTGTGGGTACGTTATTCCGCTTGCGCTGCGACTTCGTCGTCCAGGTCGCCTTCCTCTCGCTGGATCGTCTTGATCCGCGCGATGGTGCGGCCCAGTTCACCGATGCGGCCCGGATTCTCCGGAGCACCACCGGCGGCGAGGACGGATTTGGCGTTCAGCAGTTCCGTTTCGAGTTCCTCGAGTTCTTCTTCCCGTTCGGCGGGAGTCATGTCGCGGATCTCTTCGACGTGGAGAATCGCCATCAGGCGTCACCTCCCTCGTCTGCGTCTGCTTCGTCCGTCTCCTCGTCTTCCATCTCCTCGACGAGTTCCTCGGCTTCCGCTTCGACGTCTTCCTCGAGTTCCTCGAGTTCTTCTTCGACGTCTTCGTCGCCGCCGGGGACCTCGACCTCGTCGAACTCCTCGTCGGCGTCAGCCTCGACCTCTTCTTCGATGACCTCCTCGACGACGTCCTCGTCGAGGTCGGCATCCTCTTCGGTCTCGACGGTTTCGTCTGCCGCGGCCTCGGCACCGCTATCAGCGGCCTCGGCGTCCTCGGGTTCGCCCTCGAGGAGTTCCTCGACGCCGCCTTCCTCGTTGACCTCGACGGCGTCGGGGACGATCTCTTCGGGGTCCATGTCTTCGCTGACCTCGAAGTCGTCGGGCAGTTCCGCGCCCGGCGGGATGATCTTGACGTCGACACCGATGGTGCCGAGTTTCATGACCGCGACGCCCTGGCCGTGGTCGACAACCGTTTCAGCGGGCTCGCCGTTGTGCTTGATGTAGCCGCGGTTGAACTTCTCGACGCGCGATCGCGCACCGGTGACCTTCCCGGAGAGGACGATCTCCGCGCCGAGCGCGCCAGCTTCCATGATTCGGTCGATCGTCGTGTGACCGGCCTTTCGGAAGTACCAGCCGCGCTCGAGTGCGTTTGCCAGTCGGTCCGCGACGATCCGTGCGTTGAGGTCGGGTTCTTCGACCTCCTGGACGTCGATCTGAGGGTCCTCGAGGTTGAATCGCTCCTCGAGGGCCGTCGTGACCTTCCGGATGTTCTCGCCGCCTTTGCCGATAACCATCCCGGGCTTTTCGGCCTTGAGGACGATCTGGGTTCCCATCGGCGTCTTGGCGACGTCCATACCACCGTAGCCTGCGCGGCCGAGCTCTTCTTGGAAGAACTCGTCGATCTGGGACCGCTGCAGGCCGTTCTCGATGAATTGGTGTTCGTCAGCCATTAGCTATCACCTGCTTCGTCCTCGTCGACTTCTTCGACGACGATCTCGACGTCGACCTGCGGCGTGTTCCACGAGGAGGCTCGCCCCATCGCGCGGGGCTTGCGGCCCACGGACTCGCCGACCTTGTGGGCGGCGACGTGGACGATCTCCATCGACTCGCCGTCGAAGCCCTGATGATCCGCGTTGGCTTCGACGTTCTCGAGCAGATCGAGGAACTCGCCGGAGACCTTCTCCGGGTACTTGCCGGCGTCCCAGCCGTCGACGTCGGAGCGGTGACCCGCGCCGGCGTTGTGGGACTTGAACGGAACCGACTGTACCTCGTCGATCACGTCCTGAAGGTAGGCCTTCGCGTCGCCGACGGTTCGGCCCTTGATCTCGCGTGCGACCTCCTTGCTGTGCTTGTTGCTCATATGACGCTCCCGAAGCATGGCTTTCGCCGTGGCGTCGGGGTCGGCGTCGACTGAGTAGTTGATTCCCATACGATGATCACTTCAGTGGGACGAACTTCGACGATCGGGTCGCGCCGATACCGGCCTGACCGTGCTCGACGGAGGTCCGGGTGAGCCGGAACTCGCCGAGGTAGTGGCCGATCATTTCGGGTTCGACGCGAACGCGCTCGAACGCCTGTCCGTTGTAGACCTCGAAGGTCATGCCAACGAATTCCGGCAGGATCGGCATATCCCGCAGGTGCGTTCGAATCGGGTCGTTCGCCGTCTCTTCTTCGCCCTTGTTGCGGGCCTCCTCGAGAAGCTTCTCCTTCTCGGTGGAGAGACCGCGCTGGATACTTCGCCGCTGTCGTGCGGGTAGCAGTTCCACAACCTCGTCGAGCTCCAGATCCTGCAGCTCCTCGAGCGTGTGGCCGCGGTAGGTGAACTCACCTTCACGGCCGGTTCGGTACTCCTGACTCATTTGTTTCCACCTCGGCCGGTGCTTCGGGACGCGATGTCACCGACCTTCCGTCCCGGCGGGGCGTCCCGCGAGACGGACTTTGGCTTGCCGGGGTGCTGTCGGCCGCCGCCACCGAACGGGTGGTCGACGGCGTTCATCGCGACACCGCGGACGCGAGGCCACTTGGTGCCCCGAGCCTTCATCTTGTGATACTTGTTGCCGGCCTTGACCATCGGCTTCTCCGTTCGGCCGCCGCCGGCGACGACGCCGATGGTGGCGCGACACTGCGGATCGAGGCGCTTGACCTCGCCGCTGGGAAGCTGGATGACCGCCGCGTTGCGGTCGTGCGTGATCAGGTCAGCGTTAGTCCCCGAGGCGCGAGCGAATCGGCCGCCGTCGCCCTGGTTGGCCTCGACGTTACAGACCGGCACTCCTTCGGGAATCTCCGCGAGCGGGAGCGTGTTGCCGGGCTTGATCTCAGCGCTGACACCGACCTGTAGCTCCTCGCCGACGGTGATGCCTTCCGGCGCGAGGATCAGTCGCTGATCCCCGTCTTCGAACTCGACGGCGGCGATCGGCGCGGATCGGGCCGGGTCGTGTTCGATGTCGACGACCGTACCGCGGATAACGTCGTCTTCTTCCTCGTTCTTGTGTTCGAGTTCCGCCTTGTAGCGGTGGGACGGGGCACGGAACGTGGAGGTCCCGCGACCGCGTCGTTGTCCTTGAATGCGTCGTCCCATTCTCAGAACACCCCGATTCGCGAAGCGACTTCCTGTGCGTCGTCGTCCGCAGAGAGGCGGACGATCGCTTTCTTTTTGCCGTTCATCGTTACCTGTGTGTTGATGTTCTCAACCGAGATTTCGAACCGCTCCTCGACCTCGTCCCGAATCTCGGGCTTGGAGGCATCCGGGTTGACGACGAACTGGAGCTTGTTCTCGAAGTCCATGTCGTTCATCGCCTTCTCCGTGACGAGCGGGTGTTCGATGGCCGAGCTCATCGGTCGGCCACCTCCTCGAGTGCGCTCTCGGTCCAGACGGTCAGTCGTCCCGGCTGTGCGCCGGGCGCGAGATCCTCCGCGTTGACCTCTGCGGCGGTCGTCACGTCGGCACCGGCGAGGTTCCGAGCCGCTCGCGACGGGCCGGTCTCGCTCGAGGTGACGAAGAGGATCGACGTCGGCGTCTTGTACTTCCGGCCGCGGGCTTTCCCTTGACCGGAGCGGACGCTGCGACCCTCGTCGGCGCGTTCGATGTCGTCCGCGAGGCCGGCTGCCTCGAGGAACTCGACGACTTCCTGTGTCTTGTGGAGGTCCTCGAACTCGTCGTCGACGACGACGGGGATCTCGGCGTCTTCGTCGAACTCGTGGCCGCGCTCGGCGACGAGTTCGGCGTCGGTCGTCGCAGCGATCGCGCTGCGGACGGCCAGTTTCTTTGCTTTCGTGTTGATCGATTCGGACTGGTCCTTCTCGGCTTTCGGCGGGTGTGCCTTTCGTCCCTTAACGGCCTGGGGGACGCGGCGTGCGCGACCCTCCTGTCGTGGGACGTGGGCCATACCGCGGCCGCTGCCGAACGATTCGGCCGGCGTTCGGAGGCCGGCGAACTCGTCGGAGCCGTAGTCCTGTTTTCGGTTTGCCTGCGCGGCGCGCACGGCGCGGCCGATCAAGTCCGGGCGGTAGTTGGTCTCGAAGACCGCCGGGAGCTCGACCGTGCCCGCGTCCGAGCCGTCCAGGTTTCGTACTGTTGCGTCCATGTGTTATCCCTGGTTGGATGCGGTGGAGACATAGCGCACCTCGGGGTCGAGGCGCGGCTGGTCTCCGGGTCGGATCGCCGGACGGAAGCGCACGAGGCGCTGTTGTGGTCCGGGGAGCGAGCCCTTGATCAGCGCGTGCGGCCCGTCGACTTCGCCGTAGTTGACGAAGCCGCCGTCGACCGTCGCGTCTGCGCCGTCGCCGATGTCGACGAGGCGCTTGTTCAGTTCCGTCCGCTGATGGTAGCCCATCTGGCCCTGCTGGGGAACCGTCGACCGAACGCGGGACGGGTTCCATGGGCCGAGGTTACCGATGCGGCGACGCCAGCCCTGCCGGGCGTGCTTGCCCTTGCGTTTCTGGACGCCCCATCGCTTGACGGGACCCTGGGTCCCTTTCCCTTTCGTGACGCCGCTTGCGTCGACGTACTCGCCAGCTCGGAACACGTCGTTCATGACGTGTTCGCCACCGTCTGCGACGGTCTCGAGGGCGAATTCGACGCGGTCGTCGACGGAGCCGCCGCCGACGCGCGTTTCCATCACGTCCGGTTTCTTCTTGGGCACCGAGGGAACGTCCCCCGGAACCGTGTGGGTGATGACGCGGACATCGTCGACGCGACCCTCCTCGAGGAGGCCCCGAAGTTCGTCTTCGGAGGCGTCGGTGTCGTAGTCGTCACCGGGAAGGTCGAGAACGCGATCGAGTTCGGGAACGAACTCGTCGGTCCAGACCTCGGTTATCGGCTTCATACCGTACGGCGTGTCTTCGTATGCTCGCAGTGCGACGGCGCGCATCGGCGGCGTCTCCACGATCGTCACGGGGACGGTCTCTTCCATCCCTTCGGTCGGCGAGTTCGCTTTATCGTCGACCATGACGACGTGGGTCATGCCGGCCTTGTAGCCCGCGAAGCCCTGGAGCGTCGGCTGTCCGTCAGTGTCCGGCCACGAGTTAAAGCGTGGGACCTCGCTGGTCGCACGCTTTCGTGGGCCGAACCCGAGTGAGCCTTTGCGTGGTGTATTTGCTTGTGGCATTCTATCACTCTCTCAGTGAGAGGGGCGCGAGGGTCGCGAACAGAGCCTCCTCCGTTCGGACGACCTCGCTTCCCTGATCCGGAACCGTGTTTAGCCAGAGGTCGAACCCCGGATCGGCAGTGGGTTCGACTCGGTTATCGGCCGCGTCGCCTTGTCCCGACGACGCTTCGATGGCCGATTCCTCGATTCCGAGGATAGCTGGCAGCCCTCTCTCGGGCGCGCCGAAGGCGACGGTCATCCCGTCGCGCTTGGTGCGTCCGGCCAGCGTCTCGAGCCGCCCGACGGTGAGATGCTCACCGAATCGGGAGGCTGCGATACGAACGCCGGCGTCCTCACGGCCGAGTGCTGCCCGCAGGTCCGTCTGCTCGATCGAAAGCCCCGGAAGGGGTTCATCGACGAGCTTCGCCCGGACCGGTCGTCGCGAAGAGATCCTGACGGTCACGCGCTCCCCCTCCTCGACCGCCATTTTCGGCGGTACGTTGAGGGAGATCGGGTGTTGCAGTCCGCAATTGACCCGGACGCGCCCTTCAGGTCCGACCTCGGTCACGATTCCTTGTCTTGACGACCCCGAACCGGTAGATTCGGAGCCGGTCTGTGACATGGCGCGGAGCGGCGGCAAGACGCCCGCGTACTCCAGTTCGTCCCGCATCCCCCACGCCTCGTTGCGGAGGTAGGGGGGCGTTGCGGCGTATCGCAGTACGGTGCTTACGAACCCGCCGTCAAACTGCCCGGTCTCCCCATCCCGATCGGGATAGACGACCAGGCGATCAGCACGGAAGATCGTCGCCGCGCGGGCGACGTATCCGAGTTTGCGAGTTGCCTCGCGTTTGTCCTCGGCTTCTCGGCTGAGCGACGACGGCACGAGTACGCTGACAGTCATGCCGAAACGCTTCGGCGCCGCGTCACTAGACTGTAGCGATGTATTGCGGAGAGGGTCTTAAAAGAATAGCGGATTCGATTCCGGCTGTCAACGGCTCACACCCTCGAATTCGTGCCGAACGGACACACACTCAGTCACGATAACTAGTCACAGTCAGTCGCGATTTATCCGGATGAAATTGCTGCAAGAGACTCGATCGACAGATCGTCGGGTCGAAAATCGCCATGCGTAGGCATGCCGAAGCTCCGCGGATTCGCAACCCTTATACATCTATCCGGCAGTAGGTATGAGTGCAACAGGGCGCTGGTAGTGTAGTGGTATCACGTGACCTTGCCATGGTCACAACCTGGGTTCAAATCCCAGCCAGCGCACTTTTACGGTGAACAACTTCGGCGAGCACTGCGTATCGTGTGCTCGCCATCCGTGAGCCGTAACGTCGTACTGGGTTTGAACGAGAGAGGACGCAGCCCGCACAGCGAACGGAGTGAGCGAGCAGGACCGTCTTCGCGTTGTTCAAATCCCAGCCAGCGCATTTCTCTCAACACCACATCACGAGCGTTGCGTAGCAACGCGAGTAATCGTGTTGAGAGAAATCATACCGGGTTTGAATCAGGCCAGTCGAGCGCAGCGAACGAGTACGTCTGGCCGTGGTTCAAATCACAGCCAGCGCACTTCTCTAATTTCAACTCCACAAACGGTCGCAGTAGCGTAGTGCGACCTCCTAGCGAATTCAGGAAGCTGTTCTGGATCTGAACGAGAGAAGTCCGGACTGCTTTCGACCAGCAAACTTCTCGAAGCCGGTATTCTCGAGTCCACACCAGCGACGGTATGAGACGCCGGAGCTGATGGAACGAGAGGGTATCCGCTAGAAGACTGAACAGTGTCGTCTCTTTGACTTCTAGTCATCGGTTCGTTATGTATAAATAGATGAGGGGCAACCGTCTATTTGCACTCGCGAATGAGTGGCGGTCGAACGCGCTGGTAGTGTAGTGGTATCACGTGACCTTGCCATGGTCACAACCTGGGTTCAAATCCCAGCCAGCGCACTTTTACGGCGAACAACTTCGGCGAGCACCGCGTATCGTGTGCTCGCCATCCGTGAGCGACGGGAATCGTCCAGGGATTTGAATCAGGGACCATTGCGCCGACCGTGGTCCAAATCCCGGCCAGTGCGACTCGAGTGAGGCCTACGCCGAGGTCTCCCAGACGCGACACCAGTCAACGACGGTCTCCTCCTCCCAGGGCTGTGAGAGATCGGCGGAGCCGATCCGGTTCACGTGGTTGCTGAACATGAGGTAAAACGGTGCCCCATTGTTCGCCGTCGCCAGCGCGTCCGCCACGTCGACTGTGCCGACGTGTTCGCCGTTGAAATAAAAGGAGATCCCGTCCTCGAGCCAGGCACAGCCGAAGACGTTGAACGACTCGGTGAGCGGCTGTTCCGCGTTGTGTACGATCGGTGACTGACTGTGGCTGGCCCCGTCGCCGACCTGATTGGCGTAGTGGACGTTGTAGTGTGCCTGCGTGAGGTCCGCATCGCCGTCTTGGAAGAGTTCGATGAAGTCGAGTTCGGGCGGCCACAGATCCGAGTTCGGTTTCGCCCAGAAAGCCGGCAAGACCCCCTGTCGTGCCGGCAGTTTCATGCGGGCTTCGAAGTAGTGGCCCGGCCCGAACGTCCGGCGATCCTTCGTATTAATCGCTCCTTGGAAGACATCGGAAGCGCCGCCACCGCCGTGGGTAATCTTGAGTCGCAGGGCATCGTCGACGACAACGTTGTTCTCGCTGACGGTGGCATCGTCGTTGTCACAGTCGGTTCCCCATCCGAAGCCGATTTCCCAGCGATCCTCGTCGAGAGAGGTGCCATCGAACGGTTCGTCGAGCGCCAGAGACCAGTCGCGGGACTCCAACGGCGAGGTTCCCGTCTCCGCCTTCGCAGATCGACTGCCGAGAGACAGTCCCCCGAGTACGGTTGCTGCACCGACAGCCGTCGATTGGAGCAACTGTCGTCGTCCGACTCGCGATGTATCGGTATCCGTTGCAGCATCGGAAACATCCTGTTTCTCCGCTCGGTAAGTCGCCATTAGACGATTGGACCGAGGCAATGATCTATTATGAACCTTTTTGTATGCTATATCGGAGAGAAATTTATATGAATAACGGCTGGTTCGCTCATGGAAAAGAAGATGACTGAAACGAGTCGTGACCGAAAAACGTGCTCCGACCCGAGACACCGAGTCAACGGTCGGGTTCGATCCGCAGTAACTAGTTCAGCGAGAGAGACCCTTCTGAGGAACTCGATTCGACCGCCCACCGAGAATACCAGTTCGCGGTCCGAATGGAGTGTTCGGTCGATACCCCGACGCTGAAGCTCGTACCGTATTACTCGATCGTGACAGTCTTCGGTTCGGCGTCTGCCTGTCCGTCAGCTTCGGCGAGGTCCTCAAGAGCGAGCCGTAGATTCCATTTGTTCGACTTCCAGAAGGCGTCGAAGACCACGCCGAGAACGGGGACCGAACCGCCCAGCGTGTCGACGCCGATATTCGCGAGCATGCGGAGCAACGTCGACTGGGAGACCCCCATGCGGGCGGCTTCGGCGACGATGTACAGCGAGACGACCGCCGTGACGGTGTCCCCAGCCCCGGGGAGAATGCCGACAATCGGATCGATCCCGAACTTGAAATCGGTCCCCGGGAGTCGGACCCCCTCGTCGAGGGTGCGAGCGACCGTTTGCATGCGCTCGATCGCCCCCTCGTCGACAGTCGCGGGAAGGTCGTCCTCGAATTTTTCGAGTTCCGAACTGATGTCGTCGGGCGAGTCAGCTGCCATAGTCTCTTCAGAGCGCGTGCGTAGATAAGACACCGGGCGGCCGTAGCAAGCGACAGGAGAGTGAAATCGCCTGCTGTAACCAGTCTTTGTTGACTCGAGTCACTCGAGAGCGAGAGCCACGACCGCGAGCGGTGGTCGTATACGACAGGCACGAACATATTATGGCGTCGGGGCCAGGGACGGCAATCACGGATTGACACACACAAAGTCCATATTGTCGTGAATGGATGCGGCCGACAATGGAACCGAGCTCGGTGAAGTCCGCCACAAGTAGTATTTCACATTCGATACTCATACGAGAGACTATTTCACGTATGACTACTGTTGGCGGTGACGAGTGGCTTTTATACCACGAGTAACTACAGACCAATACACGATTGAGCGATCAGATTTAGCAATGCAGACCGAACTCCCACCCGCAGACGGCACGGCCGACCTCGAGTACGACCAGCCAAACGACCGCTACGTCTTCCACCACGACCCCGACGGCACCGCGACGATCACGACGACGATCGTCCACGCCATCGCGTCGATCGCGGATACAGACGTTTCACAGGGGGAATTCTCCCTCTACGATAGCGTCGACCCGGACGCGCTCGACCGCATCTTCAGCAAAAAGGCCGACGGCACCGAGCGAACGGGCGGCCACATCGCCTTTACGGCTCTCGAACACGAGGTGTACGTCTACGCCAACGGAGACGTCATCATCTACCCGCCCGCGCAGACGCCCCGAACGCCCACCACGAACTGACCCGTGACCGCACGCGGTCGCAGTCTTGCAGTCAGCACTGATCGTTTTTCGCGCGAACACATCCCCGCGAGCGGTGCGGCCAGCCGTCGCTCGCGGAGTCGCCGGATGGCACGGCTTTAGGTCCCCGTCTCCCGTGAGTGAGCGGTATGACGGTAGTCGCGCTACTGAGCGTCGCACCGGTGATCGAGGACAGTATGGCCGGCGAGGTCGCGAAAGCAGTCGACGCACTCGAGGAGTACGACGTCACCTACGAGACGAACCCGATGGGCACAGTGATCGAAGCCGAGACGACGGACGAACTCTTTTCGGCCGCGCAGGCGGCCCACGACGCCGTCGATGCCGACCGCGTGAGTACAGTGTTGAAAATCGACGACAAGCGGACTCGAGACCTCGAGGCATCGGCGAAAGTGACGGCAGTCGAGGAGGAACTCGGACGCTCGGCGACGAACCGCGAGGAGTGACTGCACGACGCCTGTGGCTGTATTCCCGTCGAGGGTCGCGGACATCGTTGGCGAGAACGATCGAGGACGTGGGCTGTACTGCCGACGCGGAAGTCTGCCCTCGTCAGACACCGGTCAGACACGAACTGCCAAACGGTTTTACCACGGAGGGTGAATCCGGTCGCATGGAAAGTCTCAATCGAATGGCGATCGAGCTGGTCGACGAGGCCCTCGATTACGCTGAGGAGTTGAACATCGGGGGCTACGACCTCGAGAACGAATCGACGGTCCTCGACTTCGGGCTCGAGTTCGACGGCGGGATCGAGGCCGGGCTCTTGCTGACGGAGATCCAGACGGCGGGGATGGCGACGCCGAGCTACGAGTTGGGTGAAATCGGCGATGCGTCGGTTCCGTACGTCGAACTGTCGACGGATCAGCCGGCCCTCTCGCTGCTGTGCTCCCAGAAGGCGGGCTGGGAAGTGATGACAGAAGACTTCGAAGGGCTCGGGAGCGGGCCCGCGCGTGCGCTGGTGGCCGAAGAGGACGAGTTCCGCCGCATCGGCTACACCGACGCCTTCGATCTGACGGCGCTGGCCGTCGAGACCGAGATGGACCCGACCGAAGCCGTGGCCGAACACGTCGCCGACCGCGCCGAGGTCGAGACGAGCAGCGTCTTCCTGCTGGCCTATCCGACGGCGAGCATCGCCGGAAGCATCACGAACGCCGCTCGCGCGGCCGAACTCGCGACGTTCCGGCTCGCGGAACTGGGTTACGATCCCCTCGACATCGTCTCGGCGACGGGCCGCGCACCGGTCGCGCCCGTCGCGGGCGACGAGCGGACGGCGATCGCCCGCACCAACGACGCGATCGCCTACGGCGGGCGCGCACACCTCACCGTTCGGGAGGACGCCGATATCTTCGATTCGGTGCCGTCGACGGCCGCCGAGGACCACGGCCGACCGTTCGGCGAGGTCTTCGACGACCTCGACTGGGACTTCGCGGAGGTGCCGTCGGACCTCTTTGCACCCGCAGCAGTAACGATCGACGTGATCGGCGGCCCGACCTACGTCCACGGCGAAACGGACGAGGAACTGCTCGTCGACTCCTTCGAACTGTAATCGTGCAGTTCAAGCCGGTACCTGAACCGCCCACCGACATCGCGCTTCTCGAGGCGGTCCGGCGAGCCCTCCCCGCTGACGCCGGCGAGATCGACGACTGCTGTCAGCACCTCATCGACGAAACGCCCCTCGAGACCCGCGACGAGGCGGCGACGTGGCTCACCTTTTTGCGCGCACTCGAACTCGCGGCCGAAGAGCCCGCCGGCTTTCGCCGCCGTGGCCCGGCCTCGAGTGACAACGCTGAGTCGCCGGCTCTCGACCGGGATCGACTCGCACGGGCGTTTCGAGACCGCGTGTACGGGGCCGACGCGGCGCTGGCCGTCCTCGATCGCGCGGACGACCCGCTGACCGCCGAGGCGGTCGCCGACGCACTAGCCGACGAACGGCCGAATAGCGAGCGCCGCTCCCGCCGGAATCGAGTTTCGGAGGATCGGGTCGAACAGCTCCTCGAGTGGGCCGTATTGTTCGGGGTGGCCGACCGAGTCGAAAACGAGTATCGGCTCGCGCCCGTGCGTGAGAAGAAATAGATCGGAAACCGCTACTCGTCGGACAGCCGGCCGGGGTTCCACTCGCCGTCGAACTCTCGGTGGGTGAACGGCGCTGCGTCCTCGCCGGCGTAGGTGGCGACGAGGTGGCCGTCGCCCTCGAGGTGGTACTTGTAGGTCGTCAGTCCCTCGAGACCGACGGGGCCGCGGGCGTGGATCTTGCCCGTGCTGATGCCGACCTCGGCACCGAGACCGAACCGGTAGCCGTCGGCAAAGCGGGTCGAGGCGTTGTGGAAGACGCTCGCGGAGTCGAGGCTGCGCATGAACGCGCTCGCGCGGTCTTCGTCCTCGGTCACGATCGACTCGGTGTGTTTCGAGCCGTGGGCGGTGACGTGATCGATCGCCGCCTCGAGCGAGTCGACCACCGTGATCGAGACGATCAGGTCGCCGTACTCGGTGTCCCAGTCGGCCTCCGTCGCGGCCTCGACGTCGACGATATCGCGCGTGGCCTCGTCACCCCGAATTTCGACGTCGGCGCTCTCGTAGCGGTCCGCGATCGCCGGCAGGAACGTCTCGGCGATGTCCTCGTGGACTAGCAGCGTCTCGACCGCGTTGCACACTGCGGGGTACTGGACTTTGGCGTCGAACGCGATGTCCTCGGCCATCGAGAGATCCGCCTCGTCGTCGACGTAGACGTGACAGATTCCTTCAGTGTGGCCCAGGACGGGAATGCTCGTGTTGTCCTGAATGTAGCTCACGAACGCGGAGCTTCCACGGGGCATGAGGAGGTCGATCGCATCGTCCATCTCGAGGAGTGCGTCGACGTCCTCGCGGGCTTCGATGTGCTGGGCCCAGCCGTCAGGGATGCCGGCGTCGGCCGCGGCCTCTTCGATGATCTCGAAGAGGATGCGATTCGAGTGCAGCGCCTCGCTGCCACCTTTCAGGATAACCGCGTTCCCGGATTTCAGGCCGAGCGCGGCGATCTGGACGAGCGCGTCGGGGCGGGATTCGAAGACCGTTCCGACGACGCCGATCGGGACGGCGACCTTGTAGAGTTCGAGGCCCTCGTCGAGCTCTCTGGCCGAGAGCGTCTTCCCGAGGGGGTCGTCCTGTTCGGCAACGCTGCGGACCATCTCGGCGATGTCCTCGATCTTCGATTCGGAGAGTTTGAGCCGGTCGACCAGCGCCTGCGTGTACTCGCCGTCCTCGAGCAGTCGCTCGCCTTCCTCGACGTCCGTCTCGTTTTCCGTGAGGATCTCGTCCGTGCGGGCTTCGATCGCGTCGGCGATCTCGTGGAGCGCTGCGCTCCGCTCCTCGTCTCCCAGTTTGGCGAGCTCGAGGGCCGCGGTCTGTGCCTCGTCAACGTCTCGTTCGATATCGGTCTCAGTCATCGCTCCCACCGTTGATGGGGAGGAATATGGTTCCCACGGGCTTGGCAGTAGCGATCTTCTCGAGCACCTCGGGCTCCGTCGACTTCGCGATGTAGGCCGGAATACCGTGCTCGCTAACGTCGCGTGCACCCTCGACTTTCGTCTGGATGCCGCCGAACCCCTCGGACGTGCTCTCGGAGATGATCTCCTGGACCGTGTCGTAGTTCGTCCCAACCGCCTCGATGCGCTCGGCGTCGTCGTCTTCCTTCGGATTGCCGGTGTAGACGCCGCCGACGTCGGTCAGCGTCACTAACAGATCGGCGTCGACGCCCATCGTCGTCGCCGCCGAGAGCATGTCGTTGTCGCCGATCCGAATCTCCTCGGTCGCGACGGCGTCGTTCTCGTTGATGATCGGGACGACGCCCCAATCCAGCAGCGTCTCAATCGTGTTCCGGAGGTTCGTGAATCGCTCCGGGTTCTCGAGGTCGTGCTGGGTCAAGAGGAGTTGAGCGACCTTCCGGTCGTAGCGGTCGAAGCTCTCGGTGTAGCGGTGCATGAGGAGGCTCTGGCCGACGGTCGACAGGGCCTGGGACTCCTCGACGGTCCCGCTCGACTGTTCGATCCGGCCCGTGCCGGCCCCGATCGAGCCCGAGGAGACGAGGATGACCTCTTTGTCGCGGGAGAGCAGGTCCTCGATGTCGTCGACCAGTTTGTCGAGTTTCCCGTCGTCGAGGTTGGAGTCCTCGTCGGTCAGAGAGTTCGTCCCGGCCTTGACGATCACGCGGTCTGCGTCGGCGGCCAGCTGCCGCGTCTCCGCGACGGCGGCGTCTGTCAGTCCCTTACTCATCGTCCTCACTGCCGAATTCGGCCGCGAGTTCTTCCGAGCGCTCTTCGGCCGCCGCAACCGCCGCGGCGACCTCCGCATCGGCGTCGCTGTCCCAGAGGACCTCCATCCCTTCGATGGTCGTCCCGTTAGGCGAGCAGACGGCGTCGATCAGTTCGTCGACGCTCTGCTCCGAACGAAGAACTGTCTCGGCGGCCCCCTTGAACGTCTGTGCGGCCAGCGTCTCGGCATCCTCGGCCTCGAGGCCACCCTCGACGCCCGCGTCGGCCATCGCTTGAATGAGATAGAAGACGAAGGCCGGGCCGCTCCCGTTGACCGCGGTCGCGATGTCCATCTTCGCCTCGTCGATTTCGGCGAACTCGCCGACGTCGTCGAGCAGTTCGCGTACCTCGTCGGTGACGCCGTCGGCGGTCACGGCCGCGGCCATATCGCCCGTCTCGGCGGCGAGGTTCGGCATGATCCGGACGACGTTCGCGTCGGTCCGCGCGTCGACGTAGTCCGTGGAGACGCCGGCGGCGATAGAGAGAAGCGTCTGATCCGGCGAGAGTTCGAGATCCGAAAGCACCGCACCGACGATATCCGGTTTCACCGCGACGATCACGACGTCGGCATCGGACGCTTCGGAGACGTCCGATGTCGTGTGGTCGACGTAATCTGCGACCGACTCGAGTGCGTCGGGATCGAGGTCACACGCGGTCACCGTGTGCTTCCCCGATCGATGGAGGCCCTTGATCAGGGCGCTCCCCATGTTGCCACAACCGATAACGCTCGTCTGTACCATCTTATCTAGTCTGTGGTACCGAGGCGGACATACCAACTTTGGTTTCGATCGGATCGACGGACTCGAGCGAAACCGGGTTTCGGACTGCCGAACGGTGACTCCTAACGTATTCCTGTGGTGTCCCCACAGGACCATATCGATATATAGGACTCCTAGTAACAGACAGGGTCGGTCCCGTCAGTTCTGGGGACGAGCGATGTCGGAACACGCCGAGGTCGGGTTGCCCGCGGAGTACGATCGTCTCGCCGTCGGAGTCGTGCTGTACGATCCGTCGACGGGCAAAGTACGGGACGCAAACGCCGAGTCAGAATCGCTGTTCGGATACGCGACCGACGAGCTACGGACGATGTCCGCCGACGAGTACAGCGCGAACACGTACTCGTTTTCGGGGGCGGAACTCGTCGACCGAATACGCGCGGCCGCCGAGGGGACACCACAGCAGTTCAAGTGGCGCGTCAAGCGCACGGACGGGGAACTTATCTGGGTCCGGTTTCATCTCTCCCAGCGGAAGTCGGGCGAACAAACGTCCGTTCTCGCCGAGGTCCACGACATTACCGATTACTACACCGCGAGCCGCCGGCTAGGGTTGTTCTCGCGGATCCTTCGACACAACCTGCGAAACGAGGGGAACGTGATCGCCGGCCACGCCCGACAGATCGAGACCGCCGCAGAGACCGAATCGGTACGTGAGACCGCACGAACGATCCGAGCGGCAGCGACCGATCTCGGCGCGATCACCGAGTCGGTCAGAGAAATCGAGCGAGCGACGACGGCCGACGACGAACGCCCCTCCTATCGAAATGCCGCCAACGTGGTGCGACCCGTCGCCGACGAGTTCCGAGCCGAGTATCCGAGCGCGGAGATCACGGTCGACGAACGTAGTTCGATGGGGATCCGCGCCGACAGCGGATTCACCGACGCGCTCGCCCACGCCGTCGAAAACGCGATCGTCCACAACGACGACCCGGCCCCGCGCGTCGGGATAACCATCGACTCGTCGCCCAACACCGGTCGCGTCGAAATCCGAATCGCCGATTCCGCCCGCCCGATCCCGGCCGTCGAAACCGACGCGCTCGACGAGTTCACCGAGGTGACCAGTACGTCCCACGGCTCCGGCGTGGGACTCTTCGTGATGAAGTGGTGTATCGAGTCACTCGGCGGGGAACTTGCGTTCGAGACGGGCGCCGACGGCAACGTGGTCTATTTCTATCTCCCGCCGAAGGAGCCGCCGGATTCCGGTGGGTAGCGGTCTCGTTACCGCCCTCATCGCCCGCAGCTACTCGGTCAGGTGTCGGCCGCCAACAGCCGACGGCGAGAATCAGTCCGCGGGGTGGACGTCGGTCACCGTCCCAACGCCCTTGCTGCGGCCCTCGCGGAAGACGAACTTCTGGCCCTCCTCGACGAGGTACGGACGGAACTTGAACCGGACGGAGGTCTTGCCGCGATCGCCCGGCAGGAGACGACCGTTTTCGGGGTAGAAGGCCGCGGCCTCGCCGATCGTCTCGAGGTGGACGACGGGTTCGTAGCCCTCGCCGATCCGGGTGGGGTGGTTGAGTACCATGACTTCGGCCTCGAACTCCCGAACGGGGTCGGGGTCGGCGTCGCGGGGCAGCAAGACCATCCCGCGCTCGATGGCGCTCTCCTTGATTCCCTTGAGCGCGATGCCGACGATTCGGCCCGCTTGGGCCTTGTCGACCCGGTGGTAGTGCATCTCGATCGAGCGGACCTCGACCTCCTGAAAGCGGCCGTTGGACATCGGCCCGAGCAGGAGTTCGTCGCCGGCCTCGACCTCGCCGGACATGACCGTTCCCGAGGCGACCGCGCCGACGCCGGTGACCGAGTAGCTGCGGTCGACGTACATCCGGAAGTCGCCGGTGTCCTGGGACGTCTTCGGAAGCCGGTCGAACAACTCGTCTAACGTCTCGAGGCCGTCCATCGTGATCGCGCTCGTTTCGACGATGGGGACGACCCGCTCGCTGACCTCCTCGACGGCGGCGTCGATGCCGTGGCGGCTGACCCGCAGGGGCGACTTCTCGACCTCGCGGAGGAGTCCCTCGACCTCGCGTTCGACCTCCTCGATGCGCTCTTCGTCGACGGTATCGGTCTTCGTGATCGCGACGACCGTCGGGAGATCGGTGGCGAGCAAGACGCCGAGGTGTTCGCGTGTGGTCCGGGTCGGACCGTCGTCGGCGGCGACGACGAGTAGGCCGTAGTCGAGTTTCTGTCCGACGAGGCCCCGAATGGTGGTTCGGAGCCACGGCTCGTGGCCGACGGTGTCGACGAAGGAGACGAGCCGGTCGGCCGCCTGGACGACCTCGGCGCGGTCTGCCTTGCGGTTCGGATTGCGAACGCGGACCGGGCCCTCGTCGTCGAAGCCGTAGACGGCGTAGGACAGATCGGCGGAGAGGCCCCGCTCGACCTCGTGGGGCTGGACATCGAGGAACGCCCGCGTCGCGCCGTCGCCGTCGTCGGGCTTGCCGGTGACGAGCGACCCCACTAACGTACTCTTTCCGTGGTCGACGTGGCCGGCGGTCCCGACGACGACGTGTTCGTCGTCCGTCTCGAGGACGCCGCCTTCTCGGACCTGTGCGACCCCAACTAGCCCCTCGTTTATGCCCCACGTCTGGACGTCTTCGATGTGGGCGTCGGCCTCTTCGGCCAGCAGGGAGAGGACGTCCATCGTCTCGGAGAAGGTGTCGGAATCGACGCCGGCGAGACCGCCGTCGTCGGTGACGCCGACGACGTACGTCGCCTCGCCGTCGCCCGAAAGGAGTCGGTGTCGGAGTTGCGCGGCCAGGCTCTCTCGTCGCCCACCCTCGAGGTGGACGTCTCGTGACAACCGTTCCTTGAACTCGACGTTGCCACCGTCCTGTTCGCCACGGTCCAGGGCTCGCTCGAGGAGAGCCCGGTCACGGCTCATATCCCCTGTTAGTCGACCACACGGCAAAAGCCTTCCCGTGTATTGACAATGTATGACATAGTATAACTGCCGAGTCGGAGAAAACTACGACGACGACGTCTCTCTCGGCGATGTGGCTCCGGATCGTCATCGAAACGTACCCTGTGACCGCCGCTTCTTCGCGTCGACAAATCGGGCCGAACGTGCCGGGCTCGCTTTCAAGCCCTTCGAGCACGTTCCTCGAGACATGAGTGTCAGCGGCCTCTGTCAAATCTGTGAGTCCCGGCCCGCACAGGAACGGTGTTCCAACTGCGGGACGCTCGCCTGTGAGGTCCACTTCGAGGACAGCATGGAGCTGTGTGCCGACTGCGCCTCGCAGGCCCAACCGGGGCCCGGAAACGACGACGTCGAAATCAATCGGTTCTGAGTCGACCGCACCGCCCTGACCGCACCGATACCGTGACTTCCATCCGCGACCTCTTCGGCGAGACACTCGGCGTCGGCAAGACGTATCGGCTTCGGCTCGAGGAGCGCGACGGAACCCTCGTCGCCGACCACCCAAACGACGCCAGCCCGATGGACATCGCCGTCGTCGAGGGGCTGCATCGGCTCGAGAAGCGGCCGCCGGCGGAGCCGGTCGCAGTCGAAATCGTCGGGCGCGTGGTCGACGGCCGGATCGCCGGGCACGTGGTTGACGCCGACGGTGTCGACACTGATCCGACCACTGTGGCGGGGTCCGACGAGAACGCGTCGAACCGCTAGTTCTCCCGATACTGATTGAGCCGGTTTTTGAGCCGCTTCGTGGCCTGCCCGCTCGCTCTCGCGAACTCCTCGCCGTCGTCGTCTCGCGGCTCCGCCGCTCGACTGTTCGAGGCGCTTTGCGCCTCGCTATTTTCACCCGCAAAAATGATCCCGCGAGAGGAGTTGACTAACCCGACGCCGTCGGCCAGTCCGTACTCGACGGCCGCCTCGGCGTCGCCGCCCTGCGCGCCGATGCCGGGGACGAGGAAGGGCAGGTCGGGCACCTGCTCGCGGAGGTCCTCGAGTTCCTCGGGCTGGGTCGCGCCGACGACGAGTCCGACGTTGTCGTTCTCGTTCCAGAGGTCCGCAAGCGCCGCGACCCGCTCGTAGACGGGTTCGCCCGTCTCGAGTTCGAGATCCTGTATATCGGCCCCGCCCGGGTTCGAGGTCCGACAGAGGACGAAGACGCCCGCCTCTTCGTTCGACAGGAACGGCTGCAGCGAGTCCCGCCCCATGTAGGGATTGACGGTGATCGCGTCGGCTCGCTCGAGCAACTGCGCGTACTGTCGGGTCGTGTTCCCGATGTCGGCTCGCTTGGCGTCGAGCAGGATGGGGACGTCCTTCCCGTGGGCGTAGGCGATGGTCTCCTCCAGGGCGGCCCAGCCGTCGGGATCCTCGTAGAAGGCGGCGTTGGGTTTGTAGACGGCGGCGTGTTCGTGTGTCGCGTCGATGATCCGTCGGTTGAACGCCCAGCGCGGTAGATCGTACTCGCGGAGGTGCTCGGGGATGCGCGACGGGTCGGGATCGAGGCCGACGGAGACGACGCTGTCGACCGTTCGAATGCGGTCGTGCAAGCGGTCGAAGAAGTTCATGCCGGACGTGGTCCCGCGACGGTCGAAAAGGTTGCTATACCGTCGGCCGATCCGCCTCGCGAACGCAGAGTAGTGTGGATACGGACACAATACCCATCGTTGGCAGCGGTTCGATCGGAGCGGCGGATAATCGACGCTGCCGACCCGACGTATGCCACGTGACACCGACCCGTTCCAAATGCTTTAGACATCAGGTTCTTCATTCGTATACTGGTCGGTCACTGTATGGGAATCAAAACGAACGTCACGTCGTTCTCACATCGGCTCCGCGAACAGGTGCAGTCGACGCTGCGGGACGACTCGGAGACGGCGGACAACGAGTCCCCAGGCGGCGAGAAAGCGGAGCCCGTCTCGAACTCGTCTGGCAACCTCTTTCACTGCTCACACTGCGGCGACGTCTATATCGCCACCGAGAAGCGCGTTTGTTCGAACTGCGACACGGAAGTCGAACAGGTCCGGTCGACGCTTGCGTGCAACGGCCGCTAACGCCTCGGAGAACGGTTTCGTTTGGCTCTATCCCCACCGACGATCGTTACGTCTCGAGGACTTCGATCAAGTTGCCTTCGGGATCGCGGAGGAACAGAATCGTCGTCCCGGTCTCGCTCGTCCGCGGCTCGCTAATCGTCGGCACGTCCGCCGGAAGATTCTCGTAGAAGGTCTCGAGGTCGTCAACCGAGAGGCCGACGTGTGAGGCACCCGGTTGGTTGAGCCCCGCGTCCGGGGACCCCCGCGCTTCGGGGTCGTACTCGACGAGTTCGATACGGACCCCGTCGGCCTCGAGATGTGCGAAATCGGCGCTTGCCTCCTCGATACCGACGGCGTCGGCGAAGGCCTCGCCGCCGACGCTGAACCGGTCGGCGACCGAGAGGCCGAGGACGTCCCGGTAGAACGCGAGCGTCTCCTCGAGATCGCTGACGGTGAGCCCGACGTGGTGGGCGCTGAGCGCTGTCTCTGTCATCGTATACGCCCTGCGAGCGCGGACGAAAAACGCTTCCGTCTGCTGCTTGCCGATCCGTTCGGTCGGACCGCCACAGTCGTCGTTCGGACCGGATCAGTCGACCGACAGATTCGGGAGTCCACCTTCGATTTCGTCGCGCCGGCTCTCGAGCCACTCGGGGAGTACGAGCCGTTCGCCGAGGGACTCGAGGTCCTCGTCGACCGTGTAGCCCGGCTCCTTCGTGGCGAACTCGAAGAGAACCCCGCCGTGTTCGCGGACGTAGACGGACTCGAACCACTTGCGGTCGATGATCTCGGTCGGGCGCAGTCCCTGTCCTTGGAGGACGGTGCGCCATTCGGATTGGTCGGCGGCGGTCGTCTGAAACGCCACGTGATGGACGGTTCCGGCACCGGGCTGTCCCCGCTGGCCCTGTGGCTCCTCGCAAACGTCGACGACGTACCCCAGCACACCCTCGCTCTCGTATCGGGTGCGGGTCCCGTCTGTCTCGGTCTCGGCGTAGCCCATCGTTTCCAGGACCTCCGCGGTCGGGCCGGCCGTCGACAGCGACAGCGTCACGCCGAAAAAGCCGCGGATCGCGTGCTCGTTCGGAACCGGTCCCTCGGGTGGATCGCCGGCGGGCGCGTCCGACCGGGCGACGAGTTCGAGCGGGAGGCCGTCGGGATCGCGGAACGGAATCACGGTGTCGCCGAACCGGTCGCGAGGCGCGTCCGCGTCGACACCGGCGTCGGCCAGCCGATCGGTCCAGAACTCGACCGCGCCCGCCGGAATCAGGAACGCGACCGCACTCGCCTGTCCGGTCCCGACCTGCCCCTGCCGAGCGTCCGGGTACGGGAAGAACGTCATGCTCGTCCCGGGACTCCCGCTCCGATCGCCGTAGAACAGGTGATAGACCGAGACATCGTCCTGATTGACGCTTCGTTTCACCAGCCGGAGCCCGAGCGTGTCGGTGTAGAACTCGAGGTTGCGTCTGGGATCGCTACCGATGGCGGTCACGTGGTGGATGCCGGGAATGTCCGCGGGCATACCGCCACGTACGCGTTTCTGTGGTATAAAACCGAGAACGAACGAGGTGAGCACAGCGAGCCGACCGCG
This sequence comes from Natrinema sp. CRL1, assembly GCF_059162405.1. Taxonomy (NCBI): domain Archaea; kingdom Methanobacteriati; phylum Methanobacteriota; class Halobacteria; order Halobacteriales; family Natrialbaceae; genus Natrinema; species Natrinema sp. CRL1. The sequence goes on along the minus strand of NZ_JBLVOY010000002.1, from coordinate 598,974 downwards.
AACCGGCCGCGAGTCGGAGACGCCCTCGCTTGCCGAGCCGAAACCGAGCCCGAACGGGGAACGTGGTCTCGAGTCGAAAGACGGTCAGCGGGGGTCCGGATCCGCGAACCGATCGCCGTTGATCGAATAGACGTGCTGTCTCGCGTCCGCAAAAGAGATCTGTGAACTGACGAGGTCGTGTTCCTCGAGCTGCTTCAGTGCGTAGCGAACCGTCCGTGCGGGGAGCATCGTCTCCTCGACGAGTTCTGACTGCGTGAGAGAACCCTCGTGTGCGAGGACGGTGAGGACGAGCTTCGCGCTCGGCGGAACGTTATCGACGGCGTCCGGGGCGGTTGTCGACGTGAGAACGACCTGATCGGTCATGTACCCGTTCTCTGCCGCGGACCCTCTTCAATGATTCTCTGCAACGTGTCGGTTACGCATAACGAACGGGTAACGGAACCGGGCTGAGAGACGTATCGAGCGGGTTTGGGTCCCGGCGGACGTCGAGCGTTCAGGGAGTCCCCGTCACTCGACGACGGCCCGCACTTGGAGGTACTCGACGCGGATCGCGTTGTCTCCGAACCACTCCTCGAGGGCGGCGACGGCGTCGCGTCGGAGCGCGGCCCGCGCGTCGTCGTCGTCCATGCGCCGGAGGACCGGCGAGAGCGGACCGGACTCCTCGGCGAACTCGCGCCAGAAGTGATGGGGCGTGGCGTATCTGAACTCGAGGAGTCGGCGCTGGAACGAGCAGTCTGCGACAGCGGCGAACTGCTTGCGGACGAACTCGGGGTCGCCCCACTGCAGGTGCGACCACGGATCGCTCGGCGGGTCGGCGACGTGGTCGGCTAGGACGCGAGTGAGGTCCCCGACGACGCCGTTGGGCGACCACGCCGTGAAACAGACCCGGCCGCCGGGTTTGGTCACCCGCCGGAGTTCCGCGCCGGCGCGGGTCGAATCCGGCGCGAACACGTGGCCGAAGTTCGAGAGGACGACATCGAACGCGTCGTCCGGCACGGGGAGGGTCTCGGCGTCGCCGGTGAGCCAGCCGATGTCGTCGTAGCCGGCCAGCGCCGCGTTGTCGCGGGCGAGTTCGAGCATGTCGTGTGCGAGGTCGAGTCCGAGGACGTCGGCCCCCGCTCGGCGGGCCGTCAGCGCGGCGTTGCCGGTCCCGCAGCCGACGTCGAGGACGCGGTTACCCGGGTCGACGCCGGCGACGTTGACCAGCCGCGCGATGGCGGGCAGCATGTTCGGAGCCATCGCGGGGTAGCGGCCGGCCGACCAGACGTGTCTCGCCGATCGGTCGCCGGGTTCGGTCGGGTCGTCCATACCCAGTGGTCGGTCGCCACGCACAAAAATCGATAGTCGTCGCTGCCGTCGCTGCGAGCTGTCGCGTCGGACCGATCGCCCGCTCGCGGGACAGGCGACCGACTGCAGACGAGCGTTTATTTCCCGCGAGGGTGAGAGAACGGTATGACGCGCGTCGCGCTGATCGCCCACGACGAGAAGAAACCGGATATTATCGAGTTCGCACGGACTCACGAGGAGCAACTACAACAGTACGAACTGATCGCGACCGGGACTACGGGGGCGCGGCTCATGGAAGAGACCGACCTCGAGATCGAACGCAAGAAATCGGGGCCGCTCGGCGGGGACCTGATGATCGGTGCCGAAGTGGCGGAAGACCGGCTCGACGGGATCGTCTTCCTCCGCGATCCGCTGCGAGCACAGGCCCACGAGCCCGATATCTCGGCACTGCTGCGCATCTGTGACGTCCACGACACGGCGCTCGCGACGAATCTCTCGTCCGCGACGTTTCTCATCGAAGGGCTCGCGGAGTGAGCCGCGGACGGTGGGAGCGAGAGACCGGAACCCGAATCCGACGACCGGGTCACGCCATTTATTAGCATTCGCTGCACGCTTTCTCATATGACTGTTTACGAGAGCGACCTCCCCGGCGTCGGGAAGAAATTCGAGATCGACCTCGACGGCGGCGAACGGCTCGTTATCGTGACCCACAACACGGGGAAACGGGAGGTCTACCTGAAACCGGATGCGGACGCCGACAGCGACAAGCTGTTCGAGGTCTCCGATCGACTCGCCCGAAAGATCGGCACGATTCTCGAGGGGGCGTACTTCCAGCCGGTCCAGGCCGAACAGGTCGAGACGATGCTCGCCGGCGACACCTATCTCGAGTGGTACGGCGTCGCCGAAGGTGCCGAAGTCGCCGATCAGACACTCGCCGAGGCGAATATCCGCGACCGGACCGGCGTCTCCATCGTCGCTATTCAGCGCGGCGAGAAGTTGATCTCGCCGCCGACGCCGGAAACGGTCCTCGAGGTTGGCGACACGTTAGTCGTCATTGGCGACCGCGAGGACTGTGCCCAGTTCGAGGATCTACTCGGAGCCGGTCTCGAAGAGTGATCGAAACAGCGTACTTGCCCGGGGTGAGTAGTAGTGGCAACTGAAACGGCGCTCGTCGACGTCGGGATCCTCTTCATCGCGGTGGCGTTGGCCGGCGTCTGCTCGAGTCGGGTCCAGCAGTCGGTGATCCCGTTCTACATCGTCACCGGGATGTTGCTGGGGTCGAACGTCCTAGGTAAACTCACCACGGTCGCCGGCAGCGAGGTCGGCGTCGCCGGCGTCACCGTCACCGTTCCCGACGTGACGATCAGCGGCATCGACGTGCTGGCGGCGGTCGGTAGCCTCTCCCTCACCGAGACCGACTTTATTGTCGTCGGCGCGGAGATCGGAATCGTCCTCCTGTTGTTCTTCCTCGGCCTCGAGTTCAACTTAGACCGGCTGCTCGCGAGCAAGGATCGGATCGGCAAGGCGGGGACCGTCGATCTGGCGGTCAACTTCGGTATCGGGCTGGTCTTCGGCTATCTGGTCTTCGGGGGCCTCCTTGCGGCCTTTCTCACGGCCGGCATCGTCTACATCTCCTCGAGTGCGATCATCACGAAGTCGCTGCTCGATTTGGGCTGGATCGCCAACGACGAGTCCGAACCGATGCTGGGCACGCTCGTCTACGAGGACCTCTTCATCGCCGTTTATCTGGCAATCGCGTCCGCGCTGGTTCTTGGCGGTGGTAATGTCGGAGCGGCCGCCAGTCAGATCGCCGTCGCGATCGCCGTCATCCTCGCCCTGCTCGCGCTCGTCACCTACGGAACCGACTTCTTTCAGGAGTTTCTCGACGTCGAGACCAACGAGTTTCTGATCGTCCGCGCGCTCGGCGTCACGATTCTGGTCGCCGGAGCCGCACTCGCGCTGGGAGTCAGCGAGGCCGTCGCCGCTTTCTTCGTCGGCATGGCGTTCGCGTCGACCGACCACGTCCACGACTTGGAGCGATTGCTCGAGCCGCTCCGGGACGCCTTCGCGGCCGTTTTCTTCTTTTGGATCGGGCTCGTCACCGATCCGGGGCTATTCACGCTCTCGGTGCTCGGAATGATCGCCGCCGGTGTGATCGTGACGACGCCGACGAAGATCCTCAGCGGCTACCTCGGCGGACGGATCTACGACCTCGACGACCGTCGATCGCTCCGGGTCGGCTTCGGGATGGCGACCCGCGGCGAGTTCTCGCTGATCATCGCCAGCCTCGCACTTTCGGGTGCCGGTACCGGCATCGCCGCGGACACGGCACAGACGCTGTACGCCTTTACTGTCGGCTACGTCCTCGTCATGAGCATCCTCGGCACGTCGCTCATGCAGCACTCGAGCCGACTCGAGCCCGTCGGCGTGTCGCTGCTCGAGCGCAGGCGCACGGGGTCGGTCCAGCCAAGCGAGGACTGACCCGCATCGCTCGTCGAAGGGATAGCTTCAACCCGCTCGAGGCCCCTCACATACCTATGCCACAGGCGGTCGTCTTCGACCTCGATTACACGCTCGCCGTTCCCCGCCGGACTCGGGCGACTATCCTCGAGGAAGCCACGGCCGCAACGGGTGCGCCGTCGCTCACTCGCGACGCCTACCTCGAGGCCCACCGACGGAATCTCACCAGCGAGACGCGCGAACCCATTTTCGCCGACCTGCTCGAGGAATCGGAAAGCGACGCCGACCCGGCCGCCGTCGCGACGGCCTACCGGGAGACGATTTCGGACTCCCTCGAGCCCCTACCGGGCGTCGAAGCCATGCTCGCCGACCTGCGGGGCGAGTACCGGGTCGGTCTACTCACGAACGGCCCTGTCAAGGCCCAACGAGACAAACTCGAGACGCTGGGCTGGGAGGACACCTTCGACGTCGCGCTCGTGACCGGCGAACTCGAGGCGGGGAAACCAGACCCCCGCGCGTTCGAGGCAATCACCGACGCGCTGGGCGTCGATCCCGCCGACGCGGTCTACGTCGGCGACGAAGTCGAGGCCGACGTTCGCGGCGCAACCGGGGCCGGGATGGCCGCGATTCAGGTGTTGCTCGCCGACGGTCCCGGACCAGATTCGCGTGCGATCGCACACGTCGAGCAAGAGGAAATTGCGGCGACGCTGCCGGACATCGTCGCGGATCTCGAGTGAACCGGCCGATTCGTGAGAGCCGTTTCGGCCGGCGGAGCGTTTTCTCCGGACGAGCCGTTGTGCGCTCCACAAAGTCGTTCAGTACGGGGAGCGATGTCTCACTCGAGAGTAATCAACCGGTGTACACCACCGCTCGTGGACCATCTGACTCGCGATATTCGTCTTACCAGTAGTTGGTAATGCGGTTATTTTATTCAGCCGCACTACGGAAACCACCTCCGTCAAATCGGTATCGGTGTCTGCGTAATGAGTATTGAGAGAGATCAGCGATTCCGCAGTCAGATGTCGCCGTTGATGATGTCCGCGACCTCTTGACGGTTGAATAACTGCTCCCCTTCAGGAATCTCTGGCAGCACGCGCTGATCCTCGAACCCAGGCCACTCGCCGAACTGGTCGGGATATACCTGTTTGGCCGTCATTTCGAGCTGGAACAGGTTCAATGCGATTCCATTATCGTACGTCCCCCCTCGGTAGAACCGGTCGTTCTGGATCGCTGTCAGCTCTTGACCGATCGGATCGTCCTGGAGCTCTTCTTTCGTCTCCTCGTACTGGTCGAACCAGTATCCGATGCCGGAGAAAAAGAACAGTACGTCCGGATCATAGTCTAGTAGCGCTTCCAGGTCGATCGTCCCGCCACCTCGCTCGTAGACGTTGTCCAGATCGGCGAACGCGTCATCGGAACCCACCGGTCGCAGGTGGGCTTTCCCGAATCCGGGACCGTTGAACAAGTACGGGTAGATCTCGCCGTCGAAGAACAGGACTCTCCCGACCGACGGCCGTTCGTCCTCCGGAGGCAGGTTCGACTGAATCTCCGTGACCAGTTCGTCTCTGACATCGATGAGCGCTTGAGCCTTCTCTTCGGCTTGGTAGACCTGCGCGAATTTCCGGGTGAGTTCGTCGACCGTATAAAACTCGTAGTCGCGGTTCTCTACGTAGTCACCGGTTCCGATACGGCTCCCTTCGTTCGCGAAAAACGGTGCGACGTTGTCGGTTACTTCGTCGACATCACTCTGGTCCCAGTCGTCCCACAGCAACCGGAATGTCGGATCGACGTGGAACACGTCCGGATCGTGTTGGTAATACTGTTCTTTGTTCGCGGGGTCGAAATCCGAGACCCCCTCGAAGTTGACCTCGACACCGGGCAACTGGTCGTAGTGAGATATCACGCGGCTGTCCGGGTCACGTAAGCTGATCAATCGATCTCCATGCCCCAGCGACGCGATGGTGTCGGCCCAGATTCCGAGGTCCGATACCGCCGATTCGGGGATCCCATCGAACTCGACCTCGCCAACCGGGGAGAGATCGACCGTGTAGGATCCCGTTCCTGTCTCCGCCGTTGATCCCGAGTCGTTCTGGCCTGCTAAGTCCGAACACCCTGCCAACAGCCCTCCGCCAACGGCCGTACTGGTGTACTTGAGGTACGTTCGCCGCGTCGGTGCTTCGTGACTGTCGCCCTCTCGTGGCATATTTTTAGGCTGGCCTAATGCAATATAGTCGCTGTGGTTTTAGGCCAGCCAAAACAAACCGTTCAGTCTGCTTGGCTCCCGATCGATAAAGCACCGGAATGTACCGGCCGTTTCATACGGATTGCTGTACCGATTTACCGGCGCAACCGCGACCCGGGCGGCGGCTGCGCCGGAAATGACGTACAGTAAACCGTATCAGACGTGCCTCTGAACAACCAAACCGTACCCCGAACGACAGTTACGCGTCGGATTCCTCGAGACGACGACTCACCGCCTGTAACACGTCCGTGGCCCGCTTGACCTCGGCACCGCTCTCGACGAACACGAGCGTTTTCGGTGGCTTCGTCGCCTTCGGACGGACTCGGAGATCGGCGGCCGAAGCAGCCTCGGCCGCCGTGTCTTGGCCGGCCTCGAGCTCGAGGTGTGCCCGGTCGTCGTGGACGAACGCGCGGGCGATCCGCTCGCCGTCGCGGGTCACGTCGTAGGCGCGAGCGCCGTCGGCCGTCGGTTCGACATCCCGATCGGCGTTCGTCACGGCGAAGGCTGCGAGTTCGCCGTCCTCGCGGCCGTCAAGTTCGCTCGCGAGCAGTTGGGCGATCCGGCGGCCGTCGGTGATCCGATCCTCGACCATACTCGGTGGTGCGGGCGGCGGGATTAACCCTCTTCGGTGTCGACGACGGCCTCCCGAGCGACCGGGACGAGGTCGTCGGTATCGATCCCCTCGCGGCGGGCGTAGACCACCGCGGCGGCCTCGATCGTCAACCCGAGATCCCGCTGGAGGGTGTTGATCGCGCCGACGGCCTCGTGTTTCGCCATGCCCTCCGCAACGAGCGAGTCGAGGACGCGTTCGAACGCCGAACGTTCCCGCAGGAGGTCCTCGTCGGGGACGAACTCCTCGGGTACCGTCACCTCGGCGGGGTCGAACGTGACCTCGAGGCCGTCGTCACCCCGCTCGAGCAGTCCCTCGCCGGTAGCGATGTCGATCAATCGCTTGGCCTGATCGGGGGAGAACCAGTCCCGGTCGAGCGAGAGGGCGACGACGAACTCGTTTTCCTTCAGTCGACGGGTCCCGTTCTGGATGAACGGGGCGGCGACCGCGACGCGGAGGCTCATCGGAGACGACTTGCTCGAGCGGTGAGAAAACGATGGCGGTTCCGGCCGACTCGGGAGCCGGAACGCGAGCGAAACTGCCGGCCTGTCAGGCGATCAGTCGGAGGCGCGACCGCCGCCACCGCCGTTCCGATCGGCTCGAGACGGCGGCGGGAACTCGCCGGCCGTCGGCTCCGGCGTTTCAGGGAGAACACAGCGATCGAGTTCGCGGTTGACGTGGCGGTACTGGTCCGGTGCGTTCGCGAGGGGGTGGGCGGGGTTCTGATCGCTGTCGATCCGGGCGGCCCGTACCTCGTCGAACCCGCTGAGTCGGGCCTGAATCCCGCGCCAGTGATACCGCGTCGCGGCTGGGACCGAGACGGGACGGGGTGCTTTTCCGTCTGGGTGCCGCGTCGCGAGGATGGCACTGTTGACGTTGCTGGCGAGTGCGTCGTGGTCGATGAGAACGCCGACGGCGGCGTCGCGCGGCGCTCGCGCTGCGAGGACATCGAGTCCGAGGTGGAGCGCCCGATACTCCGCGACGTTGTTGTCCGGCGGCGTATCCGCAGTCGAGACGCGTGCGACGCGGGTGCCGTCGCGCGTTTCGATGACGGCACCCAGCCCACCACCCGAACCACGGAAAGACCCGTCGGTGGCGACGTAGAAGTCACGATGATGGGTCCGCGGCGGATGGGCAATGTGGGGTGTGGGCGACTCGTCGAACAGGTCCCGTAGTGCGGGCCGGCCGTGAGCGGCCATGCTCCAGTCTACGGCACTCGCTGTCTTAACTATTCTGTCCCTGATAACATATGACAGACATAGTCATAGGAACCGATCGGATCATCCTGACCCACAGCGACGACGGAAAGACAGTTCACCCAAACAGTCTCGAGAAGGCTCATAAACACCAAATTCGACGAAATCGGTCGATTTCGGGCTCGTACCCAGCACCCTCGAGCGCGGGCTCGTCAGGGCGGGGATTTGGACCCTATCTGTGTTGGCGGTAGGTGTAATACCACCGGGTGCTTGGTCGAGGTATGAACCAGACGAACGCCAGCCGGATGGAAGCGGCCTGTTCCCTGCTCGCCGAGTCCGAGCGGCGCTATCTGCTCTACCAGTTGGCCGACGACGCCACTGCGAACCTCGAAGATCTCGTCACGCAGGTCGCGGCATGGGAACTCGACGCTCGCACCGACACGGTAAGCAAGGAGACCAGACAGCGCGTTTACGTCTCGTTAGTTCACAACCACCTGCCGCGACTCGAGGACTACGACATCATCGAGTACGACCTGCGCAGCGGCGATATCGTGTTGGCCGACGGGTTCGACGATATCAAGCCCCTGCTCGAGCAGTTCAGACAGACCGAGGAGAAACCCGAAATCCGCGAACGGCCTCCGCTCTGAGCCGGACGGTCGATCCTCGGTTTTCCGTTCCGATTGCCGCTCCCCGATTTCTGATCACCGGCCGTCGATCGCCGAGCGACAAGTCGTCGATTTTGATCCGAGCCCGCTCACCGACGCCCTCGTGATCAGTTCGACGAGCTGGTCGGCGGTTCGCTGGTCGTCGCGCCAGTCTCGAATCGAAAGACAAAGGCCATCCCTGCCGGGAGAGCCACTGTGAGCCGCTATCGAAATCTCGTCCTCTTCCTGACGCTCGCAACGTTGTGGGGATCCGCGTTCGTCGCGATCAGCGCCGGCCTCTCGTATATTCCGCCGGTGCTGTTCGCGGCGCTGCGATACGATATCGCCGGCCTACTGATGCTCGGCTACGCCGCCGTCGCCGTCGACCACTGGCGGCCCCGCGGCGGGCTCGAGTGGACACAGGTCGGCGTCGGTGCCGGACTATTAATCGCGGCCTACCACGCGTTCCTGTTCGTCGGGCAGCTGAACACGACGGCCGCGGCGGCCGCGATTTTGGTCAGTCTCTCGCCGGTTCTGAGTACCGGATTCGCCCGGCTGCTCGTCCCCTCCGACGCGCTCTCGTCGGTCGGGATCGTCGGCGTCCTCGTCGGCCTCGTCGGCGTCGCGGTGATCGTCCGGCCCGATCCGTCGAACCTGCTCGCCACCGACGCGGTGGCAAAGGGACTGGTCTTCTGTGCCGCGGCGGCGTTCGCCCTCGGCAGCGTCCTCACCCGGCGGATCGATGCCTCGCTCCCCATCGAGACGATGGAGGCCTGGTCGATGCTCGGCGGCGCGCTCTTGTTGCACCTCGCGAGTCTCGCAATCGGCGAACCCGTCGAGCCCGCCGCGTGGACCAATCCGGAGGCGATCGGCGCGATTGCGTACCTCTCGGTGGGTGCAAGCGCCGTCGGCTTCCTCATCTATTTCGACCTGCTCGAGCGACTGGGTGCCGTCGAGATCAACATGGTGTCGTACGTCGCACCGATCGTCACTGCGGTCGTCGGGTGGCTCTATCTCGGTGAGCTCGTCGACGCCGCGACGCTGCTCGGATTCGCGCTCATCGCGGTCGGGTTCGTCCTCGTCAAGCGACGGGCGATCCAGCGGGAGTTCGGCCACGTTCGATCGCGGGGCTCGAGCGACTGATACGGATTGCTGTAACGGTTTACCGGCGCAACCGCCTCCGGGTCGCGGTTGCGCCGGAAATGACGTACAGTAAACCGTATGAGATCCGGACCGTCTCACTGGCGGTGTGCGTGGCCGACGTACAACGCCAGCAGGTTCCCGACGACCAGTGCGAGGAACGCGCCCCCCTCGAGCGACGACGATAGGCCCCCGGCGAGCAGGGGGAGGTACAGAATCGGCATGGCGATCGCCATCCAGAACCCCGCTGCACGGATCGGTGTCGCGATTGCCGGCGCTGCGCGCTCGAGCGCACCGTGTTCGTCGTCGCGGCGGTCGCTCGACGGGTTCGAGTCGGCGGATCGCTGATCGGGGAGGGAAGGGGGACTCGCCATTGGAATCACCGAGAGTGTATCCCTCGGTCTCGGCGACGCAAATACCGGCCCGACCGTTTCGGTCTATTCGGACCAATTCAGTGGAATTGGTCGGACTGAACGATCGATTTACCGACGAAGGCTGTCGTTTGATACGCGAACAGCGACGGTATCGTTCGACAACCGGTTCGGCGAGGAACGTAGTCTCACGTTTAAGTACGAAGCTGGGGCAACGCCCGCCATGAGCGACATCGAGCGGATCGAGCGGCGACTCTCCGCCGTCGAGCGTGCGGTCGTCGACGGCGACATCGAACTGGACGAACTCGCCGACATCGCGTCCGTGGCCGGCACCCTCGAGGAACTGGCCGCACAGGTCGAGGAGCACGAACGCCGTCTCGCCGCCCTCGAGGGCCGGACCGACGCACTCGACGGAGCCATCGGCAGCGTCGACTCGGTCAACGAAGCCGTCGAACGCCGTGCCGAGGCTGCCGTCGCTGCCGTCGATCGGCTCGAGTACCGCCTCGACGAACTCGAGGGTGCCGTCGACGGGACGACTGACCTCGACGTGGACGGACCGCGATCCGCCGCTGATCGCATCACGTCGGAAAATATGGCAGAAGACACCGGGACAGACGGGCCAGTCCCGGCTCGAGCCGACCGCGATCCGAGCGGGGTATCGAGCGAGCCGACCGATGCGAGCGAGTCGGCCAGTGACCCGCCCGCCGTCGAACGAACCGTCTCGGAGATCGTCTCACCGGCGACCGAGAGGGACGGCGAATCGAGCCGCGAACGCGCCGACTCGAGTATCGGTGCCAACGACTCGAGCCACGAAGACGATGAATCGGACGAGAACGCGCCGGATGGACACGCCGGTGGTCTCTCGAATCGAGACGACTCGACGGCTCGAGTGCCACGAACCACCGATGGCGCGACACAGGCCGCTCTCGACGATCGACTTTCCGATTCGGCCGATACGAACGGGACGACCGGCAGCGATAGTGTCGACGGATCCTCTCGAGCGGACGACGCACACGACGTTGCGTCCGATGGCGACGAGAAGTCCGCCGGGGGCGTGTTGCAGTCGCTTCGCGCCAGATTGCCGTGATTCGGTACGTCGTCGCGATCGTGCTCACGGTCGCGCTCGTCGTGCTCGCAGTTCCAGCGATCGAACGCGGAGCATCGATGAACACCCAGCGGCAGGTCGACACGAGCGTCGCGGCGATCGACGACGCGGCGACCTCGCTCGCCGACTCCGGCGAACTCTCGCCCGACGGCCACCCCGATCCCCGGCGAGTCGTCGACGTGACGCTGCCACGAGGATCGCTTACGACCGCAGCCGTCGATCACTTCGAGATCACGCCACGAGAAAACGGGAGCTACAGCGCCGTCCGGTACGTCCTCGAGGACGGGACGACGCGGGAAGCGGTCATCGGCGAACCGATCGTCTGGAACGATTCCGCGGCCAACGAATCGGTCGAACTCGGCGGGACCGGCGAGATTCGGCTCGCGCTGACGCTGCAGGCCGACGAGAACGGGGACCCGGTCGTCGTCGCGGCCCGTGTGTGAGTTTAAATCGGAAGCCGCTGCCAGCACCGGTATGTCTCAAGACGGGACCGGACACCTCCGGTCGGTCATCGACGGCCTCGGCGTTCGCACCTTCCTCGGTCGGGACACCCCCGGAGTAGGGAGTCTCTTCGGCCGAAACGAGGACGCACTATCACCGTGTGCCTGTCGGGTATCCGTCGAGGACGAGACGCTGGTCCTCGATGCGACCGACTGCAACGGCGACCTCGAGAGCGCAAGCGCCTGCCGGCGGACGGCAGTCGACGCGCTTGCCGACCGCGACGCCGACCGGATCGTCGTCCGATCGAACGGGCTCGAGTACCGCTACGACGGTCGCGGCGTCGACCTCCTCGGCGCGGCCGGTCGGTTCGTCGCGCTGCTCGGCGATCGCGACGACCGGTTAGCGACGGCGGCCACACGCGAGCCGGTCGCGGTCGCCGAGGACGTCCGACGGAGAGCCGGCCCGATCGCGGACATCGGCGTCGAATCGGGACTGGTAGCGGCTGCGGGCGGGCTCGAGAGCGCCGAGTCGGCACTGACGGCGACCGTCGGGCTCACCGTCGGCCAGTACTTCGTCGATCGGACGATCGCCGACGGCGCACACCTCAGGGACGTCCGGTCGCTCGAGACGGGCAGTGACGCGCGGATCTACGGGCGGTCGGACGGCGTCGCTCGCTACGCCCTCGAGGTGATCGACACGACCCTGTCCGGCGAGGAACGGCAGCTCCTCATCGAGGGATACGAAGCGATCGCGGAAGGAGACGTGGAGGGCGACCGTGCGGCCTCGCGGGCGATCGAGGCCGTCGGCGACGAACCGGCCGATCCGCGCCTGACCGCGATCTTGCGCAAACACACGATCGGCTACGGCATCCTCGAGGATCTATTCGCCGACCCCCGCGTCACCGACGTGTACGTCACCTCGCCGGTCTCGGCGAACCCCATCCGCGTCGTCGTCGATGGGGAGTCGATGACTACGAACGTCCACCTTACGCCCAGTGGCGCTCGGGCGCTCGCCTCGCGGGTTCGGCGCACGAGCGGCCGGGCGTTTTCCCGGGCGAGTCCGACGGTCGACGCGACGGCCGCCCTCGAGAGCGGTACCCGGATCCGAGTCGCCGGCGTCACCGATCCGGTCGCGGACGGCATCGCCTTCGCGTTTCGGGAACAGCCCGACGACGAGTTCACCCTGCCGGCGCTCGTCGCGAACGGGACCATGTCGGCGGCGGTCGCGGCGTTTCTCTCGGTCGCCGTCGAGCGCAACGCCGCCGCGTTGATCGCCGGGACCCGCGGGTCCGGGAAGACGACCCTGCTGGGAACGTTGCTGTACGAACTCGCGGCGGAGACCCGAACGGTCCTGATCGAGGACACGCCCGAACTCCCGGTCAGGCCGTTGCAGTCGGTGGGGCGAGACGTACAAGCGCTGCGAACGGGGTCCGGCGACGGCCCCGAAATAACGGCCGAAACGGCGTTGCGGACGGCGCTTCGACTCGGCGACGGCGCGCTCGTCGTCGGCGAGATCCGCGGCGAGGAGGCACAAGTTCTCTACGAGGCGATGCGGGTCGGTGCCAACGCGAACGCGGTGCTCGGGACGATTCACGGCGACGGTGCCGACGAGGTCTACGAGCGCGTGGTCTCCGACCTCGCCGTCGAACCCTCGTCGTTCGGTGCGACGGATCTCGTCGTCACCGTCCAGGCCCATCGAACGCCCGATGGACGAACGCGACGTCTCGCCAGCATCGAGGAGGTCGTCGGCAGCGGCGACGATATCTGGTTCGAGCCGCTGTACGAGTTAGACGGCGAGCGGGCGGTCGCGACCGGACGCATCGATCGCGGCGAGAGCCGAGTCGTCGAGCGCCTCGCCGGACCAACCGAGAGCTACGCCGACGTTCGGGAGGCGATTGCGGCGAGAGCGGACCTCCTGTCGACGCTCGCTCGCGACGGACAAACGGACCCGCAATCGGTCGCCGCAGTGTACGCCGATCGGGGAAACGGGGACGAGTGATCGCGGAATGGATCACTTCTCGACGCTCGTCCGCGCACTCGCCGCGCTGTATCCGGCCGCCGTCGACGGGAGTGACGACCTCGAGGAGTCGCTTTCCTTTACCGACTCGCCACACGACGCCGAGACGATCGTCCGCGCGGGATACGGGGCCGGGATCGTCGCGGCGTTTCTCCCGCTGGCGTTACTGATCACGTCTGCGCCGATCCCCTTCGTCCTGTTTTTCGTGCTGGTCGCACCGCTTGCGGCGATCCATACCGTGCATTCGATGCCACACTTGCAGGCGGCGTTTCGCCGGACAGAAGCGCTCGGCGACACGCCGAATCTCATCGGCCGAGCGGTGCTGCGAATGCAGGTCCAGCCGGCGCTCGAGCCTGGCACGAACATCGATTCGGTCGTACAACCGAGTCCGCGGGTCTCGAACGTCGGGTTGCTCTCGGCACCTGAGCCGTCGACGCAGGTCGATTTCGAGTCGGCGTTCGAGTTGCTCGAGGCCGCCACCATCCGAACGTTCGTGGACTGCCCGTCGGGTGCGGGGCCCGATGTCGTCGAACCGCTCTCGGCGGCCGACGGCGTGATCGTCGTGACGACCGACAGCGAGCGCAGCTGCAGCGCCGCGGAGACGACGATCGAGATGGCGCGCCGACTCGAGGTACCGGTACTCGGCGCGGTCCTGAACCGATGCGATAGCGTTCCGGAGGCGGTCGAATCGTGGACCGACGTTCCGGTCTTGGGATGCGTTCCCGACGAATCATCGCCCCTGACGGCCGAGGAGACTTGCGCGGCCTACGACGACCTTGCACAGACCCTAGAGAGGAGGGCACTACCGGACCGAACGCCGATGGAGTACGACGACGACCTGTTACCGACGGGAATCGACGAACTCGATCGGCACTTGGGTGGGGGACTGGCCCCGGGTTCGCTGGTCGCGGTGGTCGCGAACCCGGCCAGCCAGTCGGAGCAACTCCTCTACGAGGCGACCGCCGTCCGCGGGACGCTCTATCTGTCGACCGAACGGTCGGTCGCGAACATCGAGCGAGCGCTCGAGGCCGCGGCAACGACGACCGGGAATCCGACGGTTCGTCGACTCAACGGTGACAACCGTCGTTCCGCGGTGACGGACCTGATCGAGAAACTCCCCGCGGCGTCGACGCTCGTCATCGACCCGGTAAACGTACTGGAACGCGGCGACCGGGATACCTACGTCACCTTTCTCGACGACCTCAAAGCGCAGTTGGTCGCCACCGAAAGTATCGGCCTGTTACACTGTCTCGACGAGCCGGCAGACCCCGAGCATCGGACTGCGACGATGCACGCGGTGGATGCGATCCTCGAGATGGAGACGATCGCATCCGAGGCCGACTCGAGCCTCGAACACCGCCTCTCGATTCCAAAATTCAGGGCCAGTGGGCGGTCGATAGAGCCGATCGAACTGGCGTTCGGCGAGCCCTCAACCCCGTCGAATCAGCCGGGGACGAATGCTGAGTAGCCAGAGCGGCTCGGCCGACTGAACATGACCGGCTAGACAACACCGATTCGATCCGACAGCCGCTTTTCACAGCGTTCGATCCGTCTGGCGACCGTTCGGATCGCGTCGACTGTGGCACAGTTGGGATAAACATCGCGGACCGCCCGCCACCGGCGCTGTGCGTCGGCGACCGCTGTACGCTCTTCGATCCCGATTGCCGGCGCGCCGAACGTCTGCTCGATGCGGTCGGTGAGCCGGTCGATAGCAGCGGGGTCGGCCCTGTTGAGTACGACCGCCGCGACGGGCGTCTCGAGGTCGAGCGTGAGCCGTTGCGTGCGGAGCGCATCGACCAGTGCGGACTCCGTTGGTGTCGACACGAGGACCGTCAGGTGGGCGCTTTCCAGTTGGTGGCCCACGTCGCGTGCCAGCCCGGCCGGGCAGTCGATGACCACGCGACCACACTCGCGTTCGATCCGCTCGAGGACTCGTGGAAGCGCCGTCACGTCCGCCGCGCGGGCACCGGCGAGCGTTCGTCCCACCGGGAGAACGCGGACGGCTTGGTGTCGGTCGATCGCCTCGAGCGGGTCGGCCCGACCGGCTAGCACGTCGTGGAGGTCCGGCCCGTGACCACGCGGGAGGTCCGCGGTCGTCAGGTCGCCATCGACGACGACCGCGTCGAGTTCGCGGCCGAGGTTGAGCGAGATCGGCGATTTGCCGACGCCACCTTTCCCGCCACTGACGGCGACGATCATCGCACCCGGTCGAGGCTGTCGAGGGGTGGTCGCCAGTCGGCCATCGACGCGAGCACGTCGGTCGGTTCCGGTACCGGATCGCTCGCGCGGCGAGTGTCGGCCACCGCGAGCGGCGGGTCGGCCATCGCTGCCGGGTCCCTCGGGCTCGCGAAGCCGAGTCCGCGGCGGCGGTTCGGTTCGACCACCCCCTCCCAACAGCCGTCGCACCACTCGGGTGCCGCTCGCCGATCGCCGTTCGGGGTCCAGAGCGGTCCGTCGACGCGAGTTTCGATACGGACGAGCTGGGGCGTCGTCAGCGCGTTCGTGACGATCGCCGAGACAAGCGTCACTCCCTCGATATGGTCCGCCTCCCAGTCGAGTTCGATCACGGCCGGCTTGGCCGCCCGATCCGATAAAAAGGTGACCGCCGATGGGGCGACTGTGGCGGTGACACAGTGGAAGAGTCGCTACTCGGTTCGGTCGTCGCCGGCCCCCGCGTCGGCACCGAGGTCGAACTCGCCAGTGAACGAGCCGCCGGCGGACTCGAGGACGACGGTCTCTCCGGCGATCATCGACTCGCCCATCTCGACGGCGATGTCCTCGAGCTCGACTGCGGGCGGAAAGAGCAAGTCGACGCGGCTCCCGAAGGCGATGTGGCCGATGCGGTCGCCGCGTTCGAGGTCGTCGCCGCGCTCGGCGTAGGGGTGAATGCGGCGGGCGAACGCGCCGGCGATCAGCGTGACTTCGGCGTCGTGGTTTGGTTCGTCGGGGTGGGACGTCGGGTGATCGTCTTCGGCCGACTCCTCGCTGTCGGCGACCGGTTCCCCGCCGTCGTCCGCGAGCGTCGTCGTTTCGTCGCTGTCGGCCGGCAGGTTCGGAGCGTCGGTCTCGAGGCGGACGTGGACGCGTTCGTTCCGGTCGGACTCCTTCGAGAAGGCGGGACGGTTCGCGCCGGAGACGTGTTCGACATCGGTGACGTGGCCCGCGAAGGGAGCGCGGACGACGTGGACGTGCCAGACGTTCATGAAGATCCCCAGTCGGACTCGATCGCCCTCCTCGCGGAGGACGGAGACGTTCCCGTCGGCCGGCGAGACGACGCCCGATGGCGGCGGGGTGCGTTCGGGATCGCGGAAGAACGCGAGGGTGCCGGCACCGGCCGCGAACGCGACGAGCCCCGCCGTGACACTGATGAAAAGGGCGAACGGGGCAGCGAGCAACGGAAGGATTGCGTACTTCCAGGCCCCCGGCGCGAAGTTCATAGGAGCGGTAACGTGATCGAATCGTATGGCCGTTACGGATGGAGTGGCCGGGGACAGCGTGTGCGCTTCGGCGATCACGTAGGGGCTGTAGGGCCGTGGGGCTGAGAACTGAGACCGAGTGGGATAGGCGACGCTTACACCGAAGTACGGAACAGCTTCGACTGACTGTGGATGTCTTACAGCCGCACAGAAGGCCTCACCATCGCAGTCGAACTATCGTCGCGACTGCAATTCGGTTCTCATCGGTACTCACCGGAACGAGTCGGTTTTTCTCCGGATACAGACCTAAGATACCGTTAGGAACGGAGAATAACAATGTGTCTCTTCGTATCGCAAGCGGTCACCAGCGATGAAACGACGAACGTATCTCGGCGCGGCCGCGGCGGTCGCTCTCGCGGGTTGTTCGAGTACTGACGAGTCCGACGACGATCCCGAAGCGAACGACGGCCGCGAGGCCGATTCCGCTGACCAAACGGACGAGGGGCGACCGGAGCCGTTCGACGATTTCGCGACCCTCGAGAACTGGGAGGCGACGATCGGCTCGCTCTCGGCGGACACGGATCGGTCGTATACCGGCAGCCAATCCGCGCGACTCGAGGCGGGCGATGGCGACGACCAGATCAGGATCGTTCGGGAGTTATCGGAGCCACGCGACTGGTCGGGAATGCGACCGGGAGTCGCGGTGGCGACGGAGGAGGAAGCGGATCTCGTCGTCCAACTGATCGACGAGAGCGGCGATCGGATCGACTTTCGCCAGCGGATCCACAGCGGAACGCCGCTCGTCCACAGCAATTTCGGGATCGCCGATCTCGAGGGCGACCCCGACCTCAGCGCCGTGAGCGAGATCCAACTCATCCGGTGGACCGGCGATGACGACAAAGGATCGGTCTGGGTCGACGACCTTCGGTTCGTCGACGCCCCGGAGCCCGGAGCGGTCATGCTCCAGTTCGACGGCGGGTACGAAACGGATTACACGCGGGCGCTGCCGATTCTCGCGGAGTACGACTATCCCGCCGCGTCGTTCGTCGCGACGGAGCTGATCCGCGACGACGAGGGCGACGACGGCGACCGTCTCGTCCGGGACCAACTGGACGAACTCGCTGACGCCGGGTGGACGATCGGGAGCCACTCGGCACACGGCACGAATCTGGTCGACCTGCCGGACGATCGGGACCCCGAAGCGGAAATCGCCGACGCCGCGGCGTGGCTCGAGGACAACGGGTTCGAGGAGGGCGCGCGGTACTTCTCCTATCCGGTCGGCCGATACGACGGGGAGACGCTCGACCTCGTCGCGGCCCACCACGACCGCGCGTTCGCGGGCCGGTACCCGTCACAGGGTGCTATGACGAATCCGCACCTCTGCTCGCGGGTTGCCGGTCTCGACGCCGCCGAGGCGCGTTCGATGCTCGATCTTACCGCGGAGATGGGCGGGATCACGTCGCTGGCCTTCGGCGAACTCGACGACGACGCCCAGTCAGTTCTCGAGGCGACGGTCGAGCACCTTAACGAACTCGAGTCCGCCGGCGAACTCGAGGTGATCCTCCCGGGAGCTGTCGACGACGCGTTCGATCGGTGAGCGACGGCGTCGGCTCCCAGTCGAAGAACCTTGTTCCGATAACCGGAGATCGGCGAGCAACTACTGTACGGCTTCGACCGGGATCGTGAAGGTGAACGTCGACCCCTCGCCGGGGTCGGACTCGACCCAGATGCGGCCGCCGTGGCGCTCGACGATGCGGCGACAGAGCGCGAGCCCGATGCCGGTGCCGTCGTACTCCTCGCGGCTGTGCAGGCGCTGGAAGACCCGGAAGACCCGGTCCTGATCGTCGGGGTCGATGCCGATTCCCTCGTCCGCGACCGAGAGTGTCCAGTTCCTGCCGGTCCGCTCGGCGGCGACGTGTACCCGCGGCGGCTCGTCGCCGCTGTACTCGATCGCGTTCGAGAGCAGGTTCTGGAAGAGTTGGCGGAGCTGTCGCGAATCGCCCTGTATCTGGGGGAGCGACTCGGCCGTTATCTCGGCGTCCTGCCGGTCGATCATCACCTGCAGATCCGTCTGCACGTCCTCGAGCACGGCGTCGAGGTCGACGGGTTCGAACGGGTCGCCCTGCGAGTCGATCCGAGAGTACTCGAGGAGGCCGTCGATCATGTCGCGCATGCGGTCCGCGCCGTCGACGGCGTACTCGATGAACTCCCGGCCGTCCGCGTCGAGTTCGTCGGCGTACCGGCCCTCGATGAGTTGGAGGTAACTCGAGACCATCCGCAGGGGCTCTTGGAGGTCGTGGGAGGCCGCGTACGCGAACTGCTCTAAGCGCTTGTTCGAGGCCTCGAGGTCCGATACGGTCTCGTTGAGCCGGCGCTCGTACCGCTGGCGCTCGATCGCGGTCGCGAGGATCGTCGCAACGCTCTCGAGGAAGTCGACATCGTGGTCGGCGAACTCCCGCGCGGTGGTGTCGTAGACGTCGAGGACGCCCCACGGGTCGGCCGCCGGGCCGACGGTGACGGTGATCCCGCTCCGGATGTCGGGGTCGTCCACTACGGACGGGCCGTCGAACCGGTCATCGGTCCCGAAGTCTTCGATCACGACGGGACTGTCGTCGGCCATCGCGGCCGCGGCGATCGAATCGGTGGCGGACGCGGTCGCCCCGTCGGCGGCGTCGAAGCCGGTGCCGGCTCGGAGCCGAAGCGCCTCGCCGGCGGGGCCGGCCACCTCGTGTTCGAAGATGGCCGCATACTCCGCGTCGAGCGCCGCCACGACCAATTCGGTCGCCTTTTCGAGCAACTCGTCAGTATCGGCGCTCTCGAGGGCGTTGCGGCCGAGATAGGAGACCGACTCGAGCTGGACGACTTTCTCCGTCAGCGTTCGTTCGGCCTCCTTGCGCGGGGAGATGTCCCGGAAGAGGCCGACGAAGTAGCGGTCGCCCTCGTAGGTAAAGTCGTTGAGCGAGACGCCCAGCGGGACCTCGTGGCCGTCGGTGTGCTGGCCCGGCAACTCGACGTAGGTCCAGTTGATGTGTCGCTCGCCGGTGTCGAGATACCGCTGGAGCGCCGAGAGGTGGGTCTGGCGCAGCCGCTCCGGGATGATCTTGACCTTGCTCGAGCCGACGAGTTCGTCGGGGTCGTAGCCGAGGATGCGTTCGACGGCGGGATTGGCGTACTGAATGTCGCTGTTCGTGTCGAGGACGATGATGCCGTCGGGGAGCGCGTCGGCCAGTGCCTCGAAGGTACGGCCGTACGTGAGATCGGACTGGGACTTCACCGCCGAATCGGCCGTCGACTCGCGGCGACGGACGATCCCCGTGATCGACGGCTGCCGGTCAGCGTCTCCCTTCCCGCCTTCCGATCGCGGCTGGCGCTCGAGGTGGACGGTGCAAGGAACGACATCCGTCTTCGTCCGAATCGGAACCGGCGTCGATACCGGCGTCGAGTCCCCCTGATCGAGGTCGGACACGAGCGACTCGAGGGTCGTCTCGTCGTCGAAAAGCGTCTCCACGGATCGCTCGCGGAGTTCGGGTCGCGTGTAGCCAGTCAATCGCGTGAACGCGTCGTTGACGCCGGCGATCGTTCCCGTCGGCGTCGCTCGGAAGCAGGCGACATCCGCCGCCTCGAGCAGCCCTGCCATCCGGTCGGCTACCGGACCGGTGGCGGCGGTCCCGTCCTCGGATACGGGCGGGTCATTTGACGGGCCAGATTCCATTGACAGGCCTTCGGCCGTACCGTAGATAAGGGCTGTGGAACGCGTTATTTATAGCACAGACGACATTTTTCGAGCGGTTCTGACGACGAGAGATTCCGCGGGTCGCCATCTCAAATTGTCGTCTTGATCGGACCGCAAGACAGCACTGGAACGCCGTACGCCCGTCAGTCCCAGAACGCCTGCGTTCGAGCGTACTCGCGCTCCTTCGAGAGGATATCCCGGTAGAACTCGGACTCGTCTTCGCGGAGTTTGTTGATGATCTGGGCGGCGTTGTGCGGGCCGACCCCGCGGGCGGCCATCGCGATTACGGCCCGCTTGCCGTGACTCTGGACGAGGCTCGCGGCCCGGAACGCGCGTTCGGTCATCTCCCGTTGGTCGTCGTCTTTCTCCTGGGAGCGGACCGCCTGCACGACCTCATCGGCCCACGGGTTCAGCGATGCGACGCGAGTCGAGCCACACTCGGGACACTCGGGTTGGTCGGGCACGCGCTTGACTTTCGTCGTTACCTTCCACTCCTTGCAGTGGGTACACAGCAGAATGACGCGGTCGTTCTGAATCCGCTCACGGACCGTCTTGATGACGCTCGCGTCGGCGTTTTCCGGCGCGAGCAGTTCCTTCCCGCCCGAGGAGCGCCCGCCCTGCCCGATCGGGGTGCGTCCGCGGTGGGTCACCAACTCGAGGTCACCCGACTGAATTCCCTCGAGAACTGCACTCGCGCGCTCGATATCGAGGTCCTCGTGGAACACCTCCCGGATCGCCTCCTCGTACATTGGCGTGTCCTCGAGCGCCGAGAGCAGGCGGTCGTTCGAGAGCCGGCCCGATCCGCTGCCCTGCCAGCGCTTGAGCGCGCCGAACTTCGCCGAGATCTGCGCGAGCCGAAAGGCCAGCGCGTCCGAGTTCTTCAGGCCGAGTTCGACGATGGCTTCGACGTGGTCGGGATCGGTCGTCTCGAGTACCTCGAGCACCTCGCTGGTCGCGATCGAGTTCGGCACCTCGAGTTCGATCCGGTAGGGATCGGTCTCGAGGCCGACCGAGGAGCCGGCCCGCTGGCCCAACAGTGCCGAGCAGATCCGGCCGAGCGTTTCGTTCGCCGTGTGGCCGAACGGGGCGTTGAGCACGATCGTCCGCCCCCGTCGCTCGAGGACCAGTCGATCCGCCGTCGGCATCGGCGACTCGCTATCGACCTGGGCCTCGAGTTGGGTACAGGCCTCGGTCAGCGTGTACTCGTCGGCGGGATACCGACCCGCGAGTTCGTGACCCACTGCGGCCGCGTCGGCCCCCGCTTCGAGCTGGGGCTCCGCGACGGCGCGGATCTCGCCGACCTCGCCCGCCACCGCGGCGGGGACCGGAATCTCTTGGCCGATCCACGAGGGCACCTCGCCGGCGGGGTCCTCGATCGGGCTGACCTTGACCCGCGCTTCCTCGTCGTCGATCTCGGCGATCCGCCACATCTCGCCCCGTTGGATGAACACCTCGCCCGGCTGGGCGAAATTGACGACGAACCGCTCGTCTAAGGTCCCGATCTGGCCCCCCGAGGCGATGTCGTGGACCTCGTAGGTCTCCTCGTCGGGGATCATCGAGAGGTTCGCGTAGACGTACTGCCATGTGCCGCCGGTGGTCTCGATGCAGTCCTCGCCCTCGTCGAACCACAGAATGCGGTTGCGGTCCAGTTCCGAGATCACCTCCCGGATCGTCGCCTCGGGCACGTTCCGGAACGGATAGGAGCGCGTGATCGTCTCGACGGCCTCATCGACGTACGTGTCGCCGCGGCTCTGGACGACCGCGGGCAACTGGTTCGCGACTACGTCCAGACTCCCCTCGTGGATCGCCGCCGGCTCGACCTCGCCGTCGCGTGCCCGGCGAGCGATCGACAGCGCCTCGAAGGTATCGTCGGGCCGCGTCGTGACGACCGTCCCGCTCGAGACCTCGTCCTGCCGGTGGCCCGCGCGGCCGATCCGCTGGAGCAGGCGGGTGACCTGCCGGGGGCTCTTGTACTGGATCACGTGGTCGACCTGCCCCACGTCGATCCCGAGTTCCATCGACGAGGTACACAGCAACCCGTCGAGGTCGCCGGCCTTGAACCGGTCTTCGACGTCGATCCGGGCCTCCTTCGAGAGCGAGCCGTGGTGGACGCCGATCGGCAGGCCGAGTTCTTTGAACCGCGATCCCAGCGCCTCGGCCGTCTGACGCGTATTCACGAAGATCAGCGTCGACTCATTTTCCGCGACCAGATCCCGAATAACGCGGACGTAGCTGGCCGTGTCGGCTTCGGTCATGAGTTCGCCGGCCAACCGCTCGTCCTCGTCGGTAATCTCGGGCTCGCGAACCGTCACGTCGACGTTGCTCCCCACGTCGATCTCCCGGATCTCGCAGGGCCGGCCGCCGGTGAGGAACTGGCCGACCTCCCCCGGATCGCCGACGGTCGCCGAAAGCCCGATCCGCTGGAACCGCCCCGCGAGGTCATGGAGTCGCTCGAGGCCGATCGCCAACTGCGCGCCCCGCTTGGAGGCGGCGAGTTCGTGGACCTCGTCGATCACGACGTGGGAGACGTCTTCGAGCGCCTCGCGCAGCCGCTCGCCGGTGAGCATCGCCTGTACCGTCTCCGGCGTCGTGATCAGCACGTCCGGCGGGTCCTCGGCCTGCTTGCTCCGCTGGTAGTCGGTGGTGTCGCCGTGACGGACGTCGACCTCGAGGTCCAGATACTCGCCCCACCACTCGAGGCGCTCGCGCATGTCGCGGTTGAGCGCCCGTAGCGGGGTGATGTAGAGCGCGCCGAACCCCTCGGGCGGACCGCCGTCGGAGGTGTCCGCCGACGAGGGTCGCCTCCCCGCACTCGGTTCACCACCGCCCGCGACGAGGTGGTCGAAGACGGGCAACATCGCCGTCTCGGTCTTGCCGCTCCCGGTGGGCGCGATCACGAGCGTGTTCTCGCCGGCCGACAGCGGCGGGATCGCCAGTCGCTGCGGTGCCGTCGGCTGCGAGAAGCCGCGTTCGGAGAGCGCCCCCCGAACCGTCGGTCCGAGGCGCGTAAAGGCCGCGACGTCCCCGTCAGTCATCGAAACGCGCTAGGGACGAACGCCGGATAAGGGCCACGTTTCCGGTGAACGAGGGTCGGATCACCTCTCGGCACGAGCCAGTTCCGACGCCCGCCGGAAGAACGGCGGCAGCTCCCGGGCCTGTCTCGAGCCCCGCTCACTCTTCGGATTCGTCGCTCTCGTCGTCGGACGCTGCGTCGAGATCAGTGTCGACGAGTTCCGCCGCGACGTCTTCGTCGACCGCTATCTCGCCGGGTTCGGCCGGTTCGTCCTGTACATCGGGTTCGGCGCGTTCGGTGATTTCCTCGTCGGCGCGTTCGCCGGCGTAGTCGGCGTTCCTCTCCGTCTCCGCGAGGGCGTCGTCACCGCTTTCGCCCACCCCCGTCACGTTGGCGTCCTCGCTCGCACCGGCGGACGGTTCGATATCCGGGTCGGTCTCGGACGCTTCGCTTCTGGGACCCGCGATAGAGATTTCGGTGATGTCGTCGGGGACGGTGGCGCTGGTCCGGTTCCGGATCGTGTCGAGTCGATCCCCGGGAACCGCGTCCGCGGCACGGCGCTGGAGTTCGTCGGGAACGGCGTCCTCCACGTCGGACTGAACCTCGTCGACGGACTGGACCGGGATGTCATCGCGCGGGCCCAACACTCGCAACACGAGGTAGGTGAATCCGAGGAGTCCGGCCGCGGTAAGCAGGTGTTTAGCGAACCGTCTCGAGCGTGGGGCGGCCCGAGAGTCGGCTGCCGCTGCGGTGGATCGATCGCCGTCGGGTGTGCGAAGTCGCATCACGGGTCGTTCGAACTCGGCCGGCAAGTGGGTTCGGCGCGCGCAAGCCGGCAGCGGTCTCGGATCGGCGGCGACGACTGTCCGCGATCACAGCTCGAGGTGTTCGATGCGGGCGTAGCGGCCGGCCCGCCAGCCGGCGACGATCGCGACGATGGTGCCGACGACGAGCGCGAGCGCGAAGCCGCCGAGATAGACCGCGGGCGGGGTCCGGAGGAGTCCCTCGAAGCCGAGTACCGACGCCGCGAATCGGTTCACGCCGAGCACGGCAAGCGGCGTCGTCGAGAGGCCGACGAGCCCGCCGAGCAGGCCGATGACGAGCCCCTGCGTGCCGATCGTCCCGGCGAGCACCCGCCGGGAGAGCCCGACGGCTCGGAGCGCCGCGAGTTGCTCGCGCTGTTGGTGGGCCACGAGCGCGAACAGGTTCGCCGTCAGGACGACGCCGCCGACGACGGCGAGGCCGACCAGCGTCGCGCCGCTCGCCAGGACGATCGTGCGTTCTTCGACCATCGACTGAACCTGTTCGTCGCTGGTCCGAACGTCGTACTCGGGATACGCCTCGTCGAGGTCGTTCGCGACGGTCGCGCGATCGGCGTCGTCAGTCACGTCGGCGGTGATGAACGTCGCCCGGTCGGTTCCCGAGGTGCCGGCGACCGCCTGCAGATCGCCGAGCGGGACCGTCACTGCCGGCGAGCCCAGATACTGCGAGTAGTAGCCGGAGATACCGACGACGGTGAACTCGGCCGCCTCCGCGGTCTCTCTGCTGGTCCCGACGTACATCGTCTCGCCGACCGAGACGTTCAGCGAGTCGGCGACGCGCGGATCGATCACGATCTTGCCAACTTCCGGGTCCTCGGGCGGCGGGCTGGCGGCCGTCTCCTCGTCGACCTCGAACCCGCGCCCCTCCCGGAAGTCGAACCCGTCGTGGGTCTCCTGGACGCCGACTGCGGGCCTGCGTTCTAACTCCGACGCGTTCGTTCCGAGATAGACGTCGTACATCGCGATCGGCGAGGCGCTTTGTACGTCGTCCCGCGCGGTGATCTCGGCCGACTTGGCGTGTGCCCCCACGATCGGGTTTTCGGTGCCGCTGGCCGACGGATCGACCGGGTCGCTCGAGATCCAGATATCCCGGTCGGCGTTGTCCAGCCCCTGTTCGCCCTTGTCGACGACACCGACGCCGAGGCTCGCGAGCACCGTCACCGAGAGCACGGCCAGCGTGACCGCGAGCACGGTGAGTGCAGTCCGGCCGGGCGACCGCCGGAGCTGTGCGACCCCGAGTCCGATGACGGCCCGCAGGCGAACCACCGCCCCGCTCAGCGTCATCGGCCCACCTCCTCGAGGACGGACGTTCGCGCGGCCACGGCGAGCGGGTACGGAACGGCGACCAGTCCCGACAGGAGGGCGACGCCGATCGCGTACGGTACCAACAGCGGGTGGAAGTGGGCGACCGCGCCCGGCGCGACGGTCGCGTTGGCGACGGCGTTGACGCCGACGATCCCGACCGTGCCGAGCCCGATCCCCGCGACCGAGCCGACGAGCGTCGTGATCCCCGTCGACACCGCGACGACGGCGAGTTGGCTGTGGGTCGGGAACCCGACCGACTCGAGGACGGCGAGGGTACGACGGTCCTCGTTGACCGTCATCCCCATCGTCGTCGCGACGAACGACGCACAGATCGTCATGCCGACCAGCAGCGCGATGACGCTCGTCGCGAACGCCAGCCCGTCGTCGAACAGCGCCGACGGATCGGTGCCGCCAGCCACCTCGACCGCGGCGGCGGGATACGCGTCGGACGCGGCCGACTGCGCCGCCTCGGTCTCGCCCCAGATCAGCAGTCGATCCGCGAGTTGGCCGTCGTCGCCGCCGGAATACGACTGGAGTTCGCTCAGGTGAACGAGCGCGACGGGCGCGTCGCCGGTCCCGCTCCCCTCGTCCGCGACGGCGGCCACCGTCACCGTAACCGAGGGCGCGGCGGTATCGACTCGATCCGTTCCGCCCGCGTCACCGATCGAAACGGGAACGTCGTCGCCCGCGGTGGCACCGAGTCGTTCTGCGGCCGTCGGCGAGAGGACGATCTCGCCCTCCCGCGGGCCGTCGTACGAGCCGTTCGCGTAGTGGGGATCGCCCGCCTCGAGTTCGCCGGTCGGCAGGCCCGCGACGGCTCGCGGCTCCTCGTCCGGGACGACCCCGACGAGGCGAATCGTTCGGGACTCGCCGTCGGACGCCTCGAGCTGCGCCGTTTCGACGAGGACCGGGGAGGCGTGGTCGACACCGTCGTGGGATCGGATCGTCGCGGCCCGATCGTTGGTCTCACCGAGGCGCGGGCCCTCGACCCCGTTGACGGACGACAGCGTCCCACTCTCTTCGGGGATCACACGGACATCGGCGTCGTCACCGGTGGTCACACCGCCGTCGGCGAGCGCCAACGCGACGCCGGTTATGACCACCAACAGCGCGATGGTCAGCGCGACGGCAGCGATCGTCGACACGATTCGGCCCGTCGTCGTTCGCGTCGCCCGTCGCCACCACCTGCCGACGGTCAGGCCGACGATGCCGGACCAGCGGGTCCGCCGCCGCGAGTCGACGGCCTCGGGCAGCTCGCCGTCGTCACCGGACATCGTCCACCCGTCCGTCACACAGCGTGACGACCCGATCGGCGACGTCGAGGGTGGCCTCGTCGTGGGAGGCGACCAACACCGCCCGATCGCGGCCGACATCTGTCAGCAGTTCGAGGACGTCCGCCCCGGTCGCCGTGTCGAGTTCGCCCGTCGGTTCGTCGGCGACGATCACGTCCGGGTCCGTCGACAGCGCCCGCGCGATCGCGACGCGCTGGCGCTCCCCGCCACTAAGTTCGCCCGGCAGGTGCGCGGTGCGATCGCCCAGTCCGACCTCCTCGAGCAGCGCCGTCGCACGCGCTCGCCGGTCGGCTCGTGGAACCCCGGACTGGACGAGCGGGAGAGCGACGTTCGCGCGGGCGGACAGCGACGGCAGGAGGTGGAATCGCTGGAACACGATCCCGATGTGGTGTCGCCGAACGCGGGTCCGCTCGGCATCGGACAGCGCCGCGAGATCGGTATCGACCAATTCGACGCTGCCGCTCGTCGGCACCAACAGCCCCGCAACCGCGTGTAACACCGTCGACTTCCCGCTCCCGCTCGGCCCCTCGAGCCCGACGATCATCCCTTCCGGCACGTCGAAGGAGACGTCGCGGAGCGCGGTCACCGTCCGCTCGTCGCCCGACCGGAACCGCCCGCCGGTCGACCCGTACTCGTGGGTGACGCCCTCGAGGCGAACGGCCGCCGTCGATTCGCGTTCGTCCGCCCGATCCCTCGCCGACGATCGCGAACCGTGTGCTGATTGCTTTGACATTCCCAACGGTCTCACTCGCAGTGACCGCCCACCGACTCATTGTTTCGACCCCGCTACCCCTGTCAAACGACCGCTACACGGTGTTTCGCGAACACAACGGTCTCGAGGCCGAGGCCAATACTGTGGTCAACGGGACTTTCTCGCTCGTTCGGTGGTATCCGGGCGCTCGAGGCGAGTGGGACGGTGTAGGGGGCGCATTGTGCGCTTCCCCGTCTGTGAAACGGGTACGTACAGGTTAGCAACCAATTAGGTTCACGTCGGGCGATTTTCTGTTTTATCTGACTTTCTCTGTCCAGAATGCGAACGTAATCTGCTGCGTGATAGTGTTGGCAGTCTCGAGCAACTGTTCCACTTCGTCCTGGCTGAGTCAGATCGTCATGTCGTCGCGATTCCCGTGCTGGCTCAGATTCATGTCCGTGTTGATCGAAAGCGATAGGATTTGACCGGCCGCTACGTCCGTCAAGGGACCCAAATGGGAGGCTCGATTCGATTCCTCCAGTCGCAAAATATATTATTGGTAGCCAATCTCTTCTAGAAAATGTCGCCCTCCAGACCGTTCTTTGATCCTGCGACCGGCGAACTCGATACTGTTCAGCTCATCAAAGAGGTGATTCCCCTCACGAAGCTCATTGGAGCCGTTGTCTTGGTCGCTCTCGTTCCGATCCTGTTCCGAGTCACCCTCGGGGGCCTCTTAGGGTTAACCTCCGGGCTCGGTTTTCTGTACGTGCTCGCGAGCCAGTTCGTCATCGCCGTCGGGACCGGGATCGTCCTGCTATACGTCATCGTACGGGCGAACCAGATGATCGACGAGTGAGGTTCTGCAAATCGGAGATCGGACGCTAAACAAGAGTCCTCGAAAATCGGCGGGAGCTGCTACGCGGTCGCCGTTTTACCGTCTTCAGCTAGATCGAACCACAGATCAATCGGTCGGTCTCGCAAACGCGACGAGGGAGACCATCGGGCGGGGTCTCCGTTGTCATACGCCCACCGCAGTGGGGACAGTGCCAACTCACGCGTCCCACCTCTCAGCTATGGGATTCGCCAGAAGGCGCGGACCCCCAACAAGATCCTTGTTCCACTCAGAATTTGCGGCCGTCTCGAGTGGGGTAAAATCGCAAGACGGCGAGCTGTTCGGTGTCTGCTGTACTTCGACGGGAAAGAGAGTCCGCCCCTCCCCGATTTTGAACAGATGCCAGACGGTCGCGCTCACTCCATTCGCGCGCTGCGACTGACGTGTTCAAATCGGCTCAGAATAGATTTCTCACTGCTCACGTTGTTCGCAGGAGAAATCCGCCCTCCCCGATTTGAACGGGGGGCAAGTCGATCTACAGTCGACTGCTCTACCAGTCTGAGCTAAGGGCGGGCGCACTCAAACGTAGCCGCCGTAGTGCACATAAGGGTTATTATTCGGAGCGGGCGCGGGCGTGTCAGGAGCCACGAACGGCAGCATGATTGATATGGGTGGCGTGATAACAGGGGAGCAACTCGCCTATGAGCAAGATCACGTTCCGCGCCGACGACGACCTCGTCGAGCAACTCGAGGGACTCGAGGCCTCCAAGAGCGAAGCGATGCGCGAGGCGCTGCGCTCGTATCTCGAGGGCGACGGGTCGGCACGGAGCGGTGACGGGCGCTCGGAGACGGGACGTGACGGGGAGGGTGCTATCGACGAACTGGTTCGCGAACGGGTCGACGAGCGACTCGCGACGCGGTTGCGCGAACTCGGCCTCGAGAGCGCCAACACACGTGCGCGTGATTCAAACCAGTCCGATCCACAGGAGATTTCCATCTCGATTGCACTCGAGGGAGCGACGACCGCGTCCGACGAGGCAGTGCAGATCGAACGCGACCGCACACGTGAGACGACCGACGGGACGCACCAACCGAGTCGGACGCAGGCACAGTCGGACACGCACTCCGACGGGGCAGACGTGACCTGCAATCAGTGTGGCGACCATCTCGACGGCGATCACGTCTACTGTCCGAACTGCGGCGAAAAGGCTTCGCAGCGGTTGTTCTGTGAGTGTGGCGACGAGGTTCGATCGGACTGGTCGTTCTGTCCGGGCTGTGGCCGTCGGACGCCCGCGGCGGATGTCCTCGAGTCGGATACTCACCAGTACTGACTAGTGTAAGACGCGGAAAGTCACCCTCGCCGAAAGTTTTATTATTCAAGCCGGACATCCAATTATTCGCGTAAGACGGATTGTCTTACACCCGTCGACAAGACGGGAAATCGCCCGATGTCGGGCGGTTACCACGTAAGACACGCCGCGTCTGACAGGGGCGCGCCACCGTCTTACCCAACGGGGAATACAACCATGGAGCGTGTGACACTGCGAATCCCGAAACAGCAGATCGAAGAGGTAGAGCAATTGGTCGATTCGGGCGAGTTCCCGAACCGGAGCGAGGCGATCCGGTCGGCCGTCCGCGAGATGATCAACGAACAAGGTGACGGACCCAGCGAACAGTCCGGCAAACGCAACTGGGCCAAGGTGTAACGATGCAGGATATCGTTCAAGACGCCTTAGAGAACGCGGAGGAAGAGGCCCGGGAGATGGACGCCTCGATGGACGACGACGAGTTCGGGGAGCCTCGAATCGTCATCGTCGGCTGTGGCGGTGCCGGAAACAACACCATCAACCGGCTGTACAATATCGGCGTCGACGGTGCCGACACCGTCGCGATTAACACCGACAAGCAACACCTCAAGATGATCGAGGCCGACACGAAGATCTTGGTCGGCAAGTCGCTCACGAACGGGCTCGGCGCTGGCGGCGACCCGTCGATGGGCGAGCGCGCGACCGAGATGGCCCAAGGCACGATCAAGGAGGTTCTCGGCGACGCGGACCTCGTCTTCGTGACCGCAGGGATGGGCGGTGGTACCGGCACGGGTGCCGCCCCCGTCGTCTCGAAGATCGCCAAAGAGCAGGGTGCGATCGTCGTCGGGATGGTCTCGACGCCGTTTAACGTCGAGCGCGCCCGCACAGTGAAAGCCGAGGAAGGCCTCGAGAAACTGCGCGAGCAGGCCGACTCCATCATCGTGTTGGACAACAACCGACTGCTCGATTACGTCCCGAACCTGCCGATCGGGAAGGCGTTCTCGGTGATGGATCAGATCATCGCCGAGACCGTCAAGGGAATCTCGGAGACGATCACCCAACCGTCCCTGATCAATCTGGACTACGCGGACATGTCCACGATCATGAACCAAGGCGGCGTCGCGGTGATGCTCGTCGGCGAGACCCAAGACAAGAACAAGACCGACGAGGTCGTCAAGGACGCGATGAACCACCCGCTGCTGGACGTCGACTACCGCGGCGCGAGCGGCGGACTCGTCCACATCACCGGCGGCCCCGACCTCACGCTCAAAGAGGCCGAGGGCATCGCCGACAACATCACCGAGCGCCTCGAGGCCTCGGCGAACGTCATCTGGGGCGCGCGGATCCAGGAGAACTACAAGGGCAAGGTGCGGGTCATGGCGATCATGACCGGCGTCCAGAGCGCGCAGGTGCTCGGCCCGACGACCCAGAAGCAGGCCGATAAGTCCCGCCAGAGCATCGAGGGCGTGAGCGAGGCCGACTTCGACGCGAGCAAGAACGTCGAGAAGGCGGGCTCCGGCTTCGGCGCACAGAGCGACGGCGGCCGCGAGGAAGTCGAACAACAGAACGGCGTCGACGTCATCCGATAATCGGCGATCGGACCGACCGCGGCACGGACACCACTGACACACCACCTTTCGTGCCCGCTCGGTTTCGTCGGTCGCGTTGTCTCACAGTCCAGTTCTCTCGAGACCTCTCGTTCGCCATAGCGTGCTGTCCGTCTCGAGCGACTGCCAGTCTACCGGTCTGACTGGGCGGCGGCGCTACGTCTGAGACGGTCGTTTACAGCCGTATACAATCGTACGACCAGATTTGTGTCGGACACACCGAACCCGTTCGAGGAAAAGAGTTTCATCGAACTATCCATTGAGGTGACAGTATGTCGCTCGAAATCGCCGTGAAGGCCGTCGCGCTTCTCGTCGGCGTGTGTCTGCTGTTGCTGGGGTTCATCGCGATGGGACCGATCGGCTGGCTGGTGTTCGGAACGTTGCTCGCGGTCGGCGTCATACAGGTCCATCGAAAGCAAGTGAGGGAGACCAGCCAAACGCACACCGAGACCGGGTACTGTCCCGACTGCGGCGCGACGATCGAACTCGAGAGAGACACTGAAAACGCTGCCGACTCGAGAGATACTCGTCAGACGACCGGGACGACGAACTGTGCCGCCTGCGGTGCGCCGAACGATCCGGATCGAGCGGCGTGCAAACACTGCGACGCGGCGCTATCGTGACGCCGCTCAGGCCAGCGACTCGAGCAGCGAGCACTTCCGACAGACCTCTCGCGTGGTCGTCGACCCACACTCGACGCACTCCTGGAGGTCGGCACCGTCGTCGCCGGCGTACTTCTCGGCCGCGATGTCGGCCAGTTCCTCGTAGCCCGAGAGGATCGAGTGGCGAGTACCGGGGTGGTTCTCCTCGAGGTCGTAGAGGAGTTGCTGGATCTCGCCGCGGTAGGCCTCGCTCGCGTGGGGACACTCGGTGATATGTGCCGGGAGGTCGTTGATGTGGGCGTACAGCGCGATCTCTTTTTCTGGGACGTCTCGCAGCGGCTTCGCGCGCGGAACGAATTCGTCTTGCTCTTCGCGGTCCGACAGCGAGCCGAGGCTGGCGTCGAAGTGTTTGGCCATCTGTTCGACGTCGCCCTCGAGGATGTTCATCAGCGCGGTCTGGGCCTCGTCGTCTAAGTTGTGGCCCGTAAGCAAGAGATCGGCCTCGAGTTCGTCGGCGTACTCCGAGAGGAGGTCTCGGCGAAAGACGCCACAGTAGGCACAGGGAGCCATGTTTTCGGGATCGTCTTCGACCACGTCGTCCATCCGGACGCCGAACTCGTCTTCGTAACTGACGAGTTCGTGACGAATGTCGAGGTCTTCGCTGAGCTCGACGCAGGCCTCGACGGATTTGTCGCGGTAGCCCTCGATCCCTTCGTGGATGGTCAGCCCGACGAGTTCGATGCGGGGGTCGTCGGCGAACGTGTCGTGGAGGACCTGCGTGAGGACGACGCTGTCTTTCCCGCCGGAGAGTCCGATCACCCACGTCTGGGGGTTCTCGGGGGTCGCGTCGTGGGGGACGAGGTCGTCCCGTCGGACCCGGCGGCGCACCCGCTTCTCGACCGACTCGCGGAAATGGTCCTCACAAAGGTGTGCCCCGGAGTAGGCGGCGTGCATGACCGCCTCCTGGTCGCAGCGGTTACAGTCCATTAGCGGTCCGTTGTCGGTCGCCGCCAATCACGGTTTCGTCTGGCGGAGACGACAACGGATCGGGGCTGACTCAGGCCGGTACCGCCGAGCGCTCTTCGACGGTGTCGGCTCCCTCCTCGAGCGCAGCGAGCAGGAGGTCGACGTACCGCTCGCGACCGCGGGAGGAGAACAGTTCGTGGCCGCCGTTGTAGAGCACGACGTGTTCGGCGGGGACCCGCTCGCCGATCGGGCGGAGACTCACGACGGGATCGCGAAGTGAACAGAAGACGACGGCGTCGTGGTCGATCGTCAGCAGTTCCTCTTGTGCGCGGCGGGTTTCCCGGACGAAAGCCGGCGAGACCCACGAGGGAGTCGTCTCGATCTGGTGATCGGTCGCTCTCTCGCCCAGGGCCTCCCGATCGATGTCGATCGGCAGACACGGGAACGTCGTTGGGAGCTTCGATACCGCTTCTAACACCGACTCCGGGAATCCCTCGCCGTACCCCCACCACGGACTCAGGTAGACGTGGTTGTCC
The DNA here is from genome assembly GCF_059162405.1 of Natrinema sp. CRL1. Taxonomy (NCBI): domain Archaea; kingdom Methanobacteriati; phylum Methanobacteriota; class Halobacteria; order Halobacteriales; family Natrialbaceae; genus Natrinema; species Natrinema sp. CRL1. The sequence continues at coordinate 565,341 of NZ_JBLVOY010000002.1, read as the reverse complement.
GCGCCGTCGAGAGCCTGTGCGACGAGTGCGCCCGCGCTGTGGCCAAGCAACTGGTAGCCCTCGAGGTCGCGGACGTACTCGGCGACCGGCTCGAGCCAGTCGGCTTTGAAATCGTCGATGTTCGTGGGGAGCTCGAAGGCGTGGACCCGGTAGCCGGCCTCGGTCAACTGCCCGATGAGCCAGCTGACGTTCTCGTGGGTCCAGCGGTTACCCCAGCCCATGACGAAGACGAGTTCCGCGTCGCCGTCCTCGTTGAAGATCCGATGTCGCATAGGCTTGCGTTCACCGGGAACGGGTAAAAAACCTGATCTCTCGACAACCCGCTCGAGACTCTGCTTTCGGGCCGGCACTGAGAAACGGCTTTGCGCGTCGACGCCCAAGAGCGACCCATGACCGGATTTGACCGCAGTGACGCGGTCGATCGTCTCGAGCGATTCGTCGACACCGTCGCGGACGACAGGATGCCGGTGCCCGTCCGCGAAGTCTGGGCTCTCGGCGATATCGCGCTCGGCCTCGACCCCGTCGAGCGACTGGACATCTACGTGACCAAGGACGTACTGATGCGCGACGACAGCGACCCGGCGGCCGCGAGCGCCGACGGAACCGAGTCAGACACACGGGACCCGAACGCCCGGTTCCGCGAGTCCCACGGCATCGAGGGCGTCGGGAAATCCGTGCGGGCCGACTGGGCCCGGGAACACCCGGACTATCTGCGCGCCAACGCGAACGGCCACGCCGCGCCCGAGCAGTGTCTCGCCGCACACCTCCTCGGAGACGACGAACCGATCCATCTCGAGGTCTGTAACGCCTCCTTCGAGGACAACGTCACACAGCGACTGCGCGGCGCGCAACTCCGCGAGGACTACACCCAGTTGCTCGATCCGCGCGGGGTCTGTCTGTGGGCCGACGGCACCAGAAGCGACGACGCGTTCCGAAAGCTCCGGGAGAGCGAACTGGCGCTGCCGACGCTGTCGGCCGCCCTCGAGATGCTCGGCATGGACGACGACGAAGCCGACGCGGCGGCCCGAGAACTCCACTCGTGGCGCGAGCGCCAGGACGGCGTGACGGTTCGTGGCGACGTCGTCTGAACGGGCGACCGGCTCACCGGTTCATCCGCAGTCCTGTAGATCGGCGACCGTCGCACGAACGCGCTCGAGGCGCTCCGCGGTCGTCTCGCGGTCGATGTGGACGACGCCGCTCTGTCGGTCGTAGTCGACCATCCCGGCGTCGTCCAGTTTCGGCAGGTGGACGTGGCGCAGTTCCGTCTCGACGCGTTCCCGATCGGGCCCGGTCGAATCCGTCTCCGGCGCTCGTGTGACGACGTGGTCGACGAGTTCCTCGTGTGCGACGCGGTCGCCGTCCGTCCGCATCGCGTATCGACAGAGCGAGCGCCGACGCGGGTCGCTCAACGCGGCAAACCACAGGTCGATTGACTGTCGCTCTTCGCCCCCGCCCCTATCCGCGTGCCGGTCGGCCATTACTATTCAATGCACGGATCGGTCGGAAAGGTCCGGGGCGGAAGTATTCACGGCCTTTATCCGTCACTGGCCCGCTGTGTCCGTCGGAGCCGAAACCGAGAAACCACGCCGAAGCCTACCGACGGTATTCGCCACTATGCTACTCGCTACGTTGCTGATTGAGTATCCTATTCTCCGCGAAACGCTGTCTCGCGCGCCGAATGTGACGGTCACGTGGGAGCAGTCCGATCTGACCGAAGACGGCGACCACCAAATGCTCGTCTGGGTCGACGGCGACGAGTTCGCGGCGTTCGACGCCGGCCTCGAGGCCGATCCGACCGTCACCGATCCCGTCCGCGTGGTCGAGTTCGGCGATCGCCGTCTCTACCAACTCGAGTTGACGACGGAGGGGCACCGAGCGAGCGTCTACCCGCTCGTGGTCGAAGAAGGCGGCGTCTTACAGGACGTGACCGCGACAATCGAGGGGTGGCGCTTTCGCGTCGCCTTTCCGGACGACGAGGCGCTCGAGCGGTTTTACGCCTTCTTCAGGGACCACGATCTGGAGGTCGAACTGCGGAAGCTGTACGAGAAAGGACGGAGCGACGACGAGCCGGGGACGCGCTCGGAGTTCGGCGTGACGGAGTACCAACGCGAAGCGCTCGTCGCCGCCGTCGACGCCGGCTACCTCGACATTCCGCGGTCGTGCTCGCTCGCGGAACTCGGCGACCGGCTCGAGATCTCGCCGAACGCAACTTCCGAACGGTTTCGCCGCGGCGTGAAAACGCTCATCGAGAGCACGGTCTATCCCGCCGACCAGTCGTAGCACACGGTCACTCGTTCTCGGCGATACCGGGGGCCGAGATCGGCTGCGGAGCGTGCGGGACCAGCCACGCGGGGACGACTCGCGTGAGGACGACCATTCCGGTCAGTTCGACGAGCGTCTGCGTGACGACGACTGCCGGTGCCAGCTCGTAGCCCGCCGGGAGCGCCAGCGCCAGCGGGAGCACGACCAGCGAGTTCCGCGTCACTGACGTAAAGACGAGCGCGCGGCTCTCACCGGTATTCAATCGGAGAAGGCCGGCCACGACGCGACCCACTAAAGGCATGACGACCAGAAACGCGACGTAGACCGGGACGACAGCCGCGATCTGTCCGATCGAGTCCTGCACGCGAGGCAGTTGCGAGGCGATCACGACCAGCAGGGTCGCGCCCATCATCGGGACGGGGAGCCACCCCATCGTCGCCTGCCACCGGCGTCCGGTCGCCGACCGCGTCGCCCCCAGTTCGGTGAGCCACGCGAGCGTCAGCGGCAGCGCGATGAGCAGCAGGAATGCCTCGAGGAACGGTTCCGGATCGACGGAGGCGGCGATCCGACTCCCCATGAACAGCCAGAGGTAGCCCGGCAGCAGGAGCAACTGGAGGACGAAGAGCGCTGGCGTCGCGGCGGTGAGCTGTTCGGCGTCCCCGTCGGCGAGGTCGGTAAACGGGATGACGTAGTCGATACAGGGCGTCAGCAATACCATGAACGCGCCGACGAGGAGAACCGGCTCCTGCGGGAGGAACCGGGTGAGCCCGTAGACGACGGTCGGGACGACGAGGAAGTTCACCCCGAGCGCACCGGCAATGAACCGGCCGTTCGTAAACGCCGCACGGAACCGACCGAACGGAATCTCGAGGAAGGTCACGTACAGGAGCACCGCCAGAACGGGGGTGATGAGCCGCTCGAAGACCGGCGCGGCCGCCGGCCGCGCCAGACCGACGCCGACGGCGAGCAGGACCGAGACCGCGTAAACGGCGATCTGGTGGCGCTGGACCCACTCTTTGGAACGCATTACCGGACGTTGGTGCGAAGCGCGTAAATCAGGCGCGGTCTCTCAGTACCTACCGGAGATTGGCTGAGAATCGGGACGGCGATCAGGGAATGTCGCTCCGGCGGAACCAGAGTTGGGCCGCGATCAGGAGGACGACGGTCATCGCGACGAGGATCCCCGCGCCGACGAGGTCGTAGCTCCCCTCGAGCAGGATTTCGTTCGGATCGTAGTACCGCATCGGCGCGATCGCGCCGACGGGTTCGGCGTCGGTACCGGTCAGGAGCGACTCGGAGAGAAAGAGCGCGAACGTGACGCCGAGCGCGACCCGCTGGGCGATCGCCGCGCGGTCGAAGACGACCGACGCGAGCAGGCCGATCCCCGCACAGGCAAAGAGGTAGGGGATCGAGAGGAGATGGACCGCGAGTACGTCCGTCGCGGCGAGGGGGTGGTCGATCAGTCGCGCGCCGACGTAGACGACGACCAGCGGCAGGACGTTCGCGCCGACGATCGGGACCGCCATCGCGGCGAATCGCTCGCCGACCAGCCGCCTTCGGGAGATCGGCATCGCCAGCAGCACGTCCATCCGTCCGCGGTCGACGTCGTCGGCGATCGTCCCCGCCGTGGCGTAGGCCAGATACAGCCCCAATAAGATGACCCACCCGAACGTGTAGAGTTCGAACGAGAGGAACCCGCCAAGACTGGCCATCGTCTGGACGCCCATCACCTGCAAAATCGGCTCGGGATAGGCGGCCAGCAGTTGCTCCAGATCGACCTCGGCCTCGAACGAGGGATAGACCCAGATGACCATCGCGGCCAGCAGTGAGAGTCCAATCGAGAGATAGAGGCTGCCCCGAACCCGATGCCGGCCGTCGTACCGCGTCAGTTCAAACATCGTCGTCACCCCCGTCGTCCGTCGCGGTGACACCGGCGGCCACGCGGTCGCTTCCGCTCGGCCTATCCGCACCGTCACCGCCGTAGAACCGCATGAAAACGTCCTCGAGCGGCGCTTCCTCGATCGAGAGATCGAGCAGCCGGTAGGACCGAAGCGCCTCGAGCAGTGCGTTGACGTCGCCGGTGTACGTGAACACGTACTCGGTCCCGCCGCTCGAGACGCTCTCGGTGTCGGTCTCGAGGTCGTGGACGCCGTCGATCTCGAGGGACTGCACCGGGATCGACTCCGCGGCGTGTAACCGGACGAGTTTGCCGCTCCTGTCCAGCAGCGATTCGACCGGTTCGACCGTGACCAGCCGGCCGTTTCGGATGATGCCGACCCGATCGCACAGCTTTCGGACCTCGCTCAGGATGTGCGAGGAGAAAAACACCGTCAGTCCGCGCTCCCGTTCGGCCCGGAGAAACTCCGTAAACCGCTGCTGGAGTAACGGGTCCAGTCCGCTGGTGGGCTCGTCGAGGATCACCAGCTCGGGATCGTGCATGAACGTCGTCACGAGCCCCAATTTCTGGACGTTCCCCCGCGAGTAGGCCCGTATTTCGCGGTCCAGTGGTGGGGCGAACAGCTCGAGCAGTGCGGCGCTTCGCTCGTCGCCCTTGATCGAGCCGTGCAGGTCGAGGATTTCCTGCCCGGTCGCCGTCTCGTCGAACGCCGGGCTGTCCGGAAGGTAGCCGATTTGACGCTTGGCCTCGAGCAGTTGTTCCTCGTCGGTCACGTCGCGGCCCAGCAACCGCGCCGAGCCGGCGGTCGGCGAGATGAACCCGAGCAACGTTCTGATCGTCGTCGTCTTGCCCGCGCCGTTCGGGCCGAGGTAGCCGAATATCTCGCCGCGCTCGACGTCGAACGTGACGCCGTCGTTAGCGAGTACCTCCCCGTAGTCTTTGGTGAGCCCCTCGAGTTCGATCGCAGCCATACGTGCTATTGGCGGCGTGACACCATTGCTGTGGCGGTCCGACGGGTAGAGAGGCCTCCTGACAGCCCGCATGACCAAACTCATTTAGTATCGGACGTGGCCCGGGGACGTATGAGCGAGATACTGGCACGAACTCTCGGCGGAAAGCCCGTCGTCGGAATCGACGGCACTGACTTCGGCACGCTCTCTACCATCACGATGGATCTCGAATCCGGCGCACTCTGTGATCTCGTCGTCGACGCTCGCGGGCAGACTTCGGCGGCTGACCCCGCTCGAGCCGACGACGATGGCCGGCTCGAGATTCCCGTCAGCCGCGTCGAAACCGTAAACGATCAGATCGTCGTTCAATCTGCCGAGTGAGCGCGGTCCGCGGGTGATCGTACCCGTTGCCGTCACACCCGCCCGACGGTTACGAAGAACGGAACCGCTTCCTCGCGGCGGTACTCCCCCGCTTCCATCTGATCGATGACGGTCCGCCCCATCTCTCGCCACGACCCGCGGAGGTCGTCGTACTCCGTCTCGGTCAACGCCCCCGAGAGCATCGTCTCGCGGTCGTCGGCCAACCCCGCCCCGGTCGCCTTCCGGCGGGCCGCGACCAGCGCCGGCTCGCCATAGGGCGGCTCGACCGTCCGAGCGTGGTCGTACCGGCGCGTATCGCACACCTCGAGTCCCGCCGTCTCGAACGCCTCGCGGGCGTCGGCTCCGAGCGACACGTCCGTCCCCACGCCGTCGAGGTAGGCTCGCCGTGCCCGGCGTTCGAGGTCGCTTTCAGCGTCGACGCTCGAGTCGACCTCGACGGCGGCGTTGTCGGGTTCGACGGCGGCGACGAGGTCACGCGAGACGCGGGCGAACTCGGCCAGCGCCGCTGCGGGTTCGGGCAAATTGATCAGCAAAGCCTGACAGACAACGAGATCGAACGCGTCGTCCGGAAACGGCAGCCGAACGGCGTCGCCGGCGACGACCGGCACGTGCTCGCTCGCGGTCGCGAGCAGGTCGGTGTCGGCGTCACAACCGATCACCTCGCCCGGCGATTCCGCCTCGAGGACGCGGCTCAGTTCGCCGGTGCCACAGCCCACGTCGAGAATCCGGTCGCGAGAATCGAGACCGAGCGGTTCGAGGGCCGCCCGGGAATCGGCCCACATCCCCTCGCGGGTCCGGCTGAGATAGGATTCGGAGAACTCGCGCACGGGCCGTCCTACGGCGATGTCGAGTAAAAACGGGTCGGTTTCGCGAGCGCTCGAGACGGGTTACTCGTCCCGCAGTTCTCGGACCGTCTCGATGTTCCACGCGAAGCCGCGGCCGTCCTCGGTCGGCGTCTCGAGGGCGAAGGGCAGGTCCCGCAAATCGGGGTGGTTCACGATCGCCTTCATGCCGTCCTCGCCGATGTAACCCTCGCCGATGTGGGCGTGTTCGTCCTTGTGGGTTCCCACGTCGTGTTTCGAGTCGTTGAGGTGGATGTACTCGAGGTACTCCAGTCCGACCTCGTCGTCGAAGCGGCCGACGGTCTCGTCGACGGCCTCGGGCGTCGTGAGGTCGTTGCCCGCGACGAGCGTGTGCGCGGTGTCGATACAGATGCCGATGTCTGTCTCGGTGCGGTCGATGATCCCCGCGAGGTGTGCGAATTCGCCCCCGAGTTTCGTCCCGCTGCCCGCGTCGGACTCGATAAGGATCGTCACGTCCTCGGGCACCTCGAGGTCGTCGATGACGCTCGCGGCGTTGTCGAGGCCGCCTTCGACGCCCGCGCCGGTGTGGGCCCCGAGGTGGACGTTGACGTACGGAATCCCGAGGCGGTCGGCGGCGTCGAGTTCCGCCTGCATGCTCTCCATGGACTTCCGGCGGAGGTCGTCTTTCGGCGTACAGAGATTGACGAGATACGACGAATGGATGACCCACGGCCCCTCGAGTTCCTCGTCGGACTCCGCCCGGAAGCCCGCGGCGGCCTCGTCGCCGATTTCGGGCTGTTGCCAGACCTGCGGCGAGGTCGTAAAGATCTGGCCGCAGTTGCCGCCGAAGGCGAGCTGGCGGTGGACCGCGTTGCGCAGGTCGTCGTACGGCGGAGTTTTCTCGTCGGACGAGACGCGCGAACCGGAGATCGAAACGTGTGCACCGACCTTCATGGCCACTCGTCAGTACCGGTTCGTGATAGGTACTTCGGAGCGAGCCGACGCGCCCCGAGTCGCCGGAATTGACGCCGCCGAGAGCCTCGAGCGCGCACCGGAGAACGGCCCGCCGATCGCGGCGGTCACCCTTCCCCGACCTCGAGTTCCTCCCGGTCCCGAACCCACCCGTCGGATCCGAACTTCCGGGCGGCGAGGTCCCGCGCGGCCTCGAGTTCACTGTCCTGCCACGTGGATTCCTCGGCGTCACACCAGTCCCGCAACGAATTCCCGATCGTCTCGACCGCATCGTCGCGGTCGATCCCCGCCTCGTCACGGATGCTCGTCACCCGGTCAGTGAAGGTCGACTCCGCGAGTTCAGTATCGAAAACCCCGACGTGTGCCCGGGGCTCGAGAGCGTAACTGATCGATCCGTGCTGGATGACCACGTCGCGCTGGCGGTACTGGGCGTTGCCGCTGATCTTCTTCGCGTCCGCTCCCGTCTCCGCCGGCGCGACGATGTCGTGAGCTGGATTGATGTCCCGTAGATAGCACGAGGGCTGGTAGATGGCGTCCTGTTCGGCCGACGCGAAAGCGGCGTCGACGCCCATTCGGTCGAAGGCCTCGAGGATCGGCTCGCAGAACAGTTCGTAACAGTCCATCAGGTTCCCCGGGACCTCGTCGGCGGGAGCCACGATCGTATAGGAGACGTCGGCGACCCGGTCATGGTAGATCCCGCCGCCGCCGGTCTGTCGTCGGGTAACGTCGATCCCCTCCCGCTCGCAAAAGTCCCAGTCGACTGTCTCGGCATCCTGTCGGTACCCCAGCGAGAGCGTGCTCGGCTCCCACGAGTAAGTACGAACCGTTCGAATCCCGTTCTCGAGGGCCGTCCGCGCCGCGATCTCCTCGAGCGCCATCTGCGTCGCTCCGTTGCGGGGTTCATCCCGGATTAGCCGCCAGTCTCGATCGGCCAGTGCCGTCATACGAGACGCCACGCGGACGAGGTGGAAAGTGATTCCGACAGCACGGACGTTTCGTATAGCACTAATTAATTTATGACTGGCCAAACGGCGCGTGGAACGCGACTCGAGCCGAGATCGATACCGATGAGACGGTCTCAAATCCGGACTTCGGTCGTCCGAACGGCACCGACACCACCAGTGCCGGCGCTCGTCACGCCGTTTTTACGTACACGCCGGCTACCCCCTCCTATGGTGCGAAACGTCGCCGGGTTGCTCCCGGAACTCGAGGACGAGGACTTCTATCTCCTCTCGGGGGTCGAACAGGGGATGCGCTTCTCCGAGTGGGTCCAGCGGGAGAAGCTCCCGAAGTTCGCCAATCTGACCGAGGAGGAAGTCGACTATCGGCTCGAGCGCTGTCTCAAGCGCGGGTTAGTCGAGAAGAAGACGATCCAGTACGAGGGCTATACGCTGCAGTTCGAGGGCTATGACGTCCTCGCGTTGCGAGCGCTCGTCGAACAGGATACGATCTCTGAGTTCGGCTCGCCGCTTGGCGTCGGCAAAGAAAGCGACGTCTACGAGGTCAAGTCGTACAAACCGCTCGCGCTGAAGTACCACCGCGAGGGGTATACGAACTTCCGGAAAGTCCACAAGGAGCGAGATTACACCTCGGACAACGACCACGTTTCGTGGATGTACACCGCCCGAAAGGCCGCCGAGCGCGAACACGAGATCTTGGAGGAACTTTACCCGGATGTGGCGGTCCCCCAACCGATCGGCCAGAACCGCCACGCCATCGTCATGGAGAAGATGGACGGCGTCGAACTCTCCCAAACCCGGCTCGAGGACGAGCAGGTACTCGGCGTCCTCGAGTTGCTACTGAGCGAAATGGCGCGCGCGTACGCGAACGGGTACGTCCACGCCGACATGAGCGAGTACAACGTTTTCGTCAACGAGGACGGCGTCAAAGTCTTCGACTGGCCCCAGGCCGTGCCGACGGACCACGAGAACGCAGCGGAGTTCCTGCGGCGCGATCTGACGAACATCGTCGGCTACTTCCGCCGAAAGTATCCCCAGCACGTCCCCGACGACCTCGCGAGCGACGATATTGCCGACACCATCGAGGACGAGTCTTTCGAGTCGATCGAGGCCCACCTGTAGCAACTCGGAATCGAATTCGGTAGCTCTCGCTCGAGGGGCTTCGGCTCGCTCTGTTTCTCGGTTTCTCGGCTCGAGTACCGCTTGCGATCGATCGAGAGCGACGCGCTTGCGACTCGGTTGCTGATTCGGTCAACGCGCGGTTTGGGTCGGTATAAATCAAATAACGCGATATCAAATGAGTGGATGAGCTGTATGCTCGAGAACTGACCCACCACGACACAGGAAAGGCTCCGTCTCTCGTCAGCGCTTCCAGCGCTTGCTCCGTCCGGCGACGACGTCCACGCCCGGGCTGTAGTAGCGGATTGGATCCGCGTCGGGCAGTCGAAATCCGTTTGCGGTAAACAGCGTGTTCGTTTCGACGTCGGCGGTCGCCGGGTAGAGCGTCCACGGCTCGTGGTCGACCTCGGTGTATCGCAGCGAGCCGTCGGGTGCCTCGGTGTAGAATCGGTACCGCTCGAGGAGGAACCGAGCCAGCGGGTCGTCCGTCGCCGTGAACGGTTCCCCCGCAGGGCCGTACGTGGCGTCGTAGGCCGCAGGTCGCGCGCCGGGGTGGCGTCGCCGACTCGAGAAGTCCACGCGGCCGTCGTCGGTGCGGGCGAGCGAAATCCGCGCGTAGTAGTACGGAAGATGCTGGAAGCACCGGGCACCGATCACGCTCGCCACCCCCGCCGCATCGAGGCTGAAGAAGTAGACCCCCGGCTCGCCGTCGCAGGTGACGTACGTCCGGAGATTGAGTTCGGGCAACGGTATGCCCAGCCGCGCGGGAACCCCTCGCGGGCGAACGGCGACGTTGGTAAAGGGAACGACCGAGAGCCACCCGGAGCCGTCGTGTTCGTCGACGGCGAGCCGGTCGGGAAGGTGTGCCTCGAGCAGGTCCGCATCGACCGGCCAGTTTTCGAACAGGAGGTTCCGCCACCCCATTTCCAGCGGGAGTACCATACGGTCTTATTGTTCACTTGACTGATACCGGTTTCCGTTCCGCGGTATCGGTCGCTCGAGTGATCTCACAGCGGCCGATCGTCGGCTGACGGACTCGGATGACAAAGATGCCCCTGCCCCTATCGGCCCCTGTCAAGGAACGTCATCGAGAAGCGCTAGCACGTCGTCTCAGCGAGTTCGAAGCCCTTATACTCGAGAGTTGGGAAGGATGAGTAGACTCGCTGGTTCGCGCGGGCATCAGCGGGCACCTGTACGGCACCGCCGCCACAGGTCGGGATGTGATCCGCGGGGCACGCGCCCCGGTCGGGATTGAACCACGCAACGCCCGCGGGTGAATACAATGGCAGAAAGCTTCTATTCCCACATCAAGGACGCATGGAAGGACCCCGACGACGGCAAGCTCGGGGAACTGCAGTGGCAGCGCAAACAGGAGTGGCGCGATCAGGGTGCGATCGAGCGAATCGATCGCCCGACGCGTCTCGACAAGGCACGCGAACTCGGCTACAAGGCCAAACAGGGCATCATCGTGACCCGGGTCTCGGTCCGGAAAGGGACCGCCCGGAAGCAGCGACACAAAGCCGGTCGACGCTCGAAGCGCCAGGGTGTCAACCGCATCGGGCGGCGCAAGAACATCCAGCGCATCGGTGAGGAGCGCGTCTCCCGAAAGTACCCCAACATGCGGGTGCTCAACAGTTACTGGGTCGGTGAAGACGGCTCGCAGAAGTGGTTCGAAGCGATCCTCGTCGACCCGAACCACCCCGCGATCGAGAACGACGACGATCTCAGCTGGATCTGCGACGACGACCACACGAACCGCGCGTTCCGCGGTCTCACCAACGCCGGCAAGGCAAACCGCGGTCTGAACAACCGCGGCAAGGGCGCGGAGAAGGTCCGACCGTCCAACAACGGCGGCCAAGGCCGCGCGAAGTAACGCAGGCACACCGCGACCGGTTTTCACGCCGATTTTTCTGCGGGCCGACTCGAGTCAGAGCGACTGCACCGCGAGTTACTGAAGCGCCGCGGCCGATGTCGACCCGAGCCCGACGCGCCATAGCCGAGGCGGGCACTAAGTGTGCGAGCGTCGTACCGTCCGTATGCCACGCTCCGAGGTCGCCACGTTCTCGGTCGACCGCGTCGAGATACTCGAGGAAGACGGCCGCGTCGACGAGTCGCTCGAGCCCGATATCGACGACGAGCGGCTGCTCGAGTGGTATCGGACGATGAAGCGGTCGCGGCGACTCGATCGGCGGATAATCGCCCTCCAGCGGCGGGGGGAGCTGGGAACGTTCGCGCCAGCAACCGGACAGGAGGCCGCACAGGTCGGTAGCACCGCGGCCCTTTCCGAGACCGACTGGACGGTGCCCGCGTTCCGCGAGCATCCATCGGCGCTGGCTCGCGGCGGCTCCGCGCAGGCGATCATCGAGTACGCGATGGGCCTCGAGGAGGGCGGCGAGCCGCCCGCGAACGTGCCGATCATGCCGCCGTCGATCGCCGTCGGAACCCAGCCGCTCCACGCCGCGGGGATCGGCTGGGCGGAGGCGATGAACGACACCGATTCGGTCGCGCTCACCTACTTCGGCGACGGGGCGACCAGCGAGGGGGAGGTTTACGAGGCGATGAATCTGGCGGGGGTCTACGAGGCCCAGACGGTCTTTTTCTGCCAGAACAACCAGTACGCGATCTCGACGCCGCTCGAGAAACAGACCCGGGCGGCGACGCTCGCCCAGAAGGCCGTCGCCGCGGGCATCGAGCCGATTCAGGTCGACGGCAACGATATTCTCGGCGTCTACGCGGTGACGAAGGAGGCCAGAGAGCGCGCTCGCCGCGGTGTCCCGACGCTGATCGAGGCGACCACGTACCGACGGGAGATGCACACTACCGCGGACGATCCCTCCGTCTATCGGACCACCGAGGAAGAGGAGGAGTGGGAGCCGCTTGACCCGATCTTGCGGTTCGAGCGCTACCTCCGCGAGCGCGGCGTGGTCGACGACGAAACGGTCGACACGATCGAGTCCGAGATCGAAACCGACCTCGAGGCGGCCCTCGAGCGGGCCCGGGAGACGGAAACGAACGCCGACCCGGTCGATATGTTCGATACTACGTACGCGGAGCGGCCGCCCTATCTCGAGCGCCAGCGCGAGGCGTTCCTTGCGGACGAGGGGTATACGGTCGCACCCGCGACGGAGAGCCAGCGCAGCGATGGCGGGTCCTCGACGGCGGACGTGGGTGCTGGCGACGCGAACGGCTCCAGCAGCGCCGACGACGACATCGACGCGGACCTCGAGAACGCCGAGCGACTGAACATGGTCGAGGCGATCCGGGAGACCCTACACGCCGAACTCGAGCGGGACGACGACGTGCTCGTCTACGGGCAGGACGTCGGCGTCGACGGCGGCGTCTTCCGTGCGACACAGGGGCTCATCGACGCCTTCCCGGGACGGGTCCACGACGCGCCGGTCGCGGAAGCGGGCATCGTCGGCCTCGGCGTCGGCCTCTCGGCGGCGGGCTACCGGCCGGTCGCCGAGATCCAGTTCGCCGGGTTCACCTTTCAGGCGTTCGACCAGATCCATCAGCACCTCTCGCGGATGCGTGCTCGCTCGCGCGGCGAAATCACCTGCCCGATGGTGATCCGCGCGCCCTACGGCCTCGGCGTCTCGGCCCTCGAGCACCACTCTGAGAGCTACGAGGCGGGCTACGCCCACATCCCCGGCCTGAAGGTCGCGATTCCCTCGACGGCTCAGGACGCGGCCGGGCTGCTCCGATCGGCCGTGCGGAGCCCCGATCCGGTCCTCTTCCTCGAACCGATGGTGCTCTATCGGGCGGCCCGGCGGCCGGTTCCTGAGGAGACGGTCGTCCCGCTGGGCGAGGCGCGCGTGGTCGACTCGGGGACCGACGCCACCGTCGTCGCGTGGGGTGCGATGGTTCCCGAAGTCGAGGACGCGGTCGACGACCTCGCCGCCGATATCGAGGTGGTCGACCTGCGGACGATCAGCCCGATGGACACCGAGACCGTCCTCGAGTCGGTCCGGAAGACCGGCCGCTGTGTCGTCGTTCACGAGGCTCCACGCACTGGCGGGTTCGGTGGCGAGATCGCGGCTCGAATCTCGGACGAGGCGGTCTGGTATCTCGAGGCTCCGATCGAGCGGGTGACCGGGTACGACGTGCCCGTTCCCCTCCCGGCCCGCGAGGATGCCTATCGGCCCGACCGGAACCGGATCCGGGCGGCGATCGAGCGAGTGCTCGCCGCGTAGCTCCCGCCACCTCGGAGTCGGAGGTGGACTTATTTCGTCGGCCGGTGAAATGGTGTGTATGGCACGACACGTTCTCGTCGCGGTCGACGACTCGAAACAGTCGACCGAGGCGCTCGAGTTCGCATGTACGGAGTATCCGGAGGCGACGATCACCGCGATCTACGCCCTCGATCCGGGCGAGTTCTACGCGGTCAGCGGCGTCGAGGGAACCGCGATGGCCAACTACGACGAGATACAGAGCCGCCACGAGGAGCGGGCCGAGGAGATCCTCGAGACGGCGCGCGAACAGGCGGCCGAACACGGCGTCGAGATCGAGACGGAGCACGTCGTCGGCGGCGTCTCGCGGTCGATCGTCGATTACGCCGCCGAGAACGGCGTCGACCACATCGTCGTCGGCAGCCACGGGCGGACGGGCGCGAGCCGGATCCTGCTGGGCAGCGTCGCGGAGACGATCGCCCGCCGGTCGCCGGTGCCGGTAACGATCGTTCGGTAGGTAACCGGTCGCTGACGGCGACACAGTCGACGTGGCCCATCTCGATCACACGTTTTCGTTTTTCGAAAGGCAAAAGCCAAAACAGCAGTCGCTAGGCGGTCGCGTTACGCGTTACGGAAAAACGGAGCCGAAATCGTCAGACCGAGACGGTCCGGCCTTCCCGTTCGCTCTCGGGCGGGCGAACGTCGAGATCGGCCTTCAGGGCCTCGATCGCTTCCTCGGGATCTGTCTCGGAGTCGAAGACCCGATCGAATCCCATCTCCCGGAAATGCGTGCGCGTTTCGTCGAAATCGTCCTGTCCGACGGCGAGGTTGCCACCGATGTAGGTCGTGACCTCGAGGTCGGAGTCGGCGATTCGCTGGTGAAAGCCCTCGCAGTCCTGCTTGGCGTGTCCGTAGAGCGATGAGACGAGTACAGCCTCGGCGTCGTTGGCGGATGCGGCTTCGACGAACTCTGCCTGGGAGCTCTGGACCCCCAGGTTGACGACGTCGAAGCCAGCTGCCTCCAGCGCCTGTTCGAGGATGGTAATCCCGACGACGTGTGCGTCGGACCCGATCACGCCGAGGATGACTGTCTCAGTCATGTGCGTACCACTACGAACCGCGGGGAGCACCATAAACCTAATGATTAATAATTTGGTAATGGTTCACACGGTCGCCATCCTGCGAATACGTGACGAATTTTCGCGTCTCCGGCGGTCGATAAACACCTGTTTACTCTCGGGAAAAATCGTCACTCGAACGTTTCGTCGGAGAAGATGACTCGAGTCGAACGGGCAGCCGATCAGACGCTCGTGAGTGCGCCGACCGGCGCGTCGGTGTGGTCACGGGCGCGTCGGATGCCGTCCTCACCGGCCGCGATGAGGGCGAAGACGCCGGCGACATCCGCCTCGGCGGTGTGAGCGATGTCGAGCAAGAGCTCTTGGGTCTCGCCCGAGCGGATGAGGTCGTCGACCACGAGGACGGATTCGCCGGGATCGATCGCCGAAGCCGGCAGGTAGTAGGTGAGTTCGATCCCCGACTGCAGGCGCTGGCGGGCCTCGATGAACTCCTCGACGGCGGTCTCCTTGCTCTTCTTCGCGTAGGCACAGCGGACGCCGTAGTAGCTCGCGAGCGCGGCCGCGAGCGTGATCCCGTCCGTCGCGGCGGTGAGGACGACATCCGGCCGGTCGAAGTCGAACCCGTTCGCGATCACCGGCGCGGCCAGATCGAGGAAGGGCTGATCGAAGACCGTGGCGCTGTTGTCGACATAGCCCTCGTCATCGACGCGGATCCGCGCCTCGAGTTCCTCGCTCAACGCCTCTCGGCCGAGGTCGTCGACGACCTCGCGGGCGCGTTCGGCTCCGGGAAGAACGTGCCCGTTGACGTATCGGTTGAGATCGCCCGCCGGGAGCCCCGTCGTCTCGGCGAGTTCGTCGTAGGTCCGCGTCTCTTTGAGCATCCGCAACACGTCGACGGCCCGTAGCTGGAGGGCCGCCTTCTCGGCTCGGTTCATACTCGTATGCACGATTCCGCAACTATGGGTATTACGATCGGATTCAAATTCGGAATCAGCACGAACGTGGCTCACTCGAGCGAGGCGACGGCACTCGCCTCGTCACCCTGTGGGTGCGTCGCGCTCGCGGCTCGTCGTCCCCCGCCCGTAGCGCCGGACTAATCGCCGCATGATCCGTCCTTGTGCCTTCTGAAGGAGCGTCGCAGCCGTACTCGAGGCACACCCCAGTCGGTCGGCGACGGCCTCGACGCCCGCCTCCCGGGGGACCTCGTAGTAGCCGGCGGCGACGGCGGCTTCGACCGCCTCGAGTTGGCGGTCGGTGAGATCGCCAGTCAGGGGCGCGTGCTTGCGGTCGTACTCCCCGATCGCGCGAACGGTAACGTCGATCTCGTCGGGGAGTCCCTCGAGCATCGCCCGTAGGTCGTCGCCGTCGCCGACGATCGTCATGTAGAACGCGGCCTCGGAATCGTAGATCACAGGCGGCACGATGACGAGGTCGAGCGCGGCGAACGATTCGCGCCAGCGGACGTCCGCCTCGCGGGTCTCCTGACAGATGTAGACGTAAAAGGAGTCGTCGTCGATCGGCGTCAGGTCGTACCAGCGGACCGAATCGACGGCCTCGATGGCCTCGACGTACGCCTCGCGGTCGGCCTCGGCGTAGAACAGTTCGTACTCGCGGTCACCCTCGGGGCCGAGGATATTCCACGCGCGGAGTTCCTCGTAGCGGACCGCGTCTCCGTCGCGGATGAACCGCTGCATGGGATGGAGCATCCAGTCGGGCTGGCGGAGCCGGACATCGAGATACTTCATCGTCGGTGACTCGATGACCGACCCGGCTACATATAAATTCCCTAGTGTGTCCGTGAGAAGCGCCAGATCGATCGCCGGCCGACGGTGACGTATGACGACGCTCGATTCATTCCGTCCGCCGAAAGTCGCGCTATATCCACGATCACTCGAGTCGCTGCTTGCGGTGAGACACCGATGACCGATGCGCTGACGAGCGCCGCGTTCGCCGCGGGTATTGGCCTCGCACTCGCGAACCTCACGGGAATCGTCGCCAGTGCGCTGGGCCTGCTCGAGTACTGGCCACCGGGCGAACGAGATTGGACCTACTACGCCCACTGGGGCATCTCGCACTCGCTCAACGTTGTCATGCTCGCGCTCACGTATCTCACTTGGAACAGCCTCGGTCTGCCACGGGACCCGTCGCTGCTCGCGGGTGCCGTGCTGTTCATCGCCGGCTATGCCGTCGCCATCGCGTCCGGGCTGGACCTCGGGGTCGAGGAAACGAAAGGGCTCGCGGGCGACCTGCGAACCGGTGGCTGGTATCGCTACTCGAGGAATCCCCAGTACGTCGGCTATATCGTCGCGACGGTCGGGTTCGCGCTGCTGGCGAACTCCGCGCCCGTGACCGTTGTCTGCGCAATCTACCTCGGCTGGTGGTTCTCGCTGCCGTTCGCCGAGGAGCCGTGGCTACGTGAGCGATACGGTGAGGAGTACGAGCGCTACGCCGAACGTGTGCCGCGGTTCGTCGGGGTGCGGACGGTTCGCGTAATCGTCGACGCGGGCGAAAAACCGGTCACTGGCGACTAACGGTCAGTCCTGCAAGAAGTCCGGTTCCGTCCGCTGCTCGTCGATTTCGCTGTCGAGGTGCTGTTTGAACTCCTCGATTTCGACATCGTACTCCTGGTCCTCGAAGCGATCGCGCACCGAGATGTTGCCGTCTTCCTCCTCGTTGTCGCCGACGATGATCTGGTAGGGGACCCGGTCGTCGTGGGCCGCGCGGATCTTTCGCTCGAGGGTGGAGTCGCGGCCGTCGACCTCGACGCGGAAGTCGTCGAACTCGTTTGCCACGCGGTGGGCGTAGCCGAGGTTATCGTCGGAGATCGGCAGCACGCGGACCTGTTCGGGCGCGAGCCAGAGCGGGAACCGACCCTCGTAGTGCTCGATGAGCATCATGAAGAACCGCTCGTAGCTGCCGTAGAGCGCGCGGTGGATCATGACTGGTCGGTGTTCCTCGTTGTCCTCGCCGACGTAGTTCAGGTCGAACCGCTCGGGCATGTTGAAGTCGAGTTGGACCGTCGGGCCGTCCCACGAGCGACCGATGGCGTCCTCGAACGCGAAGTCGATCTTCGGCCCGTAGAACGCGCCGTCGCCCTCTTCGACCTCGTAGTCGTGGGCGCGGTTCTCGAGGACGTTCTCGAGTTGCTTCTCCGCACGAGACCAGATCTCGTCGGAGCCGACCGACTTCTCGGGGCGGGTGGCCAGTGCCATCTCGTACTCTAAGTCGAACGTCTCGAGGACGTCGGTGATCATGTCCATGATCTCCTCGACCTCCTGTCGAATCTGGTCGGGTCGGATGAACAAGTGGCCGTCGTCGATCGTGAACGCCCAGACTCGGGAGAGCCCGGAGAGTTCGCCGCGTTGCTCCTTGCGGTAGACCTTGCCGTTCTCGGCATAGCGGATCGGCAGGTCCCGATAACTCCAGGAGTGGTCCTGGAAGATGGCGGCGTGGCCGGGACAGTTCATCGGCTTCAGGCCGAACTCGTCGTCGCCGACGTCGAAGATGAACATGTCGTCCTGGTAGTTCTCGTAGTGGCCAGACCGGTGCCACAGATCCGTCTTGAAGACGTGGGGCGTCTCGACGTAGTCATAGCCCGCGTCCTCGTTGAGGTCTTTGACGAATGCCTCGAGTTCCGAGAGGACGGTCTTCCCGGCGGGGTGATAGAGCGGCAATCCGGGCCCGGTCACGTCCTGAATCGAGAACAGATCCATCTCGTTGCCGATCCGGCGGTGATCGCGCTTCTCGGCCTCCTGCTTGCGCTCGAGGAAGTCTTCGAGGTCGCTCTCGTCTTCGAAGGCCGTCCCGTAGATCCGGGTCTGCATCGTGTTCTCCTCGTCGCCGCGCCAGTAGGCACCCGCGATCTCGAGCAGTTCGATCGCGCCGATCTCGCCCGTCGAGTCGACGTGCGGGCCGGCACAGAGGTCCTCCCACTCGCCCTGCGTGTAGAACGTGACCGTGTCGTTTTCCTCGGCGAACTCCGCGAGCAGTTCGAGTTTGTACGGCTCGTCGGCCAGTCGCTCCTCGGCCTCATCGATCGAGACGACCTCGCGCTCGATGTCGTAGTCCGCCTCGATGATCGCTTCCATCTCGTCTTCGAGGTCGACGAGGTCTTCCTCGTCGATATCGAGCTCGTCGAAGTCGTAATAGAAGCCCTCGTCCGTCGGCGGGCCGATCGCGAGTTTGACCGTGTCTTCGTCGTACAGGCGTTCGACCGCTTGCGCGAGACAGTGCGCTGCCGAGTGGCGCATGACTTCGAGGTACTCCTCGCTGCCGTCGGTGATGATCTCGAGTTCGGCACCGTCGTAGACCGGCTGCTCTTTGGCGACGAGGTCGCCGTCGAGTTTGCCGGCGACCGTGTCGCTGCCGAGGCCCGGCCCGATCTCGTAGGCGCAGTCTTCGACCGTCGCATCGGCGTCGACTTCGAGTTCGGATCCGTCTGGCAGTACGACCGTTAGCTGCTCCTGTGAGTCTGATTCTGACATGGCTGTGGATATGGTGAAAATCCGGTGGCGTGTCCGCGCCGTTCCGTACACTGGTCGATCGCCGTCGACACAATACACGGTAGGTGGGAATTAGAAACGGGCAAACGCCCCTGTAAAGCGGACACCTACCATCGTGGCTACGGGTACTCTCGAGCGGAATAAAAGCATTGTGATGGGGATCGGACGGCGGGACCGTCGATCCCTCGAGCAGGGTGTCTCCGGATCGGCGGCTACTGGCTCTCGAGCAGGTCGCTTGCGGTCACCAGCGACTCCATCTCGACGCCGGCGTCCTCGACGTTCTCACGGCCACCCTCTTCGCGGTCGACGACGACCAGCGCGCGCTCGACGGTCGCGCCCGCCTCTCGGAGCGCCTCGACAGCCTCGACCAGACTCGTCCCCGTCGTCACGATGTCCTCGACGACGACGACCTCCTCGCCGTCCTCGAGTCGGCCCTCGATCAGGTTGCCGGTGCCGTACTCCTTGCGCTGTTTGCGCGCGATGACGTAGGGGACGCCGGCCGCGACGCTCGTCGCGGCGGCCAGTGGCACCCCACCCAGCGCGACGCCGCCGAGTTTGTCGTCGGCCGCGAGGCGATCGGCGAAGGCCGTCGAGATGGCTTCGAGACAGTCCGGATCGGTCTCGAAGAGGTACTTGTCCACGTAGTACTCGCTGGTGCCGCCGTGGGAGAGTTCGAACTCGCCGAACTGGACGGCGTCGGCCTCACGGAGGGCGTCGATGAGTGCCTGATTCGTCATTGCTCGAGAGAGCGGACCGCACCGAAATAAGCGGTGTGGAACGGGACCGTCGAAAACGGCGCGCTCAAATCATATTAGCGGGATCGATCCGCCCATATCCGACAGGGAATCGGCGCGAATCGCCCGAGTGCGGCGTGCCGGACGTTGGTGTGATATCTTTTTTGTCCGTCCGGACAACTGTGTGCCACGATGTCACCCAAGCGCGCAGCGGAACCACACCCCGACGTACAGGCGTTTCTCGAGCTCTACGAGTCCCTCGATGCGCCGGCGTTCAGCGAACTCACGCCAGCGGAAGCGCGGCGAAACTTCGAGGAGATGCGCGCGACCGACGAGCCCGAAATCGAACTCGCGAGCGTTGAGGACCACACCATCGACGGGCCACACGGCGACCTCACGGTCCGGCACTACGACCCCGGCACCGAGGGCGCGAACCGGCCCGTGATCCTGTACGTCCACGGCGGCGGCTGGGTCGTCGGGAGCGTCGACACCCACGACGGCGTCTGCCGAAAGCTGGCCGCCGACTCGGGCTATCCCGTCGTCAGCGTCGACTACGGGCTCGCGCCGGACCACCCGTTTCCGGACGGACTCGAGGACTGTTATGCCGCCCTCGAGTGGGTAGCCGAGGCGGCCGACGGCCTCGAAGCGGATCCGGACGAGATCGTCGTGGCCGGCGACAGTGCGGGCGGTAGTCTCGCGGCGGGGCTGTCGTTGCTCGTCCGGGACCGGGGCGGCCCGGACATCGCCTATCAGTTGCTAGTCTACCCCAGTGTCGGCGACGCGACCGTGACCGAGGCCTACGAGCGGAACAAGGAGGGCTACTTCCTCACGGAGGACGACATGGCGTGGTTCCGAAGCCACTACTTCGAGAGCGAGATCGACATGGGCAACGTCTACGCGTTCCCCCTCCTCGCGGACGATCTCTCGGGGCTGCCGCCCGCGACGATCATCACCGCCGGCTTCGACCCGCTACGCGACGTCGGCGCGGCGTACGCCGGCCGACTCGCGGACGCTGGCGTCCCCGTCGAGTACCACAACTACGACGACATGATCCACGGCTTCTTCAGCATGATTTCCGACCCCGTGAATCTGGATCGTGCTCACGAAGCCCACGACGCCGCCGTTTCGGATCTACACGCAGCGCTCGAGTAGCGACGAGACGAGATCACTACGCGCCGGTTTCCACAAAAATTCAGAACGGGAAGGGTCGGCTCGAGCGGCGGGCTACCACGGCTCGTTCTTCAGTCCGAGCTTGTACGCGATCATGTTCGTCGCCACGTGGAGGATCGGCGTGAGGACCACGACGACGAGGACGACCTCGAGCGTGAACCACTCGCGGAACCACTCGAAGTCGAGCAGGGCGACCAGCGGGAGCGAGACGACGACGAAGTCCAGTTGGTCGAGACCGGGGAACATTGCGCCGCGCTGGCGGCCGGTCCGGCGCTTGAGGAAGGACGCGAGGATATCGCCGAGCATCGCACCGCCGGCGAGGCCGAGCGCGGCGAGCGGGGTAAACGCCGGGACGGCGAACCCGAGCGCGCCGCCGACGCCGTCGGCGAGGACCGTCAACACGGCCGCGAGCGCAAGACCCGCCGTGATACCCATCGCCGTGCCGCGCCACGTCTTGCCGTCGCCGAGGACGCGCTTTTCGCCCCACGTCCGCCCGCCGTCGATCGGCCGTCCACCGCCGGCCAGCACCGCGGCGTTGTTTGGGACGTAGGCGGGCAACATCGCCCAGAACGCGATCACGATAGTCTCGAGTACTGCCATATTCGCCGGGACGAACCCGCGTGTCTTAACCGGCGGTGGTTCGGTCGAGCAGTTTTGCGGTGCTCGAGTCGGATCACTACGACCCGGCAGAGGGACTGCCGACCGTTCTCGAGACGAACGACGAGGTCGTATACAGTATCTGTATTCAATATACACGAAAAGTTTTTAGCACTCCTAATCGATGCACGTCGTAGACGCCCTGTTACCATGCCACGAGAGCATATCTTCGACGAAGCCGAGTACGATCGGCGGGTCGCTCGGACGAAAGAGCGGTTGCGCGAGCAGGATCTCGACGCGATCGTCGTCGCCGACCCGGCGAACATGAACTACCTCACCGGCTACGACGGCTGGTCGTTCTACGTCCATCAGGCCGTGGTAGTCACGCCCGACCGGGACGAACCCGTCTGGATCGGCCGCGACATGGACGGCGGCGGCGCGCGGGCGACGACCCACCTCGGCGACGACAGTATCCGCGCCTACAGCGACGACCACGTCCACTCGCCCCACGACCTCCACCCGATGGACTACGTCGCGGGCGTCTTAGAGGAACTCGAGGTCGCGGACGGCCGGATCGGCCTCGAGATGGACGCCGCCTACTTCACCGCGAAATCCTACACCCGATTGCAGCAGAACCTCCCCGAGGCCGAGTTCGAGGACGCGACGCTGTTGGTCGGCTGGGTCCGGATCAAGAAATCGGAGCAGGAACTCGAGTACATGCGCGAGGCCGCCCGCATTTCGGAGAACGCGATGCAGGCCGGACTCGACGCCATCGAGGAGGGTGTGCCGGAGTACGAGGCCGCGGCCGCGATCTACGAGCAACTGATCACCGGGACCGAGGAGTACGGCGGGGACTACCCCTCGATCGTCCCGCTGATGCCCTCGGGCGACCACACCGGCACGCCGCATCTCACGTGGACCGACCGGGAGTTCGAGGACGGCGACCCGGTCATCATCGAACTGTCGGGCTGCCGGCACCGGTATCACTCCCCGCTCGCTCGCACTACCTTCGTCGGCGACCCGCCCGCGGAACTCGAGGAGACCGCCGAGATCGTCGTCGAGGGACTCGAGGCGGCACTCGACGCCGCCGAACCCGGCGTGACCTGCGAGTCGGTCGAAAAGGCGTGGCGCGAGACCATCGCCCAGTACGGCCTCGAGAAGGAAGACCGGATCGGCTACTCGATGGGACTGGGCTACCCGCCGGACTGGGGCGAACACACCGCGAGCATTCGGCCCGGCGACGAGACCGTCCTCGAGGAGGACATGACCTTCCACATGATTCCGGGCATTTGGACGGACGAGATCGGCATGGAGATCAGCGAGACGTTCCACGTGACCAGCGACGGTGCCGAGACGCTCGCGGATTTCCCGAGAGAGCTTTTCACAACGTAACGCGGCTCATACCGTCCATGGAACGCCAACCATACTACAGCCTTCGACACGACTAGCATACTGATGACTCCCTCATCACCCGCAACGGAGAACGAATCAGCGGACGAACTCGATTCGGCGCTCGTCACCGCCCGCCGGCAGTTAGAGCGGGCCGCGACCCACGTCGATGTCGATCCCGGGGTCGTCGAACGACTGAAACACCCGACGCGGGTCCAGCAGGTATCGGTGCCTTTAGAGCGCGAGGACGGCTCCGTCGAGGTCTTTACGGGGTATCGAGCCCAGCACGACGACGTTCGCGGCCCGTATAAGGGCGGGCTGCGCTACCATCCCGACGTGTCCGCCGAGGAGTGTACCGGGCTCTCGATGTGGATGACCTGGAAGTGCGCCGTGATGGATCTGCCCTTCGGCGGCGGGAAAGGCGGCATCGCTGTCGATCCCAAGGAACTGAACGAAGACGAGACCGAACGGCTCACCCGTCGCTTCGCGGAGGAACTGCGCGATGCGGTCGGCCCGACGAAAGACGTTGCCGCGCCGGACATGGGGACCGACGCCCAGACGATGGCGTGGTTCATGGACGCCTACTCGATGCAACAGGGCGAGACGATCCCCGGCGTCGTCACCGGGAAACCGCCCGTCATCGGCGGCTCCTACGGCCGCGAGGAGGCCCCCGGCCGGTCGACCGCCATCGTCACGCGGGAGGCCGTCCAGTACTACGGCCAAGAGCTCTCCGAGACAACCGTCGCCGTCCAGGGCTTCGGCAGCGTCGGCGCGAACGCCGCCCGCCTGCTCGAGGACTGGGGCGCGACCGTCGTCGCCGTCAGCGATGTCAACGGCGCGATTTACGACCCCGAGGGGATCGATGTCGATGATATTCCCTCCCACGACGAGGAGCCCGAAGCGGTCACCCGCTTTGCGACCGAGATCGCCGACGCGGACAGCGTCGAACGGCTCTCGAACGAAGCGCTCCTCGAGCTAGATGTCGACGTTCTCATTCCGGCCGCGGTCGGTAATGTCATCACGGGGGACAACGCCGACGCCATCGCGGCTGATATCGTCGTCGAGGGCGCGAACGGGCCGACTACCTTCGCCGCCGACACTATCCTCGAGGAGCGAGACGTGCAGGTGATTCCGGACATCCTCGCGAACGCCGGCGGCGTGACGGTCTCGTATTTCGAGTGGCTGCAGGACATCAACCGCCGCCAGTGGTCCCTCGAACGGGTCAACGAGGAACTCGAGGAGCACATGCTCGAGGCGTGGGACGCCGTCCAAGCGCAGGTCGACGCCGAGGGGCTGACGTGGCGCGATGCCGCCTACGTGGTGGCGCTGTCCCGGATCGCGGAAGCCAAGGAGACTCGCGGGCTCTGGCCCTAATCGATTCCGGCCGCCGGCGATTCGAACTGCGTCGACACCGCTGACCGTTGCCGGCGGGTTGACTCGAGTCGACGCGACTGCTCGCCGTCGATCGCGACCGGGAGAAGGGAAGGGCTCATGTCCCACCGGTCGCATGCTTCGAGTATGGCGTCGTGGAAGCGGGTGTTCGCGAGCGGGCTCATCCTCATCGGGCCGATACTCGTCACGCTGTACGTCGTCTACCGGGCCTACGCGATCGTGACCGGGGTCACGCCGACGCTCGTGCTCGACGAAACGGTTCTGAGCGGTCTGATCGCCCACGAACCGACCCGCATACGCGTCGTCAGCGTCCTCCGGCTGCTCACCTCTCTGAGCTTCTTTTTCGTCCTGACCGTCGTGATCGGCGTCTTGACCCGAACGACGATCGGCGACCTCTTCGCGCGGAGCGTCGACGGGTTCGCGAACCGCGTCCCGGGGCTGCGCGTCGTCTACAACGCGTCGAAGGTCGCCGCCGAAACCACGCTCGGCGAGGAGCAGGCGCTGCAGGAACCCGTCAGAGTCGAGAGCTGGGACGGCGTCGAGATGACGGCGTTCAAGACCGGCCAGACGACCACCGACGGCCGGGTCGTGCTCTTCATTCCGACGGCACCGAACGTCACCTCCGGCTTCGTCGTCGAGGCCGAGGCGAGCCGCGTCACCGAAACCGACGATTCCGTCGAGGAAGCGCTCGCACGGATGCTAAGCGGCGGGTTCGGCGATACCAAACGCCCGGACGGCTCGAGCCCGACCGTCCCCTTCGATACGTCTGACGACCGATCGGAAGAGACTGATTGACATCCTCCCCGCTCTGAAGGGCAAGGATTCCCA
Source organism: Natrinema sp. CRL1 (assembly GCF_059162405.1). Classification (NCBI taxonomy): domain Archaea; kingdom Methanobacteriati; phylum Methanobacteriota; class Halobacteria; order Halobacteriales; family Natrialbaceae; genus Natrinema; species Natrinema sp. CRL1. The sequence goes on along the minus strand of NZ_JBLVOY010000002.1, from coordinate 540,141 downwards.
CGTTGGGATATTGTGGTTTACGACGCGACCTGTTCTTGAGGTGCGAACGCACCAGTTTCCTTGTCAAACAGGTACGTCGATGGCTGTGCCAACCAGCCGTTACTCCTATCACCGTCCTCAGAACGCGAAGCGTTCTGATGTGCGGACGAGACGCAAAGCGTCTCGTCAACGCCATCCGTGGCGGGACTCGGAGATACTTTCTGTCGAATGTTCTCAGCACCATTCACATCTGCGTTCGCCACCGTATCACACTCATCGCAGACGTACAGTCCGCGTTCAACACGGTTCGCATCACGCTTGCGTCCACAGCAGGAACACGACTTCGACGTATCGCGCTCCGATACTTGCGTGACTGTAATGCCTTTCATCTCGGCTTTGTATTCGAGAAGGTCGGTGAATCGGTCGAACGCCCACGAGTGCAAGTCGAGGTTGCCGTGCGTGCCCCAGTTCTTCGACTCATTGTTCTCCTCGTCCTCACGGATGCCGGAGAGGTCGCCCACTACGATGGTTCCAACACCGTCCTCAACACACCGCTGAACGATGTGTTTTGAGAGTGTGTGGAAGTAGTGGGTGCGGCGAGCCGATCTCTTCTGATTCAACCGATTTGCTTGCTCGGAGTCAGAGTCCTCACACTGGGCGATACGCTTGCTGAAGTAGTAGTCGTCCTGCTTCAGACAATTGAGTGGGTACAGTTCGCTGTGGCCGTCTTCGTAGGCGAGTGCGGCGAAGTTGGTGATACCGAGATCAACACCCACCGTCTTCTCACCGGGGGATTCTGCCACTTTGATTTTGACGTTACAGACGAAATGGAGTTCCCACTCCTCACCAGTCCAGACTGCCCGAACTTGTTGGACGCTCTCTACGGAGGAGAGGTCGATATCAGGGCGAGTTTCGTACTTACAGAGGATGAAATCCGACCAGTAGTCCTTGAGGTTCGAGCCTTTGCTGAATCGGACTCTGTTGTACTGGGTGTCGAGTTTGAAACCGGCGGCTTTGAACGTGACTGTACTTCGCGGGTGTTCGTCGCCGTGTTTGCGGTAGCCGGGCGGGTTCGCCCGCTGGTCTCCGTTTTGTCGTTTGCCGTACCAGCCGGAGAACGCCTCAGCGAGTTCTTGAAGGACTCGCTGGCTTGACTGAGAATGGAAGTCATCGTAGCGTTCGTGGCTCTTGAGGTACGCGGTGAGTTCGTCGTGTTCAGGAATGTAGTCGATTTCATCCCAGACGCGACTGATTGTCCACCGTCCAACGTTCCAGAGCTTCGAGGCGGCGAACCCGAGGGCGTCAAGGTCGTCTTGCACCTGTGTCTGGTTCCTAATAGAAGCAGTGTAGGTGCGGGTAACAACCTGTTTCGCCATACGTAACCTATGTAGGTAAATCTACTTGTAGGTGTGGATGACGCAGCGTGGAATATCCCGCCGTGCCATCGAACCGTGGATTGTGTAGAGGTTGTCGGATTCATCCCCGCCCTAAAGGGCGGGGCTTTCTCCTCGATTCTCCGTAACAGTCTCGTCATAGAAGGAACACAGAACGGCGCGAGAGCGCCGCGTGGGGCTCGTCACAGCCCATCCAGCCGTCACTCTCGAGTCAATCGGGCCGATAGACGGTGTTCTCGAGGTCGCCGCCGGTCTCGAGGGCGTCGACGTTGTGCGCGACGATATCGGCCAATCGGTCCCAGTGTTTCGGCGTGTGACCACCGGTGTGGGGCGTTATCAGACAGTTCTCGAGGTCCCAGAGCGGGTGGTCGGCGGGGAGCGGTTCGGGGTCGGTAACGTCGAGGGCGGCCCCGCGGATGCCCTCGAACTGCAGCGCCGAGACGAGCGCGTCGGTGTCGATAATCCCGCCGCGGGCCGCGTTGACGACGACCGCGTTCGGCGGGAGCGTCGCCAGTTCGTCCTCGCCGACCAGCCCGCGGGTCAAATCGTTGAGCGGGCACGCGAGCACGACGTAGTCGCTCCGGGAGAAGGCCTCGTGGACGTCGTCCTCGTCGAAGCCGAGCACCTCGTCGGTCGGGCCCCCCTTCTCGGGAGTATAGCGAATCCCGATCGTCTCGACCTCGAAGCCCTCGAGTCGCTTGACGACCGCCTGCCCGATCGAGCCGAGGCCGACGACCGTGACGGTGCTGTCGGTGAACTCGAACGACTGGAAGTGCCGCCACTCGCTGTTTTCCTTGCGCCGCCAGCCCTCGTGGAGCCGGCGCGCGAAGACGAGCATGTTGGCGATGGATTGCTCGGCGATGCCGGGCGCGTGGATGCCGCCCGCGTTCGTGACCGCTACGCCGTGGTCGGCCAGCGCGTCCATCGGCACGTGGTCGGTGCCGGCAAAGGTACACGCAAATAGCTCGAGCCGGTCGGCCCGCTCGAGGAGGGCCTCGTCGATCGTGATGCCGGTTACGACACGGGCTTGGGGAACGAGTTCGCGTTCCTCCTTCGGCGTCCGCGCGAGCGCGACGGTGTGATCGGGCAGCCGCTCGCGGAGCCGCTCGGCGTACGACTCCATCGATAACCCCTCCGTCCCCTCTCTCAGAACGACGACGTCTGGATTCGTGCTCATGTCGATGGTGCGTTACCGAACGATTGGTATCCGCTAACTTATCCTTTTTGTGTATCCGACGTACACACTGATTGTGTATAATTAAGGTGCTGGGGCGCGTCAGCAACTCGCATGACCGAACCGATTCAGGACCGACTCGTAACGGTTCGTCGCAGCTTTCACCGCCACCCCGAGCCGGCGTGGCGCGAATTCTTCACGACGGCCCAACTCGTCGAGGAGATCCGGGCCATCGGCGTCGACGAACTCGCCGTCGGTCCGGACGCCTACGACCCCACCGATCGGATGGCCGTCACCGACGACGACCTCGAGCCGTGGCTCGAGCGCGCCCGCGAGCGCGGCGCGGACAAGGAGTTGCTCGAGCGGATGACGGGCGGGAACACCGGCGCAGTGGCAGTCCTCGAGCGTGGCAAGGGACCGTCGATCGGGCTGCGGGTCGACATCGACGGGCTGTTCATCGAGGAATCGACCAGTCCGGACCACGATCCCGCCGACGAGGGCTTTCGCTCGGAAATCGACGGGACGATGCATGCCTGCGGCCATGACGCTCACATGACGTGGGGGCTCGCCGTCCTCGAGGCGATCAAAGAGAGCGACTTTTCGGGGCGGCTGGTTGTCTTCTTCCAGCCCGCCGAGGAGACCGGCGGCGGGGGGTGTCCGATGGCGAAAAGCGAGTTCGCGGACGGATTGGACTACCTGCTCGCGATCCACGTCGGTCTCGATCACCCGACTGGCGAGGTCGTGGCCGGGATCGAGAAACCGCTTGCCATGTGCCACGTCGATGTGACCATCGAGGGGACCTCCGCGCACGCGGGCAAGGCCCCGAACGAGGGGGCAAACGCCATGCACGCGATGGGTGCGGGTATCGTCAACGCCTACGGCATTCCCCGGCACAGCGACGGCATGACCCGCGTCAACGTCGGGAAATCCGAGGCCGGCACCGCGAGCAACGTCATCGCCGAGCGCGCCCACATGGAGTGTGAGGCCCGCGGCGAGACGACCGAGTTGATGGAGTACATGAAACGTCGCCTCGAGCGCACGATGCAGTCGGCGGCGAAGATGCACGGCTGCCGGGCCGACGTCGAGGTCGTCAGCGAGTCGCCGCGGGCGGACAGCGACCCCGAACTGCAGGCGCTGGTCAGCGAGGTTGCGGACGAGGTCGACGGGATCGATCGCGTGCTGCCGGCCGCCGATTTCGGCGCGAGCGAGGACGCGACGTTCCTAATGGAGCGAGTGCAGCAAGACGGCGGGCTGGCGACCTACCTGATCGTCGGCACCGATCACCCGACGAGCCACCACACGCCGACGTTCGACGTAGACGAGCGCAGTTTGGAACACGGCGTCGATGTCCTGGTCACAACGATCCGGGAACTCGAGGCGCGGCATCCGGTCCCCCACGTCGCGGAGCCCGGAGCGGCGGACGGAACGGGGCTTGTGGAGGGCGGCGAATGAGCGAGGCCCGCGTCACGCTCGCAGATATCGAGGCGGCGCGGGAGCGGATCGCCGACATCGTCCACCGCACGCCGCTCGACACCTCGCGGACGTTCGCCGAACTGAGCGGCGCGGCCTCGGTCGGACTCAAACTCGAGAACGTCCAGCGGACGGGCTCGTTCAAGATCCGCGGTGCGTACAACAAGATGGCACAGCTTTCCGAGGCGGAGCGGGAGGCCGGCGTCATCTCCTCGAGTGCGGGCAATCACGCTCAAGGCGTGGCGCTGGCCGGCGACCTGCTCGACATCGAGACGGCGATCGTGGTGCCGGCGGTAACCCCGGCCGCGAAGATCGAGGCCACCCGCGGCTACGGGGCCGAGGTGGTCGTCGAGGGCGACATCTACGAGCGCTCCTACGAGTACGCCCTCGAGCGGGCCGCCGAAACCGGCGAGACGTTCGTCCACCCCTTCGACGACGAGGCGATCGTCGCCGGACAGGGAACGATCGGGCTCGAACTGCTCGAGCAGTACCCCGAGATCGAGACCGTTCTCGTGGCGATCGGCGGCGGCGGGCTGATCTCGGGGATCGGGACGGTGCTCAAAGCCGCCGAGCGCGACGTGCGCGTGATCGGCGTCCAGCCCGAGGGTGCCGCACACGCGAAACCGTCGCTCGAGGCCGGCGAGATCCGGGAACTGTCCGACATCGACACTGTCGCGGAGGGGATCGCGGACACCCGGATGCTCGAGACGACCTTCGAAATCGCCCGCGAGGTCGTCGATGATGTCGTGAGTGTGAGCGACCGCGAGATCGCCGCCGCGGTGACACTGCTCGCAGAGCGTGCGAAGACGGTCGCCGAGGGTGCCGGGGCCGCGCCGCTGGCCGCCGCGCTCTCCGAGGAACTGACCGTCGAGGGCGAACACGTCGGCGTCGTGATCTCCGGCGGCAACGTAAACCTCACCGAACACGCCGAACTGACTCGGACCGGGCTCTACGAACTCGAGCGCTACGCCGACGCCCGACTCGCCGTCGAGGGCTGGCCGACGGCGGTCGGCGACGTGGTCGAAACCGTCGAGGCCGAGGGGGCCGAACTCGACGTGCTCGAGCGCGCTCGTCGGACCTCGGTCGATCACCCGAACCGAACGCCCGTGACGATCGGGCTCGAGGGCAGCGGCAGGGCGCATCTCGCAAGTGTGCTCGAGGCACTGGACGGGCTCCAGGGAGTGTCGGTCGTGGAGCGATCGCTCAAGTAGCCGTCGACCGTATTCTGATTGTCCGAGAAAAAGTACCGACCGGCAATCGAACGAATGCCAACGAAGCGTTTTTTGTACTGAGTAGACAAATTCAGATGTGAATCGGGCGCTCTTCTATTACGTCTCGCAGATGATCGTCGGCGGCGGCCTCGCCCTGATCGGGGGTTCGAACATCATCTCCGGCGAGTCCAACGGATTCGCGCTCTCGCTGAGTTCGACGTTGATGATCGTGGGCGGCATCGGAATTCTTCTCGGAAACGGTTATCACATTCTGAACGGGAACGCCGACCGCATCGATATCGGGCGCGTGAGCTTCTGGCTCTCGATTGTCGCCGCGGTACTCATCCTGCTTGTGGGAGTGCTATCACTCGCGATCTGAGGCAGATCGCCCGTCACGTTTCCGCTGGCGTCGGGACCGCTGTCAGTCCCGCGAGGAGCGCCGAAATCCGATCGTTCGAAGTCGGTCGTCAAGCCACCGTCGCGCTCGGGCCGACGGCCTCGATCGCCTCGCAGAAGATTCCGATCCCGAGTTCGATCTCGCGTTCGGTCGAGTCGAGCGGCGGGAGCAGCCGGATGGTCTTTTTCCCGCAGCCGAGGGTGAGCAGACCGCGCTCGAGGGCCGCCTCGACGACGGCGCTCCGGCGTTCCGCCGTGTCGAACTCGACGGCGAGCATCAGGCCCTTCCCGCGAATATCCTCGACGTGGTCGGGCGCGTCGTCGCGCAGGAGTTCTTTTGCCTGCTCGCCGCGGCGGGTCGCGTTGTCGAGCAAGTCGTGTTCCTGAATCGCCTCGAGCGTGAATGCGCCCATCATCGAGCCGAGCAGGTCGCCGCCGCCGAAGGTCGACCCCAGTCGGTTCTTCTGGCTCGGGAAGACCTCCGAGCGCGAAATCGTCGCGCCGACGCGCAGGGCCTTCGCGCTAGCGATGACGTCGGGTTCGATCGGGTAGTGATCGGACGCCCAGATCTCGCCGGTGCGGCCGACGCCCGACTGGATCTCGTCGACGACCAGCGGGATGTCGTACTCGTCGGTGACGTCCGCGACTTCCTGCATGAACGTCTCACTGGGGAACCGGTAGCCGCCGACGCCCTGAATCGGCTCGAGCGTGAGGAAGGCGATCTCGTCGGGGTCGACGTGGCCGCCCTCGGGCGCGAGCATATTGCGGAGTTGCGAGCCGCCGCCGGCGAAGAAACCGCAGTCGCAGCTACCGGCGTCACAGCCCCGATCGGCACAGAACGGCACCGTCTCGATTCCGCTAATCTCGGGGTAGTGGCGCGTGTAGACGTCCTTGGACTTCGTAAGCGAGAGCGTGCCGAGGGTGCGCCCGTGGAAACTGCCGCCGAATGCGACGCCGTACTTGGCCGGCGCGCGGTAGTCGTTGGTGATCTTCATCGCGTTTTCCATGGCCTCCGCGCCGGAGTTCGAGAGGAAAACGGTGTCCATCCCGTACTGACTCGAGACCTCGGTCAGTTTTGCCATGAGGTGACTCGAGCCGGGCACGTCGGACTCCTCGGGGGTGGGGCCGGCACCGAAGTACATGTCTTGGCCCGCGATCTTCATCGGTTCGACGAGGTCGAACTCGCGGACCTTCTCGAGGACTTTCGCGTTGTTGTAGCCGAGCGGTGCCGCGCCGATGTGACAGGTGAAATCGAGGAGGACGTTCCCGTCGACATCGGTGACGAAAGGCCCGTCGGCCTCGCGGGTCACGTCCCAGACGAACTCGTGGGAGTACTCGCTGGGCGCGGAGTACTCTTGATGGAAGTCGACCCACTGCTGGGCGTTCGGCCCGGGAAGCGCGTCCGCGTCGGGTTCCGCCGTGTCCCTATCCATACACAGATTATGTGTACCTCGTACATTAAAACTTGTTATAGATTAGCGAGGGAAGACGATCGGTCGCCTGCAGAAAACGGACAGCATGACGGCCGACACGGATCGTCGACCGGGGAGGTGGCCTGGGCGGCTTAGTCGTCGTCCGATTCGACGGGGCCGCCGGGACCGGGCGATTCCGGTTCAGTTTCGGCTTTTCGACTCGAGCCGACGAGGACGGTTTCGTCCTGTAAGAGGACTCGACCGTAGCTCGAACTGAAGTCCGCGATCAGCGAGCACATCGCGGCGAAACAGACGAAGGCAAACGGCGCGCCGGTGATGATGACCGCGTTCTGGAGCGCGCTCGTTCCGCCCTCGCCGCCGATGATCATGAGGATCGCCGCGGTCATGCCGAGGACGACGCCCCAGAAGACCCGGTTGATCGTCGACGGACTCGCCTTGCCGCCGGTCGTCATCATCGAGACGGCGAGCGTCGAGGAGTCCGCCGACGTGATGAAGAACGTCGTCACGAGGATCATGAAGGCGACCATGAAGACCGTTCCGAGGGGGAAGGCTTCGAAGAGGATGAAGCCCGAGACCTCCGGCGTGCCGTTGGCGATCACCGTGCTGAAGTCGGCCGTTCCGGTGTGATGGTATTGCAGCGCGGTGCCACCGACGAAGGTAAACCACGGGATGGTCGCTGCCGAAGTCGCGCCGATCCCGGTAAAGGCAACTTCGCGGACGGTTCGGCCCTTCGAAATGCGGGCGATGAACAGGCCCGCGAAGGGCGACCACGAGAGCGCCCACGCCCAGTAGAAGACGGTCCACGAGTTCATCCAACTCGTCCCGCCGTCGGTTCCCGTTCCGGTGTAGAGGCTCATGGACGTGAAGTCGGCGATCATGCCGCCCATCGCCTGGGAGCCAAGCAGGAGTAAGAACAGCGTCGGCCCCAGAATGAACGTCGCGAGCATGAGCACGACGAACAGGATCATGTTGAAGTTCGAGAGCCGGCGAATCCCCCTGTCGACTCCCAGCACCATCGAGATGGTAAACAGGAGCGTCATCGTGGTCACGACGATGAGGATGCCGGCGTTCCCCAGCGCGATATCCCACTGGTAGTTGAGACCGGCGATGAACTGGCTTCCGATGAAGCCGAGCGACGTGGCCACGCCGCCGATCGTCGCGAAGACGGCGAGGATGTCCACGACCTTTGCAGCCGGTCCGTCGAGGTTCTCCTTGCCGAGGATCGGCGTCAGCGCCGAGGAGACCCGCAGCGGGACATCATCGTAATTGTACGCGAAGTAGCTGATCGCGAGCCCCATGATCGTGAACACGGCGAGCTGGGGCAGCGCCCAGTGGAACAGGGTTTGCTGAATCGCGATCGGGATCGCCTCGGCCGTTCCGCCTTCGACGCCGAACAGCGGCGACGGGGAGTCGTAGTAGAACAACGCCTCGGTCGGCCCCCAGAAGACGACACCTGCCGCGAAGCCGGCCGAGTACAACATCGCGAAGTACGAGAGGAAACTGTACTCCGGATCCGAGTCCCCCATCTTGATCTTCCCCCACGGCCCGACGATCAGGAACAACAGGAAGAGGACGATCAGGAACACGATCACCAACAGCGCCCAGTTCAGGTACTCGACCACCCAGCCGTAGACGGTGTTGATCGTCTCCGTGACGAGCGCCTCGTCGATGAAAAACGCCGCGATCACGCCGACGGTCAGCAACGCGCCGAACGCGAAGACGACCAGATCGAGCTCCTCGAGGAACTCGTCGACCATTCCCCTCTCGGCGTCGCTCATCCCGTCTCACCTCCGGAAAGCGCACGACAGCGGGCTGATTGTGCGTGGCTCCACCTACCGTTCGCCATGCTGCGTGATGGCATACCGCTACCATTGACAGCGTATACAATAAGTGTTTCTCACTTCGCGAAAATATCCACAGTTTCCGTTTATCAGACGTATATGCAGAAGACAGCCGTATTTCCAGCCGCTGTGTACGTTTGTCTCGGAGAAGGGGTGAGTTAGCGGACAAACTGTCAGTAGGCGTGTTCGGATAACGGTTTCAGTAACCACGAAGGGACACAGTAACTGAAAATCGCCTGCTCGAGCGGTACGGACAACGGACGATGAGAGCCGCGCTCGTCAGCCGGAATCAGCGGACCGAAAACGAAATTCGATAGCCGGTGTGGCCGGGCTATCGATTCGTCAGTTCTTGGAACGTCGCCTCGCGGGTCTCGGCGCTCTCGGTCACCCGTTCGGCGAACTCGTCGACGCGGTCTTTGATCTCCTCGCCGGTGTCTTCCGGCGAGAAGTCATCGGACATGGTCAGTAATCGGACGAACGCGCGGAGTTCCTCGTCGGTGAGCTTGGCGAACTCCTCGTTTTCCAGTTTTTCGACGACCTCGTCGACGTCGATCTGACCGACCGGGTCGACGTTGAACTCGACGTTGACCATGCGGTAGTTCGAGCCGGCGAGTCGCTGTTCGGCCTTGCCGACGCCCTCCGAGAGCATCTCCTTGAACGGCGTGTGATACCCCATCGTACCGAGATGGAGAAAGGCGAGCATGTCGGTGATCCCCTGTGTGTAGGCGTCGCGGTCCTCGTCGTCGGGATCGAAGACCGTCTCCCGGTCGCGTTCCTCCATGTACTCGAAGAGAATGCTGAAATCGAGAATCGCGTTCCGGACCCGGCGTCGGATCCGGTTTCGCTTCTGTTTTTTCGAGTGGTCGGTGTAGTCCGTCTTCCGGCCGAGCAGGAAGTCACGGTCGGAGGGCGTAAGAATGCCGCGCGGGCGATCCGAGTCCGCCGCCGGTCGCAGTGACTCCGGCACGTCGTCCTGACTCATATCGAATACACGAACAGCCCGCGAATTAACGTTTCCCATCCGTCGAACGTGACCACAGACGAACAGTTCGAGGATCGGACCGTTCCGCTACGGTCGACGGCGGGAGAGTTCGACGGCCGTCTCGGTCAACAGCCCCACGCCGATCTCGAGGCTCGACTCGTCGATATCGAACGTCGGCGTGTGGTGGCTGGTCGGGTGATCGGTGCCGACGAGGACGTACGACGCGAGGCCGCCGTTCTCCTGGACTCGCTCCATCAGGTAGGTCACGTCCTCGCTCACGCCGAAGTCCTCGGTGGGCACGACGCGGTCGACCCCCTCAACCTCCCACGCGACGTTCCCCACGAGGTCTCGCAGGGCGGGATGGCTGTCGACGCGGGGCGACTCGCTGATCACCCGCGGTGTGACGTCACAGTCGTGCATCTCTGCGGCGGCGTAGAGCACTCGCTCGAGTTCCGTGCGCGTGTACTCCATCAGCGAGGTGGTCTCGCCGCGGACCTCGGCCTCGATGGTGACTTCCTCGGCGATGACGTTGCTCGCGGTGCCGCCCTCGATGCGGCCGACGTTGACCCGGGTCATGCCGTCGCTGTGCCGGGGGATGCCGTAGGCGTTCTGGATCGCGGTCGCCGCCGCCTGCATGGCGTTTGCCCCCTCGTTAGGAGCTTTGCCCGCGTGGGCGCTCGCGCCCTCGAACGTCGCGGTCAGGTGAGCCATCGCCAGCGGTTTCTCGATGCCGGCGACGATCTCGCCCGTCGGATGGTCCAGCCCGATATGAAGCGCGAGGAGGTAGTCGACGTCGTCGAGGTAGCCGCTCTCGGCCATCGCCTTCCCGCCGCCGGAGATCTCCTCGGCGGGCTGAAAGAAGACCTTCACCGTCCCTTCGAAGTCGCTTTCCTTGATCGTCTCGAGCGTGCCGAGAGCCATCGCAACGTGGGCGTCGTGGCCGCAGGCGTGCATGTAGCCGTCGTGTTCGGAGCGAAAGCCCTCCGCGGCCGGCCGGTGGTCGCGCTCGTCTGACTCGCGCATCGAGATCGCATCGAGGTCGACGCGCACCCCGAGACAGGGTCCCGACCCCTGCTCGAGCACCGCGATAACCCCAGTGTGGCCGTCGGCGGTGCGCTCGAGGATATCCGAGCGGACCCCGGCCTCGCGGGCGCGCTCGAGCCACGGCTCGAGTTCCGACTCTGGCGGGACGGCCATGCGCTCGTCGGTCGCCAAGGCCTCGCGGCCGACGGCGATCTCGTCGACGCCGATCCGCTCGAGTTCCTCGACCACCCGGGCCGTCGTCCGGAACTCGCGCCAGCCGGGTTCGGGGTGGCGGTGGAACGCGCGCCGGAGATCGCTCAATCGATTGTACACGTCATAGGACATTCTTGCCGCTTCTACGCCCGGGAGATACTTAATCGTAGTCAATAATCGTACACCAATTACGCAGTATCGATGGAGATAGTCACGGGACGAATCCGATTCGCCCCGGTTCCCATAACCCGGACCGCAGTCGTCGGACCCGGTCGGTGAGCGTCGGTGGTCAGCCCAGATACGCGGTCGCGTCCAGTTCCACGCGGACGTCTTCGGGGAGCCGCGAGACCTCGACGCAGACGCGAGCCGGCGGATCCTCGCCGAACCGCGCGCCGTAGGCCGCGTTGACGCGCTCGTAGTCCTCGAGATCGGTCAGGTAGACGGTGACTTTGACCACGTCGGCGAGGCCGTCACCGCCGGCCTCGTCGACGACGGCGGCGATGTTGTCGAGTACCCGGTCAGTCTGGGCCTCGATGTCGCCCTCGACGACCGCGCCCGTTTCGGGATCGACGGGGCCGTAGCCGGAGACGTACAGCGTGTCGCCGGCGCGGACGCCCTGCGAGTAGGGGTTGTCGGTGCTCGGTGCGTCGTCGGTTGCAATCGAGTCGATATCGGACATGAATTCTCGGCTCGAGTCAAGCCGCTCGTTTCGCTTCGGCGGTCACGGCTTCGATCGCTTCGACGACGACATCGAGCGCCGTCTCAGCTAGGTCGTGGGTCAACACCAGCGGCGGCAGGAACCGGAGCACGTTGCCGTGGCGGCCGGCCGTCCAGACGAGGACGCCGCGTTCGAAGCAGTACTGCTGGATGGCGTCGACGAGGTCGCCGTCGGGCTTGCCGTCGGCGTCGACGAACTCGGCACCGATAAATAGCCCTTTGCCGCGAACGTCAGCGAGGCGGGCGTTCCCGTCACCGGCTTCGCGGAGCCGTCCCCGAATGTACTCGCCGAGGTCGCGAGCGTGCGCGAGGAGGTCGTGATCCTGGATGTACTCGATGGCACGGGTGCCGGCGCGCATGCCGACGACGTGGCCGCGATAGGTGCCGGCGTGGTCGCCCGACCCCCACGTGTCGAGATCCTCGTGGTACATCGTGGCCGAGAGCGGGAAGCCGACGCCGCCCAGCGCCTTCGCGCTCGTCATTGCATCGGGGGCGACCCCGTCCCAGTCGCTGGCCCACCACTGGCCGGTGCGGCCGAGGCCGCTCTGAATCTCGTCGAAGACGAGCGTCACGTCGTTGTCGTCGGCGATGTCGCGCAGCCCCTGCAAGAACCCTTTCGGCGGCGTGACGATGCCGCCCTCGCCCTGAATCGGCTCGACGATGATACCGGCCGGGTTCGCCAGTCCGCCATAGGGATCTTCGACGATCGCCTGGACCTCCTCGAGTGCGTGATCGACCGCTTCCTCGGGAGTCTTGTCCTGTCGGAATGGGTGTGGATACGGTGCGTGGACGACATCGGAGAGCAACGGCGTGTACTCCCCCTTGAACTTCTTGTTCGACGTGACGCTCATCGCGCCGGTCGTCGCGCCGTGGTAGCCGCCGCGGAACGCGATCAGGCCGTCGCCGCCCGTGTTGTACTTCGAGAGTTTGATCGACGCCTCGATGGCGTCGCTGCCGGTCGGGCCGCCGAAGACGACCTTATTCTGGCCCTGCAAGCCGTCGGGGGCGATCTCGTCGAGTTTCTCGATCAACTCGAGTCGCGCTTCGGTCGGGAAGTCGACCGTGTGGACGAACTTGTCGGCCTGCTCGTGGACCGCCTCGAGTACGTAGGGGTTCGAGTGGCCGACGTTGAGCACGCCGATACCGGCAAAGAGGTCGATGTAGGTGTTGCCGTCGGCGTCCCGAACCGTCGCGCCCTTGCCCTCCTCGAAGGCGATCGGGATGTCGTCGGGGTAGGCGACCGCGCTGCTGTCGATCTCGCGTTGTTTCTCGAGCAAGGCCCGCGTGTTCGGGCCGGGCACGTCGTCGACAGTCGGTGCGTCCGCGAAGTGGAGTTCGTCTATCGGCGGTCCTGCCGTCATACGTATGCGAAGGTGGAACAATTATAAATAACTTGTCCACAGTATTCATGCAGACCGTGTACAGTTATTGAATACGAATTGGGCTCGAACGGCGGGCCGAACGAGGACTCGCCGACGAGTTCGTACCCGTCGCCCGCAGTCCGGTCCTGATTCCGAATCCGAACGAGACAGGGCGGGATTCTCAGTGATCGTCAATCGTATTCCATGTCAATACGGATCCAGCAGTCTAATCAGGGAGTTTATCACCGTCACCGACACAAGTCCGATTCAATGAACGCCCGAAATCACGCGTGCGGTCCGCCGCGACAGTCGGTATCGAACGCGATACGCCGACGGGAGCCGGAAGCCAGACGGCGCGACGCGGGCGGGGACGAGTGGGGTGGGCCCACATGAGTGCCGACGAAGAACTCGCAAAGGACCTCGGACTGCTCTCGGCGATCGCGATCGGTATCGGGACCATGATCGGGGCCGGCATCTTCGTGCTGCCGGGCACCGCGGTCGCTCAAGCGGGGCCGCTCGCGGCGCTTACGTTCGTCATCGGCGGCGTCACCGCCCTGTTCACGGCGCTGTCGGCCTCCGAACTGGGGACAGCGATGCCAAAATCCGGTGGGGCATACTTCTACATCAACCGCGCGCTCGGCCCGCTGTTCGGATCGATCAGCGGCTGGGCCAACTGGCTCGGACTTGCCTTCGCCTCCGCGTTCTACATGTACGGGTTCGGCGAATACGTCAACCAACTCGTGGGCGCGCCGGCGCTCGCGCTCGGCCCGGTAACGATCTCGGCAGCCCAGACGATCGGTCTCGTCGGCGCGGCGCTGTTCATCGCGATCAACTACATGGGTGCCAAAGAGACCGGCGGCCTCCAGATCGGGATCGTGCTCACGCTGCTCGCGATCCTCGGCGTGTTCACCATCGTCGGGCTCTTGAACGCCGAACTCGAGTCGCTGCGGCCACTCGCACCCGAGGGGACGACCGGCGAGGTGCTGCCGGTCACTGCCATCGTCTTCGTCTCGTATCTCGGCTTCGTCCAGATCACCTCCGTCGCCGAGGAGATCAAGAACCCGGGCCGGAACCTCCCGCTGGCGGTCATCGGCTCGGTCGTCATCGTCACGGTCGTCTACGCGCTGTTCCTCCTCGTGTTGCTGTCGGCGGTGCCCAACGAACTCGTGGCGAACAACGAGACGGCCGTCGTCGAGGCCGCCGAACTCCTGTTCGGTCAGTACAGCATCTTCGGGTTCAGTCTCGGCGCGCTCGGGTGGGGACTGCTACTGCTCGGTGGCCTTCTGGCGACGGCCTCGAGCGCGAACGCGTCGATCCTCTCGTCGTCGCGGATCAACTTCGCGATGGGCCGAGAGAAGATCATCTCACCGTCGGTCAACGAGATCCACCCGCGCTTTGGCACACCGTACAAGTCGATTCTGATCACCGGCGGGCTCATCATCGCCTTTCTCCTCTTCGGTAACCTCGAGATCCTCTCGACGGCCGGCTCCGTGTTGCACCTGATCGTCTACGGGCTGTTGAATATCGCGCTGATCGTCATGCGGGAGGCCGAGCCCGCCGACTACGATCCCGACTTCGAGGTGCCGCTGTACCCGTTCGTCCCGATCATCGGGACGATCTCGTCGTTCGCGCTGATCGCGTACATCGAACCGCTCGTCATCGCGCTCTCGGCGGGGCTGGTCGTCTTCGCGGCGGCGTGGTACCTGCTGTACGCCCGCCAGCGTGTCGAGAGTGCCGGCGTGTTCGTCGGCTGGATCCTCGACCGCTCCGAGGAGATGCCCGACGCCGCGGTGGCCGCGGCCGATTCGGTCCGTCCCGACGCCGCCAGAGAACCCGCTGTGAGCGCAAACGGCGGCGACTTCCGCGTGATGGTCCCCCTCTCGAACCCGCGTACCGAGAAAGACCTCATCACGCTCGCCGGAGCCATCGCGAAACAACGCGGCGGCACGGTCCACGCCGTCCACATCGTGCAGGTGCCCGACCAGACGCCGCTGGCACGCGCCGAGGAGAACGACCGCCTCGACGCGGAGTCCCAGAAGCTGCTCGAGCAGGCCCGGTCCGACGCCGAGACGTTCGGCGCGCCCGTCGAGACCCACACCGTCCTTTCGCATCGCTCGTTCGAGGAGGTCTTCGACGCCGCCCGCACCTTCGAGGCCGACCAGGTCGTCATGGGCTGGGGGCCGACCGCACACGGCCGCGCCGAGTCCCGAATCGACGAACTGACCCACGATCTGCCCTGTGACTTCCTCGTGTTGAACGAGCGAGGGTTCGAACCCGACCGCATCCTCGTCCCGACCGCGGGCGGCCCCGACTCGGAACTCAGCGCCGAGGTCGCCGGACTGCTCCGCGACGAGTTCGACTCACAGGTGACGCTGTTGCACGTCCTCACCGACGGCGAGTCCGTCGAGGAAGGCGAGCAGTTCCTCGAGGAGTGGGCCGCCGAGAACGACCTCGCCGACGCCGAACTCCGACTCGAGGACGGTGACGTGGAGACGGCAATCGCCGAGGCCGCGACAGAGGCGACGCTGGTCGTCATCGGCGCAACCGGCGAAGGGCTACTCTCGCGAGTCGTCCGCGGCTCGCTGGTCTTAGACGTACTCGAGGACATCGAGTGTTCGGTGTTGCTTGCCGAACGAGCCCGCGAACGATCCATGCGCGAACGGCTGCTCGGAACCGAAGAAGAGTAGCCCCCACTGCGTTTTCGGTTGCGAGCCGGACTACTCGAGAAACGGAGGAACAGCCTTACGCGTGGCGGTTATGCTTCCTGATATGATCCCGCCCATCGCGAACCGGTTCGTCGCGGGGGACTCTCCTGCCACAGCGCTCGAGCACGTCCGCGGGTTGAACGAGCACGACGTGAAGGCCATCGTCAACCTGCTCGGAGAGCACTACGACGACCGCGAGCCTGTCGAATCTGACGCCGCCGAATATCGGCGGCTCGTGGCCGACATCGCCGGCTCTGGGCTCGAGGCCTGTATTTCTGTCAAACCCTCGCAACTGGGGCTGGACCTCGGCGAGGGCGTGTTTCGGAGCGAACTGGCCGACATCGTCGCCGCCGCGGCCGACCATGGCGTCTTCGTCTGGATCGATATGGAAGCCCACACAACGACCGATGCGACCCTCGACGCGTTCGAGGAGATGGCCCGCGAGTACGACGGCGGCGTCGGTATCTGCTTGCAGGCCAATCTCAGGCGGACTCGAGGGGACGCGAAACGGCTCGCCGACGTTCCCGGCAAGGTCCGCTTCGTCAAGGGAGCCTACGATCCGCCGGCCGACGTGGCCTACACCGATAGGGCGCGGATCGACCAGGAGTATCGGGACCTGCTCGAGTACGCCTTCGACTACTACGACGGCGGCATCGCGGTCGGGAGCCACGATCCGGCGATGATCGAGCGCGCAAAGGCGCTCCACGAACGGTACGGCACCGACTTCGAGATCCAGATGCTCATGGGCGTCCGCGAGGCTGCCCAATACGAATTGGCCGAAGAGTACGAGGTCTGGCAGTACGTCCCCTACGGCGACCGCTGGAAGTCCTACTTCTACCGGCGAGTCATGGAACGACGGGAGAACCTCCGGTTCGCGCTTCGGGCCGTATTGAGCAGTTGAGAATGCGGCTTCGAGCGCGTCGCAAGGTAGCCGAAATCCGCGGCGACGAAAGCGAGTCGGATCGCCCCTCGGGCTCGGACCTAGTGCCCGCCGAGAGAGATCAAAGGATAGTATAAAGGCAGACGGCTCCATCGTGGTGGACATATGACGACGACGCTCGGAACGGCGAGCGCGTCTCCCGGCGAGATCGAGACGGGGCGTCTCGAGGTCGGCGAGACGCGAGATGGAAGCCCGTTCGGACTGCCCGTCGCCGTGGTGAACGGTGCAGAGTCCGGAAAAACGCTTTACATGCAGGCGGCCAGTGACGGCGACGAACTCAACGGCGTCGGCGTCATCCAACGCGTCGTCCCGCAACTCGATCCCGCGGAGATCTCGGGGACGATCCTCATCGTGGGAATCGTCAACTATCACGCGTTTCAGGTCGCCGAACACCGCAACCCGATCGACGACACGAAGATGAACCGCGCCTACCCGGGCAACGAGGGCGGCACCTCGACGGAGCGGATCGCGGCCGCCACGTTCGACGCCGCGACCCGGGCGGACCTGATCCTCGATCTCCATCAGGGATCGACCAGCCGGATGCTCGACGAGGTCCGGGTTCGCTGTGGCAAACGCCACCGGCTCCACGACCAGTGTCTCGAGTTGGCGAAGGCCTTCGGCTGCGGTTACGTGCTCGATCAAAAGGGCCCCGACGGCCAACTGGCCCGCGCGGCCCCCGACGACGGCATTCCGACCGTCGACCCCGAACTCGGCGGGGCCGTCGGTTGGGACGAAGAGAGCATCCGCAAAGGTGTCGAGGGCGTGTTCAACGTGCTCCGGTACTACAACTTCCTCGAGGGTGCCCAGCCGCTCGAGACTCAGACCCGCGCCAAAGGGTTCGAGCAGTACGGCGCTCCCGCCGGCGGACTCGTCACGCTCCGGAAGGAACTCGGCGACCGCGTTCGACCCGGCGAGACGCTGTTCGAGGTGACGACTCCCTTCGGCGAGCCGAAAGCCGAGGTAACCGCCGACAACGACGGGATCCTCTGGCGAGCGCGGCGGCTCCCGCAGGTCGCGACCGGCGAGTACATCTGTTCGGTCGGGACCGACATCGGAGAGTACTGAGATGGCCGCCGACCTCACCTGTCCCGACTGCGGAGCCGTCTACGAGGCCGGCCCGGACGAACCGTGGCGCTGTACCTGCGGGCACGCCTTAGAGTTTACCGAACGGCCCCATCCGCAGGGCGATCCGCTCCCGCTGCACAGCCTCGACACCAGCGAGGGGCTCTGGACGTTCTTCGAGTTCCTCCCGATCGAACAGCACGTCACCTTCCACGAGGGCTTTACGCCGATGGTCGAGGCCCCCGACTGGGACGCCGAGTTCAAACTCGAGTACGTGTTCCCGACGGGGTCGTTCAAGGACCGCGGTGCGACGACGACCCTCTCGCGGGCCGTCGAACTCGGCGTCGAGAAAGTCGTCGAGGACTCCTCGGGCAACGCGGGCGCGTCGATCGCGACCTACGCGGCTCGGGCGGGGCTGGACGCGGACATCTACGTCCCGGCGGACGTCAAACAGTCGAAGCTGATGGCGATTCAGCGGGCCGACGCCCGGCCGGTCCGCATCGAGGGAACGCGAGCGGACGTGACCGCGGCCTGTCTCGAGGCCGTCGAAGGCGATTCGAGCGGTGACGGGACGGCGGTCGACGGCGAGGCACCGTCGCAGGCGGGCGAGGGCTGGTACGCCAGCCACGCGTGGAACCCCGCGTTCTACGCCGGGACGATGACGTTCGCCTTCGAGGTGGCCGCCCAGCAGGGGTGGACCGTGCCCGACACCGTCGTCCTCCCGATCGGCCACGGAACGCTCTTCCTGGGGGCCTACCGCGGTTTCTCGCTGCTGAACGAGGCCGGTATCGTCGACGGAATGCCCCGCCTACTCGGCGCACAGGCGGCCGGCTACGCCCCCATCGTCGCCGCGCTCGGCGGCGACACCACCGACGCGGACGGCGAGCGCACCGATATCGCCGACGGCATCCAGATCACCGAACCGGCCCGCGGCACCGAGATCCTCGAGGCGATCGAGGAAACCGACGGCGACGCGATCGCGCTCGGCTCGGACCCGATCGAGACCGCGCTGGACCGACTCCACCGCGGCGGGTTCTACGTCGAGCCCACCTGTGCGGTCGCGCCGGCGGCCCTCGATCAGTACCGCGAGGACGGCGTCATTGCGGATGACGACGACGTCGTCGTCCCGCTGACCGGCAGCGGACTGAAAACCCTCTGACCATGGTCAGCCGACCGCCGACGTTCTGTCCCGACTGCGGTACCCGCCTCGAGTCGACACCGATCGACGCCCGCGAGCGGATGCGCTGTCCGAACTGCGAGGCGGTCGTCTGGCACAACCCGGTCCCCTGTGCCGGCGTCGCGGTGGTCGACGCCAGCGGCCCCGAGCCCGCCGTGCTCTGTGTCGAGCGCGGCGTCCCGCCGGGCGTCGGCGAATGGACGATCCCCGGCGGCCACATCGAGACCGGCGAGGAGCCGGCGACGGCGGCCGCCCGCGAACTCCGAGAGGAGACCGGGGTCGTCGTCGATCCCGCCGACCTCGAGATCCTGAGCGCGTCGGCGATGCCGCCTCGAGAGGGCAAACACGTCGTGACGGTCCACTACGTGGCCGCCCGCGCCGACGCCGAAGGTGACCCGGTCGCGGGGAGCGACGCGACGGACGCCCGTTTCTGGACGCCGGCCGAGTTCGACGCCTCCGAGGAGACGTTCCGCCCGGTTCACGAGGCGCGGTTTCACGAGGCCGCTGCGCTGTTCGAGTAGGTACGGTCACCGACGGCTCCCGGACAGCGAGACACGACGGAATCAGGCAATTCATTAGCGGCCCGGTCCAGGTCCGGACAATGAGTATACCGTCGTTCGCTATCGGGATCGCCGGCGGCACGGGGGCCGGGAAGACGACGGTCGCACGCACGGTCGCGGAGACCGTCGGCGAGGCCGTCACGCGGATCCCGCTCGACAACTACTACGAGGACCTCTCGCATCTGGCCTTCGAGGAGCGCGAGCAGATCAACTACGACCACCCCGACGCCTTCGAGTGGGAACTGCTCCGGGAGCAACTCGACGCGCTGTTGACCGGCCAATCGATCGAGATGCCCCAGTACGACTTCGAACTGCACAACCGCACCGACGACCGCGTCACCGTCGAGCCCTCGGAGATCATCGTCCTCGAGGGGATCCTCTCGCTCTACGACGAGGAGATCCGCGAGATGCTCGACCTGCGGGTGTACGTGATGACCGACGCGGACGTCCGCATCCTGCGCCGGATCGAACGCGACGTCATCGAGCGCGGCCGCGACCTCGAGGGCGTCATGGACCAGTACCTCGGGACGGTCAAACCGATGCACGAGCAGTTCGTCGCCCCCACGAAGAAACAGGCCGACGTGATCATTCCTGAGGGGGCAAATCAAATGGCGCTCGATCTCCTGATCGAGAAGGTACAGGCCGAACTGCCCGAGGACTCGGCGCGATCCGACGACTCGGACAACGAACTGTCGTTCGACGAACAGGCAATCAACTGACCGCCGCTACCGAAACCCGACATTCCTTTACTCGAGCCCTGAATACGGGCGGGTATGTTCCTCTCCCTGCGCGCGGAGGTCGAGGACGCCCTCGAGAGGGCGCTCTCGGCGCGTGACTTCCCGACCGACGATCTCGGCATCGAAGAACCACCGGAGGGCGTCGAGAGCGTCCTCGCCTCGAGCGTGGCCTTCCGACTCGCCAGTGAAGCCGGCGCACCGCCGCCGCAAGTCGCCGGACGACTCGCCGACGAGATCGACGCCGACGAACTGACCTACGTATCCGAGATTCGGACGCAGGGCCCCTATCTGAACTTCCTGCCGAGCGATGCGTACTTCGCGGAGACGCTGGGCGACGCGACCGACGAGGGCTACGGCCACTTGTCCGACCGCGACACCAGCGTCGTCGTCGAGCACACGAGTGCCAACCCGACGGGGCCGGTCCACGTCGGCCGCGCCCGGAACCCGATCATCGGCGACGCCGTCGCCACCCTGCTCGATTTCGCCGGCTACGACGTCGACCGCCACTACTACGTCAACGACGCCGGCCGACAGATGGCAGTCTTCACGTGGGCCTACGAGACCTTCGACGAAGCGGATCTCGAGAGCGAGCCCGAACGCGACCGCAAAGAGTACGACCTCGTGCGCTACTACCGCAAGGGCAACGCCTACCTCGAGAACGCCGCCGAGGACGACGTCGAGGCCGCCGAAGCCGAGATCGAGTCGATCATGCAGGGACTCGAAGCGGGCGACGACGAGGCCTACGAGCGGGTCAGCGAGGTCGTCGATCAGGTGCTCGGCGGCATGACGGAGTGTCTCGAGCGCCTGCCCGCCGAGTTCGACGAGTTCGTCAAGGAGACGCGGTTCATGCGTAACGGCGACACCGACGACCTCGTCGACCGGCTGCAGAACCTCGACGAGGCGGTCTACGAGGAAGACGCGTGGCAGCTCGAACTCGAGGACCACGGGATCGACAAGAACCTCGTCTTCCTGCGCTCGGACGGCACCTCCCTCTATGCGACCCGGGACCTGGCCCACCACGAGTGGAAGTTCGACAACTACGACCGCGCGGTGACGGTGCTGGGTGAGGACCACAAACTGCAGGCCAAACAGGTCCGGACGACCCTCGAGTTGCTGGGCAACGACACCGACGGGCTCCGACAGGTGCTGTACTCCTACGTGAACCTCCCCGAGGGGAAGATGAGCACGCGCCGCGGGACCGGCGTGGATCTGGACGACCTGTTGGACGAGGCGATCGACCGCGCCCGCGACGAGGTCGAGGACCGGCTGGACGACCGCATCCGCGACGACGATCTGGACGAGGAGGACATCGAGCGCATCGCCCATCAGGTCGGGATCGGCGCGGTCCGCTACGACATCGTTTCCAAGCAGCCGACGAAAGCGATCACCTTCGAGTGGGATCGCGCGCTCGACTTCGAGGCCCAGTCCGCCCCCTACGTCCAGTACGTCCACGCGCGCTGCTGTGGCATCTTAGAAGAGGCGGGAATCGACCCCGAGACCGGCATGGACGACGTCGAGACCGCCGTCGACGCCGACCTCCTCGCAACCGACGCCGAACGGGACCTCCTCGAGACGATCGCGCGGTTCCCGGCGGTCGTCGACGAGGCGGCCGACGACCTCGAGCCCCACCAGATCGCGACCTACACCCGCGAGTTCGCCGATCGGTTCAATGGCTTCTACCGGGAGTGTCCGGTACTGGCAGACGACGTCGATCCCGAGGTCCGCGAGGCGCGGCTGGCGCTGGTCGCGGCCTCGAAACACGCGGTCGCGAACGCCCTCTCGATTCTGGGCGTGGCCGCGCCGCGGTCGATGTGAGCGGCCGCTGATCGTCCCTGCCGTCCCTGTCCCTTGACCCTACTGCCCTGCTGAGACACCGTCTGCCGACACCCGATACCCGATATGTTCGACGGACCTGCAGCTCCCGTCTCGAGCGAAAGAACAACACCGGTCAGCGCGACCGAACCGCGACGGACTACGTGTCGTCGGACGTCTCGAGGACGGTCTCGACGAACTCGTCTTCGCTCATCTCGTCGTTGATGTACGCGAGCGCCCACTGGACGTCCACGTAGAACGACATCACCTTCGCGCCGTCGGACTCGAGGACCCACGTGACGCTGTTGATCTCGGCCGCGAACTTCTCGGAGTCGGTGATCGCCGCGGCGATCGTCTCCCCGAGCGACTGGAGCTCCGTCCGCAGTGTCTCGGGGTCAGTCGTGGTCGTCGTCGCGACGACGTCGACCGTGTCGTCGTCCTTGTTGATGTCTTTGATCGACAGCTTGTCGCTGTCGACGTTCAGTTTGTCGCGGTCGAGCCCGGGAATCTCGTTTTTGTCGTCGCTCTCGTCGCTCTCGTCGTTCCCGTCGTTGAGGGATTCGTCGTCGTCATCGTTCGACTCGGAGCCGTCGCCGGTCTCGTCACTGGAACAACCCGCGAGCACGGTTGCGAGCGCTGCGCCACTGCCGAGGAGGATCTTTCGTCGCTCCATGGACGACCCATCGAGAACCGCCATGATTAGTAATCAGTTCGTTACCGTTTCTGTCCTCGAGACCGACTCGTTCGGCCGGCCGGGCGCGTCGACACCTGATCGGAAACGACCGACAAACGGTCGAAAACGAGCGGGATCCGACATCGGTCGCAGCATGCCCGATCCGACGTTCGTGCGCCGTTGACAGTCACGAGCGGGTGGTAATCACTGCATTCGAACGAAACGAGCGGGGCCGGGCGACGACCCGGCGGCGGAAGGCGGTCCATACCGACCGGTTTCGGGACCAGTCGATGCGCGAAGCGAGCCGAGATTACGGGTCCGACTCGGCTTCCGTAATCGCACTCGAGACGTCGTCGTGTGCTGCTTCCCGACCGTCGGCGTCGTCGGCCGAGCCGGCCGCACTCGAGTCGGCGGTCGCGGTCGCCCGTTCCGGTGCGGAGCCGTCGGCCGCGTTGCTGTCCTCGCTCTCGTCACTTCCCGACGGAATCGGGACGTCGACGCCGGTCAGGTCCGCTGCGAGTTGCCGGTAGGCAGCCGAGGCGGGGCCGTCGGGTTCGAAGACGACCAGCGGCGTCCCGGCGTAGACGCTGTCGCGGGCCGCTGGGTCCTCGGGGATCGTGCCGAGTAACGGCACCTCGAGGCGATCGGCGATCTCCTCGTGAGAGATATCGCCGTCCGGGCGGGTCCGGGTCAGGACGAGCCCGGCGACCGAGCCGCCGGACCGGTCGGTCAACTCGAGGGTCTTCGTCGAGTCGTGGACGGCGGCGGGTTCGGGCGTCGAGACGAGGATGACGGCATCGGCGAGACCCAGCGGGAGGACGGTCTCGTGGCTGATCCCCGCGCCGACGTCGAGAAAGACGTAGTCGAACTGGGACCGCAGTTCGTCGACGACCTCGCGCAGCCCCTCGGGAGACGTTTCGGCGTACTCGTCGAGGCTGGTGCCGCTGGGGACGGCGACGATATTATCCGCCAGTCGGTAGGTGGCGTCGTCGATCGATGCATCTCCGGCTAAGACGTCGTATAGGGTGGTCGAGTCGGGACTGAGGCTGACGAACCCGGCGAGATTCGCCATGCCGAGGTCGGCGTCGACGATCGCGACGCGCTCCCCGGCCTCTGCGAGGGCTGTGCCGAGGTTGACCGTCGTCGTCGTCTTCCCGACGCCGCCTTTCCCGCTCGCGATAGCGTAGACCGTCTCGTGAGACATACTCGAGTACTATCCGGACCCTAGAACGGGAACACCTTAAATCGTCACCTCACCTCACGAGTCGTGGCGAGCAGCCGACAGATCCGCGAGACGGCCAGCGTGTAACCGACGACTCGCCGGTGACAGGAACGGACACGTCGCGGATCGGCGATCGGCTCCGTGCCGACAGGGGACTCGTCCCACGTCGACAGGTGTGTCAAAGGATTCTTACCCACAGCCCCGTTTTATACGGGTAATGAGCCAGGAGGGCGAGCAGGAGCAATCCGACCGGAAAAAGTACGAGTTCCGGAAGGTCATCGAGGATCTCAAGGACTACGACGGCTCCGGAACGCAGCTCGTGACGATCTACATTCCAGACGATAGACAGATCAGTGACGTTGTCCAACACGTCACGCAGGAACACAGCGAAGCGGCCAACATCAAGTCGAAACAGACGCGAACAGCCGTCCAGGACGCGCTGACGAGTATCAAAGACCGGCTGCGATACTACGACACCTACCCGCCGGACAACGGGATCGTCCTGTTTTCCGGTGCCGTCGACTCCGGCGGCGGCCGGACCGACATGGTCACGAAAGTCCTCGAGAGCCCACCCCAGCCCATCGAGTCCTTTCGCTATCACTGCGACTCCGATTTCCTGACCGAGCCCTTAGAGGAGATGCTCGCCGACAAGGGCCTTTACGGCCTGATCGTCCTCGACCGCCGCGAGGCCAATGTCGGCTGGCTGAAAGGCAAGCGCATCGAACCGGTCAAGTCCGCCTCCTCGCTGGTCCCCGGCAAGCAGCGAAAAGGTGGCCAGTCCGCCCAGCGATTCGCCCGCCTGCGCCTCGAGGCGATCGATAACTTCTATCAGGAGGTCGCGGGGATGGCAAACGACCTGTTCGTTCCCCGCCGCCACGAACTCGACGGCATCCTCGTCGGCGGTCCCTCGCCGACCAAAGACGAGTTCCTCGATGGCGACTACCTCCACCACGAACTGCAGGACACCGTCCTGGGCAAGTTCGACGTCGCCTACACCGACGAGTCCGGCCTGAAAGACCTCGTCGACAACGCCGAAGACGCGCTGGCCGACGCCGAGGTGATGAAAGACAAGAAGGTGATGGAGGAGTTCTTCGAGGAACTCAACGCCGGCGATCTGGCGACCTACGGCTTCGAGCAGACCCGTCGGAACCTCATGATGGGGTCGGTCGACCGACTGCTCATCAGCGAGGACCTTCGGAAAGACGTCATCACCTACGACTGTCCCGACTGTGGCACCACCGAGCGCGAGGTCGTCGACCGCCGAAAGTCGACGCCGACACACTCCTGTACCGAGTGTGGGACCGAGGTCGAAGCCGACGACGAGGACCGCGAGGACGCCATCGACCACCTGATCGACATCGCCGAACAGCGCGGCACCGAGACCAAGTTCATCTCGACTGACTTCGAGAAGGGCGAACAGCTCCTCAATGCCTTCGGCGGATTCGCCGGTCTCCTGCGGTACTCGACTGGCGTCTAAGGGCTCGATCCTAATTCGAACGCGCCCTCCTGTTCGTGACGGCCCTCTACCGCGATCGAACCACAACTCCTTACCGCGCCGTCGCTGAATCACCGCCAATGTCACTTTCGGACCGGAGCGTCCTCGTCACGGGCGGTGCCGGGTTCATCGGCTCGCATCTCACCGAGCGCCTGCTCGCGGACGGCGCGGCCGTAACGGTCGTCGATAACCTGTCGAACAGCGATGTCGATCGAGTTCCGGACGACGCGGCGTTCCTCGAAGCCGACCTCACTGCTCCCGACGCGCTCGAGGGCCACCTCGACGATATCGACCTCGTCGTCCACCTCGCGGCGTCGAAACACGTCGACACCGACCGCCCGCACGGCCAGTTCGACGACAACACGCGGATGACGCGGAACATCCTCGAGGCGATGGCTGACGCCGGCGTCACGGACATCGCTTACACCTCCTCGTCGACGGTCTACGGCGAGGCTCCGCGCCCGACACCGGAGGACTACGCCCCACTCGAGCCGATCAGCGCCTACGGCGCGAGCAAGTTGGCCGACGAAGGGTTGCTCTCGGCGCGGGCCCACAGCCACGATCTCACCGTCTGGAACTTCCGCTTTGCGAACGTGGTCGGCCCGCGACTTCGCGGCGCGGTGATTCCGGATTTCATCGAGAAGTTACAGGCAGATCCCGAGTCGCTGACCATTCTCGGCGACGGGCGACAGGAAAAATCCTACCTCCACGTCGAGGACTGTCTCGATGCCATGTTGCACGTCATCGAGCACGCCGACGACGCGATGAACACCTACAACCTCGGCACTCGCACGACGACCTCGGTCGACCGGATCGCGACCATCGTCGCCGAGGAGTTGGGCGTCGATCCCGAGCGGGAGTACACCGGCGGCGAACGCGGCTGGACCGGGGACGTCCCGAAGATGCGTCTCTCGATCGAGAAGCTGTCCGCGCTGGGATGGAACCCCCGACTCTCGAGCGACGAGGCGGTCCGCCAGTCGACGCGAGAGATCATCGACGAACTGCGCTGAGCGGAGAGACCGAACACCGATAGTAGCCACGTCGATGCATATCCGACCGCTGGACTACGTTACGATCAGTGTGTGAATCATTTCAGTGGCTACTATATCTCAGCGGAAATATCCGCGAGAGCGATCGTCGAGGCCGTCCAGTCGCGTTTTAGGTGGGCTTAAATATCTGGGCTCGGAAGGAATCGGACATGAACGACAGGGGCGGGGAACCGGGGTCGGACGCGGACGACGGGTCCGGACACAGCAGGTTCGCCGGGGCGCTGACCCGCCGTCGACTGACGGTCGCGGGGACGATACTCGTCCTCGGCGGCCTGTTCGTCGCCCTCCAGGAGGTCGATCTCCGGACCATCGCGGCCGATATCTCGAGTGCCGATCCGCGATTGCTCGGGCTCGCAGTCGCCGTGTACGCCGTCTCGTGGCCCGTCCGAGGCCGTCGGTACGGTGACGTGCTGGCCGCGATCGGTCACCGCAGCGGGACGGCGTTTCTCACGTCGGCGGTCTTCGTTAGCCAGACGGCGAACCTCGTCGTTCCGGCGCGGGCCGGCGACGCGGTCCGCGCGTACGCGATAAACACTCATCGCAGTGTTCCCTACACCGCGGGTTTCGCGTCGCTGGCCGTCGAGCGGCTGTTCGATCTGGCGACGATTGCCGCACTTGCGGGACTCGCGACGGCGTGGATCGCGCTGGGCGGCGGGACCGGCCCGCTCGGAATCATCGCGGAAACCGGCGGTGCGCGGACCGCCCTCGTCGCCGCGGCGGCGGTGAGTACGGCGACCGTCGGCGTCGGCCTCGTCGTGGTGACGTCCGCGCGAGCGAATCACGGACTCGGCGCATGGCTTCGGGGGCTGATCGCCGGTCAGCCGCGACTCGAGGGACTGCTCGAGGCCACGCTCCGGTTTGCGGACGACGTACAGGTCGTCGCTCGACAGCCGCGAGCGCTGGCGACCATCGGTGCGGGCAGTCTGGCCGTGTGGGCACTCGACGTGCTCACGGCGGTCCTCGTCCTCGCGGCGCTTGGGAGCGGGCTCGAGGTCGGCCCGCTCGTGGCCGTCGGCACGCTCGCGGTGAGCGTGGGGAACCTCGCGAAGGTGCTTCCGTTATCCCAGGGCGGCGTCGGGCTCTACGAGGCCGCGTTCACCGCGCTCGTGGTCGGACTCACACCCGTCGGCGCGAGTACGGCACTGGCCGCGGCGATCGTCGACCACGCGTTGAAAAACGGCGTGACGCTGGTCGGCGGTGCCGGTGCGGTCGCTGCGTTGGGAATCTCGTTTTCGGACGCGGTGGAATCGAAGCCGGCGACCGCGACGGGAGAGTCCGATAACTTTTTAGGCGAGCCTAAAAAATAGCGGTGCAATGAGTCAGGATATCTGTGTCGTCGTGCCGACGATCCGGGAATACGAGTGTCTGCGCTCGTACTTCGAGAACGCTCGCGACCACGGCTTCGACCTCTCGCGGCTGCACGTCGTCCTCGTCACCGAGGATTTCTGTGAGACCGACGAGATGGAAGCGATGCTCGCCGAGGAGGGCGTCTCGGGAGAGGTCTTCGACGGTAGCCGCCGCGAGGAGTGGTACGCCGACCACGACGTCGCCGAGTACGGCCACGTCGTCCCGGCGGCGAGCCACGCCGAGACGAGCTTCGGTCTCCTCTACATGTGGGCCCACGACGAGTTCGACTACGGCTTTTTCATCGACGACGATACGCTCCCTCACGACGATCAGGACTTCTTCGGAACGCACATGGAGAATATCGCCTACGAGGGCGAGATCGAGACCGTCTCCTCGGACGAACAGTGGGTCAACGTCCTCTACCAGAACGCCGAGGAACACGGCCTCTATCCGCGTGGCTACCCCTACTCGGCGATGGGCGAGACGGTCGAGACCGGGACGACCGAGATCACCGGCGGCGAGGTCGTGGCCTCACAGGGACTGTGGACCAACGTCCCCGACCTCGATGCCGTCCGCATTCTGATGGACGGCGACCTCGAGGGCCAGGCCCAGACCCGGACCTCGAGCGACGACTTCGACGACGATTTCGTCGCCGCGCGGGGCAACTACCTCACCGTCTGCTCGATGAACCTCGCGTTCCGCCGGGAGGTCATCCCCGCGTTTTACCAACTCCCGATGGACGACAACGAGTGGGCGGTCGGCCGGTTCGACGACATCTGGTCGGGCGTCTTTCTCAAACGGGCCTGCGACGTGCTGGGCAAGCGGATCTACAACGGCGCCCCCCTCTGCGAGCACAACAAGGCCCCGCGAAGCACCTTCGACGACCTGAACAACGAGGTTCCGGGGCTGGAGCTCAACGAACACCTCTGGCGCGTGATTGACGAAACCGGCAGCGACGCCGACTCCTACGCCGCGGTCTTCGAGGCGATGGCCGACGAACTCGCCGACGGTGACTGGGAGGAGTACAACAACGGTGCGTTCTTCAACTACGTCGGCGAGCACATGCGTGACTGGCTCGACTGTCTGTCGGCCCTCGAGCGGACGGCGCCCGTCGCGGGGAACCGACGCCTATAAGTATATTTAGGTAGGCCTAAAACACATGACGGAGCAACGCGATTTCACGGACCGACGGACGTTTATCACCGGGTCGGCCGGGCTCGGTATGGCCGGCCTCGCCGGGTGTGCAGGGCTGATAGGAGGCGAAGAGGAAGAGGAGGAGAACGTCTTCAACCAGATCGGGTCGGGACGTTCAGGCCGCGGCCAGCCCGGCGGGACGCCGATGGCGGACCTCCCGGACCTCGAGGGCGAACTGCATATCTACTCCGGGCGAAACGAGTTCCTCGTCGGCACGCTCATTAGCAGTCTCGAGGACGAGTACGACGACTTCGAGGTCGTCGGCCCTCGATACAACAACTCGTCGGATCTCGCGAACCAGATCGCCGAGGAGGGATCGGGGACAGACGCCGATATCTTCTTTACGGTCGACTCCGCCGCGCTCGGCGAAGTCGCAAACGAGGGACTGGCACGGACCCTCTCGGACGACGTCCTCGAGATGGTCCCCCAGGAGTTCCGGACCGACCAATGGGTCGGGACCTCCGGCCGCGTTCGAACGATCCCGTACAACAGCGAGGCGTTCTCCGAGAGCGAAATGCCCACGAGCATCGCCGACTACACCGACTTCGATGGGGACCTCGGCTGGGCACCTACCTACGGTTCTTGCCAGTCGTTCGTCACCGCGATGCGTCTGCTCGAGGGCGAGGAGACGACTCGCGAGTGGCTTCAAGCCGTCGTCGACAACGGCATTACCGCGTACAGTGACGAGCTGGCGGTCTGTCAGGCCGTCGCGGACGGCGAGATCGACGCGGGCTTTACAAACCACTACTACATCCAGCGCGTCCTCGACGGATCACCGGACGCGCCGATCGAGACGGTGTTCACCGACGGCGACGCCGGTGCGACGTTCGACGTCGCGGGAGCGACCGTTATCGAGAACACGGACGTTCCCGATCTGGCGGAGACCTTCGTCCGCCATCTGCTCTCGGCCGAAGTCCAGGAGTACTTCGCGGTGGAGACGTTCGAATATCCGCTGATCGCGGAGGGCGAACCCGTCGGCGAACTGCCGCCGACCAACGAACTGAACGTCCCCGATCTCGACCCGTCGGAGCTGTCCGACCTCCAGCCGACGCTGGATCTCATGCGCAGTATCGACGGCATCAACGTCTAAGCGGTCACCGCCTTTCCCGTGCTCAGCGATCCACGCTCCCGATTTCCGACCGGCCCCGACCGGGTCCGCCGTGTCCATCTGGCCGCATTCGTCGTCGTCTGTCTCGCCGCCGTGGCAGTCTGGACGCTCGCGACGGAGCTCTTTCCCTACCACTCGAGCAACGACGACGAGGGAGTGTACCTCCTGCAGGCGGCGCTGTTACTCGAGGGACAGCTCACGCTGCGGGCCGGCGAACTCGCCGATGCGTTCCGACCGTGGTTTTTCGTACAGGACGGCGGCCGACTCTACTCGAAGTACTCGCCGGTCATCCCCGCGATGTACGCCGTCTCGATGGCGCTGTTCGGCGAGCCGCGAGTGACGCTCGTCGCCGTCGCGGTGGGCAACACCGCGCTGGTCTATGCCCTCGGGTCGATGATCTTCGACCGATGGGTCGGCGTCGTCGCCGCGGCCGTTTTCGCCGCTGCCCCCATGACGTTACTGACGTCGTCGGTGTTCCTTCCGTACGCGCCGACGACGCTATTGAACCTCCTCTTTGCGGTGTGGTATCTCCGCGGCGTCCGCGGGGGACGACTTCGCAACGCGGTCCTGGCCGGTGGGGCGATCGGACTTGCCTTTTTCGCGCGGCCGTACACGGCCGTCCTGTTCGCCGCGCCGTTTATCTGTCACGCGGGCTGGTCGGTGATACGCTCGGTTCGGGACCGATGGTGGAAACGAGGATTCAGGCCGCTTCCGGACCCCGTTCGACGGAACACCGCTACCGCCGGGGTCGGACTGGCACTCGTCGGGCTGACGCTGGCGTATAACGCTCGCGTCACGGGCTCTCCGCTCACGTTTCCCTACGCCGCGTTCTCCCCGCTCGACGGCCCCGGCTTTGGCCACCGCGAACTCCTCGATCACTCGCTCGAGTACACGCCGACCGTCGCGCTCGAGGCGAACGCCGCCGCTCTCTGGTATTTCGTTACCCGCTGGTTCACCGCTGGGCTGCTCGGAACGGCCGCCGCGCTGGGTGGACTGGCCCTCGCGCTGTGGCGATGGCTCCCCGTCCCCGTCTCCGCCGAGCGGGGCGACTGGGAGAGCGACCGAACCGCGGGCCTGCTGCTGGCCGGGCTCTTCGTCTCCGTCACGCTCGGGAACTTTGCGTTCTGGGGCAACTACAACGTCCACGCCGGACTGGCCGACCCGACCACCGGACTCCTCTCGAAGTTCGGGCCGTTCTATCACTTCGACCTGCTCGTCCCGCTCTCGATCTTCGCCGGGTTCGGCGTCGTCGTCGGCGCTCGGCGCTGTCGCGACGCCACGGTCCGAAGCCGGATCGCGACCGTCGCCTCGCCGCGGACGGCTCGAGCCATCGTCCTCGCCGCTCTGCTCGCGAGCGCCCTCGTCGGCGGCGCGGCGAACGCCGCTCTCCTCTCAGCCCCGGTCGAGCGCAACGCCGTCCACACCGAGCGCTTCGAGTCAGCCTACGAGCCAGTCGAAGAGCGCGATCTCGAGAACGCGCTGGTCTTCCTGCCGGCACCCTACGGTCAGTGGCAGAACCATCCCTTCCAGGCGCTCCGAAACGACGGCGGCTTAGACGGGGAGGTGGTCTACGCGCTCGAGGGGGCCCCGGACCGCGATTTCGCCGTCCTCGACGCCTACCCGAATCGGAGCCACTACCGGTACAGCTATCAGGGCGAGTGGACGGCCACACCCGACGACGAGATCATCGCCCAGATCGAGCCGCTTTCGATCCGCTCCGGCGACCGGCTCGAGGGAACCACCACCGTCGGAATCGCCGATCGAGTGGACCGGGTTCGAGTCCGTCTCGAGAACGACGGCGAGGTCGCCGACTACACCGTCGCCGATCCCGACAGCGAACTCGCCGTCGGGTGGTCCCTCGAGCGCGACGGCGCAAACGGAAGCGACGCGGACGTAAACGCGACCGACCGCCGCGGGACCGTTCGGCTGACCGAATCGCCGACCGAGAGCGTGTCCTTCGACGGGACCGACGAAATCGTACTGACGATCACGCAGGTCCAACCGGAGGGGGCGACGTACACCTATCGGCAGGAGACGACCGTCCGGGTGACCGAGGGCGGCGTCGAGGCGATCTGGCCGCCGGAGCGACGCGGCTGTCGGCTCGCCACCGACTGCGGTACCGAGGGGACCTACCTCCCCGACCGGCCGGAGACCCACAGCCGGTGGGAGCAGTTCGACACGCGACTCGAGCCCGCAGCGGCGTCTCGAGAGTGACCGTCCGACGGCGATCGGCGGAATCGATAGAGAAGTGAAACGGGTCGCCGGCTCTCCATTTTCAGACGAACTGCTGTAAGCCAGTTCCGGAGTAACCGCGAACTGTCCCGCGGTTTCCGGCAAATCGATACGACAGGCCCTGTTAGTCGTCTCGTGACTCCGACGGCCGGTGTGGCAGCTCTCGGAGGCGCTCCTCGAGCGAGACTTTGACGATCGAGCGCGCGATCTCGAGACCGCCTTGCAGCGGATCGAGTTTCGTCTGGCCGGCGCGCTCGCGGTATTCGATGGGATGCTCGCGCACGTCGTAGCCGCGCATCAGCGGGCGGATCAGGAGCTCGGCCGAGAGGCCGGTGTTTTCCGTCCACTCGATCGACTCGACGACATCGCGGCGGTAGGCTCGCATGCCGGTGGTCGTGTCGTGGACACGAGTGCCCATCAGGACACTCGCCACCGCCGCGAAGACCTGATTGCCGAAGCGATTGAACCCCGGCATCGCGTCGGCACCGTGGTAGAGCCGATCGCCGCTGACGACGTCGTGGCCTCGATTGATCAGGGCGAGAAACTCCGGCAGTTGCTCCATCGGGTAGGTGTCGTCGCAGTCGGTCGTGACGACGATCGGGCGGTCGGGCTCGAGGATCGCGGCGCGGACGGCGACGCCGTACCCCTGGGGTTGCTGTTCGATGACCGTCGCGCCGTGCTCGCGGGCGATCTCGGGGGTGCGATCCGAGGAGCCGTCGACGCAGACGACCTCCGCTTTCCCGTCGGTGACGTCCTCGATGTCCGAGAGCACTTTTCCGATCGCTTCTTCTTCGTTGTAGGTTCCCATAACGACACTGCAGTCGTCGAAGGTGTACTGCACGTCTGGATCGGCGGGCGCTGCAGGCTGCTCCTCACTACTCATTGACGGTACTCTCTGCGCACCGTATTTATGCTTTTAGGTTTGCCTAAAACGCGACGACACACCTACCATTGACGTCCCCGTCTCGAGGACGATGGACTCAGATCCAGTTCTGGCGACGGAAATAGACGAGCATCAACATCGAGACGAGCGCCATCCCGAGCATCGTCGCCGGATAGCCGTGCGTCCAGTAGAGTTCGGGCATGGCGAACGGCGCCTCCGCGAAGTTCATCCCGTAGACGCCGGCGACGAAGGTCAGGGGAATGAAGATGGTCGCGACGACCGTCAGCGTCTTCATCACGTCGTTGGTGGACTGTGAAACGGCGTTGAGATAGATATCGCGCGAGCCGCTGGTGAGGTCGCGGTACGTCTCGATGAGGTCGACGACCTGGACGAGGTGGTCAGAGACGTTTCGGAAGTACTTCTCGTTTTCTTCGGCGACCCCCGGGACATCGCCCCGAGAGAGCGACAAGATCGCCTCTCTGGCCGGCCAGGCGACCTTCCGGAAGGCGAGAAGGTCGCGTCGAACGTCGTTCAACTCTTCGAGTATCCCCGAATCCGGTTCGTCGAGAACGCGCTCTTCGACCGCTTCGATGTCGGTTTCGATCTCGTCGAGGACATCGAAATAGTCGTCGACGATGGTATCGACCAGTCGGTACGCGAGGAAATCCGTCCCCCGATCCACGAACCGACGGTCGTTTCTCGCCCATTGCGGGGCCGACTGGTCGACGACGTCGATATCGGCCGTGGACATCGTCACGAGCCACTCGTCGCCGATGAAAAACCCGACGGAGTCCGTCTGTATCTCTTTGTGCAGCGCTACCTCGTCGCGCTGGCTGAGGCGCACGGTCTTCAGGAGAACGAACGTGTGCGTCTCGTACTCGGAGGTCTTGGGCCGCGTCTGCTCGGACTGGATGTCTTCGACCGCCAACTGGTGAATACCGAACCGATCGTCGAGCACCTCCATCTCGTCCGGTTCGACTTCGGCGGCGTGGACCCACGTTTCCCCCGGCGCAGCGATCGCGGCTCCCAGATCGTCGTATCGCTCTACGCCATCATCCGAGTACACCATCGCGCGGAGGGTCATGCCTCTCCCTCCGCGTCCGGCCTTCGCGAGATCACGACGAGTGTGATCCCAACCATGATCGCCGTCAGGGAAAATGCTCGACCGGAATACGCGACGTAAACTCCGACGGCGTACCCGACGAGTCCGAGGATGAACAACCCGGCCCCCGCAAGTGTCGTCCGATTCATAGCTGTCCAATCTGATTCAGCTTAAAAGAAGGTTGGTGCCAAACCGCATCCGGATCCCGGGTTGGAGTCTATTTCCGCCCGTTACACAGCCTCAATCACATGATCCGCGGCTTTCAATGCCAGTGCCGCGATCGTCAGCGTCGGGTTCATCGCCCCGCCGGTCGGAAAGACGCTGCTCGAGGCGATCCAGCAGTTCTCGAGGTCGTGCGTTCGCAGGTCGGGGCCGACGACGCTCTCGGCAGGGTCGTTCCCCATACGAGTCGTTCCCATGTGATGATTGGTCGGAACGGTGTTTTCGGGACCGTCCTGCCACCTGATCTCGGCACCCAGCTCCTCGAAAATGTCCCGCTGGATCTCGTTCGCTCGCTCCATCGTCCGTCGTGCTCGGTCGCCGACGGTCCAGTGAACGTCGGGGACGGGATTACCGCGGTCGTCGGTCCGATCGGGGTCGAGGCCGACGTAGCTGTCCTCGCGCGGGAGCTGTTCGATCAGTGCCCCCATCGCGATGTGGGTCCCGTAGTCGCCTCGAATCCGATCGAGTAAGTCGTCGCCCCAGTCGTCGCCGGTCAGCGCCATGCCGACCGGCGAGGGGCCGGCGAAGTTGAAGAACTCGAGTTTGAACGGAGCGTACTCCGCGTCGGCGTCGTCGTAGAACTGGTGAGACTCGCTGGTCAGGAACCCGACGTGGTTCTGCCGAGTCGGTTCGTCGAGGACGCCGAAGGTCCCGGCGAAGCTGTGTTCCATGAAGAACTGCCCGACGCGGCCGCTCGAGTTCGCCAGTCCGTCGGGGTACTGACTCGACTCCGAGAGGAGCAGCAAGCGGGGCGTCTCGACGCCGCCGCAGGCGACGACGAACGCGTCGGCCGCTTGCCGGTGGCGCTCGTCGTCGGGCGTCGCGTAGACGGCCGCCGAAATCGACTCCGCGTCGTGCTCGAGGCGCTGGACCGGCGCGCGATCGATCACGGTCGCACCCTTGCCCTCGGCGCGCTCGACGTGGACGGTCGCGTCGTACTTCGCGCCGGAGGGACAGACCGGCCGGCAGGTCCCGTAGCCGACGCAGGCGCTGCGACCGTCGTAGCCCTCGGAGTTACGCGCGTTGGGTACGGAGTGCATCGCGATCTCGAGTTCGTCGCAGGCCTCGGCAAACAGACCGTCGCTGTAGGAGGGCGGAAACGCCGGCATCGGATGGGGGTCCTCGCGGGGTGGCGCAAACGGGTTGTCGGCGGCACCGGCGACCCCCAATTCTCGCTCCGCCTCGGCGTAGTACGGGCGGAGGTCCGCATAGTCGATCGGCCAGTCCACACCGACCCCGCGGACGCTCCGGGAGTTGAAATCGGCCTCGTGGAGGCGCATCACCATCCCCTGCCAGTGCAGCGTCGAGCCGCCGACGCCCTTGACGCGGGCGCGGTTCAACGGATAGTGCCGGTCGCCCGACGCCGAGTAGGCGTCGCGTTCCGGATCGCCGTCCCAGACGTCGGGGCGGTCGTACGACGGTCTGAGGGCCCGTTCCTGTCTGGCGAGCCTGTCACCCGGATCGAACCGCGGCCCGGCCTCGAGAACCACGACCTCGTGGCCGGCCTCGGCGAGCCGATCCGCGACGATTCCGCCTGCTGGCCCCGCACCGATCACGCAGACATCGGCGTCGTCGACCGGCGTGCGGTCGGCGTCCCCGTCGGTGACTGGCCGCGCCGATTCGGCGGGCGGGCGACTCCCGCTCACGCGCTCGGACCCCGTTGATAGCTCTCGAGCCCGCCCGGATGACCGATCGGGTTTTCGATGCCGACCAATTCACCGCCCGTCGGCGAGGTGTACAGCGCCAACAGGAGTTCGTTGACGACGTAGTACCGCGTCCGCTCCGCCGTCGTCCCGCCGGGGTCCGCCGCGGCGGTGTCCGCTCCGATCTCGCGCAGACACTGATCCCGGTCGTCCGGGGACAGCGCCGGGAAGCCCTCGCCGTACCAGCCTCGAGCGACCTCATTCAGTTCCGCGACCACGGCGTCCAGCTTCGCCGCGTGCGATCGGGTTTCGAGGCGGCCGTCGAGAAAGGTCTCGACGAACGGTTCGACCCCGGTAACCGCGCTGGGATAGACGGTCTCGGCAGCCGCGACCAGCGTCTGGCGAATCCGCTCCGCGTCGATATCGGCCGCCGGATCGTCGTCGGACCCGTCGGGCCCCGATCCGGTCGGGGCCGCACAGCCCGCCAGCGTCCCGCCGCCGAGCGCAGCCAGTGCGGCGACCGCGTCTCGCCTTGTCAGCTCCATACCGAGGGATTAGGCAAACCTAAACCTTATACCCATTGGAACGAGAAATCGGGTAATAGCCGAAGTAGCCGCGGCGGAGACCCTGCCGATCAACGATGAGCACGGCCGGTCGTCGTCTCCGAGCGCGTCAGGACAGTTGGGTAGAATCGCCAATTATTCCGTAATGCTCGCTCCACTATCGCAAGACAGCAGTCACGCCGACCACCCAGTGGCACACTCGAGGACATACCGATGAAATCGCTCCGCTCAGGACGACGGGAAACGACCGACGGCCCACCGCTCGGACTAGTGCTCCTGTCCGGCGCGATCGCCGCGAGTATGCTGCTCCCGCTTACGTATCTCCTGTTCGAGGCGACGACCGTCGACACGGCTCGTCTCTGGGCGATGCTCATCCGACCGCAGACGGCAACCATCGTGACGAACAGCCTCCTGCTCATGGCCGGCGTCACGGTGCTATCGGCGCTGATCGGCGTTCCGCTCGCGTGGCTCACCGTCCAGACGGACCTGCCCTTCCGCCGGTTCTGGTCCGTCGTCGTCGCCTTGCCGCTGGTCATCCCGAGCTACATCGGCGCGTTCGCCTTCGTCTCCGCCTTCGGTCCGCAAGGCGAGTTCCAGTCCATCCTCGAGCCGCTGGGCATCCAGCAGTTGCCCGAGATTTACGGGTTACCGGGCGCGACGCTCGTCATCACGCTCTACACCTATCCGTACGTCTACCTAACGGTACGGGCCGCTCTGCTCTCCTTCGATACGACGCTCCTCGACGCCGCCCGAACCCTAAACCACGATACGTGGACCGCCTTTCGCCGCGTGACGCTCCCGCAGGTCCGACCCGCCGTCGTCGCCGGGGGCCTGCTCGCAGCGCTGTACGCCGTCTCCGACTTCGGAACACCGGCGATCATGCAACTGCCCGTCTTCACCCAGCAGATATTCCTCGAATACCGCTCGTTCGGCCGCGACTACGCGGCCTTCCTCTCCTTGCAGTTGCTTGCGGTCGTCCTCGTCGTCCTCGTCCTCGAGTGGTGGGCCCGTCCCGAGCGGACGGTTTCGGGCGACGGCTCCGAGGGCTCGAGCGGCCCCGTCGTCGAACTCGGTCGGTGGCGCTGGCCGGCGACGCTGTTGCCCGCGGGCATAACGGGAATCGCACTGCTCGTCCCGCTGTGGATCCTCGGGCTCTGGCTCGTGACCGCCGATCCGGACGCACGGCCGTCGCTGGCGTTCGAACTCGAGTACGCCGTCAACTCCGTCATGGTCGCCGGCGCGGCCGCGCTCGTGGCCGTGATCGTCGCCCTGCCGGTCGCGTACGTCGCGGCCAGACACGACTCGCGGGTATCGACGGTCTTCGAGCGGGCGACCTACGTCGGCTTTGCCGTGCCGGGCATCGTCCTCGGACTGGCGCTCGTCTCCGTTGCGACGAGCTACGAGACCATCCGTCAGACGTACAATCTGACCGCCTTCCCGGCGCTCTACCAGACGATTCCGTTGCTCGTGTTCGCCTACGTCGTCCGATTCATGCCACAGGCGGTCGGCTCGATCCGGACCACGACGCTGCAGGTCGATACGAAACTGGTCGAGGCCGCTCACACCCTGGGCGAGACGCCGCTTCGCACGTTCCGGAAGGTGACACTGCCACTCATCGCCCCGGGCGTGACCGCCGGCGCCGCGCTGGTCTTCCTGACGACGATGAAGGAGCTTCCGGCGACCTTGCTCCTTCGGCCGACCGGGTTCGAGACCCTCGTCACGATCATCTGGAAGGCACAGGGCGAAGCGTTCTTCCAGTACGCCGTCATCCCCGCCCTGCTGTTGCTCGTCGTCTCCGGACTGTCACTGCTCGTGCTCCTCACGCAAGGCGGGCGCGAAGGGCTCTGAATCGTCTCGAGCGGTCACGACGGGCGACCACTCACTCGTTCGCGATCGCACTCAGAGCGGCTCGACCAGCGACGGCTCGTCCGTCGACGGGTCGTTGGCCGCCGTCGAGACCGGATACGCCGCCATGCCGTCTGCCGGCCGCGGCTCGAGTACCTCGCGGCCGGCGTCGCCCGAGAGCCAGCGCTCCTCGGCGTCGGGCTCGAGAATCACCGCCATCCGGTGGTGCAGTTCCGAGACGAGGTCGTTCGGCTCGGTCGTCACGATAGTGAAGGTCTCGAGCGGCCCGCCCCCGGTCTCGTCGTCGACACCGCCCCCGAAAGCGTCGAGGCCCGTCTGGGTCGTCTCGGGCTCCCAGCGCTCCCAGAGGCCGGCCATGGCGAACACTCGGTCGTCCTCGAATCCGACTCGATAGGGCTGTTTTCCACCGTCGGATCGGTGATCCGACGAGGATCGCGAATCTCCGATTCCCTCACCGCCGTCGGTTTCGACCCACTCGTAGAAGCCGTCAGCCGGAACGAGACACCGCCTGCGCTCGTAGGCCTCCCGAAAGCTCGGCTTCTCGTCGACGGACTCCGCCCGCGCGTTGATCAACCCGCCGCTGTCGTCGTCGGCCCACGACGGCACTAACCCCCACTCGAGTCGCCGGAACGAGTCGGGGTCCTCGTTCGTGATCACCGGCAGCTCCTGTCCGGGTGCCATGTTGTAGCGAGGGGAGAATTCGCCTTCCTGGAACCGGGCATCGAACCGCGACTCGAGGTCCTCTTGCTCGACGACGAGCGTGTAGCGGCCGCACATACCTGTTCCTCGGGCCGCCGGGCTAAAGGTGTATTCCGTTTCGGACACCGCTCGAGCACCCGACCAAACGAACCGATCCGACCGTCAGTATGCGGCGCTTACGCCGACTCGAGCGACCGGTACGGACCCTGTTACGATACCCGATCCCGGTAGAGTCGAGAGCGGGGTCATCATGAACGACCGATACGAAATGGTGGTGTGTCAGAGCGGTCGGCTGGAACTCAGAGATCCGGATGACCCCGACTGCTGGATCGCGACCGACTCCCCTGTCGAACTCGAGCAGTAACGCGCTCCATCCGTACCCCTACCCTTTCGTCGGCGCACTCTCGCTCGAAAGACGCATCGATAACAGCCGCTAACGGGTTTCAAAATCGTGAAAACGCCAGGACAGGGATTTGAACCACGGTCGGACGTGCTCGCTTCGTTCCACTCGCTGTGCGCGACCTCCCTGATTCAAATCCGTCGTTGGGTATCTGTCGCTCACGATGTTGTTCGCGACAGAATATTCTGTCACTGTAACGGTTACAGGAATTCGCCGTGACGGCGCGGCGAATTCGTTCACTGACTTACAGTGACAGAATACGCCAGGACAGGGATTTGAACCCTGAATCCCAAAGGGAACACGCTTTCCAGGCGTGCGCCTTACCGTTCGGCCATCCTGGCTCACGTCATCCTAACCGGGTCCGTCGTTTAACCCTTACGAGATACGTTTACTCCGTCCGGCGATCGGCCGCCCACGCGGCGAGTCGCGGCTCGAGCACGTACGCGCCGCTCCCCGCGACGATCCCGACGACCAGACCGAGTCCCAGCGCGCCCGTGATCGGCAGGAGCGGGGCCGCTAGCAGGGCGTAGCTCTGGACGAGCACCAGAACGGACAGGAAGCCGACCAGCCCCCACAGAGCTGCGGATTTCGCCCGCGGATCGATCCCCATCCGCCCGGCCGGATAGCCGCTCACGGCGGTCTATGCCTCGTCCTCGAGGGACGCGATCGCTTCGATCTCGACGCCGACGCCCTTGGGCAGCGCGGACACCTCGACGGCGCTACGGGCCGGCGGCTGGTCGTCGAAGTAGTCGGCGTAGGCCTCGTTCATCGCGTCGAAATCGTCGATATCGTCGAGGAAGACGGTCACCTTGAGGATGTCTTCGGAGCTCGCGCCGGCCTCGTCGAGGACGGCGTCGAGGTTGTACAGCGCCTGCTCGGTCTGGTTCGCGATTGGCTCGTCGTCGAGCAGGTCGCCCTCGGCGGTCATCGGGATCTGTCCGGCGGTAAACAGCAGCGAGTCGTTTCCGGCGGCCTGACTGTACGCGCCGACCGCAGCGGGCGCGTCGTCGGTTTCGATGATTCGTTTCATACCTCGAGGAGGTATCCGGGCGCGCTTAAAGCCTCGAGATCCGGATCGATTTGTGGCGGCCGGACGATCAATAGCCACTTCGGACTCACAGCGGTGGCGGGGCCACAGGCCACTCGAACGACAGCCGACTCGAGCCGCGAATCGATCGATGGTAGCACCGAACCCGGCGAATCGGACCTCAGGCGAGCACGTCGACTTCGTACCCCGCGTCGCGGAGCGCCGAGAGGAAGGCGTCGACGTGGTCGGGGCCGCGCATCTCGAGTTCGATCTCGACCTCCGTGTCGCTCATCTCCACGTCGCGGGAGGTCCGATCGTGGTGGATCGCGTAGATGTTCGCCCGGTGTTCGGTGAAGATGTCCAGCAGGTCCTCGAGCGCACCGGGGCGGTCCTTCAGCACGGTCCGGATCTTCAGGTAGCGGCCAGTTTCGACGAGCCCGCGGACGATGACGTTGGTGAGCGTGTTCAGATCGATGTTCCCGCCACAGAGCGCGGGGACGATAATCTCGTCCTCGTCGTAGTCGAATTTCTCGAAGAGAACCGCGGCAAGGGGAACCGCGCCCGCGCCCTCGACGAGGGTCTTCGAGCGCTCGAGCAGGTAGACCAGGGCGACGGCGATTTCGGGGTCGGAGACGGTGACGACCTCGTCGACGTACTCCTGAATGTAGGGGAACGTCCGCTCGCCGACGCTGCGGGTGGCGATGCCGTCCGCGATGGTGTCGACGCCGTCGAGCGAAATTCGCTCGCCTTTCTCGAGGGATTTCGCGGCGCTCGAGGCCCCGTCGGCCTGAACCCCGATCACTCGCGTGTCGGGCTTTTGCTCCTTGATCGCGGTCGCGATGCCGCTGATGAGTCCGCCGCCGCCGATCGGGACGACGACCGTGTCGACCTCGGGACAGTCCTCCAAAATCTCGAGGCCGATCGTGCCCTGGCCGGCCATGACGTACTCGTCGTCGAAGGCGTGGACGTAGGTGCGACCCTCCTCGCGTTCGATCTCGTGGGCGCGTTCTGCGGCCTCGTTGTAGTCCCGCCCGGAGAGGACGACCTCCG
This sequence comes from Natrinema sp. CRL1, assembly GCF_059162405.1. Classification (NCBI taxonomy): domain Archaea; kingdom Methanobacteriati; phylum Methanobacteriota; class Halobacteria; order Halobacteriales; family Natrialbaceae; genus Natrinema; species Natrinema sp. CRL1. The sequence goes on along the minus strand of NZ_JBLVOY010000002.1, from coordinate 498,179 downwards.
CGCCGTAGCTCTTGGTCGCTTTGACCTTCGAGATCGGCGCGTGCTCGGGCATGACGATCTTCGAGTCGACGCCCGATCGCGTGGCCGCAAGTGCGACGCCCTGCGCGTGGTTGCCCGCGCTCGCGGTGACGACGCCGGCGTCTTTCTGGGCCTCGGAGAGGGTCGCGATCCGGTTCGTCGCCCCGCGGATCTTGAACGCGCCCGTCCGCTGGAACGTCTCCAGTTTCAGGCGGACGTCGGCTCCGGTCATCGCCGAATAGGTATGCGAGTGCTCGAGCGGCGTGTGCCGAGACGTCTCTCGGACTCGCTCGCGCGCCTCGAGAATATCGTCGAGTTCCAGCATACGACCGTCTACTCGGCGTGCGGTGTAAGGATTACTGTCGGAGGCCGGGAGAGCCTATCGTCGGGCCCGCACGGTCTCCGACAGCGATGTGCTGTCAAACCTGGACAGCACGACAGGGAATACAGGGAATGCACGGCGTGTGACGTGCAACTTGAGAAGGGGACCCTGACCATATAAATCTCATGCACCCGCGGCGGAAGTGAAATCGCAAGACAGCACAGAGGTTATCGCGGCGTCAGACGGAAGACAGACGGGCGTCATTCGCGGTTCCGAACCACGAGATCGGTACGCGAAACGACCGATCGGACCCGCTCGCGGAACGGACCGTCGCCGGGCCACGTCGCGTCGACGCCGAGCCGGGCAGGGTCGCCGACGTACACCCAGCATCGGTCGCCGTTCCGGTCCCGTGTCGCGGCTTCCTGCCGGTCATCATTCCGCCCCACCACTGGCACTGCGACTCGAACGTAGAGCCCGTCGGCGACCCCTTCGTACCGATCGAGGCGCTCGAGTCCCGCGTCGTCGACCGCGAGCAGCCGCCCGTCGACGCTGCCCCCGGGTACGAGCGTCGGATAGCGGCCGTCGACGCGGTGGCATCCCTCGAGGGTCGCGCGGCCGACGAACGCGTCCGCCACGCTCGAGGCGTCCGTCTCGAGGACGCTTCGAACGCGCTCGGGGTCGGTCAGTGTTCCGTAGACGAAGACAGCCACGAGTGTGCGTTCGGACTCGAGGGGCTTGCACGTACCGCCGCCGCCGACGCCAGAGCGGATCGCCGGAAGTCGCTGGTACGCCGTTGCGATGCCCTTTCGGCGGCCCGTCCCGAGAACGGGGGCGGAGCGTCTCGGATCGAGCGTTCATTCACCGCGAATTACACAAAGCACTTATACGACTGCTCGGACCGGTGGAGTATGAACCGCGAGTCCCTCCTCGCCGTCGCGGCGCTCGCGGTCGTTCTCGGAGCGCTGACGATCCTCGCTGTCGCCGGTGCGGTCTCCGATCCCGGCGAATCCGAGACGGCCGCCGAAATCGAGCGCGCAGGCCACGTCTCCCTGACGGAACTGACGATCAGCGCCGACGAGATCACCGGCGGCACGGCGACTCTCGCCCTCGATACACACCTCGAGCACCGCGGCGGTCCCGTCGCGAACGTCACGATCGTCCACCGGGCGACCGACACCGAGACCGGCCTCGTCGAAGCGACGACCGAACGCGAGGTCGGCCGGCTCGAAGACGAGTCCGAGCGCGGCGTCTCGAGTACGGTCGCCGTCCCCCGCGAGAGCAGCTACGAGATCGAGACGCTGGTCTACCGGGACGGCAACCGAACCGAGTCGACGAGCCACACCGTCGAGGGCGTGGGTTCGTTGACTCCCGGCTACGCCGATACGGACGTCGAGTTCCACCGGTTCGGCGGCGACGGCGGCGGTCCCGCGGACGCGCCGTCGATCAGCTACTCGATCGAATCGACGACCGACTCGACGGCGACGCTCGCAGTCGAGAGCTACCTCACGAACACCGGTGACGCCCCGGAATCCGACCTCGAACTGGAACTCGTCGCTCGCCAGTCGGGCTCGAACGTCGTCGCCGACGCCGCGACCGTCGACCTGTCGACGATCGATCCCGGCAAGACCGCGTCTCCGACGGCCGAACTCACGGTGCCGGACGAGTACGACTACTACCTCGATGCGAGGCTCTGGCGGAACGGTACGATCGTCGGCACCGATCGATCGGTCGCCAACCTCGGTCCGGGCGCGCTGTCGGTCAACGAGACGACGGCAGACAGCGGGCTCGAGGTAAGCGACTTCGCCGGCGGCACCGCAGGGAGCGACAGCGGGTACGATGGGGCCGACGGCACTGGCAGCGCCGGGGATGGGAACGAGGACACAAGCGAGGACGGAACGCCCGGCTTCGGGCTCGCTGTTACCGCGGCCGCCGTCCTCGCGACCATCGCACTCGCACGGAGGTTCCAATGACCGATACATCGACGAAGACCGACGCGCAACTCGAGGCACCGGCGGACGACCAGCACCGCGACACCGACGACGTGTCTACTGTATCCGAATCGGACGGCGGGCTCGACCCACGTTCCGACACGATCCGGCGGTATCTCGTCTGGGGCGGGCTCGCCGTCTGTTCGGTGGTGGCGGTCGTCGCGCTGATCCGCTTTTACGGCAGCGTGACCGACGCTATCGATCTCTGGATCGACCCGAAATACCAGCCGCTGACACACGCCGCGTTCAACCTCACTGTCTTGCTGACCTCGTTGATCGGCGTCTCGCTGCTGGTCAAAGAACTGAGCGGTCGAGAGTAAAGAAAAGACAACGCCGGTACGGGGTCGATCGAACGGGCCGAGAGACTCGCGGTCCCTATCGCTCTTCGAGCGGGACGAACTCTTGATCCTGCGGCCCGGTGTAGCGGGCGCGCGGGCGGATGAGGCGGTTGTCGTCCTGGTACTCGAGGACGTGGGCGATCCAGCCGCCGGCGCGGCTCATGGCGAAGATGGGCGTGTACATGTCGATCGGGATGCCGAGCTGGTAGTAGACCGAACCGGAGTAGAAGTCGACGTTCGGCGCGATTCCCTTCTCGACGAGGCCTTTCTCCTCGGTGAGGAACTGCTCGATGGTGGTGGTGTAGTTGTACCACTTGTCCTCGCCGTTCTCGGCGAGTTCCTTGCTACGCTCTTGGAGGATCTTCGCGCGGGGGTCCTTGACGTTGTAGACGCGGTGGCCGAAGCCGGGGATGCGCCGACCCTCGGCAGAGGCTTGTTCGACCCACTCGCGGTGGTCGAGGTCGCTCTCGTCGATCTCGATTAAGACCTCCATGACGTCCTGATTCGCGCCGCCGTGGAGCGGCCCCGAGAGGGCGCTGATGCCGCCGGTGACGGCGCTGTAGATGTCGGCCATCGTCGAGCCGATGACCATCGAGGTGAACGTCGAGGCGTTCAGGCCGTGATCCGCGTGCAGAATGAGCGCCTGATCGAACGTCTCGGCGGCGATGTCGTCGGGCTCCTCGCCGGTCAGCATGTAGAGGAAGTTCGCCGCGAGACCCAGATCGGGATGGGGATCGATGGGCTCCTCGCCGAGGCGGTAGCGCTCGAAGGCCGCGAGCGCGGTCGGGATCTTGGCCGTGATCCGGCGACCCTTCCGCAGCGTCGCGTCGAGGTCCTCGGGATCGGCGTCGGCTTCGGGTTCGTAGGCGGAGAACATCGAGACCGCAGTCCGGAGCGCGGCCATGGGTCGTTCGTCGGCCGCGGCGAGTTTCTCCATCGTCTCGAGGACGTCGTCGTCGACCTCGCGTTCCTCCATCAGGGCCTCGGCAAACGGCTCGAGTTCGTCCTCGGTCGGGAGGTGACCGTTCCAGAGCAGGTAGAGCACTTCCTCGTAGCTCGCACCGCGAGCGAGGTCCTCGATCGTGTAACCGCGATAGATCAGTCGACCGGCATCACCGTCGATCGAACTGAGCTCCGATTCGGCAACCAACACACCCTCGAGCCCTTTCTTGAGGTCGTCAGACATGGTCAAGGATTTCGGACGCCAATGGAAAAGTATTATCGTTTGCCCGGTGCCGTCGATCGGCACCCCGGATGTTCGCATTTTGCCGGTTTTACGACTACAGACGAACGCTAGTTTCGTGATCAAACGAACAGATAGTCAGTCGATGGTCGGGAGGATTACTATAATTGTCTTTCGTGAAGAGTTGGGCGAGCGACCGTCGCGAGTTTCGCCAGCGAAAATCCGACGACAAATGCGGGACGGCAACGTGGGACAGGAGTGCTGAAACTCGAGTGAGGCCTCACAGCGTCACTCTTTTTGAACCCCTTTGCAAAGGACCACCGAGTGATGGATCGGTCGTACTGGAAGACGGTGTCTCTCGTCACGATCTGGCAGGTTTCCGCGAGCATCTGTTATTACGCGATCTTCGCCGCGACGCCCTTTTTCCGGGACGCGTTCGGGCTCTCGCGGTTCTCGGTCGGGCTCGTGGTCACGACGCTTACGCTCGGCTACGCCGTCTTCCTGTTGCCCCTCGGGGCGCTGACCGACCGCTTCGGCGAGCGACTGACGCTGACGCTCGGGCTCGTCGGGCTCGCGACGGGAACGCTCCTCGTCGCGGGCGCGCCGACGTACGCACTGTTGCTCGCGGCAGTGTTCGTGTTGGGATCGGCGTACGGGACCGCGATCCCCGGGACGAACAAAGCCGTCTTCGACAACATCGAACCAGGTCGCCAGAACCTCGCGATGGGTATCAAACAGGTCGGCGTCACCGGCGGGAGCGGCATCAGCGCGCTCTTGATTACCGGCCTCGCGGGAGCGTTCGTCTGGCAAACCGGCTTTTTCGTCGCCGCAAGCGTCGGCGTGATCGTCGCCATCGCCTTCTATCTGAGCTACTCGAGCGACAACGACGGCGGCGTCGCTGACTATCCCGACTTTCGCGCGCTGCTCTCGAACCGGCCGTACGTCGTGTTGACGACCGCCGGGCTCTTCCTCGGCGCGGCCCTGTTTACGACGACCGGCTACACCGTCCTCTACGTCGAGGAGTCGATCGGCGCATCCGTCGGCTTCGGCGGCATCGTCCTCGCGCTCGTCCAACTGTTCGGCAGCGTCGGGCGCGTGTTGACCGGCTGGCTGAGCGACGTTCTCCCCGGCGAGCCTCGCGTCAGGATCGGGCTGTTGCTCGTCGTCCAGTCGCTTGGCAGCGCCGTCATGTTCGTCGTCGTCGCGTCGACGCACACCGAACTCGGTGCCGCGGTCGCGTTCGCCGTGCTCGGCTTCTTCGTGCTCGGTTACACGGGCGTCTACTACTCCGTCATGGCGACGCTCGTCAGCGCCGACGAGATGGGGGGCGCGACCGCCGGCGGCCAACTCGCGCTCACCAGCGGCGCGCTCGTCGCGCCGCCCGCGTTCGGCTATCTCGCCGACACGGTCGGCTACCGCACCTCGTGGCTCTTTCTGGCCGCCGTCGTGACGGTCGCGGCCGGCCTCCTCGTCCGGGTCGTCCGGACGCCGCCGGCCGTCGAGAACCCCGCCGCGACCGACGCCGCCGAAAAGTAATCGCTCGAGTCCCAACGACGCCGCATTGGCCAGCTTACTCGAGTTCTTCGACGAGTTCGACGACATAGCCGTTCGGGTCCTCGACGAACGCGACGCGAACGTCGATATCGTCCATCGTCGTCGGCGCCGTCTCGACCGGCGGGTCCTCGCGCTCGACCAGTCGCTCGAAGGTCTCGTCGGTGCTGTCGACGCCGACCGCGACGTGAGCCATCGATCCCGAGTCGACCTCGGTCTCGCCGTCGGGGTCGTACTTGAACTGGAACTCGCCGTGTTCGCCGCCGATGTAGACGTTTTCGACGCCGTCGCCGCCGGTAAACGACCAGTTTTCGGTGAGGCCGAGCCCGTCGATGTAGAACTCGCGTGTCCGTTCGATGTCCGATACCCACAGCGCGGTGTGAATGACGTCCATGGTATCGTTGATGACGCCCCCTGTCAAAGGGTTACTGACATTCGTCGGCGGTGGCCCTCACGCGGTGGGAACTGACAGTGGGACTTTGATACCGCGGCACCGAGGACGAGACATGTATCACGTCCTCATTCCGGTCGACACCGACGAAGAGCGCGTGAGCGCACAGATCGAGACGCTACGCTCGCTGCCGGCCGATCCCGACGACCTGTCGGTGACGGTCCTACACGTCCTCGAGGAGATCGACACCATGCCCGACGAGGGCGGGGCGACGTTCATCGACGATCTCAACGAGTCGCTGTCCGAGATCCGGGACGTGCCCGACACTGTGTCGCTGGTCGAAGACCGACTCGAGGACGACAGCATCGCGGTCGACCGCGCGGAGTTGGTCGGCGACGCCGCCGACGGAATCGGGCAAGTTGCATCGGATATCGACGCCGACGCGATTCTACTGGGCGGCCGGAAGCGGTCCCCGGTCGGGAAAGCGCTCTTCGGCAGCGTCAGTCAGCAGGTCATCATCGACGCCGACCGACCGGTCATCATCGCCGACTGACACCGCGACAGAGAAGACGGCTCGAGAACGGTCGCAACGACGTGGCTGCGTTTTCTACGTTTCTTCCTCGAGGATCGCGTCCATCAGCTTCGTCTGGGCCGCCGCCAAGTGTTCGGTAAACGTCGATCGTGCAACGTCGAGTTCCTCCGCGACATCCGTCGCGTTCGCGCCCTTCGGGTAGTCGAAGTAGCCCATCTCGTGGGCCGTCTCGAGGATTTCTTGCTGTCTGGTGGTAAGCACGTCCCGATCGACGACGACCGGATCGGCCGAGACATCCTCGTGGTCCTGGGTGAGTTCCTCGACGATGACGCCGTCGAAGTACGCCCGCAGTTCGTCGACGATCTCGGCGATCTCGGCCAACTCGAGCGTGCGAAAGGAGAGGAGCAACGAGCCGTTCTGGGCGCGGACCGACGAGATCGGCGTGCCCGTCCCCTCGATGATCTCGCAGGCGCAGTCGGCGCTACTGTCGCGCTCGAACCGATAGATCGCCTCGCGGTCGTTCGACTGGACCGGCGTCAGTTCGACATCGTGGTCACCCTCGACCGCGGCGTCGGCGGCGACGCCGAACTCCTCGACGACCGTCCCCTCGGCCGTCGGCTGGGACGACCGAGAGACCGAATCGACCGGTTCGCCGGCGGACGCGGAGACATCGGCCACGGGACAGTCAGCCGGTTCGTGGACGACGACCGTTGCACGAAAGCCCGTCATATCGATCCGTACGCGTCCATCCGGAATAACCGACCCCGGGAATTCCCACCGGGTGAAAATTCCTCGCACGGACCGAACGTCCCCGTTAACACCACTCTTCGTACTGGTGGACGCGGGCCGGGTTCAGCGGCTCGAGCTCGCGATCGGTCCCGTCGTAGGCCTCCCGGTGGTGCTCGGAGGAGATCCCGATGCTCCCCTCGGGGGCGAACGCCCGCGGGAGAATCGATTCCGCGCGCCGCCGACGAAGTCCGCACGCTCGTCACAGCCCCGCAGTCCCGCCGCGTCGAACGCGTCGACCTCTTCCTCGAGAGGTCCCCTCGACCGTGGTCGTCACGAACGGCGGCGACAATCGACGGTTGATAGTTTCACCGCGGACGGGTCGACGGTCGTGGTACCGCGACCCTCGGAAGTCTTATCCCCCAATCGACCCTACAAATGTTTGTAATGGCGAAAGGAAGCGTTGATTTCTTCAACGACACAGGCGGCTACGGTTTCATTGAGACGGACGACGCGGACGACGACGTTTTCTTCCACATGGAAGATGTTGGCGGTCCGGATCTCGAAGAAGGCACAGACATCGAATTCGATATCGAACAGGCCCCCAAGGGCCCGCGCGCGACGAACGTCACGCGAACGTAATCTCGAATTCAACGCGTCGCTTTCGACGGCGCGAGACGACTGCGTTATTTTATTGCGATCGAACGGACAGCGGTAGCATCGTCACCAGTTCGGGTCGCCACAGACGAGTCAGGAACAGTGATTGCTGAACGAGAACGGCGATCCGGCATCTGCCCGCCTGATAACTCCCGCTATATCTTTTGGCCCAACTTTTCGCGGCTGATGTGGATACCAGTCGGCGTGATGATCATCTGATCCTCGCCTTTCCGGACGATGTCGCCGTTGACTTCCTGGGCGACCTGCCGCAGTTCGTCGACGATGTGTTCGACGGTGCTGTCTTCGGTCCGCAGGCGCGTGATATCCGCGATGACGATGTCGCCGTCGTAGACGGCGTCTTTGATGTCGATCGCGTCGGCCTGTCCGCTGACTTCCGCGATATGTACCTGCATCGTCGCCTCTGCGGACCCGTCGGAGACGTCCTCGAGGTTCAGTTCGGCGTAGTCCTCGACCGTTCTGGACTGATTGCCGCCGAGAATTTTGCTCATGAGTCCCATTGGCGGTATCCACCGCCGCCGCCAGTATAGTTCTTACGTCAGACACAGTCCCGTCTGTGAGACCGTTCGGCCGACCGACGGCTGGAGTACTACGGAATCCGCGGTCGAGCGCCGGTTTGGTCTCGAGAGTCGCCGGTCCGTGGGCCACGCCGATCGCAGACGGACGGGAGACCGACGACCTCGCCGATCACGGTTACAGGGATCTGCGCGCCCAGTACGAAGGCGCGTTCGAATCCGATTCGCTGGACCGCGGGGTGACCCCGTGACTCAGTCGCCCGCAGTGAGTTCCTGCCCTTCGGTCGCCTCCAGACGCAACGGCTCGTCGCGCCACTCGATCTCGAGGCGGTGACGCGGTAGGTACGGGGCCAACGTGTGGGCCGAAAGCAGGCCGCGGTAGACGCCGTCGTCGACGACGGGGAGGTGTTTGACCCCGTCGGTTCGCATCGTTCCGGCGGCGTCGGCGATCGTCGCGGTCGGCGACACCGTCGTTACCGGTGCGGACATGATCGCTCGAGTCGCCGGGCGGTCGTCCGTTTCCGCGACCAGTGCGACGAGATCCGACTCGGTGACGATGCCGACGACCGACTCGTCCTCGAGGACGGGAAGCGCGGGCACCGTCGGTCGGCGGAGGGACTGGGCCGCCTCGCTCGCGGGCGTTTCGGGGGCGATCGTCGGCGGCGATCGGAGGTCGATGGCTTCGACTGTCGTCTCGATCATAACTGTCCTGTGGTACCACGGACCGATACATAACGCTAGTGGACAATCGTCTATTAGGTACTAGTATTGCTAGCATGTGCAGCAGTTGTCGATGTCATATACCGATGTTCGAAACCAGAGTGCGGATTTAACCAATAGTTGTTAAAATATGAGAGTGCTGCCGCGGCCAGCCTACCCCGTAAATTCGTAGAGGTCGTCGCCGACGTGGTGCAGCGAGTCGACGACTTTCCCCTCGTTGCCCGCCATCTCCGCGCCGTCGACGCGGGCGCGGCCGACCGCGAGGACCTTGCCGTGGGATTCCTCCGCGATGACGACCAGATCGTCCGGCGAGATGTCCTCGGTCGCATCGGTGATCCCCGGGCGCATCACGTCGGCACCATCGCTGACGAACGAGACCGCACCCGCGTCGACGGTGACCAGCCGTTTTTCGGGCTCGTAGGCGTTCGCTCCGCGGACGGTCAGAAAGAGATCGTCGCCGAACGCCGCGACCTGCGGTTCGCCGTCGATGAGGACCACTTCCCAGTCGGTGTCCTCGAATTCGACGCGCTCGTAGGCGTCTCCCTCGGGCGAGACGCCCAGTTGCTCCGCGAGCGTCTCCTCGAGATCCGACACCGCGTCGCTGCGGAGGTGATGTCGAGACTTGACCTGCATGATCGGGCAAACGAGCGGTCCGGAGATAAAAGGCCCGTTCCGGAGAGCTTCGGGTAACCCGGCTTGCCTGACCGTCAGCATGCGAGCAACGTGTGCCAATCGCTAAGTAGGACCGCGCCGTCGGACCGCCTATGTGGCCCTCTCGGAACCGGACGGAGACGGTCACCTGTCTCGCCTGTGGCACGGAGCGAGCCCGCGACGAGGCCCGCGAGTACGACAAGTACGGCGACCGCTGGGATCGCGCGGACAAGACCTTCGAACACCTCTGTAAGGCCTGTCACAGCGACCTCTGTCACCACCCCCGCGGCGAACTCGAGGACCTGCTGGTCGACCTCGAGGCCGGTCGGTGGGACCAAGAGACGTTTCTCGCGAGCTATCTTTCGGCGGTCGAGGAGCGATACGGCACGCTCGAGGAGGAATCGTAAGCGCCGTCCCATCGGCGACGGCGCTACCCCGTGTCGACGGCGTTCGTCACGAGCGTCGCTTCCGCTTTCCGCAGTAGTTCGCCGGCCGTACTGCCGGCACAGTCCAGTTCGGCGGCAACGTCGGCGACCGAGCCCGACCGCGGAACGTCGTAGTAGCCGACGGCGACGGCGGCCTCGAGCGCGGCCCGCTGGCGGTCGGTCAGCGCGGTCGCCGACGCCCGCCGGTCGAACTCGCGGACGCGTTCGATCGTTCCATCGCCCAGTTCAGTCAGTTCATCGTAGAAGCCAGTCAGCGCATCGGATCGACCGACGGCCTCGAAGGTCACCGCGCCGGTGTCGTGAAACGTGACCGGCGGCAAGAACACGATCTGTGCATCCTCGACGAGAGTGAGAATCGCCACCTCGAACTCGTAGGCCGTCTGGTGGACGAACACGTACGTCCCGTCCTCACGCTCGACGAACTCGGTCGCAGTAACGCTCTCGACAGCGGCCAACAGGTCGGCGATCTCGTCGGACCCTCCGTCACACCACAGCAGTGTCGTCACGGTCCCCATCGGCCCCCACATCAGGAGCTCCGCCCGCGAGACGCCCTCCGTCGCCACGAGTCGTCGATGGAGGGGGTGTGCGGCTCCGTCCGGAAACGTCACGCTGAACGAAACCTGTTTCATCGTCGGCCGATCTCGCCGAGAGGTATTAAAAGACCGCATGGATCCGGGAGAATTCACTCCGGAATCGGCCGATAATACTCGGTCGATGACACTGTCGCGATCGGATGCACCGGCCGAGGACGACGACCGCGAGGCGGATCCACCGACGATCGTTACAGGGGCTGATGGGAGGCAGGTCGCGTACGCCGACTACGGCGACCCCGACGGGACGCCGGTCGTTGTCCTCCACGGGACGCCCGGCTCGCGGCGCTTCGGTGCCCTGTTCGACGACCCGGCGAGGGAAGCGGGCGTTCGCCTGCTTGCTCCGGACCGGCCGGGGTACGGACGCTCGTCACCAGTTCCCAACCGTGATATCACCGACACCAGTGTGACCGTTGCCGCGGTCCTCGAGGCCGAGGGCATTTCTCGGGCCGGGATCGTCGCGTTTTCCGGCGGCGGCCCCCACGCGCTCGCGGTCGCGGCGACGCGGGGCGACCTCGTCGACGAAATCGACATCGTCTCCGGCGCGCCGCCGCCGTCGCTCGCGGCCGATCTCCCCGCCGTCCAGCGCCTGCTCGGCTCGCTCGCGCGGCGGACCCCCCGTCTGCTGTGTGGGTTGCTCGGCGTCCAGGCGCGACTCGTCGCGCGAACGCCGCCCGCGGTCGTCCTCTCGCAGTACACGACGAGGGCCGAGCGGCGCGAGATCCCGCCGATGATGGCGGAGCGCGTTCGGCGCGACTTCCTCGAGGGGGTCGGGACACAGCGGGACGGGTTCGTCATCGAGACGCGGCTGGTAACGACGGAGTGGGGGTTCTCGCCGTCGGATATCGATCACACGGTTCGGTTCTGGCACGGCGACACCGACGCGAACGCGCCCCTTCGAGGGGCTCGTCGCCTTCGAGAGCGGGTCTCCGACGGCGAATTGACCGTTCTCGAGGACGCCGGCCATCTGACCGCGCTGTCTCGGAGTCGGTCGCGGATCGTTCGGTGCCAGCGGTAAGCGGAGAGACTGGACCGAGACCGGGGCAGACGCGTTCCGCCGACGGCGGCTTCGGGCCGGGGCCGTCCCGACACGACTTTCACTCTTACGTGCGTAGCCCTCGCCATGAGTGACGACGCACAGGCCGAGGCCGGAACGGTGGAAGGCCAGGGCCCAGTCGAAGTCTCGGAGGATCTCGCGCGCCATCTCGAGAACAAGCGCGAGGAGCTATTCGAGAAGTTCGAACTCCGGGACGAGTTCCCGCCGGAGGTCTTGGAGGAGGCCGAAGCCCGAACGGAGGGCGTGACGGCCGAAATCGAAGACGAGATCGACGAGCGACAGGATCTGCGGGACCTGACGACGTGGACGACGGACCCGATCGACGCCCAGGACTTCGACGACGCGCTCTCGATCGAAGAGCGCGACGACGAGTACGTCCTCTGGGTCCACATCGCCGACGTGACCCACTACGTCAACCCGGAGACGGCGATGTGGGACGAGGCCGTCGAGCGCGGGAACACGGTCTATCTCCCCGGCTACACAGTCCACATGCTGCCGCCCGTACTGGCCGAGACGGTTTGCTCGCTGGTCCCCAACGAGGACCGGCTGGCCCACACCGTCGAGATGCACCTCGACAAGGAGAACCTGACCTACGAGAACATCGAGATCTACAAATCGGTCATCGAGTCCGACGAACGGCTCACCTACGCCGAGGCCGAAAGCCGGCTCGAGGAGCCCGACGCTCCCCTCCACGAGGAGAACGTGCTGGTCTACGATCTCGCCGAACAGATGCACGAACAGCGCAAGGAAGACGGCTCGCTCGTCTTGAACCCGGCTCGTGACCGCGCCCACACCATCATCGAGGAGTGCATGCTGAAGGCCAACAAGGCCGTCACGCACGAACTCATGTGGAATCGCGGCGTCTCGGCCATGTACCGGGTCCACCCCCAGCCCAGCCCCGACGAGTGGTCCGAAGCGCTCCGCGAGATTCAGGACTTAGACGGCGTCTCGATCCCCGGCAGCACGTGGGACGACCCCCGGAAGGCCGTCAACGCGACCCTCGAGGACGCGCCCGAGCGCCAACTGGACAAGATCCAGTGGGCCGTGATGAAGGTCATGCCTCGAGCGCGGTACATGAACGATCCCTTCGGCGGCCACCACGCGCTGAACTTCGAGATCTACGGCCACTTCACGAGCCCCATCCGGCGGCTCTCGGACCTGATCAATCACTGGATCGTCTATCAGAACGACGTGCCGGAGAACCTCGTCGAACTCTGCGATCGCGCCAGCGACAAGCAAAAAGACGCCGAGCAGTGCGAGCGCGAGTACAAGACCTTCCTCCAGGAGGTCGGCCTCGATCCGATGGCGGTCAACAACCGCGGGATCGAAGTCGTAGACGAGGAAGAGGCCGACAAGACGCTGTGAGCGAGGCCGAGTGAGCGACGCGGGCCTCGGAAGAGCGGTAAAGCCTCGAACAAGCGAAACGGTGAACGGAGTGAACCGTGATCAGAGCGAGGCTACTAAGACGTAGCGAGCAGACTCGTTTCTGAATTACTACAAAACTCTTTGAGTTAGTGTTCCCGGTGAATGAATATCGAATACTTGACTGTCATCGTCTTCCCCATCATCGGGATAATAGTGAACATGATCTTGATCAGTCAGTCTCCCTTCGTCATCGTACACGCTGTAACTGATAACGAGTGGTTCAGCCTCGGCAACGTCTTTCTGCTGTGTTTCCCCTTCTGGCTCTACATCGATCCGACTAGAAAATACATTCGCTTCGCTACGGGTTGAGGCGTCCCGGAATATGTTCATTTCGACTGTGTAGGGGATATCGGTATGGTTGAAAAATATCAAGTCGAGCATCGGTGAGCCGGAGGACGGTGTTGAACAACCGGCTACGCCCGATAATAGGAAGGTTGTTCCAAGGAGGAGGTGACGACGTTTCATAAGCTAACATTTGATCTTTTTTCAAATAAATTTTTATACAAGAGGGCGGGCTCCGTTGTGCAACAATCGGTTTTCCCTCCATGCTACATTCGTACCTCGTAATCAGTACAATTTTATTAATATTACGTCATATAGTGAGAGTACAGCAATAGCAGTGTCAGTTAAATTCGTTTGAGAAGTGAGCCAGTTCGGGGAAGAATTTGGCTCTATTGCTGGTAGACATACTTAGCAAATGTCACCCAGCAAAATTTGACAATTCTTGAAAAGCGTAATCGGACGGCAACACCCATCAGAGTGTTCGCTACCTGTCCCCCCGCGATCGATTATTCGATTCGAGAGACAAGAAATTATTGGTATGCTTGGTGTTGAGCACTCTCATCAATCAATCTGGGACTGGGTTCATCGGCTATCTGATAGTATTCCAGACTCGCCGATGCCCACGAGAGCTTTGCTCTCCAATGGTCGGCGAATCGTTGATTCGCCTCAACATCAGAACATGATGCGTTCTGAGGACGGCGTCTCCGTCGCGGATCGGCTATCCAAAAGACTTCGCTTAAGAGCAACGACGAATAACCTTGGATAAATGTTGTATACTCTGGCATGAACAGAAGGCAGTGTCTGTCGTCGTCATTCCACTCATTATTAACTCGCAATGATACGTCCGCGACTTGATGCTCACCGTTGCTGGTGACGTGCGGTAAGTCGTCGTAGCCACCACCAACATCAACATCGAAAATGTATCTCTCACCATTGCCCTCCTGATCGACATTGGTGGAGCTTCCCCCTCTTGTCGCCATTATGTAGTCTACCACGACACTTGCAGCACTCACGTAGATGTTTCCAGTGGAGCCGAGGAGGTCAAGGAGAAGTCCTAACTCGTTGTTCTCGCTCTCTCCCTCGCCGTCATCGGGGTCAGGATGGGAGAGGTAAGTGTTGTCGTTACTGGCGTCTGCAACATCAACCGCGTACCTGAAGTTCCAAGGCTCCGGTTTATACCGGTCAAAATCACTGGTGTTGCAAGCGTCCGGGATCAGGTTCCCAGGGCGGTCCTCAAAATGAAAGAAAAAACGCCAGACGTTTGAACCGTTGTATGCAATTTGATCCCACTCTTCCTGGGTATTTCCCTCAGCGCCGATACCATAGGCGCCCTCCCATTCCATGGAGTTGCCGCCTGAACAGTCGTAGCTAATCGAGTCACTCCATGAGTTTTCGTCAAGCAATCCGTGATCTTCACTCATCGGTCGTCACCTTCGAAGTCGTCGTGAACGGATGATTTGGTAATTTCTAACAATCGGTCGAGGCTACTGTCAGTCGGTAGCCCTGTCTTCGGAACCTCAAAGGAATGTGGGCTCTCGACCCACTTGCCGTGGGGCTTGAGGCCGGCGAGCGACTTGTCGGGATTGACTTTCGCCTCGTCGCGTACAAAAAAAAACCCGAGGAGACCGTACTCGGTAGATGGTCGGCTGATAACCCCGGATAAGTGATCATCTTCTTGTCGGACACTGACCTTTAATGGAACGTCACCAGCCCGGAACTTGGAGTCCGAAAGGATAGCCGAGTACCGTGCTCTCGCGTTAGACGCAGTGTCCTCTATATGTTCAAGCCTGTTGAACGGAATAGAGAACCCGGCGATATTGAGCTGACCCTGGGGCTGGTTATCGTCGATGTTTATAGTCCCCGAGACGGGACCTCCTACCTTGCCTGTTAGCGTATCGTAGCTAGCTCCGACCATCTGACCACTTGAAGTAGTCGCCCCTACCGTCTGGATTCTGGTGACGGTCCCAAGCGTGCCCGCTCCGATACCTTTCAGCACTGTTCGTCTCCTCTTTTTCTTACCGCCCGTGATGCTAATCTTTGCCATCACCTGAAAGTCATCACCAATACTAATAAAGTTATTTGTCAGAGTGAAAGTCTAAAATTCATATGTCTATGGACATCTGTTAAGTGACTTGTGGTGAAGATAGGTCAACAAAGTGATTTTGTAATAGACACGTATGAGGTAGATCGCAGGAGTGCCACGACCAGTTCGAACATAGTGTGAGCGTGCTTTCCACGCTAAATGCATCTAAAAAGCAGTATTTCAACGGAGCCACAATCGCAAAGCCGTCGTGCGATCGAGCGTGCAATAACGGTCAGCGGCCCCACTCTCCGTCCGAATCCGATAATCGTCGTTCGTACACGTGTTCCTCGAGGCCCGCGCCTAAATCGGACGGCCGCGTCACGATGCGGTCGAATCCACGCGATTCGTAGAACGAGATTCCGACCTCGTTGGCGGCGAGGACGGCCAGCCGGAGTCGGTCGAACCCCGCCGAGAGTTCGGTCTCGAGGCCCTCGAGCAGCGCGGTTCCGGTCCCCTCGTTCCACCGGTCCGGTCGCACGTAGAGGCGAGCGAGAAAGGCGACCGAGGAATCCTCCGGCCAGGGGACGGCGTGGGCGAAGCCACAGGGGTCGCGGCCGGCCCCCACACCGGCCGTCGGCGAGTTCTCGGCGACGAGGAACGCGGCGTCGTCGCGGCCGCTCGTGTCGATGATCGACGACTCGAGGTCGCCGATCGCATACCACTCGTCGACGACCTCGTCGACCGTTTCGGGGCCGAGTACGTCGTCGTAGGCGGCGTGCCAACTTTGGCGGGCGACCTCGTGGACGGCCCAGACATCGTCGACCGTCGCCCGGCGAACGTCTCGAGTCACACGGAACGTAGCACAGCACCCGTCAAAAAGCAGCGGGCGACCGCCATCGATCCGGGACGGTCGCGTCGTGATGGATGCGGCGCTCGCTGAACGATGGAGTGGTGGGCGGACCGACCGTTCTCGAGGGAGCGACATCACCACTGTCCCGCCCGCCGTTCCCGCTTTTCTGTCGATCACCGACGCAACGGCTGCGGCCCGTCGCCGCCGCTACAGCGACATGTCCGGCGAATCGATATCGCCGATACAGTCCTGTCGGTCCTCGAGTTCGGAACAGGCGTCTCTGAACAGTCCATCGAGAATTTCGGGTGTCGTCGGGTGGTAGGCCCGCTTTGGCACTTCCCGGACGTCGAGGCCCATTTCGACGACGACCTGCATCGTCTTCGCCATCACGTCGGCGTGGCGGTGCAGCCCTTGATAGCCGAGGACGCTCCCGTCTTCCGCGCTGACGATTAGCGTCGCACGGCCCTCGGGGTGGCCCTTGGTCTTGAAAACGCCGTCGGCAGACGCTTCGCGGGTGACGACGATTTCGTCCATCTCCGTCTCGGCGACGGTCGCCGGCGTGTGACCGATGCGGGCGAAGGGGTAGACTCCCAGTCCCGAGAAGATCACGTGGTGGGGAACGCTCGTGTAGGGCTCGCACTCCGCTCTCTGGTAATGGTTGACGATGTTCTCCCCCGCCGCGAACCCCTGTTCTTTGGCGACGTGGAGGATCGGCTCACGGCCGTTGGCGTCGCCGACGACGAACACGCGGTCGTCGTCGCGGGCCTGCATCGTCGACGTGACCCAGCCGTCGCCGGGCTCGAGCGCGGTGGTCTCGAGTCCCAGTCCGTCGAGGTTCGGCCGGCGGCCGGTGAACAGGTAGAGCTCGTCGGCCTCGACGACTCGCTCCGACCCGTCGTCGCGCTCGGCGAACAGCCGGACACCGCCGTCGTCGGTCGGCTCGAGGCGCTTTTCATCGGTGTTTTGCAACACGTCGATCCCGAAGTGGTCGCGGTAGATGTCCACCAGCGCGTCGCCGTACTCGGGTTCCATGTCATCGAGCGGTCGCTGGTCGTGTTCGATCACGGTGAGGTCGACGTCCCCGACCTCGCTGAGGTAGGGGCCGAGTTCGAGGCTGATGTAGCCGTGGCCCATCACGATCCCCGAGTCCGGGAACGCGGTCGCGTCGAGGACGTCCGTACTGGTCTGGAACGAGACCTCGTCGATCCCCGGCAGTTCGGGAATGTTCGGCACCGAGCCGGTCGCGATGGCGACGTAATCGGGCTCGAGTCGGCGGTCGCTGACCGCGAGCACGCGATCGTCGACGAAGCGGGCGGTGTCGCGGACGAGTTCGACGCCCGCTCGCTCGGCAAGGTCGTGGACGTGCTCTCGGCGGTGTTCGGCGAAGTTCGAGACGTGCTCGTCCTTTCGGGCGACGATCCGCTCGGGATCGGGATCGGGCGTCCCCTCGAGTCGATCGTCGTGGCGTGCCAGATAGCGGTGCTCGCCGGCCGAGAGGACCTCTTTCGAGGGCATACAGCCGCGGAGAATGCAGAGCCCGCCGCCGGGGTCGCCGTCGTCGATCAGCGTCAATTCGAGGTCGTCGTCGAACTCGCCGCGTCGCTCTTCGAGTTCGTCGGCGACGGCGACGCCAGCGCTGCCGTAGGCACCGACGATCGCAACGTGTACCATAGCGGTGCTTCGGCGGCGATGCAAAAAGGCGTTCCCTCGATGTGTCCGTACTGCAGCGATCGGAACGGCAAACCCCGCAGTTCGTTACCGTCGAACTCGAGCGCCGACGCCGGTCAGCAAGGCGAGTGCCGCAGCGCCGGCACCGAAGCCGGGCACGCTGTCGTCGCCGCTGCCGTCGGTCGTCTCGGTTTCGGCGGATCCGTCGGCGCTTTCCTCCTCGGTACTCGCCCCGTCGTCATCGGAGTCGGTCTCGGACTCGTCGCTCTCGTCCGTGCTCTCGTTCTGTGCGGACGCGCCGTCGATCGTCGCCGTTCGCTCGGAGAAGTGATTGACCGCGACGTAGACGGTCGCCTGTCCCTCGGCCTGTGTATCCTGTGCAACCATGTACCGGGACTCGTCGCTCCCGATCGCGCCCTCGAGGTCGCTCTTCGAGGACGCCTCGACCGCGGCCTCGCCGTCGACGGTCACCGAGAGGGTCTCGAGGCTGCCGACGGCCTCCTCGGAGACGGTGGTCAGCACGACGGTCCCCTCGTGGGTCGTCCGATTGATCGTCATCTCGACGGTCCCGTTGGCGGTCGTTGCTGCCTCGGCGGAGGTCTCCTGTCCGTAGGTGACGACGTCGGACACCGTCTCGCCGTCGCGGTGGTCGGCCGTGACCTCGACGGCGGCGTTGCCCTCGGCGATCAGCGACTCCTCGTCGGTCGCGCTCTCGTCGCGTTCGCCATCCGCGTAGGAGCGGAACGCGAGCGTCGCGTTCTCGCTGAGGTCGGCCGTCACGTTCCCGTCAGAAACCGTCACCTCGCCGTCGCCGACGACGAGGAACGCGCCCTCGCGGTCGCCCGCTTCGACCACGACGCGGTCGCCGTCCTCTCGGGCCTCGGCGCTCGCCCCGAGTTCGGCCTCGACGTACTGGGCCTCGTCGCCGCTCTCGACGACGAGCGTCCCGTGTTGGTTGTCGTGAGCGGACAGCGTCGCGCCGCTATCGGCCTGTATCTCGGCGCTGGCCTGCGTCTGCGTTGCAAGCGACAGCCCCGCGCCGTTTAGATCCGTCGCGGCATCGAGGCCGGTGCTCGCGTCGAGTCCGGCATCGGCGTCGGCCTCGCTCTGGGACTGGACGGCGACCGACGAAAAGGCGTGTTCGCCGTCGATGCTGTAGTTGGCGATCGCATCGCCCTGGACATCGAACGCCACGTGGGCACCCGCGTAGGCGTCGCTCTGGGTGGTCGTACTCGATTCTGTCGCAGTCGTCGTTGTCGTTGCACCGGCGGCCGCAGCCATCGTCACGGCGCTCGTGGCCACGAGCAGTGCAACCACCAGTGTGGCTCCGCGATTCATTACGAGCCGTGGCTTTCGACGCCCGTATAAAACGACTTCTGGCAGAACCGTCCAATCGTCCGCAGATATCGTCGGTGGCTCGAGCCGAGATGACGAGACGCGGCCCTCGTAATCCGATTCAGCGATTTCCACAACCACACAAAACGAGTGGTCTGCAGCCGCTCGCCCGTGTTCGGCAAGCTATCGCGAGATGTCTTCGCCCTGTTCCTTGACGATCGTCTCGACTTCGTCCGCGGTGACGAGCGCGGCGTCGCCGGGGATCGTCCGCTTGAGCGCCGCCGTCGCCGCGGCGTACTCGAGGGCGGTGGGCACGTCGTCGCCGTCGAGCCGGCGGGCGATGAACGCGCCGGTGAAGGCGTCGCCGGTCCCGATCGGGTCGACAGTGTCGGTTTCGTAGGCGTCGTGATCGTGGACGACGTTGTCGTGCCAGCCGACCGCGCCCTCCGCGCCGCGGGTGACGACGACGGTCGTGAAATCGTACTGCGAGCCGAGTTTGTGCGCGAGTTGGCGCGGGTCGCCCTCGAATCCGAGGACGGTTCGGGCGTCGCGGGCGGCGATCACGAGGATGTCGATGCCCGGAAACAGCTTCGTCAGCGTCTCTTTAGCCTCGTCGGGCGACCAGAGCTTGCGTCGGTAGTTGAAGTCAAAGGCGGTCGACGTCCCGCCTTTTCGGGCCGCTTTGAGCAGGTTGAGCGTCGTGTCACGGAGGGTCGAAGAGAGCGCGGGCGTGATGCCGGTCGTAAAGAAGACCTTCGCGTTCTGAATCCGGTCGATGTCGAATTCGCGGGCCTCCGCCGTCGAGATGGCGGTGTTGTCGCGGTCGTAGATCACGTTCGTCCCGCGGGGTTTGCCCGCGTGCTCGAGGTAGTAGGTCCCCTGTCGGCCACGGTGGCTCCAGACGGGATCGGCTTCGATGCCGTGTCTGCGGACTTCGCCGACGACGCGCCGTCCCAGCGCCGTCTCGGGGACCTTCGAGGTCCACGTCGCGGACGCGCCCAGCCGGTTCGCCGCGATGGCGACGTTGCTCTCGGCTCCGGCGGCCCGGACCTCGAACGTGTCCGCGTCCTCGATGCGCTCGTTCCCCGGCGGCGACAGCCGGAGCATCGTCTCGCCGAACGTGACGATATCGGTCTCGCTCACGGCTCTTCCCCCCAGATCGATCGGCAGTGAACGGCAGTGTCTCCGTCGGCCATACTCGAGGCGACGGTCGGCGATGCTATAAGTTGTGGCGGTTATCGATGACGGTCTCCTCGAGTGGGCGCGTCTCACTGCCGCGCCCTCCCGGGACTCGCGCGGACGGATGCCGAACCGACCGAAAGCCTATATGATAGATGTGGCAACATTTTCGCAGATGGTGTCGGCAGACGGACTCAAGACGTGGTTCGACTACCAACTCCTCTTCGCGGGGCTCGCTATGGCGGTCATCTGTATTACTGCCGCAAGCAGCCGACTCATCGCGTATCTGGGGACGCTTCCGCTCGCGGACGTAGACGTCGAGCCCACAGCCCCGACGTTCGCGCTCGCGGTCACGGGAGGCGGTTTCCTCGTGATTGTCCTGCTGGTTGTACTGGCAGGACTGCTGAACCGAGACCGACAGTAACCCCAGAAGCGACGAACTACTGACCCGCGTCCAACGGCGACGCGACCGACACCGCCGCCGTCTCATCCTCACGCTCGAGCCCCACGTCGACTCCGAACTCCTCGAGCAGCGCACACCGCGTCTCGACGTGGTCGGTCACGGCGGGAATCCGCACCCGTCCGCCGGCGAGGGCGAGAAAGGCGAGCAACTGGTCTGCCATGTGCCGATCGACCGGGGCCGCCCCCTCGAGAAAGCGGTTCGCCGCGTCGGCGGCGTCTTCGCCGACTCGCTCGGCGGGCTTGCCGCGCTCCCCGAGGGCCGAAAAGCCGGCGACACCGGTCCCGTGATCGATGCGGAGCACCAGCGCAGAGCCGGGCGAGGGGCTCGCCGCCGTCGTCTCGCACCGTTCAGTCAGTTCGAGATCGGGCTCGGGGTTCAGCCGCTCGAGCGCGCCTTCGGCCTGTCGATATGCGACATCGCGGTCGGCCAGCGATTCCGACTCGGTTGTGTAGAGCCGGAACCCCTCGAGCGGCCCCCGTTCGGTGAGGTCGTTCGGCTCGAGGCTCGAGGGGGCGAGCCGAAGCGTCGCGGTCCCGCCGCCGTCGGGATAGAATCCGCGGCGGTCGACCTCGCAGGCGGCGTCGACGCCGAACCGGCGGAGCAGCGGGAGTTCGACATAGCGGAGGTAGTCGAGCGGCGGCGACCACGCCACGTCCGTCCCGCCGGTGACCGTCACCGAGAGCGGGGACTCGAGGATCGTCGCCAGCGGCAGGAGGGCGTTGAACAACAGCGTCGCGCTGCCTGCAGTCCCGATATCGACGGCGTAGCTGCCGCCCTCGAGTCGGCCGCCAGCAGCATCGGGCTCGAGCCTCGGATCGAACTCGATCGTCTCCGAGCCGAGTTCGTCGCCCGAGACGTCGGCGTCGCAGAGTTCGGCCATCGTCTCGAGGACCGCCAGATGCTGGTGGCGGAGCCCGGGCGTCGACCGGTCGCCGCGGACGTGTTCGAATCGAACCGGTTCGTTCTCGAGGACCGACAGGGCGAGCGCGGTCCGGACGAACTGGCCGCCGGCGCTCGAGCCGTCGAGTTCGCGCGGGGTCGTCATGTATGGGGGTTCTGCCTCGAGTCACCTACCACTGCCGGCGTCGGTTCGTCTCGATGACTCGCGGAGGGTCCTCGGCCTCGAGGACTCGGCAAAAGGATATCGACGGGCTGTAGGGTCCGCTCACCGAGATCGATCCCCCTGTCCGTTTCCGGATGGCGAACCTTTTCGATGCTCCGGGAGGCCAATTCGAGCGACATGCGACTCTGGCGCGATCCGTTCCGGCGGCGGTGGCTCCTCTGGGCGACGATGGGGCTGCTCTTCTTGCTCATGAACACCAGCCGCCTCTCGACGGCGGTCCTCTCCGAGGACCTCATGACGGCGTTCGGGACGACCGGCGCACAGCTCGGGACGCTCCACGCCGTCTTCTTTTGGGTGTACGCCGTGATGCAGATCCCGTCGGGGATCCTCGCCGATCGGATCGGCCCTCGACTGACCGCCACGGCCGGTGCAGTGGCGATGAACGTCGGCGTCATCTGGTTCTCGCTGGCGGAGAGCTACTCCGCGGCGATTCTCGCGCGCGGGCTTATCGGCTTCGGTGGGAGCGTGATCTTCGTCTGCATTCTCCGGTTCTGTGCGAACTGGTACCGCGCCGACGAGTTCGCGACGATGAGCGGCATTAGCTTCGCCGTCTCCGGCTTCGGCGGCGTCTTCGCGGCGACGCCGCTCGCGCTCGCAGTCACGGCGTTCGGCTGGCGATCGACGGTCGGCGCGCTCGGGGTCCTCGGCTTCGCAATGGGGGCCCTCGTGTTCGCGCTCGTCCGCGACTCACCCGTTGACGCCGGGTTCGAACGAATCGAGGGTGTTCCCGGACAGCAGCCGCTTACGACTGCGCAGCTCGAGGCCCACCTCTCGGCCGTGCTTCGAGACCGGTGGGTCTGGGTTAGCAGTATCATGGCGTTCTGTTCGACCGGCGTGAACATCACGCTCTTCGGGCTCTGGGGAGTGCCCTACGTCGTCCAGACCTACGACGTCTCGGTGACGTACGCGTCCACGCTCACCCTGCTCGGCGGCGTCGGCCTGATGGTCGGCCCGCCCGCGATCGGCTGGCTGTCCGATCGACTCGGCAGCAGGATCGGACTGATGGTCGCCGGTGGCGCGTGTTACGTCTGCTGTCTCGCCCTGATCGCGGTCGTCGGGAATCCGCCGCTGCCGGTCGTCGGTGCCGTATTTCTGCTGACTGGGATCATGTTGGGGGCGTTCGTCCTCAGCTACTCGGTCGTCAAAGAACGGCATCCAAGCAGCGCGAGCGGTATTTCGACGGGGACGGTCAACGCGGCGGCCTTCTTCGGAGCGGCGGTCCTGCCGACGGTGATGGGGTGGGCCCTCGACGCCTACTGGACCGGCGACCTCGTCGGCGGCGTCCGAGTCTATACGGAGACGGGTTACCGAATCGCGTTCGCCATCGCGACCGTCGCCGGGATGATCGCCTTCTGCTGTACGCTCTGGCTCTATCGGGCCGCTCCCGCAGGGGATCCGGAGTCAGAGAGCGCGGGCATTCGCACTACGAGCGGCGAATAACGGACTACAGCGCGCCCTCGGAGACGATCGCTGCAGCACGATCTTGAACCGCAATGAGCCTCGAGCCGACTACCCGCCGTGCCCGGGATAGTCCCGCTCGAACCGATCTTCGATCTCGCGCTCGTCGAACCGGACGATCACCGGCCGGCCGTGCGGACAGGAATAGGGGTTCTCGCAGTCGTCTAACGCCGACAGCAGGTCGATCACCGACCCCTCCGTCAGCGACGTGTTCCCCGTGATCGACGGATAGCAGGCCAGATCGCCGAGGAACTCGTCGGCCAGCGCGTCGACCGTCTCCGCGCCCGCCTCGCGGTCGCCCTCGACGAACGAGGTGAGAACATCTCGCAGGCGCTCGGGCTCGAGGGTCTCGGCGAACACCGCGGGCACGGTCGTCACGGCGACCGTTCGGTCGTCGACCCGGTCGGCGTAGAAGCCCAGCCGGGAGAGCGCCTCGCTGTAGTGTTCGAAGGCTTCCGCCTCGACCGCGGTCAACTCGAGGTCGACGGGTTCGGCGAGGGCCTGTGCGGTCGGGTCGTCCGCGACGGCGGCCTGCAGGCGCTCGTAGTTGACCCGCTCGTCGGCGGCGTGCTGATCGATCAGGACGAGCCCGTCGGGCGTCTCACAGACCAGATAGGTATCGCGAAGCTGTCCGAGGACCCGCAGCGAGGGCAGCGAGTCGAACTCGGTCTCCCCGCCCGTCGCGACCTCGCCCGTCAGCGTCCGCTGTTCGGTGGCGGCGGCGAACTTGTGCTCGGGGTCGCGGTCGCGATCTACCGCCGAGCCGGCTTCGGGATTCGAATCGCACCGACTCGAGTCCGTTCCCATCTCGGTCGACTCGGGTGTCGCGCTCCCGGCCGCGTCAGCGTTCGTCTCCGTCGCGGCCGTCGAGTCCCGATCCGCGCCGCTCGAGTGCGATTGCGGACTCGAGGACCAGCCGTTGGCAGCGGTCTCCGAGCCGCTCCCGGCGGCATCAGTATCCGAGGCAGCCGGCCTACCGGCGGCGTCCGTGCCGCTCGAGTCCGTCGCCGCACCCGTCCCCGCGTTCGCGGACTCGATCATCGATCGCCCCTCGTCCGCTTCGGCGGCGTATTCCTCGGTCTCCGAGGTGGTCTCGACACTGGACTCGAGCGTCGCGGTCTCGCCCGACGAATCAGTCCCGCTCTCGGCTCCGCGCCGATCGCCGGGGTCGACTCGCGCCTCGCCGGGTGCCGAACGGCCCCGCGGTGCCCGAGACCGGAGCAGTCCGTGCTCGAGCAGCGCGCTCTCGACCGCGGCATCTACCTGCCGGCGGACCGCGTCGTCGTCGTCGAAGCGGACCTCTCGCTTTCTGGGGTGGACGTTCACGTCGACTGCGTCGCCGGGCACCGCGAGAAAGAGCGTGACGAAGGGGTAGCGGTCACCGCCCAGTTGAGTGCCGTAAGCGCCCATGATCCCCTCGCGGACGGCGTCGGCCGTGACGGCGCGACCGTTCACGTAGGTCGCGAGATAATCTCGACTCGAGCGGTTCGTTTCGGGGTGGGAGACGAGCCCCGAGACGGACTCGAGCGGCCCCGGTGGAAGTTCGTCGCCGCTGGCCTCGACGGGGATCATCGCCGAGGCGACATCGCGGCCGTAGACCGACAGCACGGCGGCCTGCAGGTCGCCCTGTCCCGTCGTCGAGAACACCTCGCGGCCGTCGTGGGTCAGCGTGACGGCCACGTCAGGATTTGCGAGCGCGTAGCGGGTGACGACGCGGTTGACGTGGGCGAATTCCGTCGCCGTCGTCTTGAGGAACTTCCGGCGAGCGGGGGTGTTGTAGAACAGGTCCTCGATCTCGACGGTGGTCCCGGCCGGGCAGCCGGTCGGCTCGACGCCGGTCACCTTACCGCCTTCGTAGACGAGTTCGGTGCCCGCGCCCTCGGCCTCGCGGGGTCGCGAGCGGATCGTCATTCGCGAGACCGAGCCGATGGTGTGTAAGGCCTCGCCCCGGAATCCGAGTGTCGCGACGCCGGACTCGAGGTCCTCGAGGCCGTCGATCTTGCTCGTCGTGTGCTCGCGAACGGCCGCCCGGAGGTCGGCCTCGCTCATCCCGCGGCCGTCGTCGGCGACGCGGATCAGTTCGGTTCCGCCGTCCTCGACGGTAACGTCGACGCTGTCCGCGTCGGCGTCGAGACTGTTCTCGACGAGTTCCTTGACCGCGCTGGCGGGTCGCTCGACGACCTCGCCGGCGGCGATGCGGGCGACGGTGTCCTCGTCCAGCCGGCGGATGCCGGTATCGTCCTGTGGTTGTGTGCTCTCGTCGCTCATGATGGTTCGCTGATTCAGCGTCGGGACTCATTCGACGCCAGATGTGCTGAATAGCCGTACAGAAGGCGACTGGTTAGGTCTTACGTCCCGGTGGACTCGTCACGTCCGGGGGCGGACTCGTCCGAGCCCGTCGTCAGTCCTCGAGGCCCAAATCCTGCGACATCGAGTTGCCGGCCCGCGGGACGCCCTTTGCCGTCACCGTCTCGCCGTTCATGAAGGAGGCAGCGGGGCTCGAGAGGAACTGCACTACGTCGGCGATCTCTTCTGCGTGGCCGATGCGGCGGTCGGTCTCCTCGCGGGACGGCATGTCCTCGCTGTCGATACCGAGCGTCTCGGCGACGCCGGGGGTCTGGATCAGGCCGGGCGCGACGCAGTTGACGCGGATGCCGTCTTCGGCCCACTCGACGGCCAGCGTCTCGGTCAGGCGGATAATCGCCGCCTTCGACGCGCCGTAGTGGCTCTCGCCCGGAGCCGCGTGCTGGCCGTTCACGCTCGAGAGGTTGATGATGACGCCGCCCGACCCCTCGCGCATGACCTCGCCGGCGAGTTGCGTACAGTGGACCGTGCTGTTCAGGTTGAGGTCGACGATCGTCTTCCAGCCGTTCGCGGAGATGTCCTCGAACGGCGCGACGAACTCCCCGCCGGCGTTATTGACGAGGATATCGATGTCGCCGAACTCGTCGACCGTCTCGTCGACCAGATTCTGGACCTGCTCGCGTTCGCGGACGTTGCACTCGACGGCGATCGCGTCGCCCGCATCCGGGTCATCGGCGATCCCCTCGGCGACCGGTCCGACGCGATCCATCGAGCGCGAACAGATCGCTACGTCCGCACCGCTGGCCGCGAGCGTCTCCGCGGTCGCCTGCCCGATTCCCTGGCTCGCACCGGTGACGACCGCGGTCTTCCCCGCGACGTCGAAGTCTGCTTCGTGCATCGTGCTAACGGGCAACCCAGCGTTTCAAAACGCTTCCGATGGCTCTCGGATAGCGTCGCTGTCGCCGTCGATCAGCGCCGATTGAGCCGTCGTCTTCGGTGTCGCGGTCGCCACCGTGGGAACGACCCTCACGACGGCGACGCTGGCGACGATCGATCATCCCGCCATCGTGGCGCTGACCCCGATCGCCTTGTTCTGCGGGCTCATCGTCGCGTATTTCCCGTTTACTACGTCTTCCCCGATGTGGACGTAGCAGTGCGCGAGGTTCTCCCGGGGATCGTCATCGCCGCCGCGGGCTGGGTCGTCCTCGAGGCGCTGTTCGGGAGTTATACGGACCTGGTCAACACTGTCGGGACCGACGACACGTTCGGTGCGGTCATCCTGCCCGTCGGCTGGCTCTACGGCACCGCGTTCGGCCTGCTGGTCGGTGCGGCGGTCAACGTGGTGGTCGGAGACAAGAGACCCGAACGCAGTGCCGGCGAGAGCGACGGATGTGAATCGGCGGGTTCGGTCCGCGTGTCGGATCGCTCACCCCGCCGTCGACCGGCGATTATTCACCGGAAAGACGGTGTATCAACGCGTCACTCAGATGAGGGAGTGTCCTCGAGTCGCTCCTGTAGCTGCTGTACCTTCGAGACGAGTTCGATCGGCGGTGTCGTGTTCACGTCGAGCGACTCGAGGTCCGCGAGGACGGCTTCAGTCTGGGGGTCGATCGCCGCGTCTGCGGCGTCGGCCTCCGCTGGACCACCGTCGGTCGTCGCCGTTTGCGTTCGCGCCTGTGATTCAGCCTCACTCTGTGTCTGCATCGTCCCGCTCCCCAGATCGAAGACCGCCTGGACCGGCTCGCTCGCGGTCCCGCCCTTGGCCTCGATGGCCTTCTCCTCGCGCAGGCGCTCCAAAACGTCTCTCGAGCGGTCGACGACCGGATCCGGAACGCCCGCGAGGTCGGCGACGTGGATCCCGTAAGACCGGTCGGTCGGGCCGTCCCGGACCGTCCGGAGGAAGGTTACCTCGCCGTCGCGTTCGTCCGCCGCGACGTGGACGTTTGCGACCCGGGGGAGGTTCTCCGCGAGCCCGGTCAGTTCGTGGTAGTGTGTGGCAAAGAGAGTCTTCGCCTGCACCTCGTTGTGCAGGTACTCCGTCGCCGCCCACGCGATCGAGATCCCGTCGTAGGTCGCGGTCCCGCGGCCGACCTCGTCTAAGATGACCAGCGACTCCTCGGTCGCGGTGTGGAGGATGTTCGAGAGTTCGCTCATCTCGACCATGAACGTCGACCGACCCTGCGCGAGTTCGTCTAACGCGCCGACGCGGGTGAAGATGCCGTCGACGAGGCCGATTTCGGCCTCCTTCGCCGGGACGAAACTTCCGACCTGTGCGAGCAAGACGATACAGGCGACCTGTCGCATGTACGTCGATTTGCCGGACATGTTGGGCCCGGTGACGACGAGGAAGCCGCGATCTTCATCCATCCGCACGTCGTTCGGGACGAATTCGGTCGTCTGCTCGACGACCGGGTGCCGGCCCTGCTCGAGCGTGAGTCGATCGCCGCGGTGCAGGTCCGGTTTGACCCACCGGTTCTCGGCCGCGTGAGTGGCCAGACTCGCGAGCGCGTCGACGGTCGCCAGCGCCCGGCCGACGTCCTGTAGCAGTTCGGCCCGCGCGGCGACCTCGTCGCGGAGTTCCTCGAAGAGTTCGTACTCGAGTTCCCCGCGCCGTTCCTCGAACCGCAGGATTTCGCGTTCTTTCTCCTCGAGTTCGTCGGTGGTGAACCGCTTTGAGTTTTTGAGCGTCTTGATCTCCTCGTAGTGGTCCGGAACGCCGTCGGCGGCGGACTTGCCAACCTGGATGTAGTAGCCGTCGGTCTTGTTCCGGTCGACGGTGACGTGCGAGAGGCCGTACTGGCCCTTCTCGCGCTCGGCGAGGGTATCGAGCCACTCCTTGATCGCCTCGTGGCGCTCGATCACCTCGTCGAGGTCGTCGTCGTACCCCCGCTGGAGGAGTTCTCCCTGTGTCACCGTCGAGGGCGGTTCCTCGGCGATGGCCGCCGAGAGGGTCTCCCGAAGCTCTCGCGCGGCGTCCCGATCCGGCCGATCGACGATTTCCGAAAGCGGCGAGTCGGCGAGATCCGGGTTCGACGCGATGCTATCGGCCAGTTCGGGCAGGACCGCCAGCGTATCCTGGACCGCGA
Organism: Natrinema sp. CRL1; assembly: GCF_059162405.1. NCBI lineage: Archaea > Methanobacteriati > Methanobacteriota > Halobacteria > Halobacteriales > Natrialbaceae > Natrinema > Natrinema sp. CRL1. The sequence goes on along the minus strand of NZ_JBLVOY010000002.1, from coordinate 469,280 downwards.
GCAGGTCCCGCGCGTCCGCGCTACCGTGAGTCGCCTTCGAGGCCAGCCGCGCCAGATCGTAGGCCTCGCCGAGGGCGTCCTGTAGCTCGTCGCGGGCGAGCGCCGCCGTCGAGAGCGCGGCGACGGACTCCTGGCGTTGTTCGAGCGTCTCGAGCGAGCGCCGCGGGCGCTGGAGCCACTCTTTGAGCAGGCGGCCGCCGGCGCTGGTCTCGGTGTGATCGATCGTCGCGAACAGCGAGCCGTCGCGCTCGCCCTGCATGGTCTCGGTGAGCTCTAAGTTGCGCTGGGTGGTCGCGTCCAGCGTGACGTGGTCGTCGCCGTGGTGGGCCTGAATGCGGGTCATCGAGGCGAGGACGCCCGCACCGGTCTCCTCGACGTAGGAGAGGATCGCGCCGGCCGCGGCGATCGTCGGCTCCCCGACCGACAGTCGGTCGACGGTCTCCGCGCCGAACTGCTCGCGAACCCCGTGTTTCGCCCGCTTGGGCGCGAAGGCTTCGGTCTCGTGGAGCGTGAGCGTCGCGCCGATACGATCGCGGACCTGATTCAGTAGCTCGTCGTCCGCCCGAACGTCGGGCCCTGGCAGCACTTCGACCGGGTCGAACCGGTACAACTCCGTCAGCGCATCGTCGGCGTCGTCGGCCGCCGCCACGAGGAATCGGCCGGTCGTCACGTCCGCGAACGCGAGCCCGTAGGCGTCGTCACCGCCGTCGACGACCGCCGCGAGGTACTGCGCGTCGGCGTCGCTGGTCTCGAGCAGGGTTCCGGGGGTCACGACGCGGACGATCTCGCGGGCGTGGCCGGAGTCGGTCTCGTACTGGTCGGCGACGGCGACGCGGTAGCCGCGCTCGACTAAGGCCTTGAGGTAGGGCGTCAGGTCGTCGACCGGCACGCCGGCCATGGGATACGACGAGCCGTGAGAGGACTTCTGGGAGACTTTGAGATCGAGTTCCTCGCTGACGGTCTCGGCGTCCTCGCCGAAGAATTCGTAGAAGTCGCCACACTGCATCGCCAGTAGCTCGGCGTCGGTTCCCTCCTTCAGCGAGAAGAACTCTCCGACGATACCCGTCGCCTCGGTCATATCCGGTGACTGTCCTTCCATCGCAAAAACCCTGCGGGATCCGCGGTGGAAGTGGTCGCTCGGCAATGAGAGCCGTCGCTCAGCGGGAGCAGTCGGTCGGAAAACGTCGGCCGGAAGCCGACGTCGAATGGGTTCGGCGCTGTGGTATAGTAGCCACTGAAAGTCAGTGCACACCTAATCGCACGACTGCGTCGCGATCAGTGTGTGAATCGTTTCAGTGGCTACTATAGGTGGTGGAGGATCGGAATCGAGAGGGGAGGGGTCAACGGGTGAACGATATCCGATCCGTGGCGAGCGGGGCGATGATGTCTCGGATGATCAGACGGGTCGGATTGGCAACGACCGGATCTGCCCCGCCTCGCCACGTCTGTTCCGTGGCTCCCCGTGACTATACTTATTATCTCGTTAAACCGGTTTCAGCGGCGGAATCAGGTCGATTGGGTCAGCCAGCAGGCGGGGCCGGCGGGGCGGACGAGCGAGGCAGTCGAACGACCCCTCGAGCCCGGATCAGTACAACGGTCCGCCCAGCGGCACGTCCTCGTCGGGCGAGACCAACACGGGATACCCCTCCTCGCCGGGGACGCCGACGGTCAGCGCCTCGGATTTGAAGCCGGCGATCCGCACCGAGCCGAGATTCGTCGCACACAGCACCTGTCGGCCCTCGAGGTCGGCGGCGTCGTAGTGGTAGTCGAGTTGTGCGGCCGACTGGATCTCCTCGTCGCCGAGGTCGATCCAGAGCTTTGTCATCTCCGGCTTCTCCGCTTCGGGGAACGGTTCGGCGTCGATCACTTCGCCGACTTCGATACTCGCGTCGAACGGACTCTCGACCATGCGCCGGGATAGCACCCCCACCGAAAATTAGGTATCGGTTCTCGCGTGTCAGCCGCCGCGTGTCCGGTACCAGACCCGGGCACCGATCGGCGACTCGTCGGCTGCGAGGTCGAGCCTGCGGAGGACGAGATCGCGGATTGCGATCGTCACGACGAGTTCGATCGACTCGTCGTCCTCGGTCGTCACCTCGAAGACGGCGTGGCCGTCCCGCCGGTCGACGACCTTGATCGTCCCGACGGACCACCGCTCGAGGTCGTGGGTCGGCTTGCGCGCGTGAATCCTGTCGTGGGCCATACCGGCCCGAACGGGTGCCGAGGGGGTGAATCTGGCGGCGCGACGGGTCCGGACGAAGCCGGTCGGGTACGAGGCGGAAGCAGGTCAATAATCCCCGAGGACGCCGAGCCGTCTCGCCCGGCGGGTCGCGTACTGGAAGACCGCGTAGCCGGCCGCAAAGTAGCCCACGGCGACCGCGAGCAGGATGCCGAGTTCCGCCGGCGGGAACTCCCAGATCCGGACGCCGTCGATCATCGTCCGCTGGAGGAGCGCGCTGCCCTGCGCGAGCGGGAGCCACCGCAGCCAGCCGAGGTCGAAGGCGGGCGCGGAGATCAACACGATGAAGCCGAACTGAAGCAGGTTGAGCCAGTTGCCGATCTGCTTATAGAGGACAGTCACTCCGCCCGCGGCCAACCCGAGGCCAAGCACCGAGACGATGCTGAGCGTCGCGACGACGACGGTCGTCACGAGGTTCAACTCGAGGCCCGTTCCGGTGATAACGAGCATCACCGCCAGCAACACCGCTGAGGTGAGAAACGATCGGACGATCTTGGCGAGCCCCTTCAGCAGGACGACGGGGGTAAAGCCAAAGGGCGACATGACGTGGCGCTCGAGGGTCCCCCACTGCACTTCGCTCCCGATATCGTTCGAGATCGAGGAGTACGCGCCGACCGAGAGCGACCACAGGAAGTAACCGACGATGATCCCCTCGATGGAGTCGGTCAGGGCCTGCCCGGCGACCGCCCGGCCGCCGTAGAACAGGAGGCCGAAAAAGAACACCGAGATGACGAGCCCGCCGACGGCGTTTGCGGGGTAACGGACGAAGAGCAGGTACTCGCGGTAGAGGACGGCCCGCGCGAGGTGATAGTAGCCGGCCGGCCGCGGCGTCCCGACCGCGTCGGATCGACCGGCGCTCATCGCTCACCCCGGTCGCCGGCCGTCAGATCGACGAAGACGTCCTCCAGGTCGGGTTCGATCGTCCGGACGCGCTCGAGGGTCACGTCGGCGTCGCGGAGCGTCGCCAGCAGGTCGTAGAGGCCGTCGCTGTCGGTCACGACCTCGATCCGATGGCCGCGGTCGCGCGGTTCTGCCTCGACTGCGTCGAACCGCCGGCGGAGTCGGGAGACGAGCGCTGCGTCGATGTCCCTGCTCGTGATCCGAACGCAGTGGCGGTCCGTGTCGGAAAGCAGCGCCTCGACGGTGTCGTCCGCGACGATCGCCCCGTTGGACATGATCAGGACGCGGTCACAGACCGTCTCGACGACGTCCATATCGTGGCTGCTGAGGACGACCGTGAGACCCTCCTCCGCGGCGAGCCGGCGCAGTTCCCGCTGGAGCGTCCGGGAGCTCTCGACGTCCAGCCCCAGCGTGGGCTCGTCGAGGAAGACGACGTCCGCGCCGCCGGCGAGGACGCTCGCCAGCGACACCTTCTGTTTCATCCCGCGGGAGAGACCCCGGACCGGGACGTCCGCTTTCGCCTCGAGGTCGAGTTGAGCCAGCAGCCGGTCGTGGCGGTCGCGGACCGAGTTCGGATCGACGCCGCCGATCGTGGCGAAATAGCGGAGGTTCTCGCGGACGGTCAGCCGCCAGTAGTCGTTTCGCGCGCCCTCGAGCATCGCGTCGACGGCCCCGTAGGCCTCCCGCGGTCGCTCCTCGAGGTCGATGTTGCGGATTCGAACGGTGCCTGCGTCCGGCACCACCATGCCGAGGATCGACTTGATGAGCGTCGTCTTGCCGGCCCCGTTCGGTCCCAGCAGACCCACGATCGAGCCGGTCTCGATGTCGAAACTCACGTTGTCGACGGCGGTGACCGCCGTGTCGCCCTCACCGAATCGCTTGGATAGTCCGGTGACGGAGACGGCGATGTCGCGCTCGTCGGCCGCCGAGGGTTCGCTGGTTGCCGGTCGAGTGGCGGTGGCTGTTCGTCTCGCCGCGGAATCCCGATCGGTATCCGCCGCATCGTCGCCGAGGACTGCGTCAGCCTCCTCGCTGAACGCAGCCACGGCGTCCGTCACGCTCGCCGCCCCGGCGTTTTCTCGCGAATCCATAGTGCTATTTTAAGTAGTCTGGCTACAAAAATGCGCGGTCGTTCCAGCAGCGAATCAGCCTCGAGGTCAGTCGATGAGCGCGTCGGCCAGCAATGCCAAACTCTCGCCGCCGTCGTCGGCCGCGTCCGGAACCGCGAGCATGACCTCCTCGATGCCAACGTCGGCGTAGTCGGCGAGCCGATCGCGGACTTCGGCCGGCGTTCCGGTGGGGGCCGTCTCGAGATAGCCCGTGAGGAAGAACTCGCGGGGCTCGCTCGGGCCGTCCGCGGGCAGGAACTCGTCGCGGAAGGCCTCGCGTTTGGCCTCGGCAGCCGCGGTCGTCTCGCCGACGAAGGCGAACAGTTCGGCGGATTTACGGATCTCGTCGAACCGAGCCTCGCTCTCGCAGTGCGCTCGCAGCACGTCGAGTTTGTCGGCAAAGCCCTCGGGCTCGAGCGTGCCGTAGTTCCAGCCGTCTGCCAGTTCCGCGGTGTAGCGCAGCGTGAACTCCTCGCCCCCGCCACCGATCCAGATCGGCGGGTGGGGTTCCTGGATCGGCTGCGGTTCGCAGAAGGCGTTTTCGAGGTCGATCTCGAGGTGGTCGCCCGCGTGACTGTAGGTCTCTTCGGTCCAGAGTCCCCGCAGGATCTCGACGGTCTCGGCGAGTCGGCGGAGCCGTTCGGCCGGCGGTTCCCGAAACTCGTAGCCAAAGCGGTCGTACTCCTCGGCGTACCAGCCCCCGCCCAGCCCCAGCTCGAGCCGGCCGTCGCTCACCCGATCGACCGTCGCGGCCATCTTCGCGAGCAGCGCCGGATGACGATAGGACTGGCTCGTGACGAGCGTGCCGAGCCGCACCCGATCGGTCGCCGAGGCGACCGCGCTCAGGGTCGTCCAGCACTCGTGGGTGGCTCGCCGCGGGTCGCCGATCCACGACTGAAAGTGGTCCTCGAGCCAGACCGCGTCGTAGCCGAGCGACTCGGCCGCGAGGGCGGTGTCCCGCACCGTGCCGATCTCGGTGCCGTACTGGGGGAGGATCACGCCGACCTCGAGGTCGCCCGCGTCGCGTTCTGCGGCGCTCATTCGGTTACCTCCGCCTCGAGCGCCAGCGTCCGCTCCGCAAGCGTTTCCGGGTCCTCGGCGACGAGTTTGACGAGCGCTTCTTTCCCGACTTCGCCGCGGTCGACGACGGCCGCGGGCGGCTCGTCGCGGTCCGCGAAGGCCTGTCGGGCACCCCAACCCATCGTGCTGCCCTCGGTCTCCGCGACGGCATCGGGTTGTTCTCCGCGGTCGTACTCCGCGACCGACCACTCGAGGGCCTCGAGCGCCGCTTCCACAGCCGCGTCGAACCGGCAGTTGACCGCGAATCGGAGGGCAGGGACGAACTCCCGCGCCGAGAGGAGAAAGCGGGCCATGTGGCTCGAGGCCCCGAATCGGACTCCGCGGTTCGGCTGCAGTCCGGAGAGCGTCCGCGTGATCCGGCCCTCGACGGCGGCCGTCTCGGCGACGGATTCGGCGTAGGGCGTCGCGCCGACGACGTTCATGCCGACCTCGGGAACCAGCGCCGAGGCGTCGGCATCGACGAACCGGTCGACGACGGCCTGCACTTCCTCGGCGGTCAGCTCTCGAGCGGCCTCGTTTCGCAGCGACGCCATGTGGTTGACCGCGCCGTGGCCCTCGCCCACGTCGTAGGCGTACCGCACCGCGCGAGCGAGGAAATCGGTCGCGCCCTCGACGGCCGTTTCGAGCGGTTCGCCCTTCGCAAGACGGGCCGCGATCGCGGCGGCGAGGGCACAGCCGGAGCCGTGGGTCGCGTCGGTGTCGACGCGGGGGTGCTCAAACGTCCGAGCGGTGGCGTCGGTGACGAGGACGTCCTGAACCTGCTCACCGGGGACGTGACCCCCCTTGATGAGAACCGCATCGACGCCGGTCTCGAGGATCGCCTCGCCGGCCTCGCGGGCGCGTTCCTCGTCTGTCACCGCGATATCGGTTAACACCTCGGCCTCGTCGGCGTTCGGCGTCACCAGCGTCGCCGCGCCGAGTAAGTCCTCGTAGGCGCGCTCGGCCTCGGGCTCGAGCAGGCGGTCGCCGGAGGTCGCGACCATCACGGGGTCGACCACCAGCGGGAAGTCGAACTCGTGGGCGTGATTCGCGACGGTTTCGATGACTTCGGTCGTCGCGAGCATCCCGGTTTTGGCCGCGCCGACCGCGAAGTCGTCGGTAACGGCTGCGAGCTGGGCCTCGATCTCCTCGATCGGGAGAACGAACGAGGACTCGACGCCGCGGGTGTGCTGGGCGGTGACAGCGGTGATCGCCGATGTGCCGAAGACGCCGTGGGCGGCCATCGTCGCGAGGTCGGCCTGAATCCCCGCGCCGCCGCCGGAGTCGCTGCCGGCGATCGTCAGCGCGACCGGCCGGCTCTCGGGTGCTGGTGTTCTCATGGTGGCCCGTATTCCCCGGTTATACTAAGCCATGATGGTCAGCGAGGCTGAGAGTTGTCCGCAGTGCGATCGACGGTGGCTCGAGACGGACCCGTCGGCGGAAGAGGGACCAGCCGGTCTCGTCGAGGTCGGTTTCGAACGACGATATGCAGTCCGGACGGCAGCGTTATGAGTATGGATATGATATGAATATGTATGGCCGAACCCGAAACACGGAAAGTCGGCGATCGCGGGCAGGTAACGCTGCCAAAGCGGCTTCGAAAGGCGTTCGATATCCGCGGCGGTGACGAAGTGACGATCCGCGAAGCGGGTGACAAGATCGTCATCGAGAAACCGACATCGCGGGCGGACCTCGCGGAGGGGTATCGACGCCGCGCCGAACACCACCGCGAACTCGAAGCGGAGATGGCGGGGTCCTCGCGGGAAGCGAACGCCTCCCTCGGCGACGCGCCCGATTGGGAGGAGTAACGATGTACGTCCGCCGCGGCGACATCGTCATCGTCGAACTCGAACCCACGCGCGGCTCCGAACAGCGCGGGACTAGACCCTGTCTCGTCGTCCAGAACGACGTCGGCAACGAGAACGCCCCGACGACTATCGTCGTCCCCTTCACCACGTCCTACAGGGACGAACGCTATCCGTTCGAAGTGCTGATCCCCGCCGACGAGTGCGCCCTCCGCGAGGACTCGGTCGCGCTCTGTAGTCAGGTTCGAACCGTCTCGATCGACGACCGGATCACGGACGTCGTCGGATCGGTGCCGATCGACCGGATGGACGAGGTCGACACCGCGCTCGAGTACAGCCTCGGCTTGCGCGAGGTCTGAACGGTCGGACCGAACAGCGAGAGAACGGCCGTGATTACGAGCCGTCGCTCGCCGCGGCGGCCAACGCGGCGTAGGCGTCCCACGAGGGATCGACGGACGGGTGCTCGAGTCGCTTCCCGTCGACGAGTACTTCGCTTCCGCCGTCTTCGGCAGCCTCGACGCGGCCGATTTCGGCGACCGGCGTGTCTCGGTCCTCGAGCGCTGTGCGCACATCGTCGACGCCGTCGGGGTCGACGGCGAGCAGCAGCGAGCCGCAACTGGTCGCCGCCCACGGGTCGATGTCGAGGTGGGCACAGACCTCGCGGACGCCGGGGCGCATCGGGACGGCCGCGCGGTCGACCGCAAAGCGAGCGCCCGCGCCGTCGGCCATCTCGTTCAACGCGCCGGCGAGGCCGCCTTCGGTCACGTCGTGCATCGCCGTCACCGGACCCGCCGCGGCCGCCGTGAGGGCGTCGCGGACGGAAAACACCTCCTCGAGGCGGTCCCGGCCGGCCGCGATCACGTCGTCTGGAAGGTCGAGTTGGTCGCCGAAGAGGGTGGTCAGGAGGCCGACCGATTCGACGGCCGGGCCGTTGGTCAAGAGAAGGCGGTCGCCGGGACGGGCACCGTCGGGGCGGACGATGTCGTCGTGGTCGCCGACGCCCATCGCGGTCGCAGCGCCGACCCACGGGTGTGAAATATCGGAGTAGCGGGCTGTATGCCCCGTCACGACGGCGACACCGAGGTCGGCACACTCGGCGTGGATCGTCTCCCAGACCGTCGCGAACTCCTCGTCGGTCAGCCCCTCGGGGAGGGTAAAACAGATCGAGAGATGCGACGGGGCGACGCCGCTGACGGCCACGTCCGCGAGCACGAGGTCGAGGGCGAACCGCGCCGCTCGCTCGAGGCCGATCGCGGGGAGGATCGAGAGCGGATCGGTGGCGGTGACCAGCGCCTGCCCACCGATATCGAGGACGCCGAAATCGACGCCGTGGGTCGGGCCGACGGCGACGTCGTCGCGGTCGGCACCGAGGTTCGGTGCGACGTGACGGTCGAAGAACGCGCGATCGATTTTTCCGAGGTCGCTCACGGGTGAACGATTCCGGCCGGCCGTCTTATCGGTAGTGATTCGTCGCCGTAATCGCTACCGGGCGCAGGTGGTGAGCGCGGAATTCGGAATCGCCGATTTGGGATATCAGACGGGCGAACACGTGCGGTAACAAAATGTTACCTAATAATGAAGCAAAAGTGATTATCACGATCCCGTACTGGTCTAGAGTACTTATGAAAACGGACACCAGCGAGAGCGCAGAGAACGGCCGTCGGGGGACGGGCGAGCGGGGGATGGCATGCACGGAATAATTCTGAAGACACTGCAGGCGTTCGTCGTCGACACCTACGGCGAGGACGCGTGGCTTGCGGTCCAAGACGAGGCCGACATCGAGGAGAAGGTCTACGTCCCCGTCACCGTCTATCCGGACGGCGACGTCTACGAGATCGCCCGCACCGCCGGCGAACTCACCGACCAGAGCCCGCGGACGATTTTGACCCAGTACGGCAAGTGGGTCGTCCCGGCGCTGCTCGAGACCTACGATCTCCACATCGACGACGAGTGGCAGGGCTTAGAGCTCATTGCGAACATCCAGCAGTTCCATACGTCGCTACGGACGCGAGACATGACGACGCTGACGACGCCACGGATCCGCTCCGAGCGACTCGACGAGAACCGAGTGCGGATCACCTACGATTCGGACCGGAAGCTGTGTGACATCGCACGCGGGGCGATTCAGGGCGTCGCCGAGCGCTTCGACGAGGAACTGGTCGCCGAGGAACAGACCTGTATGCACGAGGGCGACGACGCCTGCCGGTTCGAGATTCGACGACGGACGGCTCCCCGATCGGGAGCCGCGGCGGACTCGACGTCGACGGCCGGAGCCGACGCCGAGCAGAAATCCGGATTCGAATTCGAGACCGACGCTGAATCAGACTCACCGGCCGACGCGCCTCGCGGGGGAACCGATGACTGACGCCGACGGGGCCGCCGATGCGGACGGCACGTCGCCGCTGCCGTCGGCGATCCAGTCCGGGACGCCGATCGGGTTTGGCGTCGCGATCGGACTCGTCGGACTGGTCGCCGTCGCCGTCGCCGCAGTCGCCCTCGGCGGCCTGACGACGCCCCTCATCGGCGTCGGCGTCGCTGGCGTCGTCGCCACGGGCGGGACCGCGGCCGCGATCGCCGCGGCGTCGGATGCGCGTGTCGCACCGCGCCAGCGCGACAACTTGCGCGAGGAGGTTGCTGACGTGACCGAGCGAGCGATCAGCCTCGAGGAGGGCACATACGACACTGCCTTCGAGACCGACCGGGACGACGAATTCGCGCGACTCGAAGGGGCACTCGCCGAGATCCGGGATCAATTGGCGGCTGGCGAACACACGGATCGCTCGCTGGACGAACTCGAGAGCACGGTCGCGGCCCACGCCGAGACGACGCGGACGGTCGCGGCGGGCGATCTCACGCGGCGGTTCGACCAGCCCGGCACCCACGACGCGATCGACGAACTGGCGGACAACTCCAACGCCATGCTCGCGGAGTTCGAGGACACCTTCGGGACGCTGAAGTCGTTCTCCGGCGAGGTCGTCACCTACAGCCGCGAACTCAAGACCAGCATGGAAACGGTCCAACGGGAAGGCGAGCGCACGAGCGAGGCGCTCACCGAAGTCGTCAGCGACAACGAGACCCAAAACGACCAACTGCGGACCGTCGCGGCCGAGATGCAGTCGTTCTCGACGACGATCGAAGAGATCGCCGCAACGGCCTCCGAGGTCGCCGACACCGCCGACAGGACCGCACGCGCTGGACAGGAGGGGAGCCGGGCGGCCGACGACGCGATCGACGGGATGGAGGTGATTGATACCGAAACCGAACGGACCCTCGAGGAGATCGAGGCACTCGAGGCCGAGGCCGAACGGATCGACGAACTCGTCGAGTCGATCAGCGACATCGCCGAACAGACGAACATGCTGGCACTCAACGCCAACATCGAGGCGACGCGGACCGGCGACGGTGGCGGCGAAGGCTTCGGTGCGGTCGCCGACGAGATTCAGAACCTCTCCGAAGAGGTCTACGACTCCGTCCAGGCCGTCGAGGAGCGCCTCGAGGGACTGAAAGAGCGCGCGATATCGGCGGCCGACGAGGTCCGGACCAGCCGCGGTCGCATCGAGGACAGCGTCGCCGATGTCGAGGCGGCGGCAACCTCTCTCGAGGAGATCGCCGAACTCGCCGAGCGGACGAACGACGGGGTCCAAGAGATCTCGGCGGCGACCGAAGAGCAGGCCTCGGCGACCGAGGAGGTCGTCGTCCTCGTCGAGTCCGCCGCCAAAACGAGCGAGAAGACGGCAGACACCTCCGCGAGGGCGGCTCGGCGGGCATCGGCCCAAGCGGAGGCCCTCTCTCACGTCGCTCGCAGCGCGACCGTCCTCACCGAGCAGGCCGGGGAGTTGAACGCCCAACTCGAGCGCTACGTCACCGAGAGCGGCTACGATCTCCCCGAGGCCCGAACCGCCGACGATGTCGATCCGGAAGCGGTATCGACCGGCAGTTCAGGGACGGAGACGATCGGCGACGGCGGCTCCGTGACGCGATAACTGTCGCTGCGGGCTGGGTTCATCCTCACTCCGGGCCCGTCACGCGATCCAGCGTCCGACAGCCCGAAACCGATTTGACTAGCTTCTACCCGGGATCGAAACTCCAATCGATTACAGACAAGAGTGAAGACCATCGCCGAATTACCGGGGATAGATGGCGTACTCGTTCCGGTCACCGACGGATGCCGACCTCGAGTTCTCCGCGAGCGAACTCACGGGTGCGCTAGGTGATTCGGTTACTGTATTGCCGCTGCTCGTAGCGTTGGCTGCAACGACGAGCGTCTCGTTGCCCCACGTACTGGTCGGCTTCGGCGTCTTCCAGATCGTCTGGGGGCTGTACTACGGGATGCCGCTCTCCGTCGAGCCGATGAAGGCGCTCGTCGGGCTGGCGATCGTCGGCACGCTCTCCTACGCCGAACTCGCCGCCGCGGGGCTGCTCGCCGGCGGCGTCTTGCTCGTCGTCGGTCGCCTCGGACTCGTCGGCCGACTCGAACAGGTCGTCGGCGAACCAGTCATCCGCGGGGTACAACTCGCAGTGGCCTTGCTCTTGCTCGAGGCAGCGGTCGACCTCTCGCTCGGAAACCTCCCGATGGCGGCGGGCGGGCTGGCCGTCGTCGGCCTGCTGGCACTCGTCGGCTACCGGCAGGCGAGCGTGCTCGTCGTGCTCGGACTCGGCGGGGTCGCGGCCGTCGCGACGGCCGGCGTTCCGACGCCGACGATCCCGGCCCCTGCCGTCTTTCCCGCCGGCTCGCCGTCGCTCAGCGCCGCCGCGCTCGAGGGAACCGTCGCCCAGTTGGGGATGACGGTCGGGAACGCGGCGATCGCGACTGCTCTGCTCTGTGGCGACCTCTACGATCGGGACGTGTCGCCGGACGACCTCTCACAGAGTATGGGCGTCACCTGCCTCGCGGCGATCCCACTGGGCGGCGTGCCGATGTGTCACGGCAGCGGCGGGCTCGCGGGGAAGTACGCCTTCGGCGCGCGAACCGGCGGCGCGAACGTCTTGCTGGGGATCGGCTACCTCGCGCTCGCGCTGGTCGCCGCTGGCGCCGTGCTCGCGGCTTTCCCGACGGCGATTCTGGGCGTGTTGCTCGTCGTCGTGGCGCTCGAGCTCGGCCGCGCCGCGTTCGCGCCCGTCGACGACCGCCGCTCGCTCGCGGTCGTCGCGGCGGTCGGAGTCGTCGGCCTCGCGGGCAACGTCGGCGTCGCCTTCGTCCTCGGAACCGTCGCGTTCTGGCTGCTGTCGCGGTCCTCCCAAGGAGTCTAATTAGGTCCCCGTCGCCCGCGTGAGCCGGATGGCCTTTTAGCCCGGCGTTCCAACGACCGCCAATGAGTGCGAGTTGGGCCGATCTCTTCGACCGCGGGGCGGCGTACGACGGCGACCTCGAGCGAATCCGAACCGAACTCGAGTCGATCCGGGAGGACGGGGATGTCTGAACGCGACGAACCGAACCCCGCCCGCGTGGTCGCGGACGCCGACGTGCTCGCGGCGGACCTCCTCGTCGACGGGGACGCACGAGCGGCGTTAGACCACGTTCGCAGCCACTCGTGGGTCGAACTGATCGCGAGCGACCCGCTGCTCGAGGAAACGGAGCGACTTGTAACAAGCCTCGCCGACGCCGATCTCGCCGCCGACCACCGGGAACGACTCGAGACCGAGCGCGTCGCGGTCGACCAGCCCGAGGACGACCACCCCGCGTTGGCCTCAGCCTATCGGGGCGAGGCAGCGCACCTGCTTTCCTACGACGAGCGCCTCCAATCGGCGAAAGCCGGGCTGACCCTGCAACCGCACGTGTCGGTCAGCGTCCGCCCGCCGGACGCGTTCGCGACCCTGTTCGATCCCGAGAGCCTGTACGCGGTCGTCGAAGGTGGCGAGTACCCGGGTCCGGACCGGGACCCGCGAGCGTAGCGGCCGGGACCGCCTGTCCGCGGGCAAACGGCTGACACCGCTCATCCGCGAGCGCGCCGGGGCAAACCGGTTGCAGAGCCGATCTACAGACCCCGCCGACTGTCGATACCCTTATGCGACACGATCCCCGAGTGGTGAGGGGTTATGAACGATCTTCGCACGGGATTGAGCTACGGTGACGTGCTCCTCGTCCCGAACCGCTCGCCCGTCGACAGCCGCAGCGACGTTGACCTCTCGACGCCATTTACGCCGAGCCTCGAGTTGGACACACCGGTCGTCTCCGCCGCGATGGACACCGTCACGGAGGCCGAACTGGCGATCGAACTCTCTCGGGCCGGCGGCCTCGGCGTCTTGCACCGATTCCTCACGGCCGACGAGCAGTCGGCACAGGTCGCGGAAGTCAAAGCCGCCGACGAGCGGGTCGCCGCCGCGGTAGGCATCAATGAGGACTACGTCGACCGCAGCGTCGCGCTCGTCGAGGCCGGCGTCGACGCGCTCGTGGTCGACGTGGCCCACGGCCACCTCGAGCGCACGCTCGAGGCCGTCGAACGGCTCCGGAAGGAGTTTCCGTCGACGGACCTCGTCGCCGGCAACGTCGCGACGCCGGCGGGGGTCAGGGATCTGGCGGCCGCCGGCGCGGATTGCGTGAAAGTCGGTATCGGCCCCGGTTCCCACTGTACCACGCGGAAGGTCGCCGGTGCCGGCGTCCCGCAGTTGACTGCCGTCGACGACTGCGCAACGGCGGCTGAGGAGCTGGATGTGACGATCTGTGCCGACGGCGGGATCCGCACGTCCGGCGACGCGGCGAAGGCGCTGATGGCCGGGGCGGACACCGTGATGCTCGGCAGTCTCCTCGCCGGCACCGAGAAAGCCCCCGGCGCGGTCGTCGACGTCGACGGCGACCGGTACAAGCGCTCCCGTGGCATGGCGACCACGACCGCCGCCGAGAACCGCGACGACAAAGACGCCGACGTCCGTGCCGACGAGGGTGTCGAGGCACTGACGCCGTACAAGGGGCCGGTCGCCGACGTCGTCGGCGAGTTCTGTGCCGGCATCCAGTCCGGCCTCTCCTATTGTGGCGGCCACACCATTGCCGACGCGCGCCGGAAAGCCGAGTTCATCCGCGTCGCTCCGAGCGCGAAAGAGCGCGAAGGGTATCACACGGATCAGGACTGGGAGGGCGTCAGCGTCGATAGCGAGGCGAAAACCGATACCGAATCGCAGCGAGCGGACGACGAGACCACGACGACCGCCGCCGAGAGCGACGACTGAGTTCGCTCGGGTCGCGCTCGCGGGACGGCCGGCCTATTCGTTGCGGCCGGCGTACCACTCCGCAAACTCGGCCAGCGCGCGCCCGCGGTGGGAAATCGCGTTCTTCTCCTCGGTACTCATCTCGGCCATCGTCTGGCCGTTGTACTCGAAAATCGGGTCGTAGCCGAACCCGCCCTCACCGCGCGGTGCGACGAGCGTGCCGGCGACCGACCCCGCGAACGTTTCCGTCCCGGTTTCGTCCGCGTAGGCGAGGACGGTCCGGAACCGCGCCCGGCGGTTTTCCTCCTCGCTCGCGAGCCGCCACAGTCGCTCGACGCCGACGGTGTCCTCCACGTAGGCCGAGTACGGGCCCGGAAAGCCGCCCAGCGCGTCGACGAACAGGCCCGCGTCGTCGACCAAGACCGGTTCATCGCTCCCCAGTTCCGCGTAGGCCTCGCGGGCACCGTGTGCGGCGATCTCCGCGAGCGAGTCGCTTTGAATCTCGGTGTAGTCGTACTCGACTTGCTCGATGGGTTCGATACCCTCGAAGTAGTCCCGCGCCTCGCGGACCTTCCCCTCGTTGCCGGTGACGAATCGCATAGTCATACTCGAGCCGGGGTCCGCGGACGGAAAATAGGCGTCGGTTGCCGCGCACGACCGTCCGCCCCGATTCGACGGCCTCGAGCGAACTGCGACGTGGCGAGATAGCGCCCGGTCCGTGAGCATCGGGAGCCTCGACTGCATCATGGGCGAAGTCGATCGCAGAAGGCGGCGCGGCGGCTCGTCGCTCACAGCGGCCGCGAAAAGGCGATTCGCACGGGTCATACGGTCCGCTGTACGTCATTTCCGGTGCGACCGCAGGCCATGTCGCGGTCGCACCGGTAAATCGGTACAGCAAACCGTCTCAGTCGTCGCCGTCGTCGACGATGACCTCGACCGGTTCGTCGACTGCTTCCTCGTCGCCGCCGGACGCGCCCTGTTCTTGCTGCCAGAGCAGGGCGCCGGCGACGGCGACGACGATCCACGAGCGCCAGTTGGCGAGATTCAGGGTGTAACCGACCCCGAAGGGTTTCTCGACGAGCATCCCTTCGCCGGGCTGCCAGTACGACGAGAGCATGCGACTGATGCTCGGTCGTTCGAAGTTGTACGGTACCCCGAGAATCTCACCGGACGTCGACTTGTCTGCCATGCGCGGTGATACGTCGTCCCCCGATAAAGGGATTGTGTGCCGGCGCTGTCACCGAGACCGACCGACGGCGTCGCACTCGCCGATCCGCCGCTACGAATCCGACTGATATCGGCCCCGGCCCTCGACGTCCCGAAGCCGCTCGAGCACCCGTTCCTCGCCGACCTCGCGGTACCCCTCGCGGACCGCCTCGCGCAGCGGGGCGGGGTTGTCGGCGGTGCCGACGAGGCTCTGATCGAAGACGTGCAGATCCATCGCGTAGTCCTCGACGTGGTCGGTGTGATAGCCGAGGCCGAAGTCGATGAGATAGGTTCGGTCGGCGTCTTGCTCACGGCCGTCGTCCAGTCGCTTGGTCGGCGGCGCGACGCGCTGCTCGCGGTCGCCGACCGCTCGCTCGGACTGGGACGCGTCGCGTCCCACACGTTCGACCCGAACGTTCCGCGTCGTCGGATCGCCGTGGACGAACCCGGCCCGGTGGAGCCGCGCGAGGTGTCGCCCGACGTCGCGGACGCCTGCGGGCGTCAGCCCGTTCCGGAGGTCCTGCTCGCCGACGTACTCGAGTTCGAGTCGCGACTCGTGGGGATCGACATCCGAGAGCACGGGCGTCGGTACTCCCTCGCGGCGGGCCAAACTGGTCAGTCGCGCCTCGAGGGTCGTCCGCTCCCTGCGGAGCCGATCGTCGAGTTCGGGGTGGCGGTAGGTCTTTGCCTCGCGGCGCTTGGTCACGCGGCCGCGTTCGGGCTCGAGAGAGACGAGCGCTTCGGCACCGCGGACCTCACGGTCGCCCGCGTCGGCCCCGCGCCCGGCAGCGAGTTCGGGGTCACCGGCTCTCCATGTGACCGGCACTTGGTCAGGTCGGAAATCGGGGTCGACCCGCGAGTCCTCGAGCGCGAGGGTATCGCCCGCCTCGTACATCTTTGCACCCAGTACGGCGATCATGCCGGCGTTGTCCCGCAGGAATCGGGGTTCGGGCGCGTGGAACTCGGCCCCGCGCTGGGCGCACATTTCGGCGAGCATCTCGCGCAGGCGGTCGTTCTGTCCGACGCCACCGCCGAGGACGAGTTCGTCGCTGCCGGTCAGCGAGAGGGCACGCTCCGAGACCTCAGTCAGCATGCCGAAGATATTCTCCTGGAGGGAGTAGCAGATGTCCTCGACGGGCACGCCACCGTCGGACTCGCGACGCTCGTCCGACGAGCCCCCGCTCGCACTGCTCGCGGAGACGCCGTCGTACGCTTGCTTCGCGGCGCTCATGATGCCCGAAAACGAGAAGTCCATCCCCTTGACGACGTAAGGGAGATCGACGTACTCGCCGTCCGCGGCGGCTGCCTCGACTTTCGGCCCGCCGGGATGTGACCAGCCGACGTGGCGGGTGAACTTGTCGATCGCGTTGCCGACGCCGGTGTCCATCGTCTCCCCGAGCACGCGGTACCGGCCGTTACGGTAGGCCAGCAAGTGCGCGTTCGCGCCGCTGGCGTTGAGACAGACCGGCGAGTCAAAGCCCGAGGAGTGGCGGCCGATTTCGAGGTGGGCCACCATGTGGTTGACGCCGATCAGCGGCACCGAAAGCGCCTGACTCAGCGCTCGAGCGGCCGTGCCGACGGTTCGGAGGCAGGGGCCGAGCCCGGGGCCGCGCGAGAAAGCGACGGCGTCGACCGGCGGCTCGTCCGCAGGCCCATCGTAGGTCTCACGGGCGTGCTCGAGCGCGCACTCGACGACGCGGGGAATCGCGTCGTGCATGTGTTCGGCCGCCTCGCGGGGGTGGATGCCGCCGCTTTCGGGCTGGTAGGCGTCGCTCTCGATGAAGACGTCGTCGGTCTCGGCGTCGAAGACGGCTGCGCTGGCGGCCCACGCGGTGCCTTCGATCCCGAGGATACGTACAGTGTTACTCACGGGTAGAACGAATCTGCGGTGTTCGATACATCGCGTTAGGCCGGATGTATCGCCCGGTCCCGGGTCGGTTCAGGACCCGGTCGCGGTTCGGTGCGACTCGCCGGTCGGCACATCGCGCCTACTCCCACTCGGTGTAGCTGCACTTCCCGCAGTGCTTGCGGTCGCCGTGGTCGGCGAGGAAAGCGTCGCCACAACGGGGGCACAGTTCGCCCTCGGTGCTGCCGTCGTCGCCGTAGAGTTCGTAGCGCGCCATTTAGGCTTCCTCCGGTTCCGCTTCGGCTTCGTCTTCAGCGCCGATCTTGTTTCGCTCGAGCATGTGGTCTTGCTCGACGTCGCGGGCGTAGTCGGCGGTGTCGTAGACCTTGGCCTGGCCGACGGTCTTGCGCATCCCGAACTTGGTGTCGAGCGTGCGGATGACGACCTCGTCGGCGTCCTTGTTCAGCTTCGCCGCGAGGCTGTCACGAACCTGCAGACGGGAGGGCGTGGCGTCCTCGTGGACGAGTTCGAAGGTCACGTCCGTTCGATGCAACATGGGGTTCTCCGTTTCGGAGATGATGTCGACGTCCATGATATCACTCAGTTACCTTACTATCCCCGTGTAGCGCCTAAAAGGATTTCGAAGCGACCGATGGCCACACCTCGGCGAAACGCGACCTGGGTCTCGGGTCCGAACGGCGGTCTCGTCTTCGGTCTGCCGCTCTCGACGGCCATTTACGAGTCGCTGGATGCACCGGCGTTCGTTTTCCGCCCTATTGATCGGTGGAAAAACATATGAGTCGACTGGCGAAACCGGACGATGGTAATGCCCTCCAGAAGACGCCTCCTCGTCGCCCTCAGTGGGACGGCCGTCGGCCTGACTGGGACTCACGCAACGCTCGGCGCGACGAACGCCGACCGCCTCGAGTGGCCGATGGTGCGATACGATCCGGCGGGAACCGGCTCCAACCCCGACGCGACGGGACCGAAAGACGGTGTCGAGGTTGTGTGGCAGCGAGATACGGACTCGAGCATGTACGGACAGACGGCACCGATCCTCGTCGGCGAGACGCTGTACGCCGTCGGTCAACAATCACTGGTCGCGTTCGATCGCGAGACCGGTGAGATCCGATTCACCCGAGATGGACAGTACTGGTCGTCGCCGGCTCGAGCCGTGGCGAAAGCCTACCGGCGCGACACGCTCGCCGTCAACGGCCGGAAAGGAATCTACGGATTGAGCGCCGGCGGCGGTTACGAGGCGTTCGGCCGGTCGATTGGCACCGAGCGGTGGCACAGCCACGGCCGGGAGAGTCAGCGGTGGTCCAGTTCGTCACCGCGGGAGCCGTCGCCCGTCGCGGCCAACGGGTCGGTGTACGCGGTCGTCCCCGACAGCGACCACGTCGTCGCAGTGGACGCGAGCAGCGGCCGTATCCGGTGGGAGCGGACGATCGGTGAACCCCGGTCGATCGGATCGAATCGACCGGCGGTCCGCGACGGAACCGTCTACGTCTCGAGTCGGCCCGGAGACGTCGTCGCGTTCGACGCCGAGACGGGTGACCGTCGATGGAGTGTCAAGCCGGAACCCCACGCGGACAGCTCCTTGAACTACCGCAATTTCAGTCCGCCGACGGTGACGGACGCGGGGCTCGTCGTTCCCGATCGGGAGGGCGTCGTCCTGCTCGATCGGACCGACGGCAGCGTCCGCTGGGAGTACGTTCACGACGGGAACGCTCCCGATGGCAGCGCTGCCGTCGCCGACGGCACGGTGTTCGTCACCGACGGCGAGGAGTCGCTGCACGCGATCGACCTCGAGAGCGGCACGCGGGAGTGGACCGCCGGCTACAGTCCCGATACGGACCCGGTCGTCGCCGACGGCGTCGTCTACCTCGGGTACCAGATCTCGGAACTCGTCGCGATCGACGCCGAGACGGGCGACCGGCGGTGGACCTACGAGGGGGCGACCTACTTCACACAGCCGATCGTCGGCGATGGCGTGATGTACGTCCTCGCCGACGAGGGACTGCTCGCCCTCGAGGAGGCGAACTGACCGTGGCGCGGGACCGAAGCGACGCGTACGACCGTCGAGCGTGGTCAGTCGTCCCCGTCCTCTCGGCGGCAATCGGCCGACTCCGTCGCAATCCCGACCTGCTCGCCCCCTTCGCCGTCGCGGGGCTCGTCCTCGCCGCTATCGACGCGCTCCGATTGCGCGATCCGATTCCCGCCCTCGAGTACGCCGGAATCGACAAAGCGACGCTCTCCCTCGAGTACGCCGGCTACCCGACCGGGGTGAGCCGGACGGTGTTGCCACTTGAGTCGCTCGTCGGACTCGAGGTACCGTATCTCGCCTGGGCGCTCGGACTACACGTCCTCTCGTTGCTCGCGGTCGCGCTCGCGGGCGTCCTCACACTGACTCGGCTGCTGGACGGCGAGGCGCACTTCGAACCGTTCCCGTCGTACCTCGGGTTCGTGGTCGCGATCGATCTCGTCACCCGGTTTCTCGACTGGATCGCGCCCCACGACATGGGACTGTTCGGGCTCGGTCCGCTGGCAGTGCTGCTCGCCGCGATGGTGTGGCTCTTTCCCGTACCCGGACTTATCGCCGCCGGTGCGTCGCCCTGGACAGCGATCCGAGACGGCAGTGCTTGGATTCGCGGCGACGGTTGGTCGGGGTTCGGACTCGTCGTCGCCCTCGGGACCAGTGCGTAGCTCCTCGCCAGCGTTCCGGTCGCAGGCGCGCTCCTGACCGGCGCGCTCGTCGCGCCGGTTCACGCCGTCGCGATCGTCTCGTTGTTCGAACACCGGTATCGCAACGGCCCGTTCGAGTTGCCGACCGACCGTTAGGTGTCGAGGACGGCCAATCCTCGAGGTGCCTGCGTCTCGACGCTCTCGCCCCAGTCGATATCGAGTCGTTCCCAGCGGCTCCCGAAATCCTCGGAGACGAACAGTCCCCGATTGGTCACCGCGTAGACGACACCGGGCTCGCCCGTCCTCGCGAACACCGCTCTGACGACGCCCTCGCCGGTCGGAAGCCCCCGCCCCTCGAGTCGCTCCCACGCCCCGTTGCCCTCGCGCCGGTAGACGTACGACTCCGCGTGATTCGCCGTATGGGCCGTCGACGCGCCGCTCGCGCTCGAGACGAGCACGCGCTCTGGATCGCCGGGATCGGGGACGACGCTCCAGCAGTAGGTGTGATCGAGGCCCTCCTGTGGCCGCCGCCACGACTGGCCGCCGTCATCGCTCTCGGCGTACCCGTCGCCGGCCGCGGCGTAGAGTCGCCCCTCCCGATCCGGGTGGGTCGCCAGACTGTGGTTGTCTCGGCGCGATCCCGGTGGCCGTTCGTGCCAGGTCTCGCCGCCGTCGGACGTGTAGACGAACGCGCCCGCTTCGATCCCGACGGCCAGTCGCTCGGGATCGAACGGGTCCACCGCGAGCCAGCGGACGTGGTGAGTGTGCGGACGCGGCGGGAAGTACCACTCGTCCGCGGAGGGCAGGTCCGTGAGTCCCTCGAGGTGGGTCCAGGAATCGCCGCCGTCCCGCGACCGGTAGATCCGGCTGGGTTCGGTTCCGGCGTAGACGACCCGCGGATCGTGCGGGCTGATCGTCGCCGCCATCACGGCACCGCTCTCGAGGGCGTCGAACTCGGTCTCGATGGGGGCGAACGTCTCGCCGCCGTCGGTGCTACGGAACAGGCCGGTATCGAACGTGCCGACGAAATATCGCTCGGGCGCGTCGGGAGCCGCCGCAACGCACTCGAGGGTATATCCCTCGAGTCGCGGCGTCGTCGTCCAGCCGTCGGCTGCATGCCCGTCGCCCGTACAGACGAGCAATCGGTCTCGGAGCGCGACGAGTACCGTTACCATACGTGAGAGAGGGGAGCCGAGCGGATATATCGTCCGGCGGCCGTCGACTACTGACGGATCGGCCGGAAAGCCGGATCATCCGTCGACCCGACCGCTCGGTGTTCTGACAGCCCACGAGGACCGAGTCGGTCGGCCGATCATGTCAGGGTGTATGCCAATTCATTAATGAGACCCGTGAATAGATCCCTTACTAGCTCGATGGGGGCCCTCACTCGCCGCACGGTCGGCCGCGTTCGAGTGCGTGCAGTGTCACTGGTCGGCCTCGGCTTGCTCGCTATCGTTGCGGCCTACACACTGACCTTCGGCGGCCCCGCACTATTGCTCGGACTCGAGATGGTGGTCCCGACGGCAGTCGGCGTCGGCCTCGTCTGGTACGGCCTGCGAACCGACGCCGCGGCCGGAGCCGAGCAGGCGGTGATCGTCACCATCAGTTCGTCTGCCTGCGGCGCGATGGTCGCGCTCTTTTGTCTCTGTAGCATGCTTCTCCTCTCGGTCCGGATGGGGATTTCAAGCGGGTTCGCCCAGCCGGTGATCAACGCCTCGAGTACTGGGCTTGCTTTCGGGGCTGCCATCGGACACGTCTACGCCGAATTTTCACAGCAGTATCGAGAGAACGAGCGCCTCTCGCGGGCCGTCGACGCCTCGATGGACGGCATCGCCGTCGTGGTCGACGACCGCCACGTCTACGCCAACGAGGCCTACGGCGCACTCTACGGGCTATCGGACAGCGCTGCTCTCGACGGCCGACGGTGGCGAACACTGTACACGAACGAGTCACGACGTCGAATCGATCGGGAAGTCATCCCGGCGCTTGCCGATCGAAACTACTGGCGCGGCACGCTGACCGCCACGCGGACGGACGGGACGACGTTCCCACAGGACGTGACGGTGAGCACACTCGAGGACGGCTACGTCGTCGTCGCCCGCGACATCAGCGACCAGCGGGACCGCGAACAGCGCATTCAGGTCCTCAACCGGGTGCTCCGGCACAACCTCCGGAACGCCTTTACCGTCATCCGAGGCCACGCCAACATGATCGGCGAACGGAATCCCGGACTCGAGGCCCGACACGTAGAGCCGATCCGTGCGGAGATCGACGACCTGCTCGCGACGGCCGACAAGGCCCGCGGCGTCGAGCGGACGCTCGACCGACACAGCAGCGCCGAGCGGATCACCGCGGCCGAGGCGGTCCGGCGGGTCACGGACCGGGCACGGTCGATCTATCCGGACGCCGACATCGTCTCACGAGTGGAAGACGACGGATCGGAACCGTCGACGCCGACCGTCGACGACACGGTGATCGACGCCTTGAACGAACTCGTCGATAACGCGATCGAACACAACACCACGACTCACACGGGCGAGGCCGTGGCTACCGACGGTGACGGGCGAACCGACGCATCCGCTCGGTCCGGCGAGCGTCCGAGCATCGAAATCGGCGCAACCACCGTCGAATCCGACTTTCGCACCCGACTCGAGTTTACGATCACCGACAACGGGCCGGGGATTCCGGCGACCGAACGCCGAGCGGTGCTGGCGGGCCACGAGACGGCGCTGAACCACGGCTCCGGGCTCGGGCTATGGTTCGTCAACTGGATCGTCCAAACGACCGGCGGCGAACTCTCCTTTATCGACCGCCACGAGGGCGGAACGACCGTGCGGCTGTCGTTTCCGGACACGTCCGACGTAGCGGGGCACGATACCAATGCGGTGGGCGGACACTAACGGCAATCGGCCGGCGGAGTACGCGCTGTGGCTCGTTGCGAGTCGACAGGTTGCTGCGGCTGCGATGGCCCGACAGGGCTGGTCACGTGTAATACGGCCAGTACAGGTCGCGGCCGGCTTTCACCAGCGGCCAGAGCGGGCTACACCCCCGTTCCCAGACGAGGATCGGGACGGCGCGCCCGCCGAATCCTTCCTTGAACCGGAAGACGCCGTCCTCGAAGTCCGTGTTCGTACTGCCGAAGTCGTAGGTCTCGTACCCGTGGTCGATCCCCCACTGAAAGACGTGATCGTAGAGGAGTTCCGACGCGTGATCGTCGAAATACTCCCGAGGGACGGCAGCGAAAAAGCCGTGGATCGAATCGCGTTCGTCGTCGAGCAACTCGAGCATCCCCCCGGCGTACTCGCCGTCGATCCGAATCGTCAACAAGAGGAGGCGATCGTCCATCGCCTGCAGTTGCTCGAAAAAGGAGAACGGATACACCTCCCCGTCGACGCGGTCCATGACGCGTTCGTAGCGCCGGTAGAATCGCCGCAGCGTCTCTCGGGTGATCTCCTCCTCGACGATTTCGTAGTCGCCGTCCCGTCCGTGTTCGATCCCCCGCCGCCGGGTCCGGCTCATGTCCGCGAGGATCTCGTCGTGGCTCTTGGTGAGATCGAGCAGGAACCGACATTCCCGTCGGTAGGGCTGATAGCCCTGTGACTGCAACGCGTCGTTGTACCGCAGGTAACTCATATCGAGCCCGCGGATCTGGTGGACGATCGTCTTTCCCCGACAGAGTCGCGGAACGGCCTCGAGGGCCTGCTCGAGTGACACTTTCGTATCCGTCGGCAGCAGGGGCCCGCCAAAGCCCGGATAGAGCGACGAGAGCCGGTTGAACGGCGTCTTCTCGATCTCTACAACGAAGTTCGGCATCCCGCCGATCGTGTTCCCGTCCTTGGTGATTTCGAGGTGTTTTGGCGTGTATCCCAACCCCTGCTCGATCGCGTCGAGCCACTCGTAGCGGTGAAAGACGCTGCCGCGACTCGAGCGCTCGACGATGTCGTTCCACTGGGCTTTCCCCACGTCCCGAATGGAATCGACGACGGTCACCTCGAGATTCGACTCCTCAGTGGCGGATCGCCCGTACCGGTTCGAGAACAGCGACCCGAGTCGATGGAACCTCGAGCGAGCGTTGCCGCCGGTCTTTTGTGCCATTGTCCGATGTCAAGAGGGGTTCCCTATTTGGTAGTCCGTCCATTCCGTCTCGGCACCGTGACGGTAACGACCGCCAACCGTTTCGAAGCGCCCCGCCGTTTCCGGGGTAGGTGGCGGCTACTCCCTCGAGTCGCGGCCTCGGTTGTTCGGCTGGTCACTGGGACTCGAGTACCCCGGAACGAGCCGGGACACTCCGACGGGACCGCGTCGGCGATACGGCGATCGTTTCGGGTCCACTTAGTGTGGATCGTTCGGGGTTGCTTATTCCACAGGACTCGAATCGAAAGCTTGCTCATTTCACACTATAGAGTGCGATATTTGTAGAAAAATCTAGCCACAGTACGAAAAGGACAAGGCAGGCGCAGACATCTGCGAAACTACGCAAATGAATCTCGATAACACGAACAAGGCCGTCCTCTATCTGCTCCAACGCGACGCGCGGCGACTCACGACCAAGGAGATGGCCGAGGAGATCGATGTCTCCCCGAGTACGGTTCGGAATCGAATCGAACAACTCGAGGAGAAGGGCATTATTCGGGGCTATCATCCGATCGTCGACTACGACAAAGCGGGCCTCCAGTTGCACGTTCTCTTCATCTGTACCGCGCCGAACCCGGAGCGCGAGCAGTTGGCGAAATCGGCCCGCGAGGTGAGCGGCGTCGTCACGATTCAAGAGGTCCTCAACGGCCAGCAGAACATCCAGATCGAGGCCGTCGGCACCGAAACCGACGATATCGCCCGAATCAGCGACGAGCTCTCCGACCTCGGGCTCGAGGTCGTCAATTCGAAGATCCTCAAGAGTTTCCACAAACAGCCGTTCGACCACTTCGGCCAACAGCTCGTCGGCGATGAAACGGATGACTGACGGCAGCCCGATCGAATACGACATCGAGACGAACACCTATCGAACAGCATACGATTTCGCGTCGATCGACCCCAGCGTCGCAGTCGTCGACGCGCTCGAGACGATCACCGACCGCGAATCGACGGCGCTTCCCCCACTCTACGAGGCCATCGATCCCGAGGGCCTCGAGGCGGTCCTCGAGAGCGCACGGCGGACGCCCCACCCCGAACAGTCGTCGGTCTCCTTTCGCTATCAGGGGTTCGCGATCACCGTCTTCGGGGATGGCGCGCTCGAAGTGGCGGTTGTTGGAGACGAGGGCTCGAGCGAGAAGTAACGTCCCGGCAAGTTTGCGATATTCGACGAGTCTACCACTGACCGGCGAAGCGTCGTCAAAAGTGGACTCGCTGGGATTTGAACCCAGGGCCTCTTCCTTGCGAAGGAAGCGATCTACCACTGATCTACGAGCCCTCGCCCGTTCCTAACCCGGGTTTCTATTTGTAGCTTGTGTTTCGAGGACAGGTCGTGACCAACCACCACGGGAACGAACCACTCGAGCGTGCCTCCTCGAGCGAAGACCCGAAACAACCCTCAGAGCCTCGCAGGGTCGGAGTGAGTGCTCGAGTCGGCCTGCAACACGCGAGCGCGGCCGGCGGCCGCGCCGACGAGAAAGCCGGTAAAGTGGGCGATCAGGGCGACGCCGGGCGAGGCGGTGGCGAACGTGACCGCGATCGCGAGCCCGACGAAGACGAGGATCGACAGCCACTGCGGGACCGCGACGAACGAGGCCAGCCCCGTCGCGAGCCGGTTCGAGGCGACGAGATAGCCCAAGAGGGCGAAGACGGCACCGCTGGCACCGAGCACGCCCGGCGTGGGTGCGACGGGGACGAAGGGCAGCGCCGCGAGCACGCCCGTGATGACGATCTGGGAGACGCCCGCGATCGCACCCGTGATCGCGAAGAAGGTATGAAAGCGCAGGCGCGTCGTGGCTCGCGCGACTGGCCAGCCGAAGACGACCAGCGCGATGGTGTTCGAGACGAGGTGGCCGAGCCCGCTGTGAGCGTAGACGCTCGTCACGATGGTCCACGGATTCGTCGTCAGCGGCGGTGCGAGGATGAAGAACGTTCCCATCAGGCCCGCGACCGTCGTGATTCCCTGCGCGACGAAGACGACGGCGAAGACGACGAGCACCTCGAGAAGCGGGCTGCTTGAGCCCGAGGCCGACCCGTCGCTCCCGTCGGAGTCGGACCGCAGGTAGGTGGTCGACTGTGACCGTGACCGCGAGCGACTCGCCATAGGGGTAGCTGGCACGGCAAGCGACAAAAGTCCCGTCGCTTACGGGTGGGTCGAGGCGGAAAGCGCGGACTCGAGCGGCTGCTGATAGAGAACGGCCCGAGCACCGTCAGGTCCCTTCCGGATCATCGACCCGTCCCAGCCTGCAGCACGGCTGCTGTGCGGTGTCTCACGACAGTCGAAGGACACAGCGACGGCTACTGGACGAGCGCTCGAGACGGCACAAAAACGGTAAATAACGCCACTTCGAGTCGCGATCGGACCGTCAGTCTTCGAGGACGATCTCGATCGAGACGTCGTTCGGCACCTGAATGCGCATGAGCTGTCGGAGTGCGCGTTCGTCGGCGTCCAGATCGATCAGGCGCTTGTGGACGCGCATCTCCCAGTGCTCCCACGTCGCAGTGCCCTCGCCGTCGGGCGACTTTCGGGTCGGCACTTCGAGGGTTTTCGTCGGCAGCGGGATCGGCCCGCTCAGGTTGACGCCGGTGTTGTTCGCGATCTCGCGGACGTCGTCACAGATATCGTCGAGGTCGTCTGGACTCGTGCCCGCGAGTCGAACGCGTGCCTGCTGCATTTATTTCTCGTGGACTTCGAGGACTTTGCCGGCTGCGATGGTCTGACCCATGTCGCGGATGGCGAAGCTCCCGAGTTCTGGGATCTCGCTGGACGGCTCGATGCTGAGGGGCTTTTGCGGTCGGATGGTGACCACAGCAGCGTCACCCGACTGGATGAAGTCGGGGTTCTCCTCGGCGACCTCGCCGCTCGAGGGGTCCATCTTCTTGTCGATGGACTCGATCGTACAGGCAACCTGTGCGGTGTGGGCGTGGAAGACCGGCGTGTAACCGGCCGTGATCACGCTGGGGTGCTGCATGACGACGATCTGGGCCTGGAACGTCTCGGCGACGCTTGGCGGGTCGTCGGCTGGGCCACAGACGTCACCGCGTCGGATGTCGTCCTTGCCGATGCCGCGGACGTTGAATCCGACGTTGTCACCGGGCTCTGCTTTGGGCACCTCTTCGTGGTGCATCTCGATCGTCTTCACTTCGCCGCCCACGTCGCTGGGCTGGAAGGAGACGTTGTCGCCGGTGTTCAGGAGACCGGTCTCGATACGTCCGACGGGGACGGTACCGATACCGGAGATGGTGTACACGTCCTGAATCGGGAGTCGAAGCGGCGCGTCCGTCGGCGGCTCCGGCTCCGGCAGGTTGTTCAGGGCCTCAAGCAGGATTTCGCCGTCGTACCACGGCGTGTTGTCGGACTTCTCGGCGATGTTGTCGCCCTCGAAGGCCGAAATCGGGATGAACGAGGCGTCCTCGGTGTTGAACTGAACCTGCTTGAGCAGCTGGTTCACTTCCTCGACGACCTCGTCGTACGTCGACTCTTCGTAGTCGACGATGTCCATCTTGTTGATACCGATGATGAGCTCGTCGATACCGAGGGTTCGAGCCAGGAAGACGTGCTCCTGGGTCTGGGGCGCGACACCGTCGTCAGCGGCGACGACGAGGACGGCGTTGTCCGCCTGGGATGCGCCCGTGATCATGTTCTTCACGAAGTCGCGGTGACCAGGACAGTCGACGATGGTGAAGTCGTACTCGTCGGTGGAGAACTCCTGGTGGGCGATGTCGATGGTGACACCACGCTCTCGCTCCTCGGCGAGATTGTCCATGACGTAGGCGAACTCGAAGCCGCCCTTGCCCTTCTCTTCGGCTTCTTCGCGGTGCTGTTCGATGACGTGCTCGGGTACGCTCCCCGTCTCGTAGAGGAGTCGTCCCACGAGCGTACTCTTCCCGTGGTCAACGTGACCGATGATGGCCAGGTTCTGGTGTTGGTCGCTCATTGTTGTAGCTCACGCGCAGAGGCGCTTATATCGGTCTCTTTGGCTCGTTGCGGTTAAAACCATTTCGAAAGCGTATTCGGCCTACCCCGACGCCTTCTTGCGGTTTGGCTAGCATTCACATGCTTCGAACGGTCCCAACAGCCGACTCGAGTCGGAATCGGTCGGCGAGAAAAACGCGGTCGCGGATTACAGCGGCGGGAGTCGGCCGACGTCGGAAAGCACGGCCGTGGCCGTCTCCGGGCCGCCGGCACCGCGGCCACTCGAGTGCAAGGAGCCGGCGTTGCGCGTTTCGATCTGGACGATGTTGCGCGTGCCCGTAACTGCGAGGGCCCCGTTCTCGGGGACGAGCCGCGGGCCGACGCGGATGCCCTCGCGGGTCGCCTCGCCGATGAGCCGGATCGTCCGGCCGTCCTCAGCGGCGAGCTCGAGCGCGCTGCCGGGAATCGACTGAATGCCCTCGACGGTGGCGTCCTCAAGCGAGAACCCGCCGTCTCCCAGCACGTTCGCGAGAATGACGAACTTGAGCGCGGCGTCGGTCCCGTCGACGTCGAAGGTGGGGTCGGCCTCGGCGACGCCCAGATCCTGGGCCTCCGCGAGGACGTGTTCGTAGTCCAGTCCCTCGGCAGCCATCCGGGTGAGGATGAAGTTCGCCGTGCCGTTGAGCACGCCTCGGACCGCGGTGACGGCCTGTGGTGTGCAGTCTTCAATCGTCGAGAGGACCGGAATCGCGCCGCCGACGGTCGCCTCGAACCGGATCGAGCCCGCACTCTCGGCCTCGAGCGCGCGGAGTTCCTCGTAGCGTTCGGCGACCGGGCCCTTGTTCGCGAGGACGACGTGGCGGTCGGCCTCGAGCGCGCGTTTCACGTGCGAGAAGCCGGGTTCGGCGTCGCCCAGTGTCGTCGGCGTCGCCTCAACCAGCACGTCGTACTCCGTCTCGAAGACAGCTGCGGGCTCACTCGAGCCGAGTGCCTCGCCGCCGACCTTGCGCTCGAGGGCGTCGGCGACGGCGATCCCGCTCGGATCGACTGTGGCGCTGGTTGAGTCCGCAAGCGCGACGACATCGTGATCGTATTCGCCGGCGAGATCGGCCACCGAGCGGCCGACGTCACCGGCACCGAGGATTGCGAGTTTCATCAGGCGTCACCTCCGAGCAGTGGTTCGACGACGGTCAGGTCCTTGTCCGTCCCGATCGAGCGGATCGCCGCGATCGCCTCCGAAGATCGGCCGGAGTCGATGGCGAGTCGGGCACGCGCACTCGAAATACCGTCGGTCCCTTCGGGCGCGGCGAGGGAGAGATCGAGCACGACGGCGTCGGCCTCGTCCTCGATTCGCGAGAGCGTATTCGAGAGGTCGGTTTCGACGAGATGGCCGACCAGCACGACGTTTACCTCCTCGCCGTAGTGTTCCGCGCCGGCCTGAATGACGTTGACGCCGGCCCCGCGGAGTCCCTCGACGACATCGTCGAACCGGTCGGGGGGACACTCCAGATCGACCTCGACAGGGATGTGGCCACGCGGCGTGATGTTGCCGCGTTCGTGGTGGATACTCAACAGATTGCCGCCGTTGTCGGCGATCGGGGCGAGCGCGCGGAGCAACTCGCCGGGTTCGTCGACGAGCTCGAGCCGAACAGTATAGGCTCGAAGGCCACCGTCGGTTTCGGCGTCGGGGTCGTCCTCGTCGCCGCCCTCGGGCGGGTTACCCATCATCGACACCTCCGTGCTGCGGGCGTCTACTCGTCATCATGATATCTGATGTCCGTAACGGGCGCGTAAAAGGATATAGGACTTGCCAAAACTCTCCGACCCTGTCAACGAGGGCCACGCGGCGTGCAGCCGCGAGCGGCGGATTCCCGGCGGACCCTCAGAGGTGGTCCTTTCCGGGGTTCGACGAGCCCCAGTCGCCGCGGCCGCCCTCGGTCCGATCGACGCCCATGATGGACTCGGGCTGGTCGGGACCGCCGAGGCTGTCGCGCGCGTCGGGCACGCGGACGGTGACCTCGTCGATTTCGGGCCACGTGATGAGCTCGGCTTCGATATTGCCAGTGGTCACGTCGCTGACCGAACAGCCCTTACAGCCACCGCCGAGTTCGATGATGACCTCGCCGGTCTCGGGGTCGGCTGCCCGTACCGCACTGGTCCCGCCGTGCATCTGGATGATCGGCATCTCCCGAGCCATCCACTGCTCGACGCGTTCTTTCAGCGACGCCTCGTCCTCGGAGTCAGTCATGTCCCGTGCTAGGCACTCGAACGGTGTATAAGTTCGGTCACGCCGCCGAAATTCCACGAATTAATCCTGAACGTTTCCGCGCCGGCGCAGCCACTCGAGGCCCACCCCACAAGCGGCGAGGCCGCTGAGGCCAGTAAAGCCGGGAATCGAGTCGTCCTCGTCGGCTTCGGTTTCGTTGGCAGCCCCGTTCGTCTCGTTCGTTCCGTTGCTGTCGGCCCCCCAGCCGTCGGGCTCTCGCAGCGACGGCGGATCGGCCTGCTCGCCCGCTTCGATCGGGAAGGTATAGAGCGCTCCCTCGAGGGACGTGTTCGGAATCGCTTCGGTGCTCGTCGCGACGAACGTTTCGCCGGGTTCGAGGACGCGGGCCGTCCAGAAGCCGGTTTCGGCTGGGTTGCGCCACCACGCGAGTTGCTCGGGGTCGGCGGGGTCGGAAACGTCGTGGATCTTCACGCCAGCGCGATACCACGACGAGTAGAGTCGGCCGTCGCGCAGTTCGAAGTTGTGCGACGTCGTCCACGTGCCCCCGCCGTGTGACTCGTCGGCCGTCCGCGGAGGGTCGATCGACCCGCGGTGGACCGGCTCCGCGGGATCGCTCACGTCGTAGAGGTCGATCCCGCCCGGTCGATCCGGTTCTTCCCCACCGGTAGCCCACGCCTCTCGCCCGACCGCCATGAGGTCGCCGATCTCGTCGACCGCGGCGTAGTGATCGTTGCCCGGCAGCCCGTAGACGGCCTCCTCCCGGTCGTCGATCTCGCGTTGCTCCGCGAGAGTGGTGTCCGCAACGTGGGACACGTACTCTGGCTCGCTCGGATCGCTCACGTCGACCAGATAGGTCCCCGCGTTCCAGTGGGCGAGATAGGCGATCCCGTCTTGAACGTAGACATCGTGGAGGTAGCGGGCGAACCAGTCGACTTCGCGCCAGCCGGGTTCGTGATCCAGCAGCGACCACGTGCCGACGTGGGCGATCTCGTCGCCGCCCACATCGTAGATAGTGAGCGGGTTCTCCTGTTGGGTGTTCGCGACGACGAACAGCAGCTCGTCCTCGAGATAGCAGTTGTGGATGTGGTAGCCGGTCTCGTACGCGCCGATCGAGACGGGGTCGGCGGGATCGCTGATATCGTAGCACCGGAATCCCATGACCCCGAGGCCCGGGTTGGCCGGCCCCGCGACGACCAGCCGGTCGCCGTCGACGGTCACGTCGAGGATCTCGGACAACGTCTCTCCCTGGAGCTCGATGTCGCGTTCCTCGGCGAGGATCGTCGGCTCGGCTGGATCGCTCACGTCGACGGTCGCAAACCCGGTGGCGACGGCGACGGCGACCGTTTCGCCGTCATCGGCGACGACGCCTTCCGCGGCACCGGAGACGGGGATTCGACCGAGCGGTTCGTATCCGCTTTCCTGTCGAACGGCGGGACTCGATCGAGACGATGCACCCGCGCTCGCGCTCGAGAGAGACAGGGCGAATCCGGCGGCACCACTCCTCGCGAGAAACGCTCTCCGCTCCATACCCACAGCAGGGGGCCGCAGGTACATAGAAGGTGGCTGCTCGCGGGCGTCCGTCGCGAGAGTCGTGGCCGATCCGTGACTGCGATTCGGAACGGACGACTCGCGAGCGGTTCAGCTCCGCAGCCGTCGTCGATCGCCGGTTCCTTGGGTCAGCGCGCTCGCCAGCGCGCCCTCGACGACGACGTCGTCGCCGAGATCGGTGACCCGGATCTCGGGGACGTTCGTCATGACCATCTCGGAGACGCGCTCGCGGATGGGATCGACGACCAACTCCTCGTTGTGCAAGGCGACCGCGCCGCCGAAGGAGACGACGATCGGCGCGAACGCGTGGACGACGTTGGTCACGCCGATCGCGTTCCAGTGGGCGAGCTGTTCGATAACGTAGTCGGCCAATTCGTCTTCGCCCGCCAGCTCGAAGACATCCTTCGCCGTGAACTCTGCCCCCTCGAGCGGGAGGGACGTGGAGATCGTCGGGTCGTCCTCGGCGAGCAACCGGGCGTAGTCGGGGATAGCGTTGCCCGAGCAGTAGGCCTCCCAGTGGCCATCGCGGCCACAGCCACAGGTCAGGCGGCCGCGGGGGTCGACGACGTAGTGGCCGACCTCGCCGACGTTGCCGTCCCAGCCGCTCATCACGGACCCGTCACAGCAGACGCCGGCACCGATCCCCGAGGAGATAGTGATGTAGGCCATGTCGTCCGGGTTGCTGGCGGCGTGAAAGCGCTCGCCGATGACGCCCGCGGCGGTGTCGTTGTGGAGGTAGACCTCGTCGCTGTCGATCAGCTTCGAGATCGGGCCCGTCAGCGGAATCCGGTCGATCGAGTCGGGGAGGTTCGCGGGGTCGATCACCGCGCCCTCCGCGAGATCGAACGGCCCGATCGAGCCCATCCCGGCGGCGGCGATCCGCGCGGGATCGACCCCGGCGTCGCCACACGCCTCGCGAAGCGTTCGAAGCACGCCTTCGGTCACGTCGATACCCGTCGGTCCGCGTGGTGTCGATCGGCGACTCACGCCGATCGTCGTCCCGTCGGCCTCGGCGACGATGGCCCGGACGTTGGTCGCGCCGAGATCGACGCCCGCATAGTAGACCATGTTGTCCTAACGACGACCGTCACCGTACTTAACTACCCAGATTATACTCGGCGACGAGTAGCAATCTCGATACGTTACGGAGCCGATAGCGAGGCGGTGGCGAGCAGGATCGACGACGGCTCGCGAGAGCGGCGCTATTCCATTACGTCGAGGTCTCGGAAGTAGGTGACCGGACAAGGGGCCTGCAGAATGATTTCCTGTGAGACGGAGCCGAGAACGGCCTTTTCGGCGGGCGAGCGCCGCCGGCCGCCGACGACCATTCGGTCCGCGCCGACGTCGATCGCCATGTCGACGACCTTCGTACTGACCTCCCCGAGCGCGCCCTTGATCTCGTAGTCGACGCCGGCCTCCTCGAACCGCTCGGCGAGTTCCGGCACCGGCGCGCGCTGAGCGGCGACCGCGTCGGGGTCGACATCGTCGACGCGGGCGTCGAAGCCGAGGTCGTCGTGGACGTCTTCGTATTCGTCTTCCGTGAACGCGTGCCCGATCACGACGGTCGCATCGAGGGGGTCCGCGATCTCGAGGACCGTTTCGGCGAGTTCCGGCGCGCGCACTGTGTCCATGGGACCGACCGCGAGAAGCACCGTATCGATTGCCATACGCTCACAATGGTCTGGCCACCCGCTTAAGTATTCTCTTCGGGGCGGTATTACAGTATGTTCGTCATGTCGGCTGCGTGGCCACTACCCGAAACGGCGGCCCACTATCGGACCGTCTTCACTGCGTTTCGACGACCGGCCGGGCTACTCGTCGTGGCGAACGAACGTAACCGGGCAGGGAGCCGACAGCATAACTTCCTGTGCCGTCGAGCCGAAAACGGCCTTGCCGGTCGGCGAGCGCCGGCGGCCGCCGACGATGATTCGGTCGGCCGCGGTACTGTCCGCCAGTTCGACGATCGTCGGCCCGTGTTCCCCGACGGCCCCCCGGACCTCGTAGTCGACGCCGTGTTCCTCGAGGATCGACTCCATGTCGTGGATCGTCGAGTGCCGGGTCGCGACCGCGTCGGGATCGACCGTGTCGAGGTCGGTATCGAAGTCGAGGCGGTCGAGTACCTCGTCATACTCGTTGCTCGTGAACACGTGTGCGAGGACGACGGTTGCGCCGGCGGGCTTCGCTACTTCGAGGACCGCTTCGGCCAGCTGGTCGCTGCGGTCGGCGTCGCCGGGGCCCACTGCAAGCAATACTGTATCTAGCATAGCAGACGGGTTAGCCGCGCACCGCCGTAAATCCGGGGGGTGTGATCCGAACTCCCCGAACGGGACACCTGGGCGTAGGTTCCGGGCGATTTTTCCACGCCGTCACCGAGGACCGAAATATGGATGGACCGGATATGGACGGGCAGACAGTACTCGTCACGGGCGCAGCGGCCGGCGTCGGTCGCGAACTCCTGCTTTCGACGGCCGACTGTGGCGCGCAAACGGCGGTTCACTACCACACGAGCGCCGACGCCGCCCGCGAGGTGGCCGCGGAGGCTCGCGACCGCGGCGCGGCCGACGCGATGACGATCCAGGGGGACGTGACCGATCCCGAGAGCGTCGACGGACTCTTCGCCGCCGTCGAGGCCGAACTCGGGAGCGTCGACGTGCTGGTGAACAACGTCGGCGACTTCGCGCCCGCCCATTGGGCCGACCTCGAGTTCGCGGCATGGAACCGCGTCCTCGAGACGAACCTCAACGGGACCTACCTCTGTTCGAAGCGGGCGCTGCCGGCTATGCGCGAGCACGGGTACGGCCGAATCGTCAACGTCGGCTACGCCTCGAGCGAGCAGGGCCTCGTCAGCCCGAAGAACTTCCCCTATTTCGTCGCGAAGAAGGGCATCTTGATGTTCACGCGGATGCTCGCGGCCGACACGCAAGACGATGGGATCACGGTCAACGCCATCTCGCCGTACGTCGTCGAGAACTCCGACGAGTTTCCCGACGACCTCCCGCGGGACCGAGCCGCGAGTTTCGACGACCTGATCGCACCGCTGTACTTCTTCCTCGATCCGGATAGTGAGTACGTCAGCGGCGAAAACATCGAGGTCGACGGCGGCTGGTTGCCAGAGTCGGTGTAATCCGATCACCGCGGCGCGACGCGCCGCGGGTGATTTTTGGTCCAGATTCTTGCAAGGAGTGGGCCTCGAACGGAGTGAGAGGCCCCGACGCAGTAAAAGGGTGGGTGTAGAACATCGAGGTCGACGGTGGCTGGTTGCCCGAGACGGTATGATGTCAGGGATTATGTCCAAGCGAGCCCATATACTCGTATGAGTGGTCGAATCCGGGCGATCCACGTCGCACCGGCACAGGGTGAACCGATGGAGCGAGTCGAGCACGTCGAGGCGGTCGCCGAACGGGGTCTCGAGGGGGATCGCTACTTCGCCAGCGAGGGGACGTTCGCCGACCGCGAGGGGTGCGATCTGACCTTGATCGAATCGGAAGCACTCGAGGCGGTCGAGCGCGACGACGACATCTCGCTCGAGCCGGGGGTTCACCGGCGAAATCTCACGACCGAAGGCGTCGCGCTGAACCAACTGGTCGGCGAGCGGTTTCGAATCGGAGCAGTCGTCTGCGAGGGCACGGAACTCTGCGAGCCGTGTTCGTACCTCGAGTCCCACCTCGAGAGGCAGGGCGTCCGCGAGGCGCTGGTTCATCGCGGCGGGCTTCGAGCGCGGATTCTCGAGGGTGGCACGGTGACGGAGGGAACGCGCGTCGAACGGCTCTGAGGAGGCTCGATTCCGGCGCGGAGGACCGGTCCGTCTGGGTCGGCAGACTGTTTCGGCGGACGGTTCACTGTCGGCCGATTCGCACCACAGTTATGGGGCCTCTCGTGCTCGGTTCGCCCATGCGAGTCGCAGTCGCCGGCACGTTCGGGCCGCTCCACGACGGCCATCGGACCCTCTTCGAGCACGCGCTCCGCTTTGGCGACGACGGCGTCGTCGTCGCGGTCACGGGCGACGGACTGGCGATCGAGACCCGTCACGAACCCCGTCCCATCCCGTCGCTCGACGAGCGGACCCGAGCCGTGACCGCAGAACTCGCCGCCCTCGACGAGTGGGACCGGGAGATCGAACTCCGCACGCTCGAGTCCGAGTACGGGATCGCGACCGACGAGCCGTCGATCGACGCGCTGGTAGTTTCCCCCGAGACGGCCCCCGAACTCGAGGCGATCAACGACCGCCGACGCGAGCGCGGGTTCGGGCCGCTGTCGGGGATCGTCGCACCGTACGTTTACGCCGCCGACGGCGAGCGGATCTCCTCGACGCGGATCGTCGAGGGTGAGATCGACGAGCACGGGCGGGTGCTCGAGTGAAACGCAGTCTCGAGTTTGCGTGCGAGAATGTTACACGAACGCGAGCGGCACCATCACGAGCACCCCGACGGCGATGCCGCCCGCAAGTTCGGGTTTCCCGCCTCGGGGCAACCGCTCGCCGATCTCGAGGGCTTCGGGGAGAAACTCCGTGAGCACGAGATAGATCATCGCGCCGGCGGCAAAGCCGAACCCGTAGGGGAGGAACTCGCGGGCGTAGCGGACGAAGCCGTACGCGAGGACGGCCCCGACGGGCTGGGGGAGACTCGAGAAGACGGCCCACCAGACCAGCTTCCAGTTGGCGACGTCCATCGAGCGCAGCGGGATCGAGATCGCGGTCCCCTCTGGAATATTGTGGACCGAAATCGCGACCGTCATGAAGATCGCGAGGACGGGGACGGTAACGCCGAGGAGTTCGGTGCCGCCCTCGAGGCCGAGATCGGCAAAGGAGACGCCGATCGCGACGCCCTCGGGAAAGCTGTGGACGGTCAGGATCCCGAGGATGAGGACGAGCTTCTTGAAATCGGCCTCCTCGTACTGCTGGGGGTGGATGTCGGTGTCCATCAGTACGTCGTGTGCGAGGACGACGAGCGCGACCCCGGCCGCCATCCCGATCGCGATCTCGAGGGGGGTCCCCTCGGCCAACCCCTCATCGATCAGTCCGAACAACGACGCCGAAACCATGATCCCCGAGGAGAGCCCCCAGAGGATGACGTTTCGCCGGTCGCTGAGCCCCTCGAAGAAGAAAAACGGAAGCGCGCCGAGACCGGTCGCAAGCGCCGTGACCAGACCGGCGACGAACACCAACAGGAGGTTCTCGAGGAACGCCATCTGTCGAGAGATAGGACTGGAGGCATAAACCGGCGGCGGAGGCAGTCTCTCTGGCCGTTTCGGCGGGGAGAACCCCGCGTATGAGGGGCCGTTGTCGGGGATTCCCGTCGACCGCATCGACCGGTACCGTCAACAGCCGTCCGTCGAATGGAACGTGTATGGCTCTGTGGAGGTCCCGCCGCGCCGGCTACTACCTCGCGCTCGTGGCCGCGACGACCGTCGTCTCCACGCTGCTGTACAACTACGGGATGGCGACGTGGGAGAACGACCCCCAGCCGCTCTACCGGTCGCTCGAGGTCGTCTTCCAGACGTACACGACGACCGGTTACGGCGAGGACGCGGGGTGGGCGACGCCCCAGATGAACCTGCTGATGATCGCTCTGCAGCTCACCGGGATCGGGCTGATCCTCACCGGCGTCGACATCTTCGCCGTCCCGTGGCTGCGAGACGCGCTCTCGACGACGCCGCCGGCGGCCGCCCCCGATCTCGAGGACCACGTCGTCATCTGCGAGTACACGTCCCGCGTCGAGGCGTTCATCGACGAACTCGAGTCCCGCGGGCAGGAGTTCGTCGTCGTCGAGTCCGACGAGGGAACGGCGACCGAACTGCACGAAACGGACCGGCGGGTCGTCCACGGCGACCCGGAGTCGACCGACGTCCTCGAGAACGCCGGCATCGAGCGCGCGATGGCGGTTGTGGCCGACTCGGCCGACGACACGAACGCGAGCATTGTCCTCTCGGCTCGCGAGGCGAACCCCGACGTGCGGATCGTAACGCTGGTCGAGGACCAGCGACTGGGGGAGTACCACCGGATCGCGGGCGCGGATGAGGTGCTCTCGCCGCGCCAGTTGCTCGGCGAGAGCTTCGCCCACCGGGTGCCGACGGCCGTGACGACCGCGGTCGACGAGGGCGTCGAGATCGGAAACGGGCTGGAACTGGTCGAACTCTCGATCGCGGAAGGAAGCGACCTCTGTCGGCGGACCGCCGGGGAGATCCGGCTCCTCGAGCGGTTCGGCGTCGACGGCATCGGCGCGTGGATCGACGGCGAGTTCGAGAGCCCGATTCCGCCGGACCGCGAACTCGATACGGGCACACGACTCCTCGTCGCGGGCGAAGCGGACCGAATCGACGCCCTGCGATCCGAGGCGGCGACGATCCGCCCCTTCTCGGCCCAGCACGTCGTGATCGCCGGCTACGGCGAAGCGGGGGCGGCGGCGGGGGAGGCACTCGCCGAGACGAACTCCCGCGTGACCGTACTCGACAGCGCCGACAAGGCGGGCGTCGACGTGATTGGCGACGCCCGCGATCCAGCGGCGATCCGCGAGGCCGGTATCGACGACGCGTCGGCAGTGATCGTCACCCTCGACGACGACACGACGGCGATCTTCGCGACGCTCGTCGCGCGGGATCTGAACCCCTCGGTCGACATCGTCGTCCGAGCGAACGACGCGGAAAGCGACCAGAAGCTGTACCGAGCCGGCGCGGACTACGTGCAGTCGCTGGCGACCGTCAGCGGGCGGATGCTCGCCTCGACCGTCTTCGAGGACGAGGACGTGCTCGCCGTCGACAGGCAGATCGATGTCGTGAAACTCCCCGCAGGCCGGCTGGCGGGACAGACCGTCACCGACGCCGAGGTCCGCTCGCGGACGGGCTGTACCGTCCTCGCCGTCGTCCGGGACGGCGAGACGATCGTCGAGTTCGATTCCTCGTCGTTCGTCCTCGAGGACGACGACGCGGTCGTTCTCGCGGGCACGGACGAGAGCGTGCAAGCCTTCGAGTCACAGTTTCTCGCCTAACCCGCCGCTGGCGGCTCGCCGACGCTATCGCTACGTGGCTCACAAACGTCTCGACGAGAAACGGACGGAAACCGAGGCAACTGCGACGGCTTACAGCAGGGAGGAGAGGTCCAGTCGCTGTTTCGCGAGATCGACGAGCAGCGGCGCATCCTCGAGTTCGAGCAGGCGTGCGATGGCGAGGGGGTCGCCATTGTTCGCCTTGGCCAGCGTGTCGTCGCCGAGCCGTTGGAGGTCCCGCATGAGCTGATCGTAGCGCTCGTTCGGGGCGAGATAGAGGAGTTGGGTCATCAGCAGTCGACTCTTCGCGTTGGGCGCGACATCGCGATGCCAGAGGGTGTCGTAGACCTCGAGGTTCTCGGCGGTCGGCTCGACACCGTCGTGTTTGAGACAGCTGTCGGCGGTGGCGGCGGCCGCGCGACCCGACTGCATGCACTTGTTGATCCCCTCGCCCCAGAGCGGGTCGAGGCTCGGAACGGTGTCGCCGATCGCCATGAACCGATCGGTGTGGAGTTGCGTCGGCTCCTGAATGTGGGCCGAGCCGCGGTGTTGTTTGCCCTCGATCCGTTCTGCGTTCTGGAACCGCGGATCGGTGTCGAGCCAGTGAGACATGTAGTCGTCGATGGTGAAATCGTCCCGGCTGTACTGGTCGTGGCTGTCGTTTTGGATGTAACAGAGGCCGACCTTGGCGGTGTCTTCGCCCGTGTGGAAGATCCACGAGTAGCCGCCGGGCGCGATCTCGTGGTCCAGTCGCAACATCATGGCGTCGCGCAGGCCGGCGAAGCCAGGCCGATCGATATCGATTCCCTCGAACTCGTACTCGATACCGATCGCGTGGTTTTCCCGTTTGAGATCGACAACGCCGAGTTTCTTCGCTAGCGGCGCGCTCGGGCCCGTTGCGTCGATGACGATGTCGCCGTAGACCTCCTCGTCGCCGTTGTAGGTGACGCCGGCGATCTCGCCGTTTTCCATGATCGGCGCGGTAACGCGGGCGTCGAAGCGGTACTCAGCACCCTTCTCGCGGCTGTCGCGGACGAGATAGCGTTTGAAGTCGGCGAACTCCAGGACTGCACCGGTCTGATCGCGAACGTAGTGTTCGGTCGGCGACTCGAGGACGACGCTGTCGGTGTACTGCATCACGACGTCGTCCGGGATGCCGAAGGCGGCCATCATGGAGTGGAACGTCCCCGCAGTGGACTTGTTGCTCTGGCGCGGGAACCCATCCTCGGCCTCGGTCTCGAGGACGACGACGTCGTACCCTCTAGCGGCGAGATCGCGGGCACACTGTGCGCCGGCGGGACCGGCACCGGCGATGACTACGTCGTAGCGGTCGTTCATGTAATCGAGACTGTGGTGGGCCTTAATTAGTCTGTCCTGTTGTGATCGTTTCGACGATGCTGATCCGCTGGAGTCCTACCCGGTACTGCCTGTGACAGCGTGAGTCGGGCGATTCCGGACCGCTCGAGGCGGATACGCGGGAGCC
Organism: Natrinema sp. CRL1; assembly: GCF_059162405.1. NCBI lineage: Archaea > Methanobacteriati > Methanobacteriota > Halobacteria > Halobacteriales > Natrialbaceae > Natrinema > Natrinema sp. CRL1. Next base: position 429,006 of record NZ_JBLVOY010000002.1, on the reverse strand, counting down.
AAACGACTTCGCCTGTGCGCGAACAGCAGTCGAAACTGCTATCGGACGATCGTCACCGGAACGGGTGCCTGCCGGGTGATTTGCTCGGCGACGCTGCCGAGCAACACCCGCGAGAACCCGGTCCGGCCGTGGCTCCCGACGACGATCCGGTCGATGGCGTTGGCCGCGGCGTAGTCGACGACCGCGTCGGCCGGTTGGCCGATCACCAACTCCGTCTCGATCGAACAGCCGTCGTCGGCCGCGCGATCCTCGGCCGCCGCGAGCAGTTCCTGGCCGGCCTCCTGCTGGCGCTCCATCAGGACATCTGGCCCGAGGTGTGCGACTTCGCCGTAGCCGCTGCCGGTCGGGTCGACGGCGTGGACCACCGTGATCTCGTCGTCGGCGTGTTCGTCACACGCGAACTCGAGGGCCGCCCACCCCGGCTCCGAGTCGTCGAGCGCGACCAGCAGGTGCATACGCTACCCTACGGGGACGACCTACTTGAGTGTCATCATCTCTCACACCTGTCCGGTTGGCATCGATCATCCCGTCAGCGGTCTCGAAAGAACGAAGGGAAGACTGCGAGTCCCATCGGCTACTCGGAGTAGCCTTCCTGTAGGAACGTCCCTTCGGTCTCGTACATCGACACCAGTTCCTCGATGAGTGCCTCGGGCGTCTCGCCCTCCTCGCAGTGGCTGTCGAGTCGATCCATCAGGTCGTCGCTGATCTCGAGTGTCTGTGTCATGGTGTGGGAACGGTCACGGCGAATGGGGGTCCGCGCGGTCGGACGCCACCGCTAGCCTCGAGTGCCATCGGCAAATAGCCACTGGGCGCAGACAGCAAGTGCGTCTCCCGTCGGCCAGCACGGCCGCTCGAGGATGCCGTAGACCGGCACGGGACGGCCGTTCGTTTACCCCGCTGGTCGTCGTAGCGATCGGCTATGACAGCTCCATTGACCGACGACGCGGTCGGGAAGACCGTCGTCGATATCGACGGGAAGGAACTCGGAATCGTCGCGAAAGTCGAAGGGCAGCGAGCCTACGTCGACCCCGATCCGAGCGTCGCGGAACAGGTCCTCGCCACCGTCGGCTGGGAGGGCGAAGACGACGAGGACTACGTCGTCACCGAGGACATGCTCCAGCGGGTCGACAACGAAGTCGTCCTGCGCGGCGAACTCTGAGCCCGGCTCGCTCCGGTCGACCGCTCACTCGAACGACTGATCGTCGAACGATTGCTCGCGCCACGTCGTCCAGTCGTAGAGCCGCTCGAGTTCGCCGCCCTGCTGGCGGATCGCCACGGCGGTGTCGAACAGGAACGCGGCGACGAGCGTCGTCCCGACGAGCCACGCGGCGTCGGCGAGCGCGGCGTAGCCGTTCAGGTGGTTCGTGAGCAGGTCGACGAAGACGACCGCGGTAACGCAGACGATCGCCGGCAGCAGGTGACGGGTCAGCGCGGCGAACGTCGTCCCCTCGTGGACGCGAACGGCGCGGACGGCATAGAGCACCGCCCAGGCCGACGTGACGACCCAGCCGACCGCGACGACCAGCCGACTCGCAGAGGTCTGAACCAAGAACGTGCCCCACCACGCGGCGATGAATCCGGCGACAACGACGTAGTCCGCCCACGCAGGCAGTAACCGAGACCGATCGTCCGCACCCGGCTGGTCGTGGTACATCGCGCGGATCGCCAGGGCGAGAAAGAGGATGAAAAAGAGGATCGCACCGTCGACGAACCGGCCGATCCACTCGGGCTCGAACAGCAGCGAGCCGACGCCGGCGACGGCGTAGACGATCGCCGCGCCGATGCCGAGCAGGAGGAACCACTGCTCGGTACCGGCGTCGACGGCGAGGACCTCTCGGACGTAGATCGTCGCGTAGTAGAGCAACACCGTCGCTGCGACACCCATCGCGAAATACGCGAACAGCCGTCCGATCGCAACCGTCGCGGCCGGATCGCCGGCATCGAACGTAATCGCCGAAATCGGGGCGAACACCATCGGGTGACAATCGCGGTCGAACTGTTATAAGTATACAGCCCTGTTTTCGTCGATCGGGAAGCCGGTCGTTCGCCATCGGCTCCCCAACGTGGGGCCTGCGGAGACACGATCAGCTCGCCGAACGAACCGAGCGGGACGGACTGATCTCTCTCACTCGCTCGCTCGAAGCGGGACCAAGACGGACCGAAAAGGAGCCGGGAGCCGGTGTGAGCGGGCGGTGCCCGCTCACGGATTTTCGTCGTAGACGTCGCGGGTGGGTTCGCCGTCGACGCTGACGACGCCGAGTGCGCCGCGGCGGGCGGCGCGGGTCAGCGCGTGGTCGACGATTTTGACCGGGCCGGGCACGGGGAACTCCATTTCGGCGGCAGTGGTGGTTCCCGGTGCGACGGGTGCGGTCTCGACGTTTTTGTCGGGGTCGGTCAGCAGGTCGCCGTCGCGGTAGTAGCGGCTCCAGACGTTCCCGATGGGGTGGAACGAACTCAGGAGGTTCGGGCCGCCGTTGGCGAAGTAGACGCGGGCGGTTTCGCCGGTCTCGGCCTGCATGGGCTGGCCATCGTCGGGGGCGAAGCCGTAGGCCTGGCCGTTGAAGACGACGTAGGTCGGTTCTTCGGCCAGCATCGCGTCGAAGTCGAACTCGTGGTGGCCCTCCTCGCCGACCTCGCCGGTGGTGTAGATCTCGTGTTGGCCGAGGTAGTACTCGGTGTCGACCTCGGGGAGGCCGTCCTCGGGCTCGACGAGGATCGAGCCGAACATGCCCGCGCTGATGTGCTGGTCCATGTTCGGGATCGCACAGTGGTAGATGAATACGCCCGCGTAGTCGGCCGTGAAGCTGATCTGGGTCGGGTCGTCCCCGGGTGCGATCGTGGTCGCGTCCGCGCCGCCGCCGGGGCCGTAGACCGCGTGGAAGTCCATGTTGTGGGCCGCCACGTTGAGGTCCTCGGGCACGTCGAAGGTCAGGTTCACCCGGTCGCCCCGGCGGACCCGGACCATCGGCCCCGGTACCTGCCCCTCGAAGGTCATGTACTCGAAGGTAACCCCCGGCTCGATCTCGGCGGTCACCCGCTCGGTCTGAATCGTGATGTCGTGTTCCCGGGGCTCGTTCCAGTCGACCGGCTCCGGAATGTCCGTCGGATCCCGCGCGATTCGGTCGACGTCGACCTCCTTGGCCGCCGGCAGCCCCTCCTCGCTCGCCGACTGATCGCTTTCCGCACCGTTCTCCTCGGTCTCACCGCCGAGACAACCGGCCACCGCAGCGACGCCGGTCGCCCCGAGCGCTTGCACCATCTGCCGTCGGTTGAGTCGAGTATGGGTCATCGGTCTTCCTCCTCACGTGGTCGTAGGGGGGACATACGTTCAGGCGTATCGACGATTCTCGAGAGATGGTAAGCGAGTTGACTGTTCCCACTATATCGAGGGTGTTTAAATGCTACTTTGAGTTGCGGCGCAATTCGCTCGCGATAGCGGTCAGTGCGGGCTTCGCCGGAGAGGCAAGCGGCTCGGATACTGTCGACCTCTCTGGTTCTCGAGATGAATATAACCGACCGACAGCGAAGTAACCGTCAGAACGAACATCGGTCGACGCAAACCACCCTCCGATGGATCCGATCGAGCTACGCGAGGCGATGCCGGCCCTCGAGTCGACCGTCTACTGCAACTGGGGTGCCGGCGGGCCGAGCCCGCGCCGCGTGGTCGACGCGTCCGAATCGGCCCTCGAGTACCACGAGTACGAGGCACCTGCCGCCGAGGGGATGTACCCCGCGGCATTCGACGCCTACGACGACGCGCGAGCGGCCGTCGCCGACCTGTTCGGAGCGGACCCGAGCGAGGTCGCACTCACCCAGAGCACGACCGACGGGATCAACCGGATCGCGAGTGCGTTCGACTGGGGCGAAGACGACGTTGTCGTCCGCACCGACCTCGAGCACTCCGCGGGCATCCTGCCGTGGCAGCGCCTCGAACGCGAGTACGGCGTCGAGGTGCAAGTACTCGACACTGAGGGTGGACGGCTCGAGCTCGCGGACGTGAAAGCGGCGGCCGACGACGCGACGCTGTTCTGCGTGAGTTCGCTTACCTGGACCCACGGGACGCGACTGCCGGTTTCCGAGATCGTCGACATCGCCCACGACGCCGGGGCACTGGTGCTGGTCGACGCCGTCCAGTCGCCCGGGCAGGTACCCGTCGACGTACAGGAGTGGGGTGCCGACTTCGTCGTCGGGGCGGGCCACAAGTGGCTGCTCGGTCCCTTCGGTGCTGGCTTCCTCTACGTCCGCGACGGCGTCGAACGGGACCTCGTCCCCGCCGCAATCGGCTACCGGAGCGTCGCGGACGAAAACGCCACAGACTACCGCTATGCAGCGGGCGCGCGACGACTCGAGATCGGCACCGCGAGCCCCGCGCCCTACGCCGGGCTGACGGAAGCGATCGAGGTGCTCGAGGAGGTCGGCATCGAGACGATCCAGCAGCGAATCGAGACGCTGACCGACCGTCTCAAAGCGGGCGTTCCGGACGAGCGGCTGTTGAGTCCCCGCGAGTACGAATCCGGACTGGTGACGATCGATGTCGACGAACCGGAGACGACAGTCGAGCGTCTCGCCGATCGGGGGATCGTCGTCCGGCCGCTGCCGACACCGGACGCGGTTCGGGCGTCGATCCACGCGTTCAATACCAAAGAGGACGTAGACGCGGTGCTCGAGGCCCTCGAGGACGAGTACTACCCGCGAGACTGATTACTCGGACTGAGATTCCGATTCGGGTTCCGGTTCCGACTCGGCATCCGCGGACGCGGCTGCAGCCTCGACTATCGTCTCCCGCTCGTCGAAGTACGCCGGTGCGTCGGCGTCGGCTTCGAACTCGACGATGCGGGTCAGTGCCTCCTGTTCGTCATCGACGGCCGACGACAGCTCCTCGGCGAGTTCGGTATACCCGGCGGCGAGATCCTGAAACGCCTGCATGCGGGCCTGTTTCGCCTCCACGAGCAGCTGTTTCTCCTCGAGTTCCTGCTGTAACTCCTCGATCGCCGCGACGTCGACCTCGCTTGCGTCCGGCACGTCCGCGGTCGACGGGGATTCGGTCGCCTCTACCTCGTCGGGCAGCGCCTCGAGGCGCGACCGGATCTCGGCCATCTCCTGATCGATCTCGTCGAGTAGCTCGTCGGCTTCCTCGCCCATCGTCGTGACGCTGCCCGAGAGGAGCCCGGCCTGCGTGCGGCAGTACTCGACGAATTCGTCGACCGCGAAGTCGTCCGCGGCGTCGTCGCTCATACGCGTCCTTTGGGCTGCCGGCCGAAGTTACTTTGGTCCGGCCGCCGACCCGCAGTGGGCAGACCGAGATCGAGCGTGAAACTCCAGTCGCGTGCGAGTGAGACGGCTGCCGAACTGCACTCTTACCTCGAGTGGTATTTGTTGACGAGCACCACGACAGTGGCCTTTCAGACTCGTTAAGTCCTTGCAGCCACTGACACAGATACAATGAATCTGGAACTGCGTCGACAGAAGAGACTGTCTCTCCGCGCGACCGAACGATGAGCAAGGACTTCATCGAAGTGCGCGGTGCGGAAGAGCACAACCTCAAGGACATCGACGTGACGATCCCCCGTGAGGCGTTTACCGTCGTCACCGGCCTCTCGGGGTCGGGCAAGTCCTCGCTCGCGTTCGAGACGGTCTACGCGGAGGGCCAGCGCCGGTACATCGAGAGCCTCTCGGCGTACGCTCGGAACTTCCTCGGCCAGATGGACAAACCGCAGGTCGAGACCGTCGAGGGTCTCTCGCCGGCTATCTCGATCGATCAGAAGAACGCCGCGAACAACCCGCGATCGACCGTCGGGACGGTCACCGAACTCCACGACTACCTGCGCCTGCTGTACGCCCGCGTCGGCACGCCCCACTGCCCGGAGTGCGGTCGCGAAGTCGGCGAGCAGTCGGCCCAGAACATGGTCGAGCGCATCCTCGAGCTCCCCGAGGGAACCAAGGCCAAACTCGCGGCACCCGTCGTCCGCGACCAGAAGGGTGCCTTCGAGGACCTCTTCGAGGAACTCGTCTCGGAAGGCTACGCCCGCGTCGAGATCGACGGCGAGGAGTACGACCTCACGATGGACGACCCCGACTTAGACGAGAACTTCGATCACACCGTCGACGTGATCGTCGACCGCGTGAAGGTCTCGACCGAAGCCCGTCCGCGGATCATCGACAGCGTCGAGACGGCGCTCGACGAGGCCGACGGCGTCATGAAGGTCATCCTCCCGGACGCCTCCGAAGAAGTCGCCGCGGACCTCGGCGACGAGGCCCGCAGCACGGGCGCGCTCGGCGACGAGACCGAGGAGGACGACCGGTTCGTCGTCGAGTTCTCGAAGGACCTCGCGTGTACCCACTGCGGCATCGACGTGCCCGAGATCGAAACTCGTTCGTTCTCCTTTAATTCGCCCCACGGTGCCTGTCCCGAGTGCGAGGGGCTCGGCGAAACCAAGGAGGTCGACGAGGACCTCGTCCTGCAGGACGAATCCAAGCCGCTCAAACACGTCTTCGAGCCGTGGAGCTACAACCGATCGTACTACCAGACGCGGCTCGACGCCGTCGCGGAACACTTCGATGTGCCGCTTTCAACGCCGTTCGAGGAGCTGGACGGGGACATCCAGCAGGCGTTCCTCTACGGCACGGACGGCGAAGTGGTGTTCAAGCGAAGCACGAAAAACGGCACCCGTCGGAAGAAAAAGCACTTCGAGGGCGTCATTCCGAACTTGGAACGGCGCTACCTCGAGACCGACTCCGATTCGACCCGAGAACACATCGAGGACTACATGTCGGTCACGGAGTGTCCGGCCTGTGACGGCACCCGGCTCAAGCCCGCGAGCCGCGCCGTGCTGGTCGACGACAGTTCGATCACCGAGATCAACGCGATGAGCATCGGCGACGCCCGCGAGCACTTCGAGTCGATGGAAGCCGACCTCACCGAACGCGAGAGGGTCATCGCCGAGGAGATCTTAAAAGAGATCCGGGCGCGACTCGGCTTCATGTGCGAGGTCGGCCTCGACTACATCACGCTCGACCGGGAGGCCTCGACGCTCTCGGGCGGCGAGAGCCAGCGCATCCGGCTCGCCACGCAGATCGGCTCCGGCCTCGTCGGCGTCCTCTACGTCCTCGACGAGCCCTCGATCGGGCTCCACCAGCGGGACAACGACCGGCTGCTCGACACCTTAGAAGAGTTGCGCGATCTGGGCAACACGCTTCTGGTGGTCGAACACGACGAGGAGACCATGCGCCGGGCGGACAACGTCATCGACATGGGGCCCGGCCCCGGCAAGCGCGGCGGCGAGATCGTCGCCAACGGCTCCGTCGATGAGGTCATGGAGACCGAGGGATCCGTCACCGGCGACTACCTCTCGGGCCAGCGTCAGATTCCGGTGCCCGATGAACGCCGCGATCCGGAGGGCGCGCTGACGATCCGCGGGGCGCGCCAGCACAACCTCAAGGACCTCGACGTCGATATCCCGCTCGGCTGTTTCACCGCGATCACCGGCGTCTCCGGCTCCGGGAAGTCCACGCTGATGCACGAGGTGTTCTACAAGGGCCTCGCTCGCGAGATGAACGACAACACGAGCGTCATCCCCGGCGATCACGACGCCATCGAGGGACTGGACCAGATCGAGACGGTCCGCCTGATCGATCAGTCGCCGATCGGCCGCACCCCGCGGTCGAACCCCGCGACCTACACCAGCGTCTTCGACTACATCCGGGAGCTGTTCGCCTCGACGAAGCTCGCGAAACAGCGCGGCTACGAGAAGGGGCGGTTCTCCTTTAACGTCAAAGACGGCCGCTGCGAGGAGTGTGGCGGCCAGGGCACGGTGAAAATCGAGATGAACTTCCTCTCGGATGTCTACGTCCCCTGTGAGGAGTGTGGCGGCGATCGCTACAACGACGCCACGCTCGATGTCACCTACAAGGACAAGACCATCGCCGACGTCCTCGAGATGTCCGTCGAGGAAGCCTACGACTTCTTCGAGTCCTCGAGCCAGATCCGCCGGCGGCTCAAGCTGCTCAAAGATGTCGGTCTCGATTACATGAAACTCGGCCAGCCCTCGACCACGCTGTCGGGCGGTGAGGCCCAGCGAATCAAGCTCGCCGAGGAACTCGGCAAGAAGGACTCGGGCGAGACGCTGTACCTGCTCGACGAGCCCACCACGGGACTCCACAGCGAGGACGAGCGCAAACTCATCGACGTGCTCCACCGGCTGACCGACAACGGCAACACCATCGCCGTCATCGAGCACGAGCTCGACCTCGTCAAGAACGCCGACCACGTCATCGACCTCGGCCCCGAGGGCGGCGAGAACGGCGGCGAAATCGTCGCGACCGGCACACCGGAAGACGTCGCGCGACTCGAGGACTCACACACCGGCCGCTACCTGCGGGACCTGCTCCCCAAGATCGATCTCGAGGGCCCCCGGGGCGAGCGCGTCGAGCCGGTGAGCGCGCCGATGGACGACGACTGACCGCGCAGTCGAGGGGAGTGAGAACGCCTAACTGTACTCCCGGCGAACCGGCCGAGCGATGAGCGGACTGAAGACCGTCGTTCGCCGCGGGTTCGCCGGCGGCGGGTTCGCGACGCTGCTACTGGCGGGACTGTTCCTCGTCAGCGGTGACCTCGCGGCCACGTCGACACTGTTTTTGGCCGGCTGGCTCGCCGCCGTCGGCGTCGTATTGGTGCTCGCCGGGACCCGCGAGCGACTGTCCGTTGGCAGCCGGACCGTCGGCTGGCCCCGCGTGGCCGCGGTCGGGATCGCACTTCTCGCGGTCGGCTGCGGCGCGTTCGGGCTTTCACAACTCCGCCGGCTCGAGGTCGCGAGCCCGGCGTGGCTGCTCACTGCCGCGATGGTGGTCTTCGCGCTCGGCTACTTCGCGTGGTTCGCGGGCGAGTGCTGGACCGGCGGCCGCCGACTGGACGAGGAGATGTTTGCCGTCGAGTGACCCGTCGACGGGCGACATGGGGCGGCCGCGGATCGGGCTCTTTTCAGCGAGTCCAGTGGTGCGCCCGGTCTTTTCAGCGCCGACGTTGACCGGGCCGGCATGAGCGCACGCGACCGGGCACTCTCGACGACCGCGGACGGCGAGGAGAGCCAGTTGACCTACGAGACGGTGACCGAGTCGCCGCTCAAGCGGTGGGCGCTCCTCGACGGCCACCGGCTGGCGATCGCCGGACTGCTGACGATCGGTCTGTACGCGGCCGTCGTCGTGCTCTATCTCGCCGGACTGTTCCCAGTGACCGACACCGGAACCGTCGTCACGCTCTATGGGTCGCTCGTCGGCGGCACGCTCCCGTTCATCACGATCGTGCTGGCGATCAACCAACTGGTGCTCTCACAGGAGTTGGGGTGGACGCCCGCGCTTCGAGACCGGTTCGACGGCATGACCGACTTCCAACGGGACGTCGAGGAACTGACCGACGCGGGCGTCAGTCCGGCATCACCGGCCGCCTTCCTGAACGTCATCGTCACCGCGACGGTCGACCGCGCCCGAGACCTTCCCGCCGCGCTCGCGGACGACGCCGGCGACGAGAAACGGCGGGAACTCGAGCGGTTCATCGCCGCCCTCGAGTCGGACGGGCAGACGGTCTCGACCGCGCTCGAGGACGCGGAGTTCGGCACGTTCGAGGCGCTGTCGGCCGTGTTGGGCCACCATCAGGGCAACTACTATCACGCGGCGCGGACGTTCCGGGACGAGTGGAGCGACGCCTTCGACGAGAGGGAGCCCCTCGAGGAACTGATCGAACTGCTCGGCTTCCTCGCGATCGCCCGACAGACGTTCAAGACGCTGTACGTCCAGCACGAACTCGCCGTTCTCTCGCGGATGCTGCTGTACGTCGGGTTTCCGACGCTGGTCGGCGGCGGGCTGCTCATGCTTTCGTACTCGCAGTTGGTCGGGGCGATCTCGAGCACGTGGCTGCTCCTGTCGATCGCCGCCGGTGGCGTCGTCCTCGTCTTCCTCCCGTTTATGGTCCTGCTGAGCTACGCGCTCCGGATCGCAACGATCGCCGCGCGGACCGCCGATTTCGGTCCCTTCGTCCCACGGGCCTCGAGCTGATCGCACGACGCGGCCGTTCCACGCGGGTCCGGCCCCGGCGACGGCCTCGAGGGCCCGTTTCCGAGCGCACGGCGCGATTACTCGGGGCTCGGGGACTGGACGCGAGAGAGGTAGCCCGCCAGATCCGACGTAGTGACCATCCCGATGACGCCCTCGTCCTCGTCGATGACGGGGATGTGGTGGAAGCCCCGTTCGACCATCGTGTCCGCGGCGTCGCGGATGCTGTCTTGTGCCGTGACCGTCACGACGTCGGCGCTCATATACTTCGAGACCGGCGTCTGGTCTTTGGGCTTCTGTTCGGCGACGATCTTGACGAAGTCCGTCGTCGTCAGGATCCCCTCGAGCCGGTTGTCGTCGTCGACGACGATGACCGACCCGATCTCGTTTGCGAGCATTTCCTGTGCGGCGTCCTCGACGAGCGTGTCCGGCGTCACCGTGTGCAGCGACGAGGACATGACTCGAGCGACGAAAATATCCTCCATACTGTACCGTATTCAGTATACAATATAAGGATTGTCGGACTGGAGTCGCTCGAGACCGGCCCCGACCAGACTGCGCGGACGGCGACCGCCGGCCGATCGGGCATCTGGATGACAAACGGCGAGCAGGTCGTGCCCACATTTAAGTAGGGATTCCGCCATACACGGTGACGTACAACCGATGGCGTCTCCGCCGCCCGCACTCGACGGAACTTGCAAGCTCCTCTCCAGCCCCGCGCCCGGCAGCGACGTGTTCGCGACCGTCGCCGCCGAGTACGCCGCCCTCGCGGCGGAACACGGCCCGCGAAACGTCTTGGTTCTGAAACGGCATCCGACGGGCCTCGAGTCCCTGACCGACGCGCTGGCCGAAACCGACCGCGAGCGGGCCGCCAGGGGACCGCGCTCGCCCCGAATCGAATCGCTGCCGGAACACGCTTCGAAGACCATCGAGGAGTACGATCCGACGCTCTCTCGCCTCGAGTACGAGGAGCGTATCGAACTCATCTCGCTGGTGATCGACGGTGCGAGCCGCGCGGTGCCGGACTACCTCGAGCGCGCGGCCGCCCACGAGAGTTTCTCGCGCGACGTGGGGCAACTGCTGCTCGCGGCGACCCGTCAACGGATCCGGCTCGACGACCTCGAGATCGACGATCCCCACGACTGTCTGGCCTTCCTGTACGCGATGAACGACCGGTTCCACGCGGAACTCGACGATCGGGACTACGTCGAGCGGGCCGACGTGATCCCGCAGGCGGTCGACCTGCTCGAGGCGGACGCCGACGGGCTGCGCACTCGCGTCACCGACTCGTTCGACGCCGTCCTCGCCGTCGAATTCGAGGAGTACCGCCGGCTCGACCGCCGGTATCTCGCGGCGCTCACCCGCGACGCCGACCTCGTCTGTCTCGGCGAGCGCCACGCCAGCGTCGAGCGCACGCGGGTCGAACCGGGCCGCATTGCGTCCATCGCAACTGAGGCCGGCCTCAAGGTCGAGCCGGTAGAGCCCGTGGCCGCCGCCGAAGGCGGTGCCGACGGCTCGCCCGCTCCCTCTCCCCCACATCGCGCTATCACGCGATTCCTCGCGACCGGCGAGCCGCCGGATCGAAGCCCGCCCGACGCGTCGGCCGGAGCCGAATCCAGAAACGCCGACCCGGCGGGCGTCGCGCGACGCGTTCGGACCGAGACGGCCCGCGAACAGGTGCGGGCGGTCGCGACCGAAATCGAATCGCTGCGCGACCGCCACGGCTGGTCCCACGACGAGTTCGCCGTCGCGGTCCCGCGGATCGAGCGGGTGCCGGAGACGAGACGGCGGCTCCGGGACGCCGGCGTGCCGACGGCGACGATCGGCACCCCCTCGCTGGCGGACGACCCCGCGGTGAACGAACTCTACGCGGTCGTCACGCTCCAGTGCGAACGCGAGCGAGACGGGAACGCCGACGAACTCGCTCGAGCCGAGTCACCCGACCGTCGGCGGGACTCGAGTGATCCGCGGGACGTCTCGCTGGATCGGCTCCGCGCCCGCGTCCCCGAGTTCTCGCCGGAGTTGCTGGCGGCGACCGCCGGGGCGAGCGTCCGCCGCTCGCTCGAGCGCTGGATTCGAGAGACGGACCTGAAGGGGCGGATCGCCCGCGAGGAGGACTGGGTCGACGCCCGCGAGCAGTACGAGGGCGTCCGGCGGGTCCTCGAGATCGCCCGGTTCGTCGAGGAGACGGACCTGGTGGGGCCGGACTGGCAGGGGCTGCGCCGGATGCTCCGTCGAACGATCCAGTACGACGCGCCGTACGTCCACGCGGTCGAGACGCGGCCGCCGACCGGCGGCGTCACCGTCTGTGCCGTCGACGACCTCAAGTACGACTCGCGGAAGGCGGTCTTCCTGCTGGACCTGATCGACGAGACCTACCCGGGCGAACAGTTTCTCACCCAGCTGTTCCCGACGGCGTGGCTCCGGAACATGCCGGCCTACCCCGCGGTCACGGCCCCCTCGGACGCGGACATCGCGGAGACCTTTGAGACGGTCGACGCAGACGGTTTCGGGGACCCCTTCGAGACGTACCACGCCCAGCGGTCCCGCAGGCGGCTCGCGCTCGGGGCTCGCGCCGCCGAACGCGCTCTTTACTGCTGTTCCTACGAGCGGGGTTCGGGAAGCCTGCAGCGGACCTACGACGAGTCGCGCTACCTGAAACTGATCGAGTCGACGCCCGGCCTCGCCTTCGAGGAGATCGACGCCACCGCGGACGCGGCGATCCACGGCGAGACGAACGCGCTCGAGGCGTTGCTGGCCCAGCCGCGGGGCGAACTCGAGCGAGTGCTCCGGGAGGCGAGCACCGGCGGGGAGGCGGACCTCGGCGAGACCGAAGCCCTGTTCGAGGAGATCGCGGTCGTGCTCGAGGAGGGAGACGTCGACGACGAACTCGCCGAAGCGGTCCGCTCGCAGTTCGAGTTCGCCGCGGGCGAGGTGGTCCGCGATGACTGACGCCGACTCGAGCGCCGCCTCGCTTTCGGTCGACGGGCTCCGCACCGCTCTTCACTGCCCCCGCCGGTACGAGTTCGCCCACGTCCACGGACTCGACGGGAGCGACGACGACGACGCCGTTGACGACCGCGTCGCCCTCCTGCGGACCGCCATCTGCGACGCGCTCCGGAGCGGCGAGACCGACCGGGACGAACTCGAGGCGGTCGCCCACGACCGGCTCTCAGCGCTGTGGACCGACCACGACGAGCCGTTCCACTCCGTCGCCCAGCGCCGCCACGAACGGCGGGTGCTCGAGGCGACGCTTTCGGCGTACCTCGAGCGCGTCGGGGTCGACCACGCCGCGGGGATCGCGCGACTCGACGCCGACGCGGCCCGCGGCGAACTGATCGGGCCGGAACTCCCGCTCTCGAGTACGGTCGCGCTCCCCGACGCGGCGGGCGGATCGGAGTCGCCCGCGGCCGACGCGGTGACGATCGACGCGACGGTCGATTACGTCTACGGCGACGGCTCGTCGATCGTCGGCGTCCGGTTCGTCCCGACGCTCGCGCCGCTTGGCCGCCTGCGCTACCGGTCGGACTGGGAGGGCGACGTGGCCGACCTCTTTACCGACCACTTCGACGACGAGCAGGACGCGTTCGACCCGGACCCGGTCGGTTCGCTCTTCGAGACCGCCGTCGTCATCGACGGGCTCCGCGCCCTCCGCGACCGGCTCGAGCTGGGCGAGCGGACCTGTCGGTACGTCCAGATTCCGCTGGCCGACCGGTCGGGAACGGCGGTGAACTGGGTTCGGGACACCGTCGAGACGAGCCTCGAGGTCGTCGATCTCACCGACGTCTATATCGATCACCACACTTACGGCATGACTCACGATCACCGAAACGAGACCGTCGACAGCCGACTCGCGACCGTCGCATCACGCCTCGTGTCTGGGCCGTTCGACCCGTCAGACCGCTGGGCCCAGATCGAGGACCACGCCTGTCCCGACTGCGAGTACACCGTCTGCTGTCAGGAGTACATCGCACAGGAGGTGCGCTTCGATGGGTGAGACGCCACAGCGGGATCGAGCAGACGATCGGAGCCTCGAGCCGGGAGCCGACCGAGCGGTCGACGGAGCCGACGCGTCCGAGAGGGCCAGCGCGCTCGATATCGCGGCCGAGGACATCGAGCCGAAGGGCAATCAGGAGGCGGTCATCGACAGCCGCGCGGCCTGTACCTCCGTCGATGCGGGCGCGGGCACCGGGAAGACGACGACGATGCTCGTCCGGATCGAGCGCGCCGTCGAGCGGGGCGACGTCGATCCCGACGACGTGCTCGTGTTGACCTTCGCCAACGAGGCGGCCGCGAGCATCCGCACGGCGGTCGCCGAGCGGCTCGATCCCGACGCCGCGGCGGCGATCGACGTCTACACCTACCACTCGTTCTGTTACCGGCTCGTCCGCGAGTACGCCTACTATCTGGGCTACTCGCCCGAGTTCGACGTCGTCACCGAGCGCATGCGACGGCGGCTCATCGGCCGCCTGCTCGCGACCAACGACTACGATTTCGCGGCCGCGTCGACCCGAAACGACGGCTCGCCGGCCGACCTCGTCGACTCGGTCGATCGGTTCATCCAGTCGATGAGCCAAGAAGACATTACGCCCGCGGACTTACAGTCGGGTTTGCCGCCGGTTCGCACCCTCGAGTTGTGCAACGAGTTCGTCCTCTGGCTCGAGCGAACCGCCGGCGACGACCTCTCCTTTGATAACGAGGCGTTCCGGTTCTTCAATCGAGAGGAGCACCTCGAGGCGGCCCATGAGTCGCTGGTCGATTACGGCAAACTCGTCTCCTACTGCCGAGAGAAGATCGCGGAAGCGCCGGACACGTTCCGCGAGGACGACGTGGTCAGGGACATCGACCGCTATCTTCGGACCCTCCAGACGTGCGTGACGAATACGATCGAGACCCTGTCGCTCGACGACCGGACGACGAAACACCTGCCGCGGGCGCTGTTCGGCAACCGAATCTGGGGGCAGGCGACGAGCCGGATCGAGCAGACGCCCTTCGGCCGCCTGAAACACTACGTCGAGTTCCTCCGGCTGGCCCGGCACTACGCCGACGTCTACGCGGATTACCACGAGGCGCTCGCGGCCGAGCGGACGATGGATTTCGACGAGTTGGTGCGGACGGCGACGGGGCTGCTGGAGGATGCGGCGATCGCAGACGAGATCACCGGCCAGTGGACGCAAGTCTACTGCGACGAGTTCCAGGACACCGACGAGACCCAGTTCTCGCTGGTCACCGAACTCACGGACGGCCCCGACCGGCCGGACCTGCTCGCGATCGGCGACAAAGATCAAGCGATCTACGGCTGGCGCGGCACCGACCGCGAGGGCCTCGACCGACTGGCCGACGCCTACGACGACCACGAGGGGATCGAACTCGAGCTCAACTTCCGCTCGAGACAGGAGATCCTGGACCTGACCAACGGCTGTGACTACGGCCCGCAGTCCTCGAAGACGCTGCGGGAGGACGGCCGGGCACGCGGGACTTACGACGAGCCGGAGCCACCGGATCGGGTCGTCAAGGTCGAGAGCGACGCGGTGCCCCAGTCGACGCCCGAACAGGTCGCGACGACGGTCTCGCGGCTTCTCAACGGCGAGGCCGCGAACGTTCCCCAGCGGTCGCTGGGCGATCTCGCGGTCATCGTCCGGACGAACCACCACGCACAAACCATCGCGGACGCACTGCGGGACCTGCAGATCCCCTACGAAATCTCCGGCTCGCCCCGCGGCGAGATCTCGCCCGGGATACAGACGGTGCTCTCGTACCTGCGCGTCCTCGTCGAGCCGGATGCGGACGCCCACCTCCGGCGCGTGCTGCTCTACCGATACCGGCTCCCCGAGAGCGATCTCGCGGCGCTGCAACGGCGGGACGGCTCGCTGTACGACGCGGTGACAGAAACCGATCCGGCGGCGCTCGACCTCGAGCACCCCGACGGGCTCGCGACGGCGCGGGACCACCTCACGGAGCTCGAGCGGGTCCGGGACGTCTACCCGCTCTCGAGGTTCGTCCGACGGTTCCGGGAACTGACGCGGATCGAGTGGTTCTGTGCGAGCGAGGAGCGGGGCCAGTTCGACCGCCTCGAGCGGTTCGTCGAGGCCTACGACGCCGACGGCGTCGTCCAGTCGCTCTCGGCCGAGTTCGTGGACGCGCTCGCCCAGACCCTGCGAAGCGGCGGGAGCGACCGGACCCGCGGGACTCGATCCGACGACTGCGTCGACGTGATGACAGTCCATCAGGCGAAGGGCCTCGAGTTCGATACCGTCCTCGTGCCCTACCTCTCGGACGAGGAGTGGTGTGTCGACGGGGATTACGTCGAGCGAGCGCGATACCGGCTGCTGGCCGCGACGCTCGACGACGACGTCGACTCCCCGCTACACGCCGACCTCGCCGCGGAACGGGTCGGCGAGGAATGGCGGGTGCTCCATGTCGCACTCACTCGAGCCGAGAACCACCTGTTCGTGTTCGGCTCCGACTACGAGTACGACGGCGACGAGGAGGAACTCGCGGCGTCGACGGCAGAGTCGTGTCTGGCGAGCGACATCGAGTGGTCCGTGACCGGCCAGCGGATGGACCTCTGGTCGTCGCTGACCGCGAGCTTCGAGCGGGTGCGCGAGGTCTACCCCGAAACGGTGGTCGACCGCACGGACGAGATCGCCGCCTCGGCCGGCGAGAGCCCGGGCACCATCACCTACTACGCCGACTACGGGGACCGCGACCTCGAGCCCCTCGAGACCCGCGAGGCGATCGAGACCGTCCACCGGTTGGGCCGGCAGCTTCGCGACGGGACCCTGCTGTCGGCCGCCGACGCCGCGAGTTACGGCCCGCTCGAGGCGACATCTTCCGACGGTTCGGAGCCGGCAGCTCGCGTCCCAAGCGGTCGCCGGCTCTCCGCGCTGACGACCGACACCGTCCGCTTCCCGGTGGAGACGCTGGCGACGGCGACCGACCTCCCGGTCGCGATGCGTCACAGCTACTCCGCGATGGACACCCACGAGACTTGCGCGCGGAAGCATTACCTCGACCACGTCGTCCGAGCGATCGACGACCCCGATCCGCTCGAGGGGGCGAAACGAGCCGGGACCGAGACCGCGGCGGCCGCCGACCCGTCGGCGCGGATCGTCGGCACCGTCTTCCACGACATCGCGGAGGAGGCGTTCCACCGCGAGTACCGAACCCGCAAAGCGTGGCGCGAGGCGGCCGTCCGACAGCTCACCGCGCGCGACCTGCTCGCACACCGCGAGGCCGTCCTCGCCTGTATCGACCGCTACTTCGAGGCGACCGCGCCCGCCTTCGACCGACCCGTCGCCGACTGGGAGCAGCTGGCCGCGGAGCTACCGTTCTCGCTCGAGGACATCGCTGGCGTGACCGGCGACGTGGTCGGCTACGTGGACTCGGTTCGCCGGCTGCCCGACGGCGGGCTCGCCGTCCTCGACTACAAGGCCACCGCCGAGCGGCTCTCTCCCAACGAGGCCGTCCAGTTGGCGCTCTACCTGCGGGCCTGCGAGGACCGGTTCGACGAACCGATTTCGGCCGTCGGCTACGTCTACGTCGGCGACGTCGACGACCCGCACGTCGACTGCTTCGAGCCTGACACACTGCCGTCGTGGGACTCGGTTCTCAAGACGCTCGAGGCGGTCGACGAGCCCTCGTTCCGAAAGACGACGCCGGGTGAGCACTGCCGGCACTGCCCGCACCGGTCGCTTGGCTGTGGGCCGGACGAGTATTCCCTCGAGACCGACGCGGCGAGCAACGACTGAGCGGCGTTCGAAACTTCCCGTCTTCTCGGCAGCCTCAATCCGACCGGACTACTGTCCGGTCGGTTCGCTCTACTCGCTCGCAAAGAAGTAGGTGAGGACGGGACACGACGCACTTACGAGTCCGAGTTCGAACCCGAATCCGAACTCGAAGACCAGTCGAACCGCGCCGGATCGCGCGCCGCCAGCGCCGTCCGGACCGCGGCGACGTTCTCGGGAACGTCGTGGACGCGGATCAGGTCGGCCCCGCGGTCGGCCGCCAGCGCGCTCGCCGCGACGGTCGCCTCGAGTCGCTCGCCGGACTCGCGGCCAACCTGTGCAAACATGGATTTGTGGGAGTGGCCGAACAGCACCGGACAGCCCAGCGCGTGGAACTCGTCGATCCGGTCCAAGAGTTCGAAGTTCTCGGCCGCGGACTTGCCGAAGCCGATGCCGGGGTCGACGATGATCTGGCTCCGGTCGAGTCCGGCCTTCTCGGCCAGCAGGATGCGTTCGGAGAGCTGGTCGATCACGTCCGCGACGACGTCGTCGTACTCGATGTCGCGGTCCGGAACGACCGGCGCGTCGATGCTGTGCATCACGACCAGCCCCGCGTCGTGGTCTGCTGCGACGAAGCGCATCTCGGGGTCCTCGAGCCCCGACACGTCGTTGATGATGTCCGCGCCGGCCTCGAGTGCGGCGTCGGCGACGGCGGCCCGGCGGGTGTCGACCGAGATCAGGGCATCGAAGTCGGCGATCCGTTCGATCACGGGAACGACTCGCTCGAGTTCCTCTTCGACCGAGACGGGAGCCGCGCCCGGCCGGGTGGACTCGCCGCCGATATCGATCACGTCGACATCGGCCTCGACCATCGACTCCGCGCGGGCCACGGCGTCCTCGAGCGCGTCGTACTCGCCGCCGTCGTGAAAGCTGTCAGGCGTGACGTTTAGGATGCCCATTACGGCGGTTCGGTCCGCCCACGGGTAGTCCGGGGTGCTCGAGTCGGCGGTCGTCCAGCCGGGAGCGCGGACTCGACCCGTCCGACGCTCTGCCTCCGATACGCTGCTCTCGGCGGCTGTGGCGTCGCTTCCCTCGTCGACGATACTCGCATCCGTTTCGCCGTCGACCCCGACGCCAGCACTGGCACCGGCGTCGATCTCGAGGGTTTCCCGCAACTCGCGGGCGACATCGGCAAGCCCGTGCGGTCGGGATCGGGTCTCGAGCGCCGCGACGAGCGCTTCGAACTGGGCGAGTGTCCCCATCAGAACGGCGTCGACGACCTCGTCGTCGCGCTCGAGGCCCGAGAGGGCGCACTCGCCGCCGACCCGCAGCAGTTCTTCCTTGAGGATGGTCGCTTGTCGGTCCCGCAGCGCCGTCCTGACGACCCGGTGGACGGCGTCGCCGTCCAGCCGCTCGACGTCGCCCCCGGCGACGTTCGCGGCTTCGAGCGCGTCGCGGGCGTCCGAGCGGTCTCGAACCCGTTTGGAAACGTCGGTTCTGGTCCACCTCGAGCGGGCCTCGGCGACCGCGAACAGCGAGCCGGTGACGAGCACGCAGTCGCCGCTCTCGGCGGCTGCGAGCGCGCTTGCGAGCGCGTCCGACACCGCCGTCTCGGTGCGGACGGTACCGGCACCGGCCTCCGCGAAGACATCAGTGAGGACCGCCGAGTCCTCGGCGCGGTCGAGGGAGGGTTCGGCCACGGTGACGGTATCCGGCGTCGGCAGGAGCGCGGCCATCTCGCGGTGGTCCTTGTCGTGCATCGCGCCGAAGACGAGGTGGAGGTCGTCGTAGTCGTAGGTTCCGAGCGTCTCGGCGAGCCCCTCGCAGGCACCCGGATTGTGCGCGCCGTCGAGGACGGTCAGCGGCCCGGTGTCCAGTACCTCGAATCGGCCCGGCCAGTGGGCGCTCCGCAGACCGCGTGCCAGGTCCGTCGCCGAGACATCGCCGACCTGCCGGGCGAGGGTCGCGGCGATACCCGCGTTCTCGGCCTGATGTGCGCCCAACAGCGGAATCCGCGTCTCGAGATCCCAGTCGTCGGCATCGATCGAGACGGCGGCTTCGGTGTGGTTGGTCCGCCCGCCGTAGGCGACGCGGACATCGGGTCGCGAGCGCTCGCCATCGCCATCGTTCTCGTCGGATTTCGGTCCGACCGTCACCACGTCGCCGGCGATTTCGCGGATCGCCTCGAGCGGGCTTCCGGTGACACCCGTCACGAGCGGCGCGTTTGCCGGCGCAACGTGGGCCTTGTCGCGGGCGATCTCCTCGACGGTGTCGCCGAGGATGCCCGTATGCTCTAAGGTCACGCTCGTCACCGCGCTCGCGACCGGGTCGACGACGCTCGTGGCGTCGTACTTGCCGCCGATACCGACCTCGAGGACGGCGATATCGACGTCCTCGCGGCCGAACTGCCACAGCGCCATCGCGGTCATCGTCTCGAAAAAGGTCGGCGAGTCGCCGTCGGCACCGCGCGCCGTAATGTAGTCGTGGGTGGCGTCGACGTACTCACAGACCGCGGCGCGGGGGATCTTTCGGCCGTCGACGCGGACGCGCTCGCGGAGGTCGTCGAGGTGGGGCGAGGTGTAGAGGCCGACGGAATAGCCGGCATCTCGCAGAGTCCGCTCGAGCATTCGGGCCGTGCTCCCTTTCCCGTTGGAGCCGGCGATCTGGACGAAGTCGACGTCGTCGTGTGGGTCCTCGAGGTGGGCGAGTAGCCGGGCCGTCGACTCCGTGCCCGGCTTCGGGCGGAACCGCCGCAGATCGAAGAGGAAATCCGCCGCCTCGTGATACTCCATGTGGATACCAGAGAGCCCGGTCGTTTTAGAGTATTCCGTTCGCGGACCGCTCGCGTCGTCTCGAGGCGGCCGTTCCCGGCTGCCCGTGCGCTCCTCAGGACGGGCCAATATGTTCGGGGGAAGACCGACCCCACCGGCCCGCCTCTCCCCCGATGCGGAATTAGGCGGACCTAGATCCGCCGGAGATTCAGCCATGCCAGCAACGAATTTCGACGCCGAACGGGCGTACGACGAGGACCAGTTCAGCGCACAGCCGGTGTTCAAAAACGACCGGGTCAAGGTCGTCTGCGGCTACTTCGAGCCTGGACAGTTCATCCCGGTCCACGCACCGGACAGCGACGTGACGATCTGTGTCCGGTCGGGCACGGGCGTCGTCCGCGAGGGCGAGACCGAACACGCGGTCGAACCCGACGACATCGTCGTCGTGGAAGCCGATGTCGACCGGGGGATCCGGGCGAGCGAGGACGAGCGACTCGAGGCCCTGCTCGTGACGAGTCCGCCGCCGACGGACGCCGAGCACGAGCCCGTCCGCGAGGGCCTCGAGCGCGGGGTCTTCGATCCCTAACTCGGGCGACCGAATCGACGCTCGTCGATGAATAGAGACGACAACGGTGCCGACGTGCGGAGTTTACACGTCTCGAGGCCGCGACGGCGGACGGACGAACAGCCCATCGAGCAGTGCGATGGCGGCGACGGCGACGCCCCAGAGAAGGGTCGTTTCGACGGGGAGATCCAGGAGGCGGCCGGCGAGGATAGCGGCCGCGAAGCCCGCCGGAATCAGGCCGAGCAGGAGATCGTATCGGTCGATCGTCGCGACGTAGTCGGCGAGTCGGGACTCGAGATCGATGCCGGTAATGTCTCTCTGCACCATGCCTTCTCACCACCGGACGGGAGTACGGGAGCCGAATACTAAAATCATATGGGCATCTAACGCCACAGCGGGTAGCTACGGCTCGCTTCGGAATTCTCTGCCCGTCTCGTGAATGGCTATCCGCCGGCCGATCCCGACTCGAGGCGTCGTCGCTCGACTTGCGCTCGGCTCACTCGAACGCCGGCTCTGCCGCGACACCCTCCTGTCCGTGCTCGCGGGTAATTTCGAGGAAGGCGTCCTCCAAGCTGCGGGCGTCGCCGGTCTCGGCGCGGGACTTGAGCGTCTCGGGGTCGCCCTCCGCGACGAGTTCACCGTCGTGGAGGACCCCGATTTCGTCGGCCAGTTCGTCGACGACCGGGAGGATGTGCGTCGAGAGGAAGATCGTCATCTCCCGGTCGGCTAGATCGGCGATGGTCTCCCGCATCGTCCGCGCGGCGCGGGGATCGAGCCCGCTCGTCGGCTCGTCGAGGAAGGCGACGGCGGGTTCGTGCAGCACCGCCTGAATGACGCCGACCTTCTGGCGCATCCCCTTCGAGTAGTCCTCGATGCGCTTGTTCGCGTCTTCGAGCAGGTCAAAGCGCTCGAGCAGCGACTCGATGCGCTCGTCGGCGTCGGCCTCGGGGATGTCCCGCAGGCCGGCGGCGTACTCGAGTTGCTCGCGGCCGGAGAGTTCGTCGTAGACCGGTGGCTCCTCGGGCAGGTAGCCGATGTGGGGGGTGACCGACTCGCGCTCGGCGATCGAGTGGCCGGCGACGCGGGCGGTCCCGGCGGTCGGTTTCGTCAGCGTCGTCAGCATCCGCATCGTGGTCGTCTTCCCCGCGCCGTTGGGACCGAGAAAGCCGTAGACGGTTCCGCGATCGACGTCCATCGTCAGCTCCGAGACGGCGGTCGTCTCGCCGTAGCGCTTGGTCAGTCCGTCGGTTTCGATAGCGAGGGCGTCGACAGGGCTCATATGATTCCTTTCACAGCGGTATAATTAAATGTGTGTCATAGCTTGCAGCGATGCGAGAGTCACTCCGTCGATCAGCGCTCGAGAGCGAGACCGCCACCGACGGAATGACAAACATCCAAACAGTTTACTGAGCGCGCAACGGAGCATCGGTTATGGTTCACGCACGCCCGTATCCCGTCTACTCGACTCGAGGTGAGAGCTAATGGTTCACACCCCGATTTCGATGACCGTTGCCGAAACGGAAGTTCGGCGCACGGTACGAGCGATGACCGGCAACCGAACGAAACTCCTCATGATGGCGGCGGTCGCGCTGTTCATCCTCGGGCCGATAACGGCGGTCGGCCTCTTGCTCCTCCCGGAACTCGGAGAGCAGGCTGTCGCCGGAACGCTGTCGACGGAGGTTGCGACGACAGTCACCGAGATCGTGACTGGCGGCGTCGCGGTCGTATGGCTGTTCTTGCTCCTCATGGCCGTTATGCGGACGGTCACCGCGGTCGCCGCTATCGATAAGCCGGCGTTCCTCCTGTTGTCGACGCCGGTTCGCAACACAGTCGTCGGCGTCGTGGCTGCGGAGATCGCACTCTTTGCAGTATGGTTGTTGCCGCCCGCAGTGATTTTCGCGGCCGCGTTCGCCTCCGGCGCGGGAACGATACTCCCGGTGATCGTCGTGCCGCTGCTGGTTGCGCTCGTCGTACTCACCGTCGTTCCCGTCGGATTCGTCGTCGGCGTCTGGGTCCGGCATCTAATCACCGTCTACGAGCCGGTCGCCAAGTACCGAACGCTGCTGTTCGCCGCGTTCTGGATCGTCTACTTCGGCGCGATCGCGACCGGCGGCCTCAACGCCGTCATGGGAACCCTGTTCACGCGATTGCAGGCAAGCCCGCTGGGCTGGCCCGGACACGTCCTCCTGGCCGGCATCCCGGGCGTCGATCCCTCGATGGCGCTGATCGGCGGCGCGGTCCTCGGCTCGGTGCTGGTCGCCGGGCTCGCGGTCGCGATCGGCATCCCCTCCGCGCGGCGACACTGGTTCGCGGACCCGGCCCGCACCGAGGACGAGGAAGTCGCCGAGGAACCGTCGTCCGACCGACTCGGCGGTCTCCTCTCGGGAGCGCTCTCGCGACCGGTCCGAACGGTGACGGTGACGGCGATCCGGCGAACGAAGCGCTCCCCGATTCGGCTGGCGTATGTCGGCTACCCGCTGCTCGGGACGCTCGGATTTATCCAGCAGATCATCGAGACCGGGACGGTGCCGTCGTTCATGGCCGTCCTGTTCTCCCTCTACATCGTCTGGGCCGCCGGTGCGCTGTTCACGCTCAACCCGCTCGGCGACCTCGGGTCGGGCCTCCCCGCCGTCATCACCTCGACGCTCACCGGTCGGCAGGCGATCCGGGGCCGGATCGTCGCTGGCGCGCTCATCAGCGTCCCGTTCGCATTGTTGCTCCCCGCCGTCATGGGGACCGTCAGTCCGCTCTCGCTCGAGCGAACCGCGGCTTTGGTCGCCGGGACCGCCGTCGGGGCGGTCGTCACGCCGGCGCTGGCGTCGGGAATTGGGTCGGCGTTCCCCCGCTTTGGCAGCGTCAACGTGACCAACAACCGCGAGGCCGTGATGCCGAGCAAGACGGCCTTCGTCGTCTATACGCTCGCGATCGTCCTCCCCACGGTCGCCGCGCTCGTGATCTATCTCGAGGCCCCCGAGGCGATCGCCGGACTGATCGCGTCGGTCGCCGCGTGGACGCCGGCTCCGGACCTCTCGATCTCCGCACGCGGAATCACCATCGGGGCGTGGATCGTGCTGATCGGCGGCCTGATCGCGCCGGCCGTCTCCTACCGGTACGCCGTCGAGTGCTTCGACTGGTACGCACTCGAGTAGGTGCCGTAGCGTTCTCGGAAGACGCTCGTCTCGCGCTCGAGGCGCAGAAAAGGCAGGATTCGACCCACTGCGTTTGCCCACGGTCTGAGACTGCTCCCATCGTTTTTGCCAGGAGCCGACTACAGTGGTAGGTATGGAAACCGACGAGCAGACGGTAGTCATTACGGGCGGCGGCTCGGGGATCGGACGGGCGACCGCACTCGAGTTCGCGGATCGAGGGGCGAACGTCGTCGTCGCCGATCTCGACGTCGACGGCGGCGAAGAGACCGTCGACGAGATTGAGGACGCCGGCGGCGACGCAGTATTCGTCGAGACGGACGTGTCCGATCCGGACGCCGCAGGTGCGATGGTCGACGCTGCGCTCGAGGCGTACGGACGCCTCGACTGTGCGTTCAACAACGCCGGAATCGGCGGCGAGCAGGCTCCAGTCGAGGAGTATCCCGCCGAGAGCTGGCAGCGTGTCATCGACGTGAACTTGGTCGGCGTGTTCAACTGCATGAACGCGGAACTCGAGGCGATGCAAGAACAGGAGTCGGGCGGCGTCATCGTAAACAACGCCTCGGTGCTCGGCAAGGTCGGCTTCGCGACCTCCTCGGCGTATTCAGCGGCCAAACACGGGGTCCTCGGACTCACGAAAAGCGCCGCCCTCGAGAACGGCGAAACTGGCGTCCGCATCAACAGCGTCTGTCCCGGCTTCATCGAAACGCCGCTCCTCGAGGGCTCGATGGACGACGAGACGCGTACACAGATCGAGAACATGCACGCGATGAACCGCCTCGGAACGCCCGACGAGGTCGCCGGCGCGGTCGTCTGGCTGTGCAGCGACGAGGCGTCGTTCGTCACCGGCGAGGCGCTCGGCGTCGAAGGCGGCTATCTCAGCCAGTAGGCGACTAGGAACGCAGTTGCGCCGCTCGAGACGAGCTACCGTTTCGGAGCGGCGACCCGCGTTTCCGACCCGGAAACTTATTCGATCAGCGGCGAAACCACCCGCTCGATGCCACAGCTCTGGCGGCTGACCCGGAACCGGTACGGTCGGGCGATCTACGACGCGCTCGCCCGGATCGGCGTCACGGCGACGGTGATGTACGAGTACGTCGCGGCGCTCGAGGACGCCGCCGTCGAGGTGGCCGACAGGCCGTACGAGGTCGCCGTCTGCGAACCGGAGCGGGTGACGGGGCTCGACGCACCGATAGGAGAGCTTCAGTCCGACGAAATGGTCGTCGCGGCCCTCGAGGACGGATCACCGCGGGGCTACCTCTTTTGCTCCGTCGACGCGGCCCACGAGATCCACCCCTTAGAGCAAACGCTCGCGTTCGAAGGGGCCTACATCAGGCGCGTTTTCGTCGACCCCGAACATCGAAATCGCGGCATCGCGACCACGATGCTCGCCGAGGCGTGCCGGCAGGCCCGCGAGCGGGGTGCCCGGCGGGCCACCGCGCTCGTCGCCCTCGATAACGCGCCCTCGCGTGCCCTGTTCGAGCGCCACGGCTTCGTCCCGCGCCGGACCCGACGCTACGTCCGGGTCGGCCCGTTCACCCACCGAACGACGCGAGCGGCGTGACCTTCCCACCGGTCTCGAGCGGAACATAGAACTACAAATCTATATAGATAGTTCCTGAGTAAATAGTTGCCAGAGCAGATTTATACCGATTGCAGTCGTGTCTCCACCCGAGCGGATGCCAAACGAACTGCGCGAGGCGATACGAGGGGTCTGGAACCGATTCGATCTCGCCGATCGGCGGGTCGGAAACACGACGGACAGAACGAACGTCTTCGAACGGCTTACGGGTGCCGACTACATCAGCCTCGGCGCGCTCTTCGTCGGGTGGGCCAGCGCGCTCCTGTTCGCACGCGGGGAGCCCAATTGGGCGCTACTGGCCATGTTCGGGGCTTTCCTGCTCGACAAGGCTGACGGCTGGTACGCTCGGCGAACGGGCACTTCATCGCCCTTCGGCCGACAAGTGGATTCGTTCATCGATATCTTCGCGTATCTGGTCCCGGCGGTGCTCCTCTATCACTTCGTCCTTGCGCCGAACGTATTTGCGAGTCTCGTGGTAGGCTTTCTCGTCCTCGCCTTTGGCGGTCTGCGGTTGGTTCGACACAACAGCGAGGGGTTCGGATCCGACGACGGTGCGAGTTTCTATCACGGGACCACCGTCGTCCACACAAACCTCGTCGTCGTCGCGAACTACTTCCTCGCCGTACTCGTCGGGAGTTGGAACGGCTGGCTCGCGGGACTCGCCATCGGCGTCGTCTGTCCGCTGATGGTTTCGGACTACAAGGCCTACAAGACCGACACGACCCACGTACTGGCCGGGATCGCCGCGGTGGCGGCGATCGGACTGGCGATCGGCCTCGAGTTCGGCTATCTATGACCGGGCGCGCGGTGAGCGGCGACGAGCGGCGGCCGCGGACGGTTCGCATCGACCCCCACGTCCACACCGAGGCCTCCTACGACGGCAGGACAACACCGGCGGAATTGGTCCGAGCGGCTCGAGCCGTCGGCCTCGACGGGATCGTCGTCACCGACCACGACACGATCGACGGTGCGACGCGGGCCGCGGCGCTGGCACCGGACGACCTCGCCGTCATCGTCGGCTGCGAAGTCTCGACCGCCGACGGACACTTGCTCGCGATCGGCATCGAGGCCGCGCCGGAACCCGACCGCCCACTCGTCGAGACGGCGCGATCGATCCGCGATGCGGGCGGTATCGCGGTCGTCCCACACCCCTTTCAGTGGTCTCGACACGGGGCCCGTAGGGGGGCGATCGACGGCGTCGACGGCATCGAAATCTACAACGCCCACGCGGTCACGAACGTCCGAAACCGCCAGTCCAAACGCTTTGCGAGGCACAACGGCTATCCGCAGTTCGGCGGGAGCGACGCCCACCGAGCCGGCCACGTCGGCCGCGCCGTCACCGAGGTCCGACTGTCCGCAGCGACATCGCCGACCCCGGCGACGATCCTCGAGGCGATGCGAGCCGGCCGAACCGCCGCGATCGGCGAGCGCACGACGGCGTGGCAGTACCTGACCAAGGAACTCCGAAACGCGAGACGAAAGACACCGTCGCTGCGTTGAGACCGCGGCCGTCGTTCTCGAGGACCGGACATTTGGACTCGAGTGGCGACACTCGCAAACGCCTCCCCGGGGTGAGCGCTTCGATCGCCGCTCGATCGCGGCGACACCTGTGGTCGAAGCCTCGTTGTTTATCGGCAGTGAGCACTATGTAGCGAACAGTATCGCTATGATGGCGCTCACGCACGGATTTATGGCCCTTGCCGCCGCCGTCGTCGTCCTGCCGGTTCTGGGCGACCACGTCGGGGTGCCCCTCCTGCTCGCGGCCGCGTTCGTCGGCGGGCTCGCGCCCGACGCCGACCTGCTGGCGAGCCACCGAAAGACGCTACACTATC
Source organism: Natrinema sp. CRL1 (assembly GCF_059162405.1). Taxonomy (NCBI): domain Archaea; kingdom Methanobacteriati; phylum Methanobacteriota; class Halobacteria; order Halobacteriales; family Natrialbaceae; genus Natrinema; species Natrinema sp. CRL1. The sequence goes on along the minus strand of NZ_JBLVOY010000002.1, from coordinate 401,339 downwards.
CGGTCGGTTTTTCGGTCCTCGCCGCCGTTTTGCTCGGCGCGTTTCTCCTGACGGCATCGCCCGGGCTGTTGGTCCTGACGGTCGCAGTCGGTGCCGCCGCCCTGCACTCCGTCTCCGACGTGCTTGGCGGCAGCGCGGAACGAGAGCCGTGGAACCCGGTAACAGAGAACGGCGTCTACAACCACGCCCTCGGACGGTGGCACCGTCCGCGCCGATACGTCCGGTACTCGGGTGCGCCGGAGGATTTCCTCGTCTGCGTCGCGTTCGCGGCCGTCACGATACCCGCGGGAGCCACGTCGGCAACGGTCGACGCGGCGCTTCTCGGACTCGTCGCGTTCGCGGGTCTGTACTCGCTGTGTCGGAAGCGACTCGCCGCGATCGGGGCGACGCTCGGCCGACTCGTTCCGAGGCGGCTCCGCGCGGTCGTCCCCGCGGTGCGAGTCACGGAAACCGAAACCGACGGTACGACGGTCGATATTCGCTTCGGCCGCTGATCCGTCGATCGGCCGTGATCTCGAGTTCGAAGACGAGAGACGGAGGGTGCCACGTTTCCGACTCTCGGCAGAGTTAGCACCGGTAGCCGACGCTCATCGACGAATAACGTACGGAAACCGCGGGTTCGTTAGAAGCTACTCGAGCGAGACGTCGCCGAGACCGTTACTCCGACTTGCCCCAGCCGGACACCTGCTTCGGGCGGCTGGACACCGACGAGACGTCCAGTTCGCCGTCGAAGCTGTCGAGGGCTTCGACGTAAGCCTCGGCGCTGGCGACCGTCGACAGGTACGGGATCTCCTCCTCGACGGCCATCTCAAGCGAGTCGCGGTCGCGGCTGACGACGAAGTCGACGGTGCCCTCGCGGATGGCCGCGGGCACGTCGTCGAACTCGGCCACATCGAAGTGGTTCTCGAAGCCGTCGACGTCGAGATCGACGACCGCAGTCCCCTCGCTGACGGCGTTGTCGGCTGCCTGCTGGGCCTTCCAGTAGGCGGTGCCGAAGTCGCTTGCGGTGCCCATAACCTCGCCGGTGGACTTCATCTCCGGCCCGAGACGCGGGTCCGAGCCCGGCAGGCGGTCGAAGGGCAGGACGACCTCCTTGATCGAGGTCTGGTCGGGGATCTGCTCGTCGGCATCGAGGCTTTCGAGGGTCTCGCCGGCCATGACCTGCGCGGCGAGTTTGGCGATCGGGACGCCGGTCGCCTTCGAGACGAAGGGGACGGTACGCGAGGAACGCGGGTTCGCCTCGAGCACGTACACTTCGCCGTCGCGGACCGCGAGTTGGACGTTCAGCAGGCCCTTGGTCTTCAGGGCCGCGGCGATGTCCTCGGTGACCTCGCGGACGCGTTCGAGCGTCTCCTCGTCGAGCGAGCGCGGCGGGATCATACACGCGGAGTCGCCGGAGTGGACGCCCGCGCTCTCGACGTGTTCCATGATGCCGCCGATGAGCACGTTGCGGCCGTCCGAGACCGCGTCCACGTCGAGTTCGACCGCGTCCTCGAGGAAGTCGTCCACGAGGATCGGTTTGTCCGGCGCGACGCGGACTGCCTCCTCGATGTAGGTCTCGAGTTCGTCGTCGTTGTAGACGACGTCCATCGCGCGGCCGCCGAGCACGTAGGAGGGACGCACGAGGACGGGGTAGCCGATATCGTGGGCCAGTTCCAGCGCCTCCTCCTCGGAGAAGGCGGTGCCGCCCTCCGGCTGGGCGATGCCCAGTTCGTCCATGAGGGCATTAAAGCGGTCGCGGTCCTCCGCGAGGTCCATCGCTTCGACGGACGTACCCATGACCTCGCAGTCGAGCCCACGGCGCGCGAGTTCGTCCTCGAGGGGTTCGCCGATGTTGACGGAGGTCTGGCCGCCGAACTGGACCATCACGCCGTCGGCCCCCGTCGCCTCGGCCACGTCGGCGACCTCCTCGGCCGTAATCGGCTCGAAGAAGAGGCCGTCGGAGGTGTCGTAGTCCGTCGAGACCGTCTCGGGGTTGTTGTTCACGACGTAGGCGTCGATCCCGAGTTCGCGCAGGGCACGAACCGCGTGGACCGAACAGTAGTCGAACTCGACGCCCTGTCCGATACGGATCGGGCCGCCGCCGACGACGATCACGCTCTCGAGGTCGCGGTCGACCTCGAGTTCGCCGGCCGCGGCGTCGCCGAGCAGCGGGCCGGACTCGAACTCGGACTTACGCGCGGAGTAGTAGTACGGCGTCTCGGCCTCGAACTCGCCCGCACAGGTGTCGACTTGCTTGTAGGTGCGGCCGGGGACTTCCGTCTCGACGGCGTCGACGTCCGCGCCCGCGGTCGCGGCGATGCTGGCGTTGGTGTGGCCGGCGATCGCGGCCTCGGTGAAGTCGCCCGCTTGGGCGGCAAGCGTGGAGTCGGCGATGCGCTTGAAGCGCTCGGTGTACCACTCGAAGATGCCGGTCAGCTCCTGGACTTCCTCGACAGTGTACCCGCGTTCGAACGCCTCGAACATCGCGTAGGGACGGTCCGGCGACGGACGTTCGAGGTACTGCTCCTCGAGTTCCGCGTCCGAGAGTTCCGTCCAGTCGACATCGGGCTCGTATTCGCTCGAGCGAAGCGCCTTCAGGAGGCTCTCCTCGAAGCTGCGGCCGATGGCCATCGCCTCACCAGTCGACTTCATGGCCGTCGTCAGCTCGAAGTCGACATCGTCGAACTTGTCTTTGGGCCAACGGGGAACCTTGGTAACCACGTAGTCGATCGCGGGCTCGAAGGCGGCCGTGGTCTCGCCCGTGATCTCGTTTTCGATCTCGTGGAGGCGCTTGCCGAGCGCGACCTTCGCGGTCACGCGGGCGATCGGGTAGCCGGTCGCCTTCGATGCCAGCGCGGAGGAACGGGAGACGCGGGGGTTGACCTCGACAACGCGGTACTCACCGCCGGGGGTGCCGTCGTCGCGCCACGCGAACTGGATGTTACAGCCGCCCTGAATGCCGAGTTCGCGGATGACATCGAGCGCAGCGGTGCGCATTTCCTGGTGACCCTCGTCGGGGACGATCTGGGAGGGCGTGACGACCGTCGACTCGCCCGTGTGGATCCCCATCGGGTCGATGTTCTCCATGTTGCAGATGATGATACACGAGTCGTCGGCGTCGCGCATCACCTCGTATTCGTACTCGACCCAGCCGGCGATGGACTCGGTGATGAGGACCTCGCTGTTACGCGAGAGGCGCAGGCCCTTGCGGACGCGGGCCAGCAGTTCGTCCATCTCGTGGACGACGCCGGAGCCGGAGCCGCCAAGCGTGTAGGTCGTACGAGCGATGACCGGCAGCCCGCCGACCTCGTCGACGGCGGCCTGAACGCGCTCTTTCAAGCTCTCCTCGGTCATCTCCGAGACCTCCTCGCCCTCGTCGAGCGAGATGGTCGTCGAGGCGGGGACCGGCTGGCCAATCTTCTCCATGCGCTGGCGGAACAGATCGCGGTCTTCCGTCGCGTAGATCGTGTCCAGGGGCGTTCCCATGATCTCGACATCGTACTCCTCGAGAACGCCTTCCTCGGCCAGTTCGGCGGTGACGTTCAGCCCGGTCTGGCCGCCCAGTCCGGCGATGACGCCGTCGGGTCGCTCCTTGCGGATGATCTCGGCGATGGCGTCGGTCGTGATCGGCTCGATGTAGACCTCGTCGGCCATCTCCGGGTCCGTCATGATCGTCGCCGGGTTCGAGTTCACGAGGACGACGCGAGCGCCCTCCTCCTGCAGCGCTCGGCAGGCCTGTGCGCCCGAATAGTCGAATTCGGCGGCCTGTCCGATCTGGATCGGGCCGCTGCCGATCAGTAAGATCGTGCGACCGTCATCCGTTTCGCCGTCTGTGGCGGTGTCCGTACTCATTTGTCTTGTCGAATCGGAGTTCGCACATCGTAATAAGCCCCACGATACAATACGATTCTCGAAACGCTTTTTCGAATTTCGAACTCGAGGCGGGGCGGTGGGCCGAATCGGCCCGGTTACCACGATAGTACCCACTCTTTGACGGCTGGGTGTGAAACCCACACAGTACAGTCGGCCGAACGCACGCACTCGACTCGAGCGATCGGTTATCACCGGATTCGGGCCGTACACCTTATCACGGCTCGTTCCGTCCATCTGAACAAACTAGATGGCCGCGTCCGGTCCACCCCGTTTCCAGCGACCCGTCACCGTCGTCTACGCCGATCCGAATTCCGACGGTCGTCGTCGGGTCGCTGACGGACTCGAGTCGATCGCCGACGGGCTCACAGTGGTACCAGTTGCGACGCTGGCCGAACTCCGCGACGCAGTTGCGGACGCGAACGGGCGCACGTGTGTCGTAGCCGAATACCAGTTCGCGGAGACCGACGCACTGTCGCTGTACGACCGCATCCGAGCCGACGGCATCGTAGACGTGCCGATCGTACTCTACACAGCAGACGGCGACGAACGGCTCGCCAGCGACGCCGTGACGGCTGGGTTCTCGGGGTACGTCCCGAAGGGACTCGAAGACTCGCTCGAGCGGTTGGTCACACAGCTTCAGACGATCGTCGACGAGCCGGTGCGGGCGAACGGCGGGAAAACGGAGGGAGGCCGTCCCCGACAGGATGCAAAGCGGGCGTCGCTCCGGGCCGAGCGCGACCAGTTCGCCGCGCTGTTCGAGCACAGTCCGGACCCGGTCATCGTGACCCGCCGGGACGACCCGAATCGAATCGTCGATGTCAACCCCGCCTTCGAGGCTATCTTCGGCCACGACCGCGAGGACATCGCCGGCGGTGCACTCGACGATATCCTCGTCCCGGATGACGCCGAACCGGTCTCCATGGCCGATACGGTCGGACTCGGAACGGTGGTCAACGAACCCGTCGAGCGGCTGACGGTCGACGGGCGCAAGGACTTCTTCCTGCGCGGGTTCGCGGCCGAGGTCGCCGGCGAGGTCTACGAGTACGCGATCTACACCGATATCAGCGACCAGAAACGCCGAGAGCGCGAACTCGAGCGATACCGCACGCTCGTCGATGCGGTCGGCGATTCGATGTACGTCCTCGACAAGGCGGGCCGGATCGAGATGGTCAACGATGCGATGGCAGACGCGTTAGGGACGACGCGTGCTGAACTCGTCGGACAGCACCCATCGAGCTACATGCCGGCCGAAGACGTCGAGCGGGCCAAAGAGTTACTGATCGACATCCTCGCGGACGACGACCGAACGTGGGGGACCTTCGAGATGGAGTTCCAGCCCGTCGACGGCGAGCCGTTTCTGGTCGAGAACAACGTCGCCCCGCTGGTCGCCGAGGACGGCTCGCTCGCCGGCAGCGTCGGTGCGATCCGGGACATCAGCGATCGAATCGAACGCGAGCGCCAGATCCGCAAACTCCACGAGGGAACCCGCCGGCTGATGGCCGCGGAACGCACCCCAGAGGTAGCCACCGTCGCGAGCGAGATCGCCCGCGACGCGCTGTCACTCGAGATCAACTCGGTCCACCTCCACGAGGACCGCTCGGAGTACCGAGCCGTAAGCGACGACGACCCGCACGTCACGGCTGACTCGAGTGTCGATTCGCCGCGAGAGCAAGGGGCCCTCGTCCCCGCGGCAGCGACCGATCGTGTCGAAGCGCTGTTCGGCTCCGTGCCGTCTATCGGCCCGGGCGACGGGATCGCGTGGGACGCGTTCGAGGCCGGCGAGACCATCGTCCACGGCGACGTTCGCCGCGCCGAGAACGTGCGAAATCCCGAGACGCCGATCCGGAGCGAAGCTCACATCCCGCTCGGAACGATGGGGATTTTCATCGTCAGTTCGACGACGCCGAACGACTTCGACCCCGAGACGATTACACTCGCGCGCATCCTCGCGGCCAACGTCGAGGCCGCCCTCGAGCGGGCCTATCGGGAGGCCGAACTCGCCGAACGCACGGCCGAACTCGAGCGACAGAACGACCGACTGGAGGCCTTCGCCAGCACCGTCTCCCACGATCTGCGAAACCCGCTGACCCTCGCCGCGGGCCATCTCGAGAACCTCGAGAGCCACGTCGACGACGAGGGCGAGCGCTACCGCGAGGAGATCGACTGGGCGCTCGAACGGATGGACGACCTCATCGAGAACGTCCTCACGCTCGCCCGGAGCGGCCAGCGGCTAACGGCGACGGAACCGGTCGACCTCGACGAGATCGTCGATAAGGCTCGCAGAACCGTCGATTCGGACCTCGATCTCGTTCGAGCGGAGCCGCTGCCGGCGGTCGAAGCCGACGCGGACCGCCTGCTCGTCTGCTTCGAGAACGTGTTCCGGAACGCCCGCGATCACGTCGGCGACGACGTGACGATCACGCTCGAGCCAACCGACGACGGGTTCGCCATCGCCGACGACGGCCCCGGCGTTCCGCCCGGTGAACGCGGCGATATCCTCGAGTCGGGGTACAGCACGTCACCCGATGGCACCGGCTTCGGGTTGGCCATCGTCTCCGAAGTCGTCGAAGCCCACGGCTGGTCTGTCACCGTCGATGAGAGCGACGATGGCGGGCTTCGGCTGGCGATCTCGCTCGAGGAGTAAGATCGCAGAACCGACTATTGCACACTGGTTTTGGAAAACAGCGGACGACTCTTCGACGCTGAAAGCCGAGCTACAGCGGTTGGTCGTGTTCTGTCTCGAACTCGCGCTGTCGGCGGTACTGCTCGACGAACTCCGCGACGTCGAACTCGAGCATCTGGGACTCGAACTCGCTGACGGCGGCGTCGTTTTCGGCGTGGCTGATCGCGTGTTCCATGAGTTCGACGACGAGTTCGACGACGACCTCGTGGAGCCGTCGGGCGTCGAAATCGGTCATCCACAACAGCGTGTAGCCGACCGCGCCGTCGTCGCTCGCGTCGTGGATGGCGACCGCGTCGGGAAACTCCTCCAAGACGACGCCCATCAGGTGGGGTGTGCCGAACTCCTCGAACTCGTCGTCGGTGTCGATCGTCTCCTGGAGAACGGCCACGAGCGATTCCGGGAAGAACCGTGACGGCGGATGCACGTCGGTCACGACCGCGTGGGTCTCGCCGCAGGGACAGTTGTACTCGCGCATCCCCAGATCGATCTCGTGGGGATCGACGGACTCCCCGCAGGGAAGCTCGAGGCGATCGCCGTCGTCGGAACCCGGAACGCTGGGTCCTGCCATTGCCAGACCTAGGGACGGACCGGGCATAAGGGCGACGACTCGGGGAGATCGACGACGGCAGCGGTCGCCAACGGAGGAATGGACGATCGCTGTAGTCATCGGTGGACGTCGACGGCTCACTTTGGCCGGCGAAATGCGATGCTGTACATCTCGCCGGCCGACTCCGAGCCGATCGCGTCGACGAGGGTATCGGCCCGCTCGAGCAACGCACACCCCAGTTCCGAGTCCGCGGGGAGCGCGTTGACTTTCGAGCGGACCACCTCGGCGTGGGCCTCGAGATGACTCTCGGTCCACGGCACCGGGTCCAACAGCGTTCGGTGCCGATCGACCGTCCACCCGTCGCCGGTGAACAGTCGAGAGAGGGGCTCTGACGGGTAGAATGTCAACATCGGCTTTCCACCGGAAAGCTGTGCGGCCGCGTTCTCGAGGGCAAAGAGGTCGCGAACGGCGGCGTCGGCGGGCAACGGTGCGTAGTCGTCGACGACGAGGTGACAGCCCGGCGCGGCGACGCGGGTCAGTTCGCCGACTACTGCGTCGAGATCGGCGGGCGGAACCACGTTGAACAGCCCGTGTGCGGTGATGACCTCGACGGTATCGTCGGGAAGGGGGATCCTCCGAAGGTCGGCCTCGAGGACGGCGAGTCGCCGTTCGATCTGGTCTCCATCTCGATTTCGATCAGCGATGGTTCGATCCGCACGGACTCGCTCGAGCGTGGTCTCCGCGTGCGTTCGATCGTCGGTTACGGCGTAGACCGTGGCCGCGCCGTTTGCAAGCAGTCCCGCCGTCGTATTGCCGACACCGGCCCCGGCCTCCAGACAGATCGTACCGTCGACGGGGCGGTCCTCGAGGGCGGTCGTCACGGTACGTGGGACATCCATGGGGTTCGAGCGTCGGCTCACCGTCGCGGGCGATTTAGTGGTGGAGCTGTTCGGGGACCGGACTGTCGTCGTGGCGCGCTGCCTCGATGAGCGAGCGCTGTTCGCTCTCGCTCATGCCGTCGTACCGAGTGGCCGCATCGAGGACCATCGCGACGAGTTTCGGGTCGCCGGGCGAGACGACGGTCGAGAGTCCCTGCGAGGCGGCGAAGTCGAACCGTTCGCGGATCGTCTCGGGCGTATCCACCGGCTCGTACCAGTTGGCGTACGGCCGGTCGGCTTCCGGCAACTCCTCGGTCGGGGGCCACGACCCCTTCGCGAAGGCCTTGATGCCGAGCGTGCCGATCCCTGCCTTCTCGGCGCGTTCGAGGACCGACTCGTAATCGTGGTCGTCGTCACCCTTCGCGGCGACGACCGGATTCAGGGGAAACATCAGCGTCGCGAGGTCGTCGATCCGATCCATTGCATCGAGAATGAGTTGCGGGTTGCCGTGGCTCGTCAGCCCGATATCGCCGATCAGTCCCTCTGCCTTGGCGTCGCGAAACGCCGCGAGCGCGCCGTCGTTGGCCGTGATCTCATCGAGTTCGTCCTCGTACTCGAGGCCGTGGACCTGATAGAGGTCGATGTGATCGACGCCGAGCCGATCGAGCGAGCGCTCGAGTTTCCGGCGCGCGCCGTCGTAGTCCCGCTCTTGGGTCTTGCAGCCGAGGTAGATCTCCTCGCGGTGCTGGCGGAGTTTGGGACCGAGTTTGAGTTCGGCGTCGCCGTAGGTCGGCGCGACGTCGAAGTGGTTGACCCCGTTATCGAGGACGAGTTCGACCATCTGGTTTGCGCCCTCCTGCTCGAGCCAGTTGAGCGCGATCGCACCAAAGGTCGCGACGGTGCTTTCGTGGCCGGTCGAGCCCAAGTCACGTGTTTCCATACCGGCCCATCGGCGAGGCCCCACATAAGTCACGGGCCACCGGCAGCCCGAGCGGTCGTCGCTTCGGATGGCGAGACGGGCAGCTCAGGGCCAGTCGTCGCGGACCTGCTCCGCGTCGTCGTCCTCGTCCTCGGCCGAGGTCGCCAGAATCCAGTCGGCCGCCTCGGCGGCGTCCTCGACGGCGAGGTACTCCCAGCCGACATCCTCAGCCAGTTGCTCGTCTTCCTCGCTGGCACCGATGTAGACGTAGCGTTCGGTCTCAAACTGGTCTTTGACGCCCTCGAGGCTCTCGGCTTTCCCGCGGGGACCGGAGAAGAAGTCCTGTCGGATGCGGTTCTTCCGCGTGAAGTTCGTCACGACGTAGGTCGGTTTCTCGGAGACGACGCCGATGTACTCGGTCCAGCCTCTGGCGTCTTCGAACACGCGCTCGGGCGAGGCTACCTCTTTGAGTGCCTCGAGTTCGAACGCCAGGGTCATGTCGCTTTCGCCGTTCATGGCTCACCGAAGGCGCGCACGCGGGAAAACGACTTCGATACCACACACTCACGGCGGGTATCGACAGGCCGGACCGGCGGACCGACTCAGACGCGTTTGACGCGGTAGTAGTCCGTAAAGACGATCACCTCGCCCGGCTCGAGGTCGGTTTCGACGGTCGTGACGGGTCGGCCGCCCGAAACGGCGCGATAGACGGCCCCCAGTGTCTCCGAATCGAGCTGATCGATGTGGCGAACGGTCGCGTCCGTCGCGACCGAGTCGACGCGCTCGAGGCGTAGCGACCGACGGCGGAGTGTACTGGCAGCCATGTTCATTGATACCAAATGACGTGGTGTGACTTAACAGTTGTGCCGGGTGAGCGACCGATCGATCCGGCAAAGTGGCTCTCGAAATCGGACCCGGCGCTACGGGACAGAAACGAGTTCAGGTACCGAAAACGGACAGCAAGCGACCGCGAACGACCGCGACTACTGCTCCTGTGGCGGCGCGAGTTCGTCCAGGTCGACGGACTGCTCGAGCAATACGTCGGCTTGGTCCGCGACGACGCGCTGTTCGCGCATCAGCTGTTTGAACTTGCTCTGGGGCGAGAGATCGCCGATGAGGACGCCGCCGACGATCTTGCCGTCCTTGAAGGCGATGCGTCGCCACTCGGTGTCGCTGTAGCGGCGCTCGGCGTGTTCGTCGCCCAGCGTCGGGTGGCCAAAGGAGAGGAACGGGAAGTCGAAGTGGGTGATGGAGTACGAAGAGACCCACTGGAACCCTTCGGCTTCCTCGTCTGCCGCCATGTTGACCGCGGCGACGCGGCCCTGTTCCTTGGCCGAGCCCCACGACCCGTTCTGGCCCCGCTCGCCGAGCAGGACGTCGTAGAACTGGGTGAGGTCGCCCGCAGCGTAGATGTCGTCGACGTTGGTCTGCATGTACTCGTCGACGACGATGCCGTTGTCCTGTTCGATACCGGCACCGCGGAGGAACTCGGTGTTGAACGTGAGCCCGATGGCGGCCCCGACGAAGTCACACTCGTAGCGGTCGCCGTTGGGATCGACCGCGGCGGTGACGTGCCCGTCGTCGTCGGTCTCGAAGTGATCGACGCCGCTGTCGAAGACCGGTTCGACGCCGACCTCACGCATGCCCTCGTGCATGATTTCCGCGCCGTCGGCGGAGAGGGCGTAGCGCCACCAGCGGTCGCCGCGCATCAGGTAGTCGGCTTCGATGCCCTGTGCGCCACAGACAGCCGCGAAGTCGATGCCGAGCAGGCCGGCACCGACGATGACGCCCTTATCGGCGTTTTCGGCGTGCTCGCGGATGCCGCGGGCGTCTTCGAACGTCCAGAAGTGGTGGATTCCGTCGGCATCGCTGTTCTCGACGGGGAGCTGCGTCGGCGTCCCGCCGGTGGCAACGAGCAGTTTGTCGTACGGAATTTCGCCGCTCTCGTGAGTGTTGACCACCTTCGCGTCGGTGTCGACGCTCGTCACGTAGGTGTTCAACGAGAGCTCGATATCTCGTTCCGCGTACCAGTCCTCGTCGTGGATTGAAATGGGGGCTTCGGGGAGCTTTCCCTTCGCGTGTTCCTTGATGAGAATCCGGTTATACAGTGGCTCCCCCTCATCGGTGATGACGGTAATCTTCGCGTCCGGGTCTTCCTCCCGGAGGGTCTCGGCGGCCGAACTACCCGAGATCCCGTCACCGATGATGACGTACTGAGTCATATCCGGAACGTTCGTAATGAGGGTTAAAGTGGGTTGCTATCTCGTCTATTTTACCGGACCGGCCCGGCTGACACAACGATCGTAAACTGAACGCCGAATATGTTCACCCGAGTGGTATCGTGTCCGCCGGTTCGAGCCATCCCTCGAGTGAGCAAGGCTTGCTGCCATCTCTGACAAGCGGCCTTGAACCGGCGACTGCCGCCCCGCGAGCACGGACCGGCAGGTGGGCCGCTCGATCCATCAGAATCTAACATTGTTGTCCGAACCGTTCTTGAGGACGTGCGCCCAAAGCAGGACCATGAAACTCCGACAGAACGCGAAACACTTCGCCTATCGGAAGGCCCTCGAGACCCCCGGCGTCCGTTCGGTCGCCAACTCGGGGCTCGTCCGTCTCCACACGAAGATCTTCACCGGGAAGGCCGATCCCGCCCACGCCGAGGAACGGAAAGACCACCTCGACGGGCTCTTCGACGCGACGATGGACGCCTACCTGCGGGCGCTCCAGGAGGGCTACTCCGAGGCCGAGGCCCGCGAAATCACCCACATCCAGTCCAACTTCGACTTTTACAACCACGGCTGGACCGAGATGATGGAGTTCCCCGCCGACGAACTCGAGGCCCACTACGACCGCTACCGGGAGTTCTTCGAACGCTGGGACGTAACGATTGACGAACCGCTCGGCCAGTTCGCGCCGACGGAGGGAATCCCCGAGGCTCCCTCGACGCCCGAGCGACTCGAGGACCCCGAACACCCCCACGTCGAGGGCGGCTTCGCGGACGACGTCTACGTCGAAACTGATGACGGCGAACTCGTGATCGGCGGGCAAGAAGAACCCGACGACATCGATATCTCGGAGGCGGTCAGCGCCGAAGACGGCGACGACTAATTGGCGCGATCGAACCTTGGCTCAGCGCTCCGGTTCGGTATAGTACCCGATTACGTCCGAATCGGTGACGGTAACGAGATCGTAACAATAGCCGCGAGTGATGTGTCGTCAGTGAATGCAACGACGGCACTACCTCGCACTGACATCGTCGCTCTGTCTGGCCGGCTGTCTCACCGCGAGCGACGACTCGACGCCGGCGGAGCCGGATTCGAACACGACCGCGGATCCGGACCCGTCACCGAAGCCCGACTCCGACGATCGATCGCCGGAAGGCCACCCGATGGCCGGTACGATCGACGATTTCGAATCTCTCGATTCGTGGGAAGCCTTCGGCGGTACGCTGTCGGCCGACTCGAGCCGATCGCTCGTCGGCACGCAAAGCGCCCGCTTCGAGATCCCGGCGGGCGAACGGACCGGCGGAATCGTGACCGCGTTCTCGGAGCCGCGGGATCTCACCGACGTCGTGCCCGGCCTCGCCGTCGCGTCGGACGGCCTCGTCGTCCCGTGGCTCCGGTTGGTCGACGACGCCGGAACCGAGATCGATTACCGCCGCGGGATCAAGGGAGACCTTCCCCTCGTGCGGTACAACTTCGGCGTCGAGGCGATCGCGGACGGCTTCGACCCCACCGCCGTTCGGGAGGTATACGTCCTCGTCAGAACGGGCGACGGCGAGTCGCGAACGGTCTGGCTCGACGACCTTCACCTCGTCCCGCGGCCCGAGACCGGGGCGGTAATGATCCAGTTCGACGATGCCCACGTCACCGACTACACGCGCGCGCTGCCGATCCTCGAGGAGTACGGTTATCCCGCGGTCGCCTTCGTCAACCCCGGCCGGATCGAAGCCGAAACTCGCGGTGCCGACGACCCCGGCGGCTTCCCCAGACTCACCGTCGATCAGGTCCACGAACTCCACGAGGCCGGCTGGGTCATCGCCAACCACTGTTACTCCCACCCGCACCTGTCGGAACTCGAGCGCGAGGTCCAACGCACCGAGATCGAGCGGGGGAAGGCGTGGCTCGAGAAGGAAGGCTTTGAGGAGGGAGCGCAGTACTTCGCGTATCCCCACGGGGATTACGACGAGCAGACGCTCGAGCTCGTCGAGCAGTTCCACGACATCGGCTTTGCGGGCGGCCGCCCCGTCCAGGGCTACGCCGTGAACTCGCGACAGACCTCCCGGATCGGCGAGCCCAGCGCCGAGCAAGCCCGTACCGCTATCGAGCGCACGGCGTCGATGCGGGGAATTACCTCGCTGTTCTTCCACCGACTCGAGGGCGATCTGCTCGCCGACTTCGAGGCGACGATAGAAGCGATTCACGAGTACGAATCGGCCGGCGAACTAGAGGTAATCCTCCCGGCCGACCTCGAGTCCGAGTACTGGTACGACTATTAACGTCCGGAGACAGGCGACACCGGTTTCCAAGCCGCTAAGTAGCGGGCGTGCGGATTGAGACAACGACTCCCATATGGCCCTGAACGCGAACGATCGGTCGATCGCGGGTTTTACGATGGCCGGGCACGCGCTCGTTCACTGGTTCGAGACCTCGATTCCGATCTTTCTGGTCGTCTGGTTGGCCGAGTTCGACGTGGGCACGACGCTGCTGGGTCTCATCGTCGCGCTCGGCTACGCCCCGTTCGGGCTGGGCGCGCTCCCCGGCGGGATCCTCGCGGACCGGTACGGCACCAAGCGCCTCATCCTGTGTTGTCTCGCCGGGATGAGCCTCTCCTTTCTCGTCCTCTCGCTTGCGACCTCGATCTCTGCCATCGCCGTCGGGTTGATTCTCTGGGGAATCGCCGCCAGCGTCTACCATCCTGCCGGACTCGCACTCATCAGCACCGGCGTCGAGGACCGCGGCACGGTCTTCGCCTGGCACGGGATCGCGGGCAACGCCGGTATCGCGCTGGGGCCCTTCGTCGCCGCGACCCTCCTGATCTCCCTCGACTGGTCGCTGGTCGCTGCACTGCTCGCGGTTCCCGGCGTCCTCGCCGTCCTCTACGGGCTCAGCGTCGGGTTCGAGCCGACCGCGGCCGTCGCGGACGAAGCCGACGCCGGCCCCGACGAGGCGCTGTCGGCGTCGGAACTCCTCGGCAACACGCGGACGCTGTTCGCGAGCGCCTTCGCCGTCGTCTTCGTCCTCGTCACCTTCGAAGGGCTCTACTACCGGGGCACCCTGACCTACCTCCCCGAAATCCTCCACGGGCTCCCGGCGATGAACGGCCTCGGGCTACCGGCCGGCCTCGAGGGGATCGAGCCCGCCGACTACATCTACGTCGGCCTGCTGGTCGTCGGGATCGGGGGCCAGTACGCTGGAGGGAAGCTGACGGATCGCGTGACGCCGGCCCGCGGCCTGACGGGCATCTTCGCCGTTCTCACGGTCCTCGCACTTCTATTTATCCCGGCGACGGCGGCGAGCATCGGGCTCGTCCCGGTGATCGTCCTCTGTGGCGTCCTCGGGTTCTTCCTCTTTGCCATCCAGCCGTTCTACCAGAACGCCGTCGCGATCTACACGCCACCGGACGCCCGCGGACTCTCCTACGGCTTTACCTACCTCGCGGAGTTCGGCTTCGGAGCCGCGAGCATTGCTCTCGGCGGCTTCGTGCTCGACGAGTTCTCTCGGACCGCGTTTTTCGCGCTGATCGCCGGGTTCGCGGCCGTCGGCGGACTCTTCGCGGGCGTATTGCTGGTCGGCAGCGGTCGATTCACGGAGACACAGTCCGTCGCGGAGACGAACGCAGACGATTAATCCGAGCAGAAGCTGCGAACGCGAGAAGTCCGCTCGCAAAAACGGGTCCTGATTGTCGTCGTTCGAGTCGCCTACAGCCAGTCGGGGGTCTCGTATTCAGCGCCGTCGCCCGCGTGCTGTTCCGGCCAGATGACCGTCTGCTCGCCCTCGCCGGCGTCGTTTTCCTGCCACTGGAAGTAGACCGGATGGACGTTGCCCTCGCCGTAGATGACGTCGTGGGGATGGTCGTCGTTCTGCCCGTGGAACTCGATGTTGCCGGTCGTTCCTTCGAAGGAAGTTTCCTCGAGCGGAGTGACTAACTGCTCGGACTCGAGGGTCTCGCCGCGCTCGACCGCATCGGCGAACACCTTGATCGCGTCGAAGGCGATGTAGCCGGTGTAAACTGGGCTCGTTCCACCGTTTTCGTTCTGGTACTCGTCGACGAATTCGCCCGTCTTCGACGTGATTTGGGCGGACGCCGTCGCGCTGGCGTAGCCGGCGGCGTACTCGCAGGCCCCGTCGGTCGCCTCGTAGTACGAGGGCAGTTGCATCGGGACGTGAATGCCGCCGAACTCGAACTCCCGTTCTTCCGGCCGCCAGTCTTGCAGCGCTGCGGTGCCGGTGTGGGCCGTCGAAATGAACGCCGCGTCCGCGCCCGACTGCTCGATCTCGGTGTAGATATCGGAGAAGTCGTCGGTCGCCGGCGGGTATCGTTCCCACATCTCGACGTCGATGTCGGTCTCGGGGAACTGACTCTGGTAGAACGACCACAACCCGTCGGTCCACGCGTAGTCCTCGGCGAGAACGGCGATGGAATCCCACCCCAGGTCATCGCTCTTGTCCGTGAGAAAGTCGATCTGGGCCTGCGCGAGATTGGTTCCGTTGACCGGGCCGACGCGGAAGTGATACTTGTACTTGTCATAGTCGTCGGCGACCCGCTGGCTCGCCGTCGTCGTCGCCGAGCCCGCCGTGAGATGGATCGTCTCCTGTTCGGCGATGTCGTCCATCAGCGGGACGAGCGCCTCGGTCGTGGAAATGCCGACGGTGACGTCGGCTCCATCCTCGAGGACGAGTTGCTGGTACTGTCGGCGCGCCTCGAGCGGACTCGCGTTCGTGTCGCCGACGACCATCTCGACGTCGCGGCCGAGGATGCCGCCGTTCTTGTTGAGTTGGTTGACGGCGAGTTCTGCGCCCTGAACGATCGAGCGGCCGGTCGAATCGCTCCCCGGGTCGGGTGCGAGTACGCCGATCGTGACCGGTTCGACCTCCTCACTGCTGACCATCGAGCCGGCGGTTTCGAGACAACCCGCTACCGAGAGTCCGGCCGCGCTCCCCGCCGTCGTTTTGAGCATCTGACGGCGATCGAGACCGCGCCGCCGATCGTCACTGGCGGGAGAGCCCACGTTCCCGCGTCCGTGATCATCGTCCATATTGGACAGTCGTTTCGACCTATGTTTCTTAACGTTTGCGAATAATATCAGCCATAGGTCATGACGCGATAACGAGCGTCTTCGGCCCCAATAATCGCCCAATATTGATCGAAAATGGCCCAGAAGTTTTGTTTTTCCAGTATAGTTCTATATAGTTTTTCTGTGTCAAACAAATACCATCGTGAGGACGACGGACGGAATCGCGATCCGATTATCACCTCCGATAACCGTGGCTGACAATTTATGTAGTGACGAAATCACGCGTTGCCTATCCATGGATTTCGCTCGACGGTTGGTGCCGAAAGCTATCCGACGCAGGTACGCGGTCAAGTTCGGGATCGCGTTGCTCATACTCGGGCTGTCGGTCGGCCTGATCGGATACGGTGCAACGGGAGCAATCACGATGCAGATGGAGGATCGGGTTCAGGACGATCACGCATCCGCGGCCGGGCAAGAAGCGCAGAGCCTGCAGATGTGGAACGAACAGAACGAACACACAGTCGGGACGATCGCCCGGTCGGATGTCGTCGCCAGCGACGATCCGGCAGCGATCCAACATCGGTTCCTCGACTGGGAGGAACACTTAGACGCTGATACGTTCGATATTACCTACGTCGATATCAGCAACGAGACGGTGACCGCGAGTACCAACGAGGATCTTCGCGGCGCGTCGATCGATGATGTCAGTAACGTCCCCCGAGGCGCATACGACGACGCATCCGAGACCGTTCCGTGGGTCTCCGACGCCTATCTCGCCGACGGCGAGTTCGGACAGAACACGACCGTGATCACCTACGTCCAGCTCTCGCCCGAAAACAACGATCGAGCGGTCGTCTACACCGCCGATCTCGAGGCCTACGCGAATCAGCTACAGGACGAGGAGGGAGTCACGACGGTGGTCCTCAGCGGCGAGAACAGGATCATGCTCGACAACGCCGGCTACGGCGAGAACCACGAGACGCTCGGCTACACCTACAGCGACGACACCGGCCTCGCCCAAGACGCCCGAACCGAGGGCGCGACCACCCAACAGGTCGCCGGCTCGGACCTCTCGTTCGATAACTACGCCTACGGGCTCGGGGATGACAACGAAAACGACTACGTCGCCAGTTCCGCCCGCGTGTTCGGGACCGACTGGGTCGTCCTGACCGTCGAACCCACCGATCAGGCGCTCGGATTCGTCACTACGATCAACGAGTGGGGTATCTACGCGACGCTGCTCGGCGTGCTCATGATCGGCGTCGTCGGGGCCGTCCTCGGCCGGAACACGGCCGTCTCGATCGACCGGCTCACTGATAAGGCAAACCAGATGGAGGAAGGCAATCTCGATGTCGATCTCGAGACCCAGCGGATCGACAACATCGGCCGGCTCTACGACGGGTTCGACTCGATGCGGATTGCCTTGCGCGAGCAGATCGAGGAAGCCGAGGCTGCCCGCGAGGACGCCGAACGCGAACGCAAGCGCGTCCAGGAGATCAACGACGAGCTAGAGCAGACGGCCGCCGATTACAGCGACGTGATGGAAGCGGCCGCCGACGGCAATCTGACCGCCCGAATGGAGGCCGATGGCGACAACGAGGCGATGGCCGAGATCGCCGAGGACTTCAACGAGATGCTCGACGAGATCGAGCAGACCATCGCCGAACTCAACCGGTTCGCAACCGACGTCGCGACCGCCTCCGAGCAGGTGACGGCCTCGAGCGAGGAGGTTCGCTCGGCCTCCCAGCAGGTCACCGAGTCGATTCAGGAGATTTCCGACGGCGCGGAGCGACAGAACGAGTCGCTGCAGTCGGTCAACCAAGAGATGAGCGGCCTCTCGACGACGACCGAGGAGATCGCCGCCTCCTCGAACGAGGTGGCCGACATCGCCGAACGAACCGTCGACACCGGGAAGGAAGGGCAGGAAGCCGCGCAGGCGGCAATCACTGCCATGGACGAAATCGAGGACGAAGCCGGCAGCGCCGTCAGCGAGATCCGCCGGCTCGAGGAAGAGGTCCAGCAGATCGACGAACTGATCAACACGATTTCCGAGATCGCCCGCCAGACCAACATGCTGGCGCTGAACGCCAACATCGAGGCCTCCCGTTCCGCGGGCGGCAGCAGCGACGACGAAGGCTTCTCCGTCGTCGCAAAGGAGGTCAAGGCCCTCTCCGAGGACGTCGCCGAGGCGGCCGACGAGGCCGAAGACCGACTCGAGGCGATCCGCGAGCGGACCGAGGAGTCCGCCGCCGAGGTCGAGGGGACGAGCGCCGACATCGAAGACGCCAGCGAACAGGTCGAGGAAGCGGTCAACGCACTCGAGGAGATCGCTACCCTCGCACAGGAGACGAACGTGGGCGTCCAGGAGATTTCCGCGGCGACCGAAGAGCAGGCGGCTTCCACACAGGAGGTCGTCGCGATGGTCGACGACGCGGCGACGATTTCCGACGAGACGACCGCCGAAGCCGAGAACGTCGCCGCCGCGGCCGAAGAGCAGACCACTGCACTGACCGAAGTCACGAAGTCGGCCTCGAGTCTCTCCGAACAGGCCTCGCAGCTGTCCGAAGCGCTCGACCGGTTCGACACCGACATCGATCGCGACGAGGTCGACCTCGAGTCGACGTTCGACGTAGACGCGGACCTCGACGCGGCCGAGCCGAACTTCGACGTGGACGATGCCGGCGAGACGAACGATACGGAACAGGGGATCACGTTCGATGCGAACGCCGGCGACGAACAGGCTGAACCGGACGACACGCTGACGTTCGACGAAGGTGCGGACGATACGGACGACGCGATCGAGTTCGAGGCCGGAGCCGGCGCGGACGCCACAGACCAGTCCGAAAGCGACGTCGAACTCGAGGGCGAGCCGGCCGCCGAAGCGTTCGGGACCGACCAGTCGGCCGACGGCGAGGCGGTTCCCGATGCCGGCGACACGGCGACGACTGAGGAGTCCGCCGAGACGACCGAGATGGGCGCAGAGGAGATTCTCGGAATCGAGGAGAACGACGGCGACGGGTTCGACCCGGCGACCGCAACGGAGTCGCCCGACCCGCTCGCCGATGAGACGGGCGAGTCGTCTGTGGACGACCCAGCCGATCCGCTCGCGGACCCCGATTCCGGGACGGCGATCGAAGCCGAGGAAGCCGAAGACGCCGATCTGGACGCGGTCGAGGACGTGGCAGAGGCGTTCGACCCGGGAAGCGAGCCCGACGACGAAACCGATGCGACGGCCGGCCAGCCACTCGAGCCGGTCGACGACGGATTCGACGATGCGGCTGGCGACACCGAATCGGCTGCCATGGACGACGAAAGCGTCGACGGTGACGACCCGACGGCCGGAGACACCCCCGCAAGCGACGACGGGAGCGAGGACGATGGTACCGAAGCCGCTGACGACGAAAGCGACGACGTGTTCACCTTCGGTACCGCAGAAGACGACGAGTAACGCCGCGATCGGTCTCGAGTAGACCGGCCCCGCGGCGTCGATCTGATTCGGGTCCCTGACACTCGTTTTTGCGATATCGTTGGCGTCGTTCGCTACCTTTTTGACTACCGTCTCGGAAGGAATCGGCATGCTCACCGTGCGGGCACCCGCGACGAGTGCGAACCTCGGGAGTGGCTTCGACGTCTTCGGTGTCGCTCTCGGAACGCCCGCCGACGTGATCCGGGTCGAACGCGCCCCGGAAACGACGATTTCGATCACCGGTGCCGGCAGCGAGTACATCCCGGAAGACCCCGCCAAGAACACCGTCGGCGCGGTCGCCGACGCGCTCGACGCCCCCGCCCGTATCCGGATCGACAAGGGCGTCAGACCGTCCTCGGGACTTGGGTCGTCGGCCGCAAGCGCGGCCGCCGCCGCCGTCGCGTTGAACGCGCTCTACGACCGCGGCCGGTCACGAAAAGAACTCGTTCCGATCGCGGCCGAGGGCGAGGCGCTCGTCTCCGGCGAGGCCCACGCGGACAACGTCGCGCCCTCACTGCTCGGCGGCTTTACCGTCGTCACCGACGACGGCGTCACGCAGGTCGACGCGTCGCTCCCCGTCGTCGCCTGCCTGCCCGATATTTCCGTGTCGACGCGCGACGCGCGCGGCGTCGTTCCCGACTCGGCCCCGATGGACGACGTCGTCACCACCGTCGGCAACGCCGCCACGCTGACCGTCGGCATGACTCGAGACGATCCGGCCCTCGTCGGCAGCGGCATGAACGACGATATCGTCACGCCCGAACGCACCCGGCTCATCACCGGCTACGACCGGGTCCGCGAGGCCGCCCTCGAGGCGGGCGCGACCGGCGTCACGGTAAGTGGGGCCGGGCCGGGGATCCTCGCGGTCTGTCACCGGCGGGATCAGCGGGCGATTGCATCGGCGATGGTCGACGCCTTCGACGCAGTCGGCGTCGAGAGCCGGGCCTACCAGACCGCGATCGGACAGGGCGCGACGCTGTACCCGGACGACTCGTAGCTCAGATGGGGACGCGAACGGACGGCGTCCTCGCACTGATCGCGCTCGCCGCGTTCTTCGGTCTCGTCTCCGTTACTGACGTATCGCTCTCGGTTTCCTTCCTGCTCGTCGGCGGAGCGGCGACGATTACCTTCGAATTGCTCGCCGCTCGAAACCCGGCGCTCGTTCGGGATTACTGGGAGCGGCGGCCGGTTCAACTCGCGTCGCTCGCGGTGGCGATCGGCGGGGCCGCCGTCGGGGCTCGAGTCGCGCCGGTGCCGGTGCTGTCACTGTGCTGCGGTGCGACGATAACGTATCTGGTCTTTCTCGCGCTCCTCCGAACGGGAGTCATTCCGCCGCTCGAGACGTGGTGGGAGTCGGACGCGTGACGGAGTGGTTCACTTCGGGCGCGCGGCCGTCTTCCAGCGCCGGCCGTAGATCCGCGGGAGCGGGTCGACCGGCGCGTGTCGAACGGCGGACGGAACGGTCGACACTCTCGTGGAAACGCTGTTCGGGAGCGGACCGTAGGGGACCGACGAGACGGCGGTCGGGTTCTTCGAGAGCGGTTTTCGACCGGCGTAGCCGGAGCCGCGCCCCGTCGACTCGTACAGCTCCTCGAATTTCGAATGGCCGTCGATGACACCCTTTCGGGCCCCCCGCGCGGCCGTTTTGGCTTCTTGTTGTAGCGCCGCGTTCGTCGCCGCCGGTTTTACCTCGTCGACGAACGCGCGGACCTCGGCCGCCGCCTCGGAGTCGCCCGAAGAGCCGACGGCGTCAGATCCGATCACGTCTTCGAGTTCGGAGGTGAGCTGTCGCAGTTCCCGCTGGAAATCGACGAGATCGACGGCGTTCCACAGCTCTGGGACGGTAATGACGTCCCGGAGCGTGCTGAGATCCAGCGCCGAATCCGGATTCCTGTCACGGATCGCCTCGAAGAGCCCATCTAGCTCGACGAGAGACGGTACCGCCGCGGTGTCGACGGCGTTCGGGAGCCGCTCGAAGTCGATCGTCTCGAGGAGATCGGCGATCGCTACGACGACGTCTAGCAGTTCCGCGACCGCCGCTTGCGTCTCGTTCGACCCGTGGGCCGCGATTTGCCGGAGCGACCGGTCGGTTCCCTCTACCATTCGGTCGGCGAGTTGCTCGGCGCTGGTCGGCGCTGACGACTGACTCATACACGCTAGACGCTGGATAGCTACAAAACGGGGATGCTTGCCGATCAGTCGGCGTTTTGGAGCGTCAGCAAACCGCTCGATTCGGTTAGTCGCCGATCAGACGCCCCGACCCTGCATCTTCTCTTCTTCGGGGAGGTCGACGTTCGCGTCGCCTTTCATGCTCTTGCCGAGGTTCTTCGAGATCTCGGCGAGGGTTTCGGGTTCGTCCCAGTTGTTGGTCGCCTCGACGATCGCCTCGGCCATCTCCGGCGGGTTCTCCGCGCCGAAGATGCCGCTGCCGACGAAGATGCCGTCGCACTCGTGGTGCATCATGAGCGCGGCGTCGGCGGGCGTCGCGATCCCGCCGGCGGCGAAGTTGACGACCGGCAGCCGGCCCATCTCGGCGGTCTCGTGGACCAGTTCCGCGGGAGCCTCGATCTCTCGAGCGTACGCCTCCCGTTCCTCGTGTTTCATGCCCTCGAGTTCGCGGATCGCGCCCTTGATCGTCCGCTGGTGGTGGACGGCTTGGTTCACGTCGCCGGTGCCGGCCTCGCCTTTGGTGCGGATCATCGCCGCGCCCTCGTCGATCCGGCGCAGCGCCTCGCCGAGGTTGCGCGCGCCGCAGACGAACGGGGCGGTGAAGTCGCGTTTGTCGATGTGGTAGGCGTCGTCTGCCGGGGTAAGGACCTCGGACTCGTCGATCATGTCGACGCCGACGGACTCTAAGATCTGGGCTTCCTTCGTGTGACCGATTCGGGATTTGCCCATGACGGGAATCGAGACCGATTCGACGATTTCCTCGACATCTGCGGGGTCGGCCATCCGAGCGACGCCGCCGCGTTTGCGAATGTCCGCGGGGACGGCTTCCAGCGCCATCACCGCGACCGCGCCGGCTTCCTCGGCGATGCGGGCCTGCTCGGGGTCGACGACATCCATGATGACGCCACCTTTCTGCATCCGTGCGAAGCCGCGCTTGACGAGATCGGTCCCGCGTCTGAGTTCCTCGAGATCGGTGTTCTCGGCCATACGCCGCGCTTAGGAGCCCCGGCACTTACGCGTGTTCTTTGGGGACGATTCGGCCGGGGGAATCGAAATCGGCTGCAAGAGCGCTCGGTCCGGTCGGACAGAATCGTGATCCCGGCCGCGCCAGAGCAGTCATCGGGTCGCAGTTCCCCGTCGTTACTCGTCTACCCGTTCGCCCTCAAACAGGCGCGCTCGCACCGTCGAGCCGTACAGTCGGGTGAGCGGCCGCTGCCACAGTCCGAGTTCCGCAGCCAGTTCCGGTGCGACCGCCAGTCGCGTGCCGACCGACGGGCCGGGGCCGATCGCGACCTGGCCCCGAATCCGAGCCGCCGTCCGCAAGAGCGCGCCGTCTTTCGTCATGTAGCTGGCCATGGACCAATCGCGCGCTCGAGCGCCGGTCCGGGGGTGAGCGACCTCGAGTCGGACGGTCTCGCCACCGCCGTAGCGGTCTCCGTCAGCGTCGACGACGGTTCGAATATCGTTCGGCCCGTCGCTTACCGTGATAGCGGCCCGTTCCTTGGGATAGCCCCAGAGCTCGCGGCCGAGCGCGACCGACGGGTCGGTCGTCACCGGCAGCCAGTGGACGTAGCCACCGATCTCGCCATCGACGAGCTGTGCGCCGGGGAGGCTCGTCCGGCTCCCGCGGACCGCCGGGATGATCACGGCGAACTCGTCGTAGGGCTCGAGTCCGGTCGCGTCCCGATCGCCGCCGACGCGATGGTACTGGATCCCGACCAGCGCGACGCAGCCGATACCGGGTGCGATCGCAAGCGACGAGAGCCCGTCGGGCAGGACCGTCTCGAGCCGGCCGCGACGGGCCGGAACGGTAACGCCGCCCATCGCGAACGAGAGCTCGAGCGGGAGCGCGACCTCGTGGCCGGTCGAGAGTCGTTTTCGCGTTCGTTCGTCGACCGCGGTCATGGTCGGGGCTACGGCAGGGCTGATCGTAGTAGTATGGGACCGGGCGCAGCCACAACCGCTACTGTTTTGCGGGTTCCGTCCGTCGCGCCGGACAATGACCGCGTCGACGCTGACGGCGAACCGCGAGCGGCCCGACGACGAGTCGCTGCCGGCGTATCTCGCGCCGGTCCCGACGACGCTCGAGGACCTCGGCCTGCGATTCGCGTGGCTGGTCGTGGCGATCAACCTCGCGGGGACGGCCTTTGGCTTCTGGTACTACTCGGGGCAGTTCACCCAGACCACGGCCGCGCTGTGGCCGTGGGTGCCCGACAGCCCGCTCGCGACGCTGTTCGTCGCGCTGGCGATCGGCGCGTGGAAACTGGGCCGCGAGCAGCCGTGGCTCACCGCGCTGGCGTTTTTCGGCAACCTCGTACTCGGACTGTGGACGCCGATGACGCTGCTCGCCTTCGCCGACTCCTACGCGTATCTCTCGCCGGTGATGTTTCACTTCCTCTTCTGGAGTCACCTCGCGATGGTCGTCCAGGCGCTTGTCCTCCACCGAATCTCCGACTTTCCGGTATGGGCCGTCGGCGTCGCCGCCGTCTGGTACTGGAGCAACCTGATCGTCGACTACTTCGTTCCGATCGTCGGCGAGCCACACCACACAATCATCCCCGTGGCGCGGGACACGGCCATGTTCCTCGAGGCCGACGCGATCGGCGTGATCGCTGCGGGCGAAGTCTCCTTCGTACTCCTCGCGGTGTTTCTCGCGCTCGCGATCCGGGTCAAAAAGTGCGAAGCCGTCAGCCGTCGGGCGTAACCGACAGCGAACGGATCCGATTCCTACAGGTCGTCGACGAACGCGAGTTCGAGGTACGGATCGAGCGCGCCGGCGGCGGCCCGACGCTCGACTGTCCCCGCATCCGCGTCGTACCGCAGGACGTCCGCGTCGATCAGCTTCCGCAGGTGGTTGTGGTGGAACTCGGCGGTGATCTGGTCGATTCGCTCGCGGGTTGGCTGTCCTTCCCGGTCGGCGATCCGATCGACGAGATCCGCGAGGCTGACCGCCCCTACGGTCCCAGCGAGGTAGTACAGCGCGTACCGACGCTGTTCCTCGAGCAAGAGCTCGAAAACCGTATTCGAGGGGATCGAGGGTGCGGTTTCGGCGGTGGTGGCGTCTGAGATGTCTGTCTTCATGCGGTGCTCTGTACTCGGCTTACGCGGCGGCCGGCGACGCATCGGCTCTCATCGACTTCAGCAGAGCACGGGGGAATATTGGGCGAATTCAGCATAACCTTTCTGCTACTGTACGTAATTCCGAACGTTCGGGTATCTTCCGACTCGATTGTCAACAATAACGGAATGTTACGAAACCGGACTGATTGCGAACGCCGATATCGGATCTACTCGAGGATGACGACGGCCGACCCGGTCTCGACCATCTCGCCGTCGCCCGAGTAGGTGCGCTCGAGTTCGACCTCGAATAACTCCTCGTCGAGTTCCTCGCCGGCGACTCGCAGCACCCCGGCGTCGTCGTCGAGTTCGTACTCGCCGCTCTCGATGCCGGCGTCGATATCGCCGACCTTCGAGCCGAACTTCGGCCCGAGCGTGGAGTAGTCGAGGTCGATCTCGGCGACCTCGGTCGTGATCTCCGGCGGCTCCGCGAGCACGGTAAGGTCCTTGACGTGCATCACGTGCTGGATCGCGTCTTCGAAGCCCTCGATCGGGCCGTAGACGGCCACCGACTCGAGGTCGGCGTTCAGCGGTAGCTGGTGCTCGCTCTTGTAGCGGCGCAGCGCCGAGATGACTTCCATGGCTGTCTCGCCGGCCTCGAGGTCCGCGTCGTAGCCCTGCGGGGCGGGCCAGTCGCGGGTGTGGATGCTCTCGAGGGCCCCGTCTTGATCCGCGTAAACAGCTTGCCAGATCTCCTCGGTCGCGTGGGGCAGGAACGGCGCCCACAGCTCGAGGAAGGTCCGATGGGCGGTCCGCAGCGCGTACTGCGTCGAGGGGTTGTCCTCGCGGGTCTTGGCGATCTCGAGGTAGTCGTCACAGAACGTGTTCCAGAAGAACGTCCGCAGGCGGTCGCGGGCCTTCGCGAACTCGTAGTCCTCGAGGTGAGCGGTGAGATCCGCGACGGCGTCATCGAGTTCCGCAAGCAGCCAGCGGTCGATCGCCTCGAGTGCCGCGGGCTCGTCGGGATGGGCAGGCGCGAGCGTGTCGGTGAGCTTCGAGGCGTTCCAGAGTTTGCGCAGGAGTTTCTCGCCGGCACGGAGGTCCTTCTCCTGGTACGGGAAGTCGTCGCCGACCGCAGCGCTTGCGGCCCAGAACCGGACGGCGTCGACGGGGTAGTCCGCGAGCACTTCGTCGGGTTCGACGACGTTACCCCGCGATTTGGACATCTTCTCGCGGTTTTCGTCTAAGACGTGGCCGTTGATCATCGTCGCGTCGAAGGGCACCTCGCCGGTGTGCTCGTAGCACTTGACGATGGTGTGGAACAGCCAAAACGAGATGATGTCGTGGCCCTGCGGGCGCAGATCGAACGGATAGAGTTCGGGATTGTCCATCGTGAACGCCTCGCTGTCGGCGTCCCAGTCCCAGCCGGCGTTGATCAGCGGCGTCAGCGAGGAGGTCGCCCACGTGTCGAAGACGTCCTCTTCGGCCTCGAACTCGTCGTGGCCACACTCCGGGCAGGCTGAGACGGGGGGCTCGTCCGAGAGCGGATCGACCGGCAAGTCCTCCCGGTCGGCCATGATCGGGTGATCGCAGTCCGCACAGTACCAGACCGGGAACGGAATGCCCGAGTCGCGCTGGCGGGAAATGAGCCAGTCCCACTCGAGGCCCTCGATCCAGTGCTCGTAGCGGGCGAACATCTTCTCGGGGTACCAGTCCATCTCCCGGCCGGCCTCGAGGTACTCCTCTTTGTGATCGAGGATTTCGACGTACCACTGCTTGGAGACGCGGTACTCGACGGCGGTGTCACAGCGCTCGTGGACCTGCACGGCGTGGGAGATTTCCCAGCGGTCGCGCAGGGAGCCCTCCTCCTCTAAGTCCTCGACGATAGCCTCGCGGGCCTCCTCGGTGGACATGCCCTCGTAGTCGCCGGCGAGGTCGGTCATCGTCGCGGACTCGTCGATCGCGACGCGAAGCGGGAGGTCGTGGGCCTGGTACCACTCGATGTCGTTCTGGTCGCCGAAGGTACAGCACATCACGACGCCGCTGCCTTTCTCCATGTCGACGCGCTCGTCTTCGATGATCGGCACTTCGTGGCCGAAGATCGGGATGCGAGCGGTCTCGCCGACGAGGTCCTGATTCTCCTCGTCCTCGGGATGGACGAAGACGGAGACGCAGGCCGGGATGAGTTCGGGTCGCGTCGTGGAAATAATGAACTCGTCGCGGGCCGTCCCATCACTTGCGAGTTCGAACGCGATGTCGTTGAAGTGCGAGCCGCGCTCGTCGTCTTCCATCTCGACCTGCGAGATGGCCGTCTCGCAGTCGGGACACCAGATCGCGGGTGCTTTCTTCCGATACTCGCGGCCCTTCTCGTGGAGGTCGAGGAAGGAGAGCTGAGAGACCCGCTGGACGCGGGGTTCGATCGTCTTGTAGGTGTTATTCCAGTCGATCGAGGTCCCGAGGTTCTGCATCTTCTCCGTGAACTCGGCCTCGTACTTCGCACAGACCTCGCGACAGAGTTCCTGGAACTCCCGGCGCTCGTAGTCCTGATGCCGAATGTCCAGTTCCGACTCGGTCAGGCGCTCGCTGGCGATCCCGTTGTCGTCGTAGCCGAACGGAAAGAGGACGTCGCCGTCGTGCATCCGCTGGAATCGTGCGGCGAAGTCCTGCAGGGTCGAGCCGTAGAGATGGCCCATGTGCAGGCTGCCCGAGACCGTCGGCGGTGGCGTGTCGATCGAGTAGACGGTGTTCGGATCCTCCTTTTGATCGCCCTCGTAGGCGTAGACGTCCTCGTCGATCCAGCGCTGCTGCCAGCGGGATTCGACGGCGTCGGGATCGTATCCGCCCTCGAGGCTGGGCTCGTCGTCGGCGTGTTCGGGCGTGTCCGTGCTCATGCTCTCACCGCCCGTCGCGGGCGTCGTCGGTACGTCGATCGCCGAAAGTGCGGTTGACTGTCGTCCATAGAGCGGTCGTTGCTCGGTAAATGCCGGTCGCCGACAATACATCCGTCGAAACGGGGTGGGGAATGCGGGGCTATCGAGCCCCTACGAAAACGCCATCGCGCGGGCCGCGGGCCGAATCGAAGGTGGCCGTACCGGGTGTGGCCATACGTCCGGTATCGGACAGCGACGTGTTAGGTGTTTCGCGTCTCAGCAACCGTGATCGGGACAGACAAGCCTCACACGCGAAACGAGTGATCGACTGGACCGTGGAGTTCGCCACGCGGCCGAGGATTCCGGTCCTCCTCCGCGATAGCGACGAGCTCTGTTGCGAACCTATTTACCGGAATATGGTGACTAGGTCATGTGGGTTTGTACCATGGTCATCGTGGGCAGTCCACTGGCTCGAGTGACGCGACCAATTGGAGGGAAATGAATGGCAGAACACGATATATCAGTAACAGTTAACGGAGAACAGCACGACCTGACCGTCCAACCGCGGACGTTGCTCGTCACGGCGCTTCGAGAGGAACTCGGGTATACGGGGGCAAACATCGGCTGTGAGACGGGGCGGTGTGGTGCCTGTACCGTCAGGGAGAACGGCCAAACGATTAAGTCCTGTACTCGGTTGGCCGTCCAAGCCGACGGTGCGGAGATCGAAACCGTCGAAGGACTCGCCGAGGACGGCGATCTCTCGACGTTGCAGAAGCAGTTTCAGGAACAGCATGGGCTCCAGTGTGGCTACTGTACGCCGGGGATGCTCATGACCGCCGATACGTTCCTGCGGGAGGCCGAGGACCCGTCCCGGGAAGAGATTCGAGAGGCGATCGAGGGCAATCTCTGTCGGTGTACCGGCTACCAGAACATCGTCGACGCGATCGAGGCCACGGCCGATCAGTTGGGTGAGCAGCGATGAGCGACGCTGATTCGAACGACGGGGGCGATGCTGACGGCAGTAGCGCCTTTGGCTCCGCCATCGAACGCAGCGAAGACGTTCCACTGCTGACCGGGTCCGGGGAGTATACCGACGACATCTCCCTGCGCGGAACGACGCATCTGGCGATTCGCCGGTCCGATCACGCCCACGCGAGAATCGAGCACATAGACACCAGCGACGCGGCGGCGATGGACGGCGTCGTCGCAGTGTACACGGGGGAGGACGTCGTCGAAAGCGGCGTTCCGAACACGATCCCGACCGCGTGGGACCTTCCCGGCCTCGTACAGCCCCAGTATCGCATGCTCGCCACGGACAAGGTCCGTCACGAGGGAACCGCCGTCGCCGCCGTCGTCGCAGAGACGCCCCACGTCGCCCACGACGCGCTCGAGCGGATTACAGTCGAGTACGAACCCCTCGAGCACGTGACCGATCCGGTCGAGGCAGTCGAACGCGACGTGCCGCCGGTGCACGACGAGGCCGCGGACAACGTGGCTTTCGACTTCGAACTGGGCGAAGAGGAGGCCACCGACGAGGCGTTCGCCGACGCCGATCGGGTCGCGACCGTCGATCTCCGACAGCCGCGCATTATTCCGAACGCGATGGAGCCGCGGGCGGCCCTCGCTGACTGGGAGGACGCGACGGGGAAGCTGCGCCTCTGGATGACGAGTCAGAACCCGCACCTCCATCGAATGCTGCTCTCGGCGGGGACGCTCGGCCTCCCGGAGAACAAGATTCAGGTGATCGCACCCGAGGTCGGCGGCGGCTTCGGCAGCAAGATCTACCACTATCCGGACGAGGCCGTAACGGCCTGGTGTTCGATGCAACTCGGCCGGCCGGTGAAGTGGCAGGCGACGCGTTCGGAGAGCTATCTGACCGATTGTCACGGACGAGACCACGTGACGACCGGCGAGATCGCGCTCGACGACGACGGGACGATCCGCGGCGTTCGAGTCGAAACGCACGCCGGACTCGGCGCGCAGCTCTCGCAGTTCGGGACCGCGACGCCGTCCTATCTCTACGCGACCGTCCTCTCGGGACAGTACGCGATTCCGGCGATTCACTGCCGGGTCATCGGTGCGTTCACGAACACGACGCCCGTCGACGCCTATCGCGGTGCGGGTCGGGCCGAGGGGATCTACGTGATCGAGCGGCTCGTCGACGCCGCGGCCCGGGAACTCGAGATGGACCCGACCGAACTGCGCCGGCGGAACCTCGTCCAGCCCGACGAGTTCCCCTACGAGTCCGCGGCGGCGCTGGTCTACGACAGCGGCGAGTACGAACGCGCGATGGATCTGGCGCTCGAGCACGTCGACTACGACGAGTTGCGCGAGCGCCAACGCGAACTACGAGACGAGGACCGATACATCGGCATCGGGATCGGCAACTTCGTCGAATCCGCAGGGCTCTCGCCGTCCGGGCTCGCCGGCGATCTCGGCGCGCAGGCCGGCGGCTGGGAGAGTTCGATCGTCCGGTTCGACTCGACGGGATCCGTGACGGTTCTCGCGGGAACGGCGGACCAAGGGCAGGGGCATCGAACGACCTACGCCCAGATCGCCGCCGAGGAACTCGGCGTCTCCGTCGACGATGTCGACGTCGTCGAGGGCGACACTGATCGAATCCCGCAGGGAATGGGGACGTACGGCAGCCGGAGCGCGTCGGTCGGCGGCGGCTCCATCGCTCGGGGCGCTCGCGAGGTCCGCGAGAAGGCCCGTCGGATCGCCGCCCACCAACTCGAGGCGAGTCCCGACGACATCGAGTTCGACGACGGAGAGTTCCACGTCGCTGGTGCACCGGATCGCTCGCTCCACATCCAGACGATCGCTCACGAGGCGTATCTCGGACACGACTTGCCAGAGGGAATGGATCCCGGCCTCGAGGAGACCAACTTCTACGATCCGGAGAACTTTACCTACCCCTTCGGGACCCACGTCGCCGTCGTCGAGGTCGATCCCGAAACGGGCGAGATCGAGATCCAGCGCTACGTCGCGGTCGACGACTGCGGGGAGATCATCAACCCGATGATCGTCGAGGGACAGGTCCACGGCGGGATCGCACAGGGGATCGGTGCCGCGCTCTACGAGGGTGCAGCGTACGACGAGGACGGGCAGCTTCAAACCCGTCGGATGGACGAGTACGCCGTCCCCCACTCGACGCAGTTGCCAGACTTCGAAACGGACAGCACGGTGACCCCGAGTCCGCACAACCCCCTCGGCGTCAAAGGCGTCGGCGAGTCGGCGACGATCGCGGCGACGCCGACCATCGTGTCGGCGGTTGCGGACGCGCTCGAGCCGTTCGGCGTCGACCACCTCGACATGCCGATCACGCCGGAATCGGTCTGGCGAGCCACGGAGGGTGATCGCTAATGTACATGAACGACTTCGACTACTACCGAGCCGACAGCGTCGACAATGCCCTGGAACTACTCGGCGACCACGACGGAGCCGAACTGGTCGCCGGCGCACACGGGCTGTTACCGCGAATGAAAACGGGGGACGAATCGCCGCCGGCACTCGTCGATATCGGCGGACTGACCGGGCTCGATACGATCGAAGCGGCAGATGACGGAACCGCCCTCTCGGTCGGTGCACTCGCCACACACGCCGAGATCGCCGAGTCCGACCCCGTCCGCCAGCAGGCGGCAGCACTCGCAGACGCAGCGGCCGAATTGGGCGATCCGCAGGTCCGAAACGGCGGTACGATCGGCGGCAACCTTGCCCACGGCGACGCGCGCTCGGATCCGCCGGCCGCCCTGCTCGCGCTCGACGGCTCGCTCGCGGTTCGCGGCCCGGACGGCGAACGGACGATCGACGCGACCGACCTCTTCGAGGGACCGTTCGAGACGGCGGTCGCCGACGACGAGATCGTTACTGCGGTTCGGATTCCGACCGACGAGGACGCCGTGAGCGTCTACCGCAAACGCCGCGATCCGCTCTCGGGCTACGCGATGGTCGGCGTCGGCGTCTGGCTCCGCACCGACGGCGAGACGATCGAAGAGGCTCGAGTCGCCGTCACGGGCGCGACGACGACGCCGACGAGACTGCCGGCCGTCGAGGACGAACTCGAGGGGGAAGCGATTTCCGAGGAGACGATTACCGCGGCGTCGGCCGAAGCCGGGACGACGGTCGACGACGAAGCGTTCGTTTCGGACGTGCAGGCGTCCGCCGAGTACCGCGCCCACCTCCTGACCATCGATACCGAACGTGCGCTGGCCGACCTGCTGGATATCTCCTGATCACACCACTTCCAGTATTCTTCCGGCCGTTCGACGGGGATCGTTCGACCGCGAGAGCCCGCCGTTTGTCGTCTATCGACTCGAGAGAGAAAGCGAGCGGGGCTGGCGGGAGACTGCGAGGACCGACAGCCGAGTCGAGTTATGGACGACCCGCGGTCACGTCTAGTGTGTGGACTCCGAATCGTCGTTGGAGTGGGCTCGCACCCACAGCTCGCCGATCCGGGAGAGCCGCGTTCGGTAGGACTTGCCGTGTTCCTCACGCTCGATGTAGCCCTTGCCGCCCGGACCCAGCCGATCGACGTTGTAGATGACCTTCGACCGGAAACTGTCGGTGTACTCCTCGTTCAGTTCGCGGGCCAACGATTCGGCCAGTTCGGAAACGGAGTCGAACTCCCCGTCCTCGCCGAGCTTGTACAGGATGAGTTCCTCGAAGGGCTTGACGTTCGAGAAGGAGGCGACCGGCAACTCGACGATATGCTTGCCGTCGATTTCCTTCGCGCCGATGGTCGTCCCGCGCTCGTCGAACTCCGCGAGGAGGTCGCGGGCGCTCTCGAGGCGGGTCCCGACTCGATCGTTTTCGATCTCCTCCTCCGTCGCCCGGAGATCCTCGAGCAGTTCGATCTGTGCTCTGAGTTCCTCGGCGAGTTCGGTCTCGAGGTACTTCTCGGGGGCAGTGTAGTAGGTGTGGATCCCCTCGCGGTCCTCTTGGCGTTCGACCATCAGGGAGTGGGCGGCATTGGCGAAGGCGAAACTCACGGTTCGGGGCATCGCAGCGACGTTGACCCAGACCTCGTTACCGGAGTCGAGTTCCGCGGTGATGAGTTCGTAGGCCTGCTCGAAGGCGTCGTCGTAATCGTAGACGTCTTCGAGGACGAACCGCTCGGTCTCGGCCCCGAGAAGGTTCTCGAAGTCCGTCTCGAGTTTCTTCGAGAGATGGCGAGAGTACTCGACGTTTGCCTCGCTGCCGACCGCCCCCTCGAGCAAGATGACGCTGTCGACGTCGATCTGATCGCGCACGAGCGGCGCGATCAGCCGGTCGTAGTCGAAGCCGACCGGAACGATGTGGGTTTGCATATCCGATACGTGGAGACGGTGCTTAAATAAATCACCAGTTCTCGTACTTCTCAGTTCGGGTCCCTTGCCTCTTGGTGCCCTTTGACCCGTGTTGGCTTCTTTGTTGCCTAACGCAAAAATCCCAGTCGCGCTGTGGTTCCGGCCTAAGGACCTGCGAATGACGGAGGCAAAACAACATATTGGATGGCAGGTAGTTCAAACCAACAATAGTTCAATTATTTTATACTGATTAACACTCAAAGAGGTGACTGTCACCATTCCCCAGAAAACCCAATATCAAGACCACATCTATCAGCTACACCTCGAATATGGCGCTTTTTGGTCTTCTTATCCATATGAGTATCAAGATAGTAGCCCTGCACCAATTCTTGAAAATGTCTCATAGCTTGCTCATCGTGAGGAGAGGCAGGTTCATCGTTGATTATGGCCTTCTCTCTGCCGGGAATATACGGTAGTGGACTGATTTTAGAAATCAAATCGTGATTCTGAATTAGACGGTTCACTACCTCTGCCATTACTTCGCTTTGATTGTTACCGGCAAAAAGAGCGTGTCTGTTACTTCCATTCTTGAGTTCAACAATGTATTTCCCGTCAACATCGGAATCATCAGTAGCACTACCTTGCTCGCTAATCGAATTGTCTGTGTCCGGTCTCGATTGAGTCCCGTCAGCGTCAATTTCCGCTTCAAGATCCGCGACAAGCCGATCGATCATCTCCTTTGCCTGTGTTTCTGCGAGCGACGAAATAGAATCAGAAACCTCGTTGGCCAGCATATTCGAGAGTTCAACCGCCAAGTCGTCTTTGTCGGTTTCGAGAGTTCGGCGGGCTTCCCGTAACTCATTAATTCGACCAAGGATTTTATCGGACTCGCCCGACTCGATAGCGTCTTTTTCGTAGGCTTTCAGAACAGCGAGACGATTGGGTAGGTCTTCGAGTGCCATGTCTCCGACCTGCTGAACAGCCACGTTCGAAGCGTCCACACGGCGCTGAAAGAAGCGGTACTGCTTCCCATTCGTGAGGATACCGTAGGTAACGTTCTTGTTCGTCATGTAAGACGACAACTGTTCCTCGTGCTTGGCCGTCAGAGCCGTATCTGCCCCTTTTGCTTCGAGAAATGCAACTGGTGTCCCTTCGAGAATGAGCGCGTAATCGACTTTGTAGGTCTTCCCGAACGCCTCGACGGAGTATTCGAGTTGCGTGTTCCCCGGAATTTGCCAGTCGAGAAGGCCCAAAAAGTCACGGAGAATAGCCGCTTTCGTGTTCGCTTCGTCCATCTGCGGAGAAGAGTCAAGAACAGATTCGGACTGGTCCACGTAGTCCCGAACAGCGTTCCTATTCATCTATGCTGTCACGACTTACTGACACCATATCAAACCCTATGAACGAAGGTTCGGTTATCCGACTGTCAAAGGGTTAGGAGATTCCTTTCGTTAGCTTACACCCCTTCGAGCCATCCACGACGCTTTCGACCTTCACTTCCACATCGCGACGGTCATAGTGAGCTCCAAGTACCTCACGTGAGACGTTCAGTAATCGAAGCCGACCGGAACGATGTGGGTTTGCATGGTCGACAGTGAGGCAGGGGCGGTTACAAAACTACCGAGTCGTCGGCCGGCTACTCGGTCAGCGGCATGATGATGCCGAAGACGAACGGCGAGGCAAAGCCGATGGCAAAGCCGATCATCGTCATCGCGTAAAACAGCGTGTTCTCCCACTGGGGGAGCGATCCGAAGACGGCGTGTCCGACCAGTTCGCTGCCCGCACCAATGACGAAAAGGGTGAGTCCGAGGAAGAACCCCCGCTTCGCGAGCCGCGAGTAGTCCGGGCCACTGTAGTATCCCATACGTGGTGGTAGACGCCCGCTCCATTAATTATTTCGACATTCCAACGCCGGTTGAAAGGCGATCCCGTTACTCCTCGGTTGCGCCGTCGTCCGCAGCACTGAGGTCGAGCCCTCTGAACAGGTCGACGATCGCCTCTCTGTCGCGGGCCGGATCGATGTCGAGGGCGGCCCCGAGCAGGTCCGCGCCGTCGGGTGCCTCGAGCGGGAGCACGCCGCCGGCCATCACGTACGCGTCGGCGGCGGGCCAGACGGCGACGTGCGCTTCGGCGTCGATCGTCGGACCGTCGTGTGCGCTTTCGTCACCGTCGCCACCGCTTGCAGCCGCGTTTTCGGAATCGATCGGATACGCGGCCTCGAGCACGGTGAGGTGTCCGATTGCCCCGTCCGGGCGATCGATGTACTCGCTTGCGCGTTCCCCGGCGACGGCGATGGCGTCGTCCTCGAGGGTTTCGACGAACTGGTCCCGGACCGTCGGCGCGGCCGTCTCGAGCGCGTCGGCGGCATCGAGTCCGATGGTCGACAGCGACGGCGACACGCTGAGGTCGACGGTAAACAGCGACCGCGCCGGGATGTCGCCCCCGCTCCGGAGCGACTCGAGCGCGTCGGCGGTCGAGCGATGTTCGAAGATCGTCGTCTCGGCGGTCACCGTCGCAAGCGAGATGCTGGTCTGATCGGTTCGGGCTCCGAGACGGTCCCACGCGTCGGCGACCGCGGGCGGCAGATCGATGGCCATCGTCGGTGCGTATGCGGCCGGGGCCTTTCGGCGTGGCGGTTGTGACAGTCAGTCCGCGCCCAATCGATCGAAGTAGATCGCACGCCGTTCGGCGGCCGCCGGCGAGGTCAGCAGCGAAACGACGACGGTGACGACGAGGCCGAGTCCCATCCCGACGAGGCCGGCCGACCAGCCGGCGTAGGAGCCGGGAACGAACGCGAAGAAGAGACTCGAGACGTAGAAGCACTGACTGGCCACCACGCCGGCGGTGATGCCGGCTCGCGTGATGCGTCGCCAGTAGAGCGCGAGTAGGACGGGAAACGCGAGTTGGGCGAAGCCGCTAAAGGCCGCGTTGCCGATCTCGAACAGTGTCGCGGGCTGGAACAGGCTGACGACGAACGCAGCCGTGGCGAAGATCACAACACCAGTGCGAGCAATCAGGTCCTCACCTCGCTCGGAGATGGTCCAGCCGAGGAACGCGGCGATCGGCCGGAAGAGGTCCCGCGTGAAGTACGACGAGCCCGAGAGCAACATCGAGTCCGAGGAGGACATCATCGCGGCCATCGCGCCGGCAATAACCAGCGCGGCGAACCAGGTCGGCGTGTACGCCGCGAGGACCAGCGGCAGGACGTTCGCTCCCTCGGGGACCGCGACCTCGAGGCCGGCAGCCCACGCGCCGAGCATGAACGAGGGGACAAA
Source organism: Natrinema sp. CRL1 (assembly GCF_059162405.1). Classification (NCBI taxonomy): domain Archaea; kingdom Methanobacteriati; phylum Methanobacteriota; class Halobacteria; order Halobacteriales; family Natrialbaceae; genus Natrinema; species Natrinema sp. CRL1. The sequence continues at coordinate 365,095 of NZ_JBLVOY010000002.1, read as the reverse complement.
GAGGAGGACACACAGGATCGGCCAGAGGGCAAAGGAGCGCTTGAGCACGGTTTTCGAGCCCGCGGCGAAGAACCGCTGGTTGACCTGCGGGAACATCGCGACGCCGAAGCCGATCGTGATCGCCGTCGAGAGCATCCACGGGACCGTGTAGTAGTCGCCGCCGAGGGAGAGGAAGCCGGCGGTGTCGGGGTTCGATGCAAGGGCCTCCGTCGCAGCCCCGGGACCGCCGACGGCCGCGAGCACCCACAGCACGGCGACCCACGTCGTGACGAGCATGAACGCCCCCTGCAGCGTATCGGTCCACGCGATCCCGCGCATCCCCGCGACGACGACGTAGAGGATCATGAACGCGGTGATCAGTCCCGCGCCGGCAGCATAGGGGACCGCGCCCTCGGTGAGGGCCTCGAGTGCGGTGCCGGCCCCGACCTGCTGGAGCATGACGTAGGGGAAGAGCCACAGCAGGCTGACGCCGGCGACGAGGCCGCGGAGCCACGGCGAACCGAAGCGGTCGCCCAGCATCTCGCCGAGCGTGACGTAGCCGAACTGTCGGCCGAGCAGCCACTGCTTGTAGCCGATGACATACCAGAGGATCGCGAAGATAATGCCGTCCATCAGACCCATGACGAGCACCCACTCGGGACCCTGCGCGTAGGCGATGTTCGGCCCGGCGAAGAAGGTAAACGCCGATAACAGCGTCGCGAAGGTGGTAAACAGCAGGACGACCGTGCCGAGCGTTCGACTCGCGAGGTAGAAGTCCTCGGCGGTGCGGTCGGTCAGCCGGTAGGCGACCAGCCCGACAGCGAGGGCGATCAGCAGATAGCCCACGATGATCGAAAGCTGGAGGGTGACCGCGTTCACGGCGAATCACCGCCGGGTCGTCGATCTCGAGCGCGCTCTGTTCGGGTTCCGTTCCCGCCGATCGAGTCGTCACCAGGTCCACTAGTTTCGATGCCGATCCCCCACGCGCGCTGGGTGAATAGCCAGAAGACGAGCGATGCGAGACCCATCCAGCCGATGTGCCACCAGAGCCAGATCGGGAGTCCGACGACGACGGCCGCCGACCCCCACAGGAACCACGGAATTGCGAGCGCAGCGAGGAGGATTCCGACGGCGATCCAGCCCCCCAGTTCAGTCCGACGCATGTGCGATGGTACGTCCCGACGTGGGTAATTCTTACTATTCGAATGCCGTTATCGAAGAGATATATTCATCGAACTACCGTCCCGGCTCCGTAGCGCGGTTTTCGGTAGCTGAAATCGTTCTTTCACCGAGGAAAAAGAGTATATGTGTTTGTCATCGAATAGGAATCGAACCTCGTATGGCCCGTCTCTTCCCCTTTCGCTCCGATACGGCCGCCGAAGAGGGCCAACCGCGCGTCGTCGACCTCGAGGGCGAGGACGCCGACGCGGTGTTCGGCGCGCTCTCCTCGACGACGGCCCGGCGGATCTACTCACGGCTCGACGACGAACCCGGCACCCCAAGCGACATCGCCGACGCGGTCGACTCCTCGATTCAGAACGTCCGCTACCACCTCGAGAACCTCGAGGACGCGGGGCTCGTCGAGGTCGTCGACACGTGGTACTCCTCGCGTGGCAACGAGATGAGCGTCTACTCGACGACCGACGGGCCGCTGATCGTGACCAGCGACGAGTCGCGAGCGTCGCAGCTAAAGGAGGCGCTGTCCCGGTTTATCGGCGGCGTCGGCGCGCTGGCGGGCGGCAGTCTGCTGGTTCAGTACGCCATGACCCGGTGGCTCGCGCCGTCCGGAACGGGGTCGACGGTGGACGGGGGGACACAGCCGGCTGGAACGACCGACGACTCGAGCGGCGAGAGGACGGCCGACGAGACGGCGAACGACGCCGGTAGCGGGACGACCGACGAGGCAGCGGACGACGCCGGTAGCGGGACGACCGACGGAGGCGGCGATATGGGTGCCGCGGACGTCGGGACATCCGATCAGAACGGCTCCGAAAGCGCCAGCAACGGCGACGCTGGGAGCGGGGGCGGGGGCACAGATTCAGGTTTCGACGCCGACAACGAGACACTCCAGAACGCGACCGACGGCGGCGCGGAGGCGATCGAGACGGTATTCGGCTCCGTGCCGCCGGGGCTGCTCTTCTTCCTCGGCGGGCTGGTCGTCCTGCTCGCAATCACGGCGTACTGGTACTGGTACCGACCGTCGTACTGACCTCGAGTGGCGGTCCAATTTGCAGTGGCCGAACGAATCGGCCGGGTGCGTGTGGCGCTTTTCTGTTGTCGCGATATTCCGCTGTCACGAGAGCGGGACACGTGCCCGTCCGGCACCCCGGCTCTCTCGAGGGTTGCCGACAGCGAAACCGCGCCCGACCGACACCTGCGGAGGTCAACAGCTATTTGCACCCCACGGCCGAAATCGTATATAAATCGGTCTCTGTACGCTATCTGCGTCACCGCCCCTCCCGGGGACAGATCTCCAATGGAAGACACGTCGAAATACCTCATTCACGCCTCCGTCACGGCTGACGGGATCGTCGAGCGGAGCGATGTCGTCGGTGCGATCTTCGGCCAAACCGAAGGCCTGCTCGGCGACGACCTCGATCTCCGCGACCTCCGCCAGTCCGGTAAAGTCGGCCGTATAGACGTCGAAATCGCAAGCACCGGTGGCCAGTCCCACGGCCACGTCACGATCGCGACCAGCCTCGATAAAGTCGAAACGGCGACCCTCGCCGCCTCCCTCGAGACGATCTCTCGAGTCGGTCCCTGCCGAGCCGACCTCGAGGTCGACGAGATCGAGGACGTCCGAGCGGCCAAACGCAAGGAAGTCGTCGACCGCGCGAAGGAACTCCTCCGGACGGGGTTCGACGACACGATCATGTCCTCTGACGAAATCCTCGCGGAGGTTCGCCAACAGGTCCGCGTCGAGGATATCACCGAATACGAGGGCCTGCCCGCGGGTCCCCGCGTCACCGACAGCGACGCCATCATCGTCGTCGAGGGCCGGGCCGACGTGCTCACGCTGCTGAAATACGGCATCAAAAACGCCATCGCCGTCGAGGGGACGAACGTCCCCGACGCGGTAGCCGAACTCACCCGCCACCGCACCGTCACGGCCTTCCTCGACGGCGACCGCGGCGGCGATCTGATCCTCGAGGAACTCTCCCAGGTCGGCGACATCGATTACGTCGCCTTCGCCCCCGCAGATAGCTCTGTGGAGGACTTAGATCACCACGAACTGTTCGCCGCGCTCCGCAACAAGGTCCCCTACGAGACCGTCTCCGAACTGAACGAACCGCGAGAGGCGGTCGCCGCCACGGACGGCAGTACGACACCGGCACCGCGGCCGTCGGAGCGCGACTCCACCTCGCCGACGGCGATCGGCGACGAGGCAGACGGCGACCGCGACGATCGATCGGCGTCCGCGACCACCTCGAGCGAGACGAGTCCCGCGGCGACCGACTCGAGCGAAGCCGAGACTGCATCCGACGCCCCCGATGGAAGACCCGCGAAGGCGAAGACCGAACGAACGGGGTCGAAATCGGAGGGGAGCTCGCAGCCGACGGCACACTCCGATGCCGGACCCAAAACCGCCGAAACGGGAGCGGTCGAGAGTGACGACGCCGGGACACAGGGACGGGCCGAATCCGCGTCTGCGGCCGACGAAGCGACCGAACCCGAAACCGTCTACGGTCACGCGGCCGCGATCATCCGATCGGGGACCGATCGCGTCCGGTTTCTCGACGCCGACGACGAGACGATCGCCGAGGCCGACGCGGCCGACGCCGGCGACGATCTCGAGGGGCTCGAGGCGGTGCCAACGACGATCGTGCTCGATACGGTTCTCGACCAGCGACTGCTGGATCTGGCCGCCGACCGCGGCGTCGAACGGATCGTCGCGCGCTCGCTCGGGCAGTTCACCAAGCGCCCGACCGGGGTTCAGATCCACGCCATCGACGACATCGCAAAACGGCCGCCGAACGGAAACTGATCACAACCGCGTCCCAGTCGCTGGGACCTGGCCGAGGAGTTGATATACCGGCGGTCCCGAGCGACTCTACGATGTCACCACCGCCGATGGCTGCGCTTGCGCTCCTCGGTGTCTGGGCGCTCATGACGCTTTGGGTGACCGGCACCGCCGCGGCCGGCCAGTCACGACCCGATGAGCAGTTCGATCCGCCCGGTCCCGACACGCGACGCGGGCGACCGGATGGAACGCCGGACGACCGCTCCGCGGAGCCGTCGTTTCCCGCCGCTGACGACTGAGTCGTATTCGACCGTTCGAACTCGAGTGGGCGTCGTCCGAGATCCCGCTCGCCCGGCCGTACTCAGCCGAGCATCGCAAACGAGAGCACCAGCAGTGCACAGGCGAGTGCCCCGGATAGCGTCGCGAGGAAGTTCACGCTCTGGTTGCCGAGCAGCGACCCCTCGAGGGTCGCGCCGAGCAGGCTATCGACGGTCATGCCGACGATACCGGCGGCGACGATGACCGCTGCGCCGAGCGGGCCGATCTCGGGGAAGAGCCCGTAGGTGATACCGGCGACGACGGCCGCGCCGACGATCCCGGCGAGTTCGCCCTGCCACGTGACGCCGCCGTCGGTTCCGGGGTCGACCGGCTCGAGGGTGGTGATCAGCCGCGGCGTTTCGAAGACGCTGCCGATCTCGCTCGAGAGGGTATCGCTCATCGCGGTCGCGATGGAGCCGGCGAAGGCAAAGAGGAACAGTTCGGGCTCGCGGGGCAGGAAGCCGGCGTCGCTGGCGGCGTAGCCGAGGACCGCGGCGAGTGCGACGGCGGCGTTGCCGAGGACGTTGCCGCTGCCCCGGGCCCCGTTGTTGTCCTCGGCGACGCCGAGGGCTTCCTTGCGGTCGTAGCGGAACTTCGTCGAGAGGCCGCCGATGGCGAAAAAGGAGATGAGGACGGCGAACCAGCCGTAGCCGCCGAGGACGACCGTCAGCAGCCCCAACAATACGCCGGTGAGCATCCCCGCGATCGAGGCCGTCTCGAGGGCGTAGGAAGCGTATCCGAACGCGACCGTGACCGTGAGCGCGACGGCGATTTCGCCGGTGCCGATGGCCGGCTCGAGTTCCGCGAGCAGCCAGAGCAAGAGGCCGACCGAGAGGACGACGATGGGATCGTCGGAGCGCAACAGGACGTCGCGGAGGAGGGCGGCGAGCAGGGCACCGCTGGCGGCCAGAAAGACGATCACCGGCAGCGCCGATGCGGCGGCGTTCGCGGTGACCGAGTGGGTGATAGTCTGGCCGACGACGGCGGCCCCGGTCGCCGCGAGACAGAAGGTGGCAACGCGGACGACCGCGTCGTCGGTCCGGAGGCGGACGAGTTGCTCACCGAGGTTGCCGTAGCCGACGAGCAGGATCGTCCCGATGAAAACGGCGATAGGCATCGACGCTGCGGTCGCCATGAGGCCGAGCGCGACCCCCGCGAGGACGAACGTGATGAGGCCGTAGAGACGCGAGTCGTTGTAATCGCCCGGATACGCGAGGAGGTCGAACAGCGGTCCGTCGGTGATCACGTAGGCACCCAGCAAGACGACGCCGGCGACCGCGGCCCCGGGGCGAGGGCCGAAAAGCGGAACGGCGAGCGAGAGCGTACAGAGGGCCGCGAACACGCCGGCTCGCCGAACGGGTGCTGTCACGATATCGGTCCCTTTCTGTGGCGTTCACTTGAAGCTTCGTGAACCCGGCTCGAGTCGGGTAGCACCCGCTCAGATGCGCGAAACGGGAGAAACTTCCCGTGCCGGTATCGGCGGCGACGACCCGTAACCCGTATGGCACCGGCCGGGAAAGTCACTGGCGTGGGACTGTACGAACGGTATCTGGCCCTTCGGATTCGCCGTCACGAGGCCGACCCGCCCGACCACGTCGCGCTCGTGATCACCGAACGCGACCTGTTAGAGCGGGGTGCCTACGAGACGCTCACCGACTTCTTCGAGTGGGCGATCGAGTACGCCTCGCAGATCACCGTCTACGTGAGCGTCCTCGACGCGGCGGCGGTGCCGGCCTTACAGCGCGAACTCGAGACGATCGACGCGCCGCGGCCGGTCGCCGTTCGCGGACCGGAGGACAAGGCACGGGCCGACGCGCCGATCCGGATCGGGATCGGCCTCGGCGGCAAACACGAGTTCACCAGCGCGGTCCGGACCCTCGCCGAGCGCGTCGACGAAGGCGACCTCGAGCCCGACGAGATCGACGACGATGCCGTCGAGGACCACCTCGTCTTCCCGTCGGAGCCGGATCTGGTGATCAAGACCGGCGCGGAGCGACTCTCGGATTTCATGATTTGGCAGTCGGTCTACTCGGAGCTGTACTTCACGGATGTCAACTGGCGTGACTTCCGCAAGCGGGACTTCCTGCGGGCGGTCCGGGAGTACTGCAACCGATCGCGGCGCTTCGGTCGCTAATCGGCCGAATCGCGCGGCGGGTCGTTCGAACTCGGATCGGGAATGCCGGCGAGATCCGCGACCGGATCGGCGGCGGCGACGACCGGTTCGTCGAGTCGGACGGTGTTCGCCTCGCAGTCGTACTCGAGGACGTCGTGAGACTCGAGTTTCGGGAGGACGACGTGGCTGAGCGAAACGCGAACGGCGTGTTCGTCGGCGTCGTCTCGGCAGGCCACAGTGTCGGTGAGTCCGCCGAGCGAAAGCGGTGGTTCACACGCCGAGAGGACGTGGAGCGTGAGGCGGGTTCGGGGGTTCGCGAGAAGCGCGTACGCCTCGTCGAGCGGGACATCTGTGAGCTGAACGAACCGCTCGACGTCGATGGCTGGGGCGCTGGTCGGTGCCGACATCGTACGTATCGTTGCTCGAATGACAAATAAAGGTCTTTGGGTGGGGTGAGAAAGAGTGACGGCGACGATAGCGACGATGGTGCGGCCCGCTCAGTCCGCGATCCGACTGTTCGAGTCGTTGGCCTCGAGGTCCCCGGCGTCGGGCCGTTCGGACGAGGGCAGCGAGTCGCGAAACCGGTCGACGACCGAGCGGGCCTCGGCGAGTTCAGGTTCGCTGACGGCCCCGAGCAGGGCCAGCGCGCGCCGAGCCCGGGTCCGTCGCCACGATTCCTGTCGGTGTTCGTAGGTCCGGATACCCCGCAGGAAGTCGGCTTTCGAGAACTCCGGCCAGTAGGGCGTACAGAAGAAGACGGCGGCCTCGTTGCCGTTTGCGTGCCACGGCAGGAAATTCGAGGTCCGCTCTTCGCCGGCGGGCCGGATGATCAGGTCGACGTCTCGGAGCGGCTGGTCGTACAGTCGGCGCTCGATGTCCTCGACATCGATTTCGTCGGGCTCGAGGGTGCCGTTTTCGACGTCCGCGGCGACCCCGCGGGTGGCCTCGAGCAATCGCGAGCGACCGCCGTAGGCGAGGGCGATGTTGAGCACGAACCGATCGTAGTCCCGCGTGCGACGTTCGGCGTATTCGACGGCGTCTTGGACCCGATCTGGGAGCATGTCCGTCTCGCCGATCGCGCGAATACAGACCTCGTTGTCGTGGACGCGGTCGGCGTCCGCGAAGTCGTGGAGCTTCTCACAGAGCAGGTCGAACAGTGCCTCGTTTTGCTCGTCCGGGCGGTCGAAATTCTCCGTCGAGAACGTGTACAGCGTGAGTTCCTCGACGCCGATGTCCTGGCACCACTCGAGGACGCGTTCGGTCGTTTCGGCACCTGCACGGTGGCCCTCGTGGGCGTCGTCGCCCTGACTGCGGGCGTACCGTCGGTTTCCGTCCTGAATCACCGCGACGTGGGTCGGCGCACCGGAGATTTCTCGAGAGAGCAACCGCTCGTAGGCCGAGTCGACGCGCTGACGGAACCACCGCTTCATTGCTCATCAAAAGGTCATTGATCACTATGTGTCTTGCGTGTGACCCGTCCGCAGTGAGAACCGGCCCGTCTTATGTCGGGGCCGACGGACGGGGGAATCGTGACGGCTATCCGTTCGGACTGCGAACGGCCGCCCAATGCCAGACGCGATCGACGACGACCTCTACCGGCGGACCAAGGCACTGCTCGAGCCCGGGGACATCGCCCTCAACGGAGCGGTCGTCCGAACGGAGTACGACGGGCAGGAAGACGTCAAGATGATGCAGGCGACGATCGACGTCGGCGACATCATCGCCGAACACTCGGGATACGACCCGAAAGACTGCTTCGTCCACTCGGGCAACGACGATCCCGACTTCTCCTCGAACCAGCATCAGGGCCTGACTCTCGAGGACGAGGCGTTCGTCTGGGAGTGCCAGCAACTGCTTCGGGAGGGCAGTTTCGATATCGTCATCTACTACGAGGCGAGCGCCGACCACGAGGCGATCCTCGAAGACGTTCGCGATCTCGGCTTCGACGTGATCGGCGTGGAAGGCGAGTGAGCGACCGTCGCTCTCGAAAGTCACCATACACCCGATCGAAAGATAGCGTTGCGATCGGTGTGTAAATCGTTTCAAAAGCGACGATAACGGGTCGAACGGGCAGGTGTTTTCTGGGGAGTGTGCGACCGAGTAGACAGCGCGGATGGCCCCGTCGAGGACGGTTCCACTTCCCTTATACTCCGTCAGTCCCGAGGATTTCGTATGACTACGGACGTCGACCTCACCGAACGCGAACGGGCGGTCGTCAACGCCTTTCAGGGCGGGTTTCCCGTCGTGGAACGGCCCTTCGAGGACGCCGCGGCCGCTATGCGTAACCACGGGGTCGACATCGATGCGACGGAACTACTCGAGACGATTCGGGACCTCGACGAGCGCGGCGTGCTCTCGCGGTTCGGAGCCCTCGTCAACGCTCAAGAGATCGGCGGGGCGGCGACGCTGGTCGCCATGCACGCCCCCGAAGAGCGGTTCGACGAGATCGTCGAGACCGTCAACGACCGCCGCGAGGTGGCCCACAACTACGAGCGCGAGCATCCGCATCTGAACGTCTGGTTCGTCGTCTCGGTGGCCGAGGAAGACCGCGTCGCAGAGGTCCTGGCTGAAATCGAGGACGAGACCGGCCAGGAGACGTACAACCTGCCAAAACGACAGGAGTTTCGCGTCGAAGCCAAGTTCTACGTCGACGGCCCGCTCGACGGCGAGGGCGATATCGAGGCCGCCGGCGTCGACTGTTCGGCGCTCGGCCCCGATGTCGAGCCGACAGACGCCAGGACGCTGTCCCCGGCCGAACGGGACCTCGTCCTCGAGATTCAGGACGGCTTCCCCCCGACCGAAACGTCGTATGCGGACATCGCAGACGCGATCGGACGGGAGGTCCAGTGGGTGCTCGAGACGGTCAAACGGTTCGAGCGCGAGGGGAAGATCCGCCGGATCGGCGTCGTGCCGAACCACTACGCCTTGGGGTACACGGAAAACGGGATGACGGTCTGGAACGTGCCGGACGAGGTCGTCCCCGAGGTTGGACCCGAAATCGCCGCGTTGCCGTTCGTGACCCACTGCTACCAGCGGCCGCGCCACGAGGGGGTCTGGCCGTACAACTTCTTCGCGATGACTCACGGCCGCAGCGAGGAAGAGAGCCGCCAGCGAGTCGAACAAGTTCGGGAACGGATGGAGGAATACTGGAACGTAACTCCCGATGACTGGGACACCTTGCACTCGACACAAATATTGAAGAAAACTGGGATACGGATGGCAGCGCGAGCGGACGCGAACACCAGAGAGCAGTAGCGCCGCCGTACGTACCACACTCTCCAATGATACCACTTCTGCACGATTTCACGAACGAGACGGTGCTGATCTTCGGCGGCGGGCCCGTCGGGGCGCGGAAAGCCCGACGCTTCGCCCGCGAGGCGCGGGTGGTCGTCGTCAGTCCCGACTTCGCCGATCGGGACTTCGGCGACGCCGAACTGGTCCGGACCGCGCCCGCCGCCGAAGACGTTCCGGCGTGGCTTGAGCGGACTTCACCTGCCCTGGTCGTCGCCGCGACGGATGACACGACGATCAACGAGGCCGTTGCGGACGCGGCCCGCGATCGAGGGGCACTCGTCAACCGAGCGGACCGATCGGGGGAACGCGAGGTCGATAGCGTCGTCGTTCCCGCGACCGTACGCGAGGACCCCGTTACCGTCGCGGTCGCAACCGGCGGCACGGCACCCGCCCTAAGCAAATATCTGCGACAGGAACTCGAGGAGACGGTAGACGGGGCCGGCGAGATGGCCCGCGCCTGCGCGGGACTGCGCGAGGAACTCAAATCCAGGGACGTGGCGGCGACCCGGCGACGAGAGATCGTTACAGATGTCGTCAATTCTCCGGATGTTTGGACAGCTTTACGTACGGGTACTTCTAACTACCGTCAAGTGATTGAGGACGTGCTCGGCGAGGAACTATCGACTGGGGGTGATGGGGTGTGATGTCGACCGGAGTCGTCACTGCCGCGCGAGTGACCCACGAGAGCGGCAGTGTCGACCAACTGGCCGACGCCAGCCCGGAGAGTCAGGACGCCGCCGTGGAGGAACTCCTGACCGTCCCCGCTATCGAGGAGGCGTACGTCCTCTCGACGTGTAATCGCGTCGAGGCGTACGTCGTCGCCGCCGACCACGCCGTCGGTCGGGCCGCCCTCGAGGAGTTTTTCGCCGGGATCGACGACGATGCCGTCGTCACGACAGACCACGACGCGAGCTTACAGCACCTGCTGCGGGTGGCCGCCGGCCTCGAGTCGGTGATCCTCGGCGAGGACCAAGTCATCGGGCAGGTCCGAACCGCCTACGAGGACGCCCGCGACGCCGGCGGCATCGGCTCGATGCTCGAGGCCGCCGTCACGAAGGCGATCCACGTCGGCGAGCGCGCCCGCACCGAAACGGCGATCAACGAGGGCGTCGTCTCGCTGGGCTCGGCCGCGACGCGGCGGGCCGCCGCCGAAATCGGCCTTGAAGGGGCGACCGCACTGGTCGTCGGTGCCGGCGAGATGGGACGGGTCGCCGCCCGCAGCCTCGCCTCGGCCGGCATCGACGAACTCGTCGTCGCCAACCGGACCGTCTCCCACGCCGAACATCTCGTCAGCGACATCGAAGACGAGACGGACGCGACGGAGACGACGGCCACGCCGCTCGAGGCGCTCGATACCGTCGCGACCCGTGCGGATGTCGTCGTGACGGCGACCGGCAGCGAGGATCCGATCCTCGGCCCCCGGCAACTCGAGGACGACGCCGACGGGGCGGATGCCGAGCCCGAGCGGGTGGTCGTCGACCTCGGCCAGCCGCGGGACGTATCCCCGGCGGCCGACGCACTGCCGTCGGTTCGGGTCTTCGATCTGGACGACCTCGAGTCGATTACTGCGGAGACCCGCGAGCAGCGGGCAGACGCGGCCCGCGAGGTCGAGGCGATGATCGACACGGAGTTCGACCTATTGACGGAGCAGTACAAACGGGCCCGCGCCGACGAGGCGATCGCGGCGATGTACGAGTCCGCCGAGCGGATCAAGAAACGAGAGGTCGAGACCGCGCTCTCGAACCTCGGGGAGGACGTTTCCGACGAGCAACGCGAGGTCGTCGAAGCCATGGCCGACGCGCTGGTCAACCAGTTGCTCGCCCCGCCGACCAAGAGCCTCCGCGAGGCGGCGGCCGAAGACGACTGGAGCACCATCCACACCGCCCTCCAACTGTTCAATCCGGAGTTCGACACCGACGACGGCCCGCTCGCGCCGCCCTCGGCCATCACCGCAAACCCCGATTCGGGGATCGGCGCGACCGACGACGACTGAGACCGGCGGACGACAAACGAGCGAATTTTCGAATCAGTATAGCTTGAGGCGTCAGTCTCTCCCAGCGGTCGCACTGCCGGCGCTCTCCCGTGTGCAATCGAGCGTACTCGAGCCACAGAAAGCCCTACCCGGAGTCGACTGGTCCGAAGAACTACCGATTCGGCGCGCCGTACTCGACGTGAACCGTTGGGACGCTCGCGGAGTCGGGCGCTTCGTTGCCGTTCCAGTCGACGAGTCGGACGTTCGCCATCTGACCCGAAAAGCGGAAGCGCTGGACGCCGACGTCGATTGCACCCTCGGCGACGCTGCCGGCGATGACGGTGCCCTCGGCGACGGGATCGTCGGTGAGCATCTCGAGGTCGCCGTCGACGGCGATCTCGTAGTTCGAAGGGACGCCTCGTCCGACGATCGTCACGAGATTTGGAAGTGTACTGTCAGTTGCAGCCGTGGCGGTCCGGTTCTGTACCGGTTGATCGCGTGCCATGCTCCGATAACCCGAGTATCCCGGCATAAGCTTTCCTGTCGATAGAATGGTAAGAATGGGTGAATACCGCGAATCGGTTACCAATCGCGATCGACGGATGATGCGCGGCCAACGGTTATACGACGCGGCGTAGTCGAGATCCCCGATGCTCGAACTCTATCAGGCCGAGGGCTGTCCGCACAGCAGTACGGTCCGCGAGAAACTGACGGATCTGGGCGTCTCGTACGTCATTCACAACCCCCGGCGGCCCGGCCACGAGGGCGGCGACGTGCTCAACGAGTGGGCCCAGCGGGCGATGACGGACCTCGGCGGCGAAGACGCGATCCCGTTCCTCGTCGATACCGATCGCAGGGAACAACTCTACGAAAGCGAGGACATCGTCGACTACCTCGAGGAGCACTACGAGTAGTGCGGTCGCTGTCGGGGACTGTCGCTCCGAGAAGCGCGATCGGACGCTCAGTCGCTCGAGGGGACCAGATCGCGAACGAGGACCGCACTGGGGACGTCGGGCGTGGCCGGGCGGACAATCGATTCGCTCGAGTCGATCGTGTGTCCGGTCTCGACGTGGTGGTCGATGGCCGCCTGCGAGCGGTCGCGCTGGGACGGTTCGTCGGCCGCGTTCAGACTCCAGTCGCAGTCGAGGCAGTACTTCATCGTGACTCTGTCTCCGACCGAACTCCCGAATCCCTTTCGGTCTCGGATTCGAACTCGATCCGACCGTCGCTCTCGACGCGAACGTCGTGTCCGCGGTAGGTGAACGAAACGAACCCGGCGTCGCGCTTCCCGGACCGGGTCGGCTCGAAGAGGGCGTCCAGCGCGGTCGAATCGATCGCATCGTGAAGCGGCGGCGAGACCTCGATCGGATCGATTCCTTCTCGTTCCGCGACCGCTTCGACGACGCGAATCGACACCGGCGTCCGTGCATCGTTGCCGACTCGATTGGAGGGCTGTGAGTCCATTATCCGAGTAAGGCCAGTAGAATATATAAGTACAGTGGTAGTTCTCATTGCGGGTGGCCAGCAGGAAAGATCTGTTCTGGCTGCAGCCCACAAAAGGAACGCTTGGTCCATTCCGAGCCATCTCCGCACGTGTTAATTGGCCGTTCTCACTCCGATTCCGGTTCGTCGACGACGTCGGCCCCGAAGTGATCGAAGGGGCGGCTGTACTCCGATCGGAGAATCTCCGACCTGTCGATCTCGAGTCCGATGGCATCCAGTTTTTCCGCGACGGTCTCGATGTCGCCGGACTGCATTCCGACGACTTCGACGTGGAGGTTCTGTGACCCGGTCAGCAGCTCGCGGGTGTGGACCACGTTCGACACCTCGATCGCCCGATCACAGAGGTCCCTGCGCTCGGCGATCGGGGCCGTACAGACGAACAGGATGTGGTGGGGTGCACCCGCCTTCTCGTAGTCGATCACCGGATCGAACTTCTCGAGGACCCCCTCGTCTTCCAGCCGTTGGATGCGGTTGCTGACGGTGCTCGAGGAGACGTCGATCCGCTCGGCGATCTCTTCGTGGGTGAAGTCCGCGCGACTCTCCGCCTGCAGGAGGTAGAGGATCGCGTGGTCCGTCCCGTCGAGTTCCATACGGATACTCCGCCGTCGATCGAAAAGGGAATTGTCCTTGAAATATCGTCGGGACGGACCCGGGCCGGTTCCGCTGCCGGCGCTCTCGAGCGGCGATGGCTCAGCACAGTTCCGCGAACGACTGGACGCGGTAGTCGCCGAGCACGCACCGTCCCCGTCGCTCGTGGCCGACCCGTTCGACGTGGATCGCGTCGAGGCCGGCGTTCCAGGCCGCGCCGACGTCGCAGGCACCGTCGCCCGCGAGCACGCCCCGGTGGCCGTTGTGGCCGACGCCCAGGTCGGCCATGACCGACTGGACTGGCCCCGGATCGGGCTTCCAGCCCGTCTCCTCGGTACAGCACAGGCGCGCGTCGAACCAGTCGCCGATCCCGAGGTGGTCCAGGACGGGTTCGGCGAGGAACTCCTGACAGTGGGTAACCAGCCCGACTGGCACCTCGAGGTCGGCGACGAACGCCGCGTCCTCGTGGAGGTAGGTCTGTTCGGCTCGGACCATGGGGTCTTCCTCGTCGTGGAAGGCCGCCCAGAACTCGACGGGGTCGACGCCCCACGTCTCGAGTTGCCGGTCGCGAGAGCCGGTCAGGCCGTTCCAGAGGATGTCGGCCTCCCGGTCAGTGAACTCGCGGCCGACCCGGTCGCCGACCCGGTCGAATACGTCGCGAGTGTAGGACCACTCGACGTCGACGAGCGTCCCGTCGAGATCGAGCAGCCAGAAGTCGTAGTCGCGCTCGAACACCATTCGGACGCAAGGATAGGTGATTCTCGAGTAAATGTCTATCGCCCGAATCGAGAGTCCGCGAAGCCGACCCGACCGACGAAACCGATCCGCGACCGGCGGTTAGGTCAGTCCGCCGTCGGCCGAACGCGATCGGCGTACTCCGCGACGAGCGGCTCGTCGGCGGGCCGGAACTCGTCGGTCCAGACCGCGTCCGGATCGATCTCGCCCTCGAGCAGCGCGGTCTCCGACAGCGTCTCGCCCAAGCGCTGCCAGCGCCCCCCGTCCTGTGCGCCCCAGCCGTGGGTCCCGACATACGGCGTGAACTGGAGCTGGTGGGCGGCGGTCTCGAACTTCAGTCGTTCGATCTCCCTGTTGCGCTCGAGGGTTGCGTTGCGGTCGACCAGCACGTCGATTGCCCGCTCCGGATCGCGGGTCGCGGCGGCCCAGCCGCGGGCGGTCGCCCGGAGGAACGCTCGGATCGTGTCGGGCCGCTCGGCGGCGAACTCGGGGCCGGTGACGAGGGTCATCCCGTAGATATCGAGGTAGTCACCGATCGGGAGTTCGTCGGGCGTCCGATCGTGTTCCCGCCCGATTTCGACTCCGTTGGTGACGACGCCGACCGCCGCGTCGACGGTTCCGTCGATCACCTTGTGCTGGACACGGTGGTGGGTGTGCGGATCGACATCGAGGAGGTGGACCTCGTCGCGGATACCCGCGTCCTCGAGCAACTGGGCCGTGAGGATCCGCGTCTTCGTCGCGGAGGGCGCGACGGTTCGGCCGGCGAGCTGTTCGGGATCGGTAAGCGCCTCGCCGAAGACATCCCGAAGCGTGTAGACGGCCGCCGGCGTCTTCTGGGTCACCGCCGCGACTGCGAGCGGCTCGAGCCCCTCACTCTGTTTGGCCAAGACGGCGCTCGCGCCGGCGAGTGCGATATCCGCGTCGCCGCGAGCCCCACGTTCGGCCGCGTACGGCGAACCGTGTCCCTCGACGAACTCGATCTCGAGGCCTTCGGCCTCGTAAAAGCCCGCCTCGCGGGCGAGGAAGTACGGCGACTGGAAGCCGTTTGGCTCCCAGTTAAGCTGAAACGAGAGGGCGGCGTCGGTCATGCCTCCACCTCGAGTTCGGGGCGGAACAGCCCCTCGGGGAGTTCCTCGACGCCGAGTGCGTCCGCACCGGCGACTGATCTGAGGTGCTCGAACAGCCGTTCCATCCCCTCGACGGTCGTCTCGTCCCAGTCGGCGACGACCATCTCGCGCCACCGGTCGCGGACGGCCCGGACGACCACGGGGTCATCCTCGTACATGAGCTGCTCTCCGATCTCGTCCCAGAGGGCGTCGTCGCGCTGTAATCGCTCCACTGCGTCCCGAAACGCACCCGTGAACCCGCTGACGGCATCGGGGTGGTCGGCCAGATACGCCTCGCTCGTCAGGAACGTCGAGATGGGGATCGGACGATCGGCGTCGGATTCGGTGCCGGCAAGGCGATCGACCAGCGTCGACATCGGCAGCACCTCGTGGTACGGTCCGGTTTCGACGATCTCCGGAACGATCTGCCAGAACTGCAGGACGGCGTCGACCTCGTCGTCCTCGAGCAGCCGCGTGAGCTCGACCTTCGAGCCGGCTTCGACCGGCGTGGCCGTCTCGTCGGGGTCGAAGCCGTGGGCCGCCCGGCAGGCCGCCCGGACGAGGATCCAGTTCTTGTCGAGCCGTCTGACGACGCCGATCCGGTGGCCGGAGAGGTCCGCGAGGCCCTCGATCGGCGAGTCGGTCGACGCGACCAGCCCGCCGACGGTCTGGCCGTAGGGGTGGAAAGCGACGATCGGCGCGCCGTCGGCGCGCTCGCGGGCCGTCGAGATGTAGTCGATGTCGATCAGATCGGCGTCGCCCTCTTGCAGTTTCGCCTCGACCGTCTCCCGGCCCTCGTCTAACTCGTCGGAGACGAGTTGCAAGTCGAGGTGGAAGTCGTGGTCGTGATCGTAGCCGAACCGCTTGATCGTATAGAGCATGTATCGCGGGCTGCCGTTGTGCTCGAACCGCGCCCGGAGGACGGGGCGGTCGCCGGGGTTGCCCTGATAGTCGTCGATCGCGGCCTGTTGTGAACTGATGTCGATTTGAGTCATGAGTGGGGTCGGTGAGTGGACGGGTCCTGAGTGGGGTTGGTTAGTATCGCCGGAACCGCTTACAGCGGCGCGACGATGTCGTCGATCACCGCGCCTTCGTCGATCAGTCCGCGGTCCCGCATCCACTCGAGGTGGTCGTCGAGTTCCTCGCGGTCGGCCGGGTCAGGGACCTCGTACCGCGGGACGGTGATCTCCTCGCGGACGGCTTCGATGTCGACATCGTCGAATAGGTCGGGCGCGACCGCGGCGTCGGCCTCGAGCATCTCGAGGTATGTGCCGCGAAAGGCAGCTGGGTTCGCGTTGATGTCTGCGACCGCGCGGCCGTAGGCGCGCAGGAACGCTTCGAGCAGGTCCCGGTCGACGTCGTCGCTCCCGACGATGCCCATGTGGTTGTCGTACTCGAGGAGTCGCCGGAACCCGAGGTGGTCCGCGAGGGTGCTGTGGGGGTCGATAAGCGTCACGGCGTCGACGCGGCCCTCGTGAAGCGCCCGCAGGCGGTCGGTCGGCATTCCGCAGCCGACGAGGGCGATCTCGTCTGGGGGGACGTGTTCCTCGAGTGCTTTGCGGGCGGTGTACTCCTGGCCGGTCCGCAGATTGACCCCGACCGGCACGTTCGCGAGGTCGGCCGGCGACTCGATCGCGGAATCGGGGCGGGTAAAGACCGTGTACGGGAGGTTCGCGAAGGTTCCGTTCGCGACTACTCGTCCGTCGTCCATGTCCCATGTCCGGCGGATGCTCTCCCACTTGCAGATGGGGTAGAGATCAACGTCGTAGTCGCCCGTCAGCGTCTCCTCCGCGGGGATATACTTCACCGAGACGTCGCGTCTGTCTCGCTCGACGAGATCGACCGCGAGCCCCTCCTCGCGGTAGTAGCCCCGTTCGGCCGCCACCGTCTGTGGCAGCATAAACGAGAACGGGAGGTGGAACAGCCGGACCGATCGGTCTGCTAACATGGACCAACCCACACCGAAGAGCGGCTTAAAACGTTTTCATGGTACGTTTATCAGTGCAGGCGTGGTGAGTGAGCCCCGTTCCCATGAAACGGATATCGACGGCGCGCCCGGAGTTCGAGGCGGTCGCCGACGGGGTTGCCCTCGCGGACCTTCCCGCTGGGGAGCGAGCCGGCATGGTCTACTGGAAAATCGAGTCAGGGGCCACGCTGCCCGCTCACACGCACGCGAACGAACAGATCGGCTTCGTGCTCGAGGGGGAACTCACCGCGATCGTCGAGGGCGAGGAGTACGCGCTGACGGCCGGCGACGCGTACATGTTCTCGAGCAACGAGCGCCACGGGGCCGAGAATCGGACCGACGAGGACGCGATCGGCATCGGCGTCCTCGCACCGCCGCGAGAGGAGCCAGACTGGCGGCGAACGCCGTCGGCGGTCGACCAGGACTGAGGATCACGGCAAGCCATTTCGGCCGCGGAGAACCCGGCTCGAGCGGGGACGCGCCGGCCCGGGGCCGGCCGGCAGCCGCTGCCACGGATAGTATATTGGGGCCGCCCGTGGTATCTGCTCGCATGGACGCCGTCGATCACATCAACGTCGATGTCGACGCCCTCGAGCCCTGCTACGAGTTCTACCGCGACACCCTCGACCTCGAACTGGTCAGGCCGCCCGCGGATTTTCAGGGCGCACACGCGATGTTCCGGGCCGGCGAAACCGTCGTCACGCTCGCCGAAACCGGCCGTGCCGACAACTGGGGCGAGCGCGGGCTCGAGCACCCGCTCGATAAGGCCCACCTCGCGTTCGAGACCGACCGTGGAAGCTATGACACGCTGGTAGACGATCTCGCCGAGCAGTTCCCGAAACAGGGACCCTACGACTGGGGGGAGTTCGAGGGGTTCTACTTCCTCGATCCGGACGGCAACCTCCTCGAGGTCATCACGTACGAGGAGCCCGCCGGCGAGCGAACGCGGCGGCTACTGACCCACGACGACGTGGAGTGACGCGAAAGCCCAACCCGGGACGGTTCCCCGTCTTCACGACGAATCGGTCACGCGGATGCTCGAGCCCAGATACTTCGAGAGCACCTCGGAGACGCTCTCGGCGTTGAACAGTTCGAGGTCCGCTGCGATTGCCGACTCGAGGGCCTCGAGGGAGGCCTCGTCGGTCTGCAGTTCGCGGAAGTCGACGGACTCAATGGTCCGCTCGGGGACGCCGAGCCACTCCGCGGCGAGCTGTCGGGCGTACTTCTCGTCGGAAACCTCGCCGCGCCAGAGCGTGTTGCGGAAGAAGAGCCAGCCCTCGGTGCCCGGTTCCGGCGCGTCGCGAAAGAGCGTGACCGTCGTCTCGGCGCTGCTCGGCTCGAGGGAGACGAACGGCGCTGCGGGTTCGATGCGGAACCGAACGCGGAAGGTGTAGTGTGCGTCCATCGTGGAGTCATCGGCCCGTTGCGGATCGATCTCGGTGATGGTCTCTCTCGAGTCCGGCTCAGGCGTTGCGCTCGGACTCGATCAGTTCCGCCATCTCGATGTCGTTTTCGGTGATCCCGCCCTCCTCGTGGGAAGTCAGCCGGATTTCGATACCGGAGTAGCGGATGATGATTTCGGGGTGGTGAAACTGCGCTTCGGCGATTTCGCCGACCATCTGGGCGAAGTTGACGCCGCGAAGGTAGTCGTCAAATTTGTAGACTCGAACGATCTCGTCGTCCTCGCGGTCCCAGTCGGCGGGGAGTTGCGCCTCGATCTCCTCGTCGGAAAGCAGGTCAGCCATGTGGTGCCGAACGCAATCCACCCAAATAACGATTGGGTCGTCTTCCGTCTCCTCGCGGCCGATCGTCGGTCCCAACGGCCGTCACTCGAACCGGGGACCCTCTCCCGCGGGTTGGAGTTCGGCGTCGACCAGCGTCTCGTAGGCCCGGCGGAACCGCTCGGAGAGCGCCTGATGGGAGATCCCCAGCTCTTCGGCCAGCTCCTCCATCGAGATACTCCGCGGGATTTCGAAGTAGCCGTACTCGAGGGCCGCCTCGAGGGCTTCCTGCTGTTCCGGAGTCAGGCGCGTCTCGCGGTCGTCGGCGTCGGTCACGTCGGTCACCCGCCGGAGGTCGGCGTTGACGCCGCGGTCGACCAGCCGATCGTAGGCGTCACAGAGCGTGTCGCGGTCGCGGTAGCGGACCGTCACCTGCCACCAGCCGTCGCTCGCCCGTGCCTCGAGCAGCGAGCCGCCGTCGGCGAGCAGGTCGTCCCAGAGCCGGTTCGTCCCCGTTCCCTCGGCGAAGGTCACATCGTACAGCAGTCGCGATTCCGTTTCGACAAGCAGTTCGGCGGCCGCGACCGAGGGGTCGGCCGCGAAGGCAGCGTCGGCCGTCTCGCGATCGACGCCGGACACCCACAGCGACGGGCGCGTCTTCGAGACCGACGACTCGAGTTCGAACGTGGCCGTCGGCGCGCGCTCGAAGGTAGTCGCCAGCGCGCTCTCCGCCGCCGGAAGCCGGAGGTCGGCTATCGTCGACATCGGGCTTTGTACACTACCGGTGCGTAAAAACCGCTGTTGCGGTGAGACTGACTGTCGGGAGCGGTGATATCGGAGACGGGAACGCCGGAACTGGCCGGCCACAAGCTAAAGCCTGCCGACCCCAGAACACGACCATGCCCCCGCGTCTCGACGCCGAAACCGACTTCGAGGAACTGGCCGCCCGCATCCGCACGCAGTCACAGCAAGCGCCGGGATCGGACACCGAACGGGTGACGATCCGCTCGCTCGAGAGAGTCTCTTCGGACAGCCTCGAGAACTTGCTCGAGGCCGCCGAGAGCGAGCACCTCGAGCCGGGCGCACTCGTCTTCGTCCTCTCGCGGGCCAACGCCGAACTGCTCTGCGAGCGGGAGTTCGACATCGACGACGTCGACGAACTCGAGGACGTACTCGGCCGGCGGGTCCGCGTCGAAGACGAGATGCCCGACGATACGATCCTCCTGTTGCATCCCGACGCCGTAGAAGGGGAGACGCTGGTCGAACCCGAGGCGATCGCCTGCGGGATCGTCGGGACCGACGACTCCTAACAGCGAATCTCGTCACCGTCGCCCGCGACTACCGCCGCGAACTACCACCCGTCCACTGCCGACCCGAGTACTAACCGCGCCTCGATTGTGGCCCCAGTATGCGCTATCTGGAGATTACGGTGCCAGAGGGAAAGCGCCTCACTGTTCTCGACATCCTCGAGGAGGAGGGCATCGACTACGTCGTCAGCGACGAGACCAGCGGCAGAGGGGACGCCGCGGTCGTCCGGTTTCCGATCCCGACGCGGGCCGTCGAACCGCTGCTCGATCGACTGCAACGGGCCGGCATCGGTGACGAGGCGAGCGTCGTCGTGATCAACGCCGAGACGGTCGTCTCCGAGGAGTTCTCGACCCTTCGGGACCGGTACAGCCGCGGCGGACAAGTGGGGTCTCGCACCTCGAGACAGGTGTTGCGAACGAAAGCCGACGAACTCACGCCGCCGCTTTCGATCTACGCGGTCATGTTGCTTATCAGCGCCGTCGTCGCTACCGCCGGGCTGCTGGCCGATTCGCCGGCGGTCGTGATCGGCGCGATGGTCATCGCGCCGCTGCTCGGACCCGCACTCGCCGCCAACGTCGGGATCGTCACCGGCGACGACCGGCTCAAATGGACCGGCTTTACCTACCAAGTCATCGGCGTGACGACGGTCGTCGTCGCCTCGATCGGGCTGGCCACGCTCGCGCGACTGGCCGGCCTCGAGCCCGCGGGGGTCGATATCGTCGTCGCCACGGAACTCGAAGAGCGGGTCGCACCCAACCTCTTCTCGCTGGCGGTCGCGCTGGGTGCGGGGATCGCCGGGATACTGAGTCTCACGCGGGGCTTTTCCGAGGCCATCGTCGGCGTCATGATCGCCGCGGCGCTGATTCCGCCGTCGGCCGCGGTCGGGATCACGGTCGCGTGGGGGATGTCCGGCGCGGCGATCGGCGCAGCGGCACTCGTGATCGTGAACCTCCTGTCGATCAACCTCGCCGCGCTGGCGACGCTGTGGGTCGCCGGCTACCGGCCGCAGGGACTGTTCGAGGTGTCGCCGACCCGGACGCCGACCTACACCTACGCGGCAATCTTCGGCATCGGCCTGCTTGCCCTCGCCGCGCCGCTAGCCGGCGTCACGCTGCTCGACTTCCAGACGACCGAACTCGAGTCTTCGGCCGAGGACGAGGTCGACGCGGTGCTCGCAGAGCCCCAGTACGACGGCCTCGAGAGCGAGGAGGTCGCGGTCGAACTCGACGGGGACTATCCGATCCAGTCGGTCGAACGGGTCGTCGTCACCGTCGCCGGCCGAGAGCCGGGTCCGGAGCCGGGGCTCGCAGACCGGCTCTACGAGGAGATCAGGCCCCACAGCGATGAGCCGCTGATCGTGGCGGTCGAGTACGTCGTCGCCGAGGAGCGGGGGAGCAACGCTGACGCTGAGACTAATGTCGAACGCGTCGCGCCCCAATCCGATCGAACGGGCGACTCGAGCGGATAGCCGTCGATTGGGCGAGCAGACAACCGAATGCAACGACGGCGGCGTGCTCGATCGGACGAACGTCTAGTATCCTATACTTATTTGTCCTCCTCGTGAGAGGGGCGAAATATGTCCCTCCGAGCCCCGCGTCTCCGTTCTGCTGCCCTCACAGCGCTCCTGTTTCTCGCGGCCGGTCCGGCACCGGCGATCGCCCAGCGCACCCCAAACGGCGTCAGGACCAGCGCCGAGACAGCGGCCCGGTTTCCGTGGTACGTGGATGCGATCGTCCCCGCCGCGGTCACGCTGGTGATCGGCGGACTCCTGATCGTCATCTCGCCAGCTGGAACGCGACGCCGAACCGACCGCGCGCTCGAATCGCCCGGTACGGCGTTCGTCTACGGACTCGTGAGCCTGATCGTCGTTATCGGTGCATCGGTCCTGCTGTCGATCACGGTTATCGGGATCGTCCTCGCGATCCCGCTGCTCCTGGGGTACGTCCTCGTAGCGCTGATCGCCGGGGAATACGGCTACCTTGCGGTCGGTCGACTCGCAGCGGACGCGTGGCCGCCAGCGCTGGGGACCGCGATCGTCGTCGCCGCGCTGGTCGGAGTCGTTCCCGTCCTGGGGTCGCTCGTCGGGTTCGTAATCGGGATGATCGGAATGGGGACGATCGTGATAGAACTCGCGGAATGACAGCGCTTAGGTCCGCGAGAGCAACGCCTTGAGGTGCTCGAGCGAGACGAGCGACGACGGCCGGTCCATGTGGACGCCGATCTCGCCCGACAGCGCACCCAATCCGATCCGCTGGACGGGCTCGGGCAGCGAGTAGGCCCGCCGGATCCAGCGGCCCAGTGCCTGTTCGCGCTCTAAATCCTCGCGCCACGCGCGCTCGTAGGCCGCGAGCGTGGTCGGCCGAGCGGGGTCGATTTCGCGGGCTGCGTGGTCGGCGCTGGTCATGCCATAGAGGATTCCCCCGCCGGTAAACGGCTTGGTCTGGGCGGCCGCGTCGCCGATGAGAAAGGCCCGGCGGGTCGTCACGCGGTCCGGCGGCCCGATCGGAATGACCCCAGAGCAGCGATGGGAAACGTCGATCTCGTAGCCGTCGATCAGTTCCTCGAAGTGTTTGTTCACCTGCACGCCCGGCGGTGCCGCGAGCCCGTACTCGACGCCGGCCTCGCCGCGGGGGATGCGCCACGCGAAAAAGGTCGGCGGCGTGAGGTGGACGTCGACGAAATCCTCGTGGTCGTCCTCCTCGGAGAAGGCGAGCACCCCGTGGAGTAACTCCTCGGGTTGTGGCAGTTCGAGTTCGTCGCGGACTCTCGAGCGCGGGCCGTCGCAGCCGGCGAGCATCTTCGCCTCGAACTCGACGGTGCCGTCGGGGCCGCTGGCGACGACCTCGACGCGGTCCCGGTGTTCGGTGACGCCGGTAACGGTGTGTTCCTCCCGGACGTCCGCACCCGCCTCGCGTGCGAGGTCGGCGAGGTGGCGATCCAGACCCACGCGGTCGATGACGTTCGAGGCCACCTCTCGCTTGTAGAACGGGTAGGCGTCGCTGTCGGGACCGCCCACGTGGAACCGCGCGCCGTAGACTTCGTTCTGGAACAGTTCCTCGCGAGCGCCCTCGCCCGTGAACTCCCAGACGTCCATACTCACGTGACCCGAACAGGCAAGCGGCTCGCCGACCGTCCCCTTCTCGAGGGCGAGCACGTCGTAGCCTTCCTCGGCGACCCGGCGGGCGAATCGCGCGCCCGGCGGGCCGACACCGACGACGACGAAATCGTACATACCCGGCACGTTCACGGCGGCCGGTAAATAGTTTCTCGAGACGGGTTCGGGGGCGGCGATTCACGGTCGCGAGGGGGTCGGCGCGCTCGCACGCACCGTCGTCGAGTGAGCGCTCGCCAAGAGTGGCGAGTCGCTACCGCCGAGGGGCCGCCTGCTCGAGCCTGTATGCAGCGCTCGCGGTGACGAGAAAGCCGACCGCACCGATATAGCCGACGAAGGCGACGACACTGAGGCCGTAGATGCCGACACCGAACACGCTCCCGCCGAAGAGACCGACCGCGTACCCGATCGAGTCCTCCGTGTCCTCGAACGAGAGCCCCTCGAGCGAGAGCAGGGCCGGATCCCGGGCGACGAAATACGACCAGCCGGTATACAGCGCGCTCACACTGACGACGACGACCCACGCTGATTGTCCCAGGGCCGCGACTGCTGTGCCGATACTCACGCCGACGGTGACCGCGATCGGGAGGGCACGGTTCATGACAATGCAACCGACAGAGCGAGTGATAAAATCCGTGACTCGATTCCGGTATCCGGGACTCGGATCCGCGTGAAACCCTCGAGGACCGATCTCAAAGTCCACCCGGGGACGAACAGAACGGCTTACTCCTCGTCGCTCGAGCCCTCGAGCAACTCCCAGAACCGCTCGGTGTCGCCCTCGAAGCGCTCGAGGAGGTCACGCATCTCGGTCCGGTGGTCGTCGGCGACTTTGACGTGGACCATCCCCTCGTCGGGTTGGCCGTAGACCACGCTCGCGCCCTCGGGCGCGGCGACGATGGCCGGGAGCGCGACCAGATCCTCCTCGCCGTCGACCAGAATCGTCGTGGGTTCGTCGGCCGCGAGGGCACGTCGAAGCGCCCGAACGACCGGTGCCGAAAGCTCTGCTGGAGGGTTTCGAACTTCGATGCTCGCACCGGCGGTCACCGCCTCGCGGATCTCCTCGTCGACCGCGCTGCGTTTCGTGCGGCCGTCGACCAAGGCGACATCGGGTTGGTGGCCCGCCTCGAGCAGGTGGTAGGTGACGACATCGCCGACGGCGATGAGGGGGCCGTCGACGGCCTCGAGAAGCCGGTCGGCATCGGTTTCGATGGGACCCATCGGCTCTTTGAGTTCGTGGCGGAGGTCGTCGGGTAAAACCAGTAGCTGGTCGTCGGCGGCGGACGCCGCGTCGCGGTCGTCGTCGCGAGTCACGGAGTCAACGGACCTTCAGGGCGTACGCGCCCGGTTCGGTGATCTGCATCTCCGTCGCGATCTGACTCTCTTCGGGGTGGGCGATGATGACGTAGCCCGCCCAGTCCTCGGTCAGCGACGAGGAGTTGCAGGCGTCACAGGTCTCGTTGTCGGGTTCGTTGACCCGGTGACACTCGCGACAGACGAGACGGTCGGATGCCATAGTTATTCACCTGCGGTCGCTTCGCGTTTCTCGCGCTCTTCCTCGAGCCAGCCGTGTTTGCCGAGGCCGGGCTGTTTCGCGGTGAGCCCGATCTTCGAGTCGCGCGGGTTGCGCTCGTCGATGCTCTTGGTGACGATACGAGTTCGGACGGCGTCGTCGACGCCGAGCGAGCGGGCGGACTCGTTCGAGGCGAGGCGCTGGTTCTCGCCGTCGAAGGCGAGGTACTCGTCGCTGATCTGGGAGACGTGCAACAGGCCGTCGACGGGGCCGATTCCGACGAAAGCGCCGAATTCGACGACTTCGACGACGGTTCCGTCGACGACTTCCTGCATCTCTGGATCGAACGTCACTGCGTCGAACTCGGCCTCGTAGTAGACACCTGGCCGGTTCGGCAACACCGTCCCCTCGCCGATATCGTGGACTTCGGTCACGGAGACGACGCTGCCGACCTCCTCGTCCATTCGCCCCTCGAGTTTGTCTTGGAGCAGTCGCTTGACTCGATCCGGCGAGACATCGCCGAGCTCTTCCGGTGGCACTTCTACCGTATCCTTCAATCTGACCCGTTTGTACATCTATGGTTGAGTGATCGCTAACTTGTTTCTCCCGCGTAATGCAATTACCGGTCTGCTCGCTTCGAGCACCCGGTCGCCCAACGGACGGTCGTTGGTTACGACGTAGTCGACCGCACCCTCGCGGGCGAGTTCGACTAAGGCGTCGTCCGCGTACGATGCCTCCGTGTCGACGACGAGACAGCGTTCGGTCGCCAAATCGTGGCCGACGGTCGCGGCCGTCCCCTCCGTGCCGCCTTTCTCCGATAACCGCCGGAGTTCCTCGAGGACGGCCTGTGGGATCGTCGGCTCGAACGATCCCGTTCGCGGCTGATCGCCGCTCGCAGATCCCGGTGCGCGTGGCGCACCGCCGAGCAGCCGGTCGAGTTCCTCGAACAGCCGCACGTCGAGTTCGACCGGCATCATGAGCGCGCTCGTATCGAGGGCGACCCGCGTCCGCGTGCTCATCGCCTCAATCCGTAAGCGTTCCCAGGCCGATCAGCCGCCAGCGAGCGCCGATGCGGCGATTGATCGCGATTTTCGTTCCCGGATCGGCAGCGACGGGCCGCTTGAGTGCGACCTCGCACTCGCCGCTTCGAGCGCTGGTGACCGAGCCAACGGTCGTCGCCGTGCCGACGGTCATCATCAGCGGTTCGCCCGTGCTGATCTCGTCAACCGTCTCGCCCTGTTCCGCGCCGACGACCCGCTCGAGCAGGTCGACCTCCATCGTGAACTCGTTCCAGGTCGGCGGGAGCGTTCCCGGCGGGCCGGCCATTCGGCCGGCCAGCGCGTCGCCTTTGGTGAGCGAGGGATCGAGTCCGGTTCCGACGCCGAGCAGTCCGCCCGGCGTGACGGTGTCGACGGTCTCGCCGCCGGCCTGCAGCGAGCGGATGTTCGTCTCGATCGGGACGTACTCGGTCTTCCCGCCTTCCTCGACCTCGCGGCCGGGGCGGATCTCGATATCGTCGCCGACCTCGAGTTCGCCCTGAACGAGGCTGCCGCCGAGGACGCCGCCGGCGAGGTCTTTGGCGGTCGTCCCGGGCTTGTTGATGTCGAAACTGCGGGCGACGTGCATCCGGGGATCCGCGTCGGGATCTCGGTCCGGCGTCGGAATCTCCTCCTCGATGGCCTGAATGAGCAGGTCGAGGTTGACCTCCTGACCCGCGGAGACGGGGACGATGGGGGCGTCTTCCGCGACCGTGCCCTCGACGAACTCCTTGATCTGCTCGTGGTTGTCGCGGGCGGTCTCGGGATCGACGAGGTCGACCTTGTTCTGGGCGATGACGATGTTGTCGATGCCGATGATATCCAGCGCCATCAGGTGCTCTTCGGTCTGGGGCTGTGGAACGGGCTCGTTGGCGCTGACCACCAACACGGCCCCGTCCATCAGCGACGCGCCCGAGAGCATCGTCGCCATCAGGGTCTCGTGCCCCGGGGCGTCGACGAACGACACGGTCCGGAGCGGCTCGCTCGGCGAGCCGTCCGCACACTCCTCCTCGACGGTGTAACACTCGGGTTCGTCCAGTCCCTCGCAGTGGCGGAACGTCGCGTCCGCGTAGCCGAGTCGAATGGAGATCCCGCGTTTCATCTCCTCGCTGTGCTGGTCCGTCCACGAGCCGCTGAGCGCTTGCACCAGCGTCGTCTTGCCGTGGTCTACGTGACCGACGAGCCCGATGTTCACCTCCGGTTGTCGATTTCCTACCATAAGACGATGAGTAATCTTGGGTAGTGATTCCGCTGTGCGACTGATAAAGGTTGCGAGCTATCCCTTCGCCCGCCGACGAAGTGACAGAGAGGTTCCCACACATGCGAAGCCACGAGCCCCCGAACCCGGCGACTTATCTCGAGTCCGTCCCTGACTGCAACCGTGTCGGAGTTCGCGTTCGAACTCGAGTTGTGCGCCCGCCTCGAGGAGCGACGCGACGGGATCGTCGCCCGTCAACTCGGCGGCGGCGTCGCCGATCCGGGTGGGCGGATCCTCGACACGGTCTGTATCGAACCCGGGCCCGAGTTCGACGACCGCGTCGCGATCACGAGTGAGACGATCCCCGACGCCGCGATCGAGTCGGCCGTCGGCACCGGGCAGGCCCGCTACTGGAAGGACGCCTTCGACTGTCACCCCGAGCGCGCCCGCAACGCCATGGAGCGAGCCCTCGAGATCGGCTTTTTCGAGCGAGACCACAGCGCCGGCGCGACCGACAGCCGCGAGTACGTCCGGCAGGTCGCCCGCTACCCCGACTGGTACGACCGCATCGTCGGGATCGAGAACAAACCCGACCTCGGGCGGCCGGGCGATCTCGAGGCCCAGTTGCGAACCGACGCGAGTCTCGCGCTGGTCGACGAGATCGTGCTCGCGACCGAGAGTTACGTCACGCGCGCACATCTGAATCGAATCCCCGACGAAGTCGGCGTCTGGCGAGTGCACCGCGATGGCGACGGCTCGACGGCCGAGACGGCACCGACGGGGACGCTCGAGATCGAGGTGGTTCGAGAACCGACGCCGCTATCGGTCGACGAGCGCGGTATCGAACCGCTCGAGTCCCATCCCGGTCGCACCGAGATCGCGACCGTCTCCGCCGACGCGAAGGCGCGAGCGCGCCGACGGCTGGCCGAGCGAGCTTACGGCAAGGGCTGGCGAACGTATGCGTTTCCGGATTGTGGGGCCTGCCGTCCCGAAGACGCGAGCGGCGCGACGCTGCCCTACTGCGAGTGGAAAGAGCGGGTCGTCGACGCCGGCTCGGAGTGTGGTCCCTCGTGTCCGGGACACGAGGCCGATTCGGAGGTCGAGCCCGCGGTCGATCTCGAGGCCGAACGCGGTCGCCGGACCGCGTGGGAGGCCGACCCCGACGGCAAGCGCCGGCAGCAGTCGGGACTCGACCAGTTCGGCTGATCGGGGCTCGATCGTAATTGATCGATGAGTTGCAGCTAGCGCGGGCACCAGATCGCGGCTCGTGCAGTTACGATTCGGTAGCCGCGTCCGCGCCGACCGCGGGCAGCGTGAACGTAAACGTCGTCCCCTCGCCGGGATCGGACTCGACCCGGATCTCGCCGCCGTGGCGCTCGACGATCCGCTGGCAGAGCGCGAGCCCGATCCCGGTGCCGTCGTACTCCTCGCGGCTGTGCAGGCGCTGGAACACGGCGAAGATCCGTTCTTGATCGTCCGGGTCGATCCCGATCCCGTCGTCCGTGACCGACACGGCCCACATCGGCCCCTGTCGCTCAGCGGTGACGCGGACCCGCGGCCGACACTCGCCGCTGTACTTGATCGCGTTCGAGAGCAGGTTCTGGACACACTGGCGCAGCTGATCGGCGTCGCCCTCGACGACGGGGAGGTCGCCGACGTCGATCCGCGCCTCGTGGTCCTCGATCGTCATCCGCAAGTCCGCGAGCACGTCCTCGAGGACCGCGTTCAGATCCGTTGGCTCGAGCGGATCGCCCCGCGTATCGATCCGGGAGTAATCGAGGAGCCCCTCGATCATGTCGCGCATTCGGTCGGCACCGTCGACGGCGAAGTCGATGAACTCCGCGCCCTCGTCGTCGATCTCCTCGCCGTAGCGGTCCTCGATGAGCCGGAGGTAACTCGAGACCATCCGCAGGGGCTCTTGGAGGTCGTGGGAGACGGCGTAGGCGAACTGCTCTAGTCGGTCGTTTGACTCCTCGAGTCGCGAGACGTAGTGGCGGAGTTCCTTCGATTGGTTCCGCCGGACGAGCAGCGTGTTCACCCGCCGAAAGAGGAGGGTGCGATCGATCGGCGCGTCGATGATGTCGTCGACGAGCATGGGGACGTCGCTCTCGTCGATAGCGGGAAGCGAGAGCCGGTGGGTGTTCTCGCTGCGGCGGATGAGAACCACGGGACAGAACACGGGGTCGCTCGCTGCGACCCGCTCGCGCAGGTCGGCGCGATGGACGTGAAACGTCTCGTCGTCGACGAGATAGCAATCGGCGTCGCGCACCGACTGGTGGGTGTCAACCGTGTAGCGATCGGCGAGCAATTCGCGGACCGCGGCTCGGTTTCCCTCCTGTCCGACGAGCAACTGGACGGTACTGGATTGGTCGCGTGTAGACATACGAGATGGATACTATCGCGTTGATCGGCGAATCGACACGGTCTATCGAATGGGGTCGAGCTGATCGTCCGCTCGCGGGGCCCCCTGAAGGATTCCGTGTAGGCCAGTCAGCGACTCGCCGACGGCGATGCCGTCGGGCGTGATTTCGAACTCCCGGAGGTTGTGTTCGAACCGGCCGGAGCGCTTTTTCAGCACCCCGACGACTTTGCGAAGACTGCCGTCGATTTCGACGTAACTCAGGAACATGATGTTGTCAGCGACGTAACTGAGGTCGCTACCGGTCGCCGAGGTGATGCCCGTGATCTCGGGAATTTCGTTCGTGACCAAGACCGTGACGCCGCGAGCTTTCAGGTATCGGGTGAGCGCGTGGAGTTTGCGGCCTAACTCCGTTTCCTCCCCCTGAATCGACATCGTGTAGCCGGTGATCCCGTCGATCAGTACGATGTCTGCGCCCTGTCCATCGCCTCCCTCTCCGTCGGCCCCCTGCCCGTCCACTCGATCGGCGACCGTGTGGGCAAACTCCTCGCTCGAGAGCGTGCGCGGTTCGATTTCGATCAGCGAGAGCATGCCATCCTCGCGCAGGTCCGTGACGGGGATGCCGATCGATTCCGACCGATAGGTGTAGGTCTCGGCGCTCTCCTCGAAGAGATACACCGCCGACCGGAGCCCCTGCTCGGCCGCTCGAGCGAGTTGTTGGGTCGCGGTCGAGGTCTTGCCGACCCCCGTGGGGCCGGTGATGAACGTCACCGTCTGTCGATCGAAGCCGCCGCCGGTGAGGGCGTCGAGTTCGTCGATCCCAAAGCGCAGCGGCTCCCGCTCGAACTGCCGCTTGCGGGACGGCGTCGTCAGCCGCGGATACACTTCGATCCCGCTGTCGCGGATTTCCATGCCGTGGCTCCCCGACTGTTGGCCGAACGCGCGGTGTTTCACGACCGAGATCCGCCGGCCGTCCTCGTCTCGAGTCAGTTCGATGATCCCGTCGCTCAGCGACCGGATCTCCGTGTTGTACATCCGGTGGTCCGACGGCGTGGCGGTCGTGAGGACGGTCGTCTCGCGTTCCTTGAGAAACCGCATGAACGAGAGGAGCCGTTTGCGAAACTGGTATTCGTTCGCCTCGACGTACCGGAGTTGCGTGATCGGATCGACGACGATCCGATCCGGGTCGATTGTCCGGATCGCGTCGTGGATCGCCTGCGTGTAGCGGTCCTGTTCGAGCTCGCTCGGCTCGACGAGATCGTAGGAGTAGTCCTCGGTAAAGAAGTCTGAATCCGGCCCGAGATCGAGATACTCGACGTCGGCAATGTCGATGCCGACTGCGGCCCCGTTCGTGAGAATTTCCGCTCGGGACTCCTCGCCGTGGATGAACAGCCCCGTTTCGTTTCGATCGAGCCCCTTCTCGAGGAAGTGCATGCCGAGCAACGTCTTTCCGGTCCCCGGCTGGCCGTGGACGAGATACATCCGCCCGGGAACGAGGCCCCCGTGTAACAGCTCGTCCAACCCGTCGACCCCGCTGCTCGTCGGGGTAATGCCGTCTCGCATATCGAAATCGGAGGGAACAGATCGATATGAGTGACCTGCTTGCAGCGGTGTGATTCAGCTGTCAAAATTTGCGACGACGGGCTGTAAGTCCGGGCACAGTCGCTGTCCCGCGGTCAGAGATCGTAGACTTCGCCGTCGACCGCGAGCGGTTCCGCGAAGGCCTCCTCGACGGGATAGAAGTGAGCGAGGTGGACCAGCCGCATTCGATCGGCGTTCAACTCCTCGGCCAGCGCGAGCGCGCCCTCGCGGGTCATGTGTTTCGTGCCGAACGTCCGGGCGACGCCGTCGGCGTCCTCGTGGCGGCCACCCAGCGGGTGGTAGTCGGCGAGGCTCGCCGGAACGATCCCGTCGGCCAACAGAAGGTCGGCGTCGGCAAGGACCGTGCGGGATTCCTTGGGAACGTCGTAGCTCGTGTCGCCCGTGATCGACAGCTTCGCACCCGTCACCGGGTCCTCGATGGCGAGGCCATAGCAGACCAGCGGCGGGTGATCGACCGGGACCAGCGTCACGTCGAGCCCGCAGATGCGGACCGTCTCGAGGGGCGTCGTCGGCACCACGGTCAGGGGATCGAGGTAGTGGTAGTCGTCCCGGACCGTCTTGGCGACGCTCTTTCCGGTCTTGGGGTCGGTCTCGTCGGCCGCGTAGACCTCGAGGGAGTCGAGCACGCGGAAGACGTTGCCCAGCCCGTCGAGGTGGTCGAAATGGATGTGGGTGATGACGGCGGCGTCGGGCAGCGGCACCTCGTCGCGGAGGAACTGGTAGCGAAAGTCGGGGCTGAAATCGATCAGCAGCGACTCGTCGGTTCGCTCGTTTTCGATGTGGACCGAGAACCGCGTGCGCTCGACGTCGCGCTCGCGGGCGGCCTCGCAGGTGTCACAGTCACAGCCGACGGTCGGCGTCCCGGTCGTGTCGCCCGTTCCCAGCAGAGTCACCCGCATCGGACGACGACACCTCCGATTGGCACGGGCAGTGTTGACATCCGAGCGGCCGTCGCGTCGCCGCTATCGGCGTCGTCGGCCCGCCGTCGCCTACACATACGAGTCCCCCTCTTCGAGGGCTGTCCGGATGAACGGGTGGTCCATCTGCGATTCGAACCGGTCGACCGGCAAAACGTGGACCGAGAAGACGACGCCGTGCTCGAGTCCGACGGTCTCGCCGAGCGCCTCGAGTTCGCGTTCGACGTCTGCGGTCGCGTCCTCGAGGACCAGCAGTACCTCCACCGACGTGTGGACGCCGCGGTCGTCGCCCCGGACGGCGTCCCCGAAGACGACGAGCCGGCGGATCGAGTCGCCGTGGGCCGCCTGCGCCCGGTCGGCGAACGCGTCCGCGGCGGACCCCTCTGGCGCGGTATCGCTCATAGCGGGTCGTTGGCAGCCGTCACATAAAGGGTATTCCCCGCGGGACGACCGGACCCCGCGCCGTCGTGGCATATCGTCCCTCGCGTCGTGGGCGTCTTCGGATGCAGGTCGCAGCCGTCCGAACGGTCACCGACCGCGGATCGCCCGATACCCCACGTACAGGGCGGTCGCCGCGAGGCCGGCGACGACCGCGGGCGAGACCCGGCGCTGGCGGAGCCGCGTGTAGAGACTCGACTCGGCGACGTGGCCCTCGTAGCCGCCGCGTTCCTCGAGGTCGCCGGTCGGGTCCTCGAGCCCGTCCGAGTCGGTCGGCGGCTCCGCCTTCCGCTGTTGGTCGACGAACACCGTCTCCATGAGCGTGTCCATCGTACTCGAGAGGGTCCGCCCCATCGCGACCATGTTCTTCCCGCCGCCGCCGACGGTCACCTCCCGCTGGGGGTCCGCCGCGGCGTCGAGGATCGTCCGCGCGACCGTCTCTGGCGCGTAAACGGGAGCCGGCAGCGACGCCTCCGTCTCCATGTAGTTTTTCGCGTGCTCGGCGAACGGCGTGTCGATCGCGCTCGGTTTGACGAGCGTCACGGAGACTGGCGCGTCGTCTCGCTCGAGTTCCATGCGCAGCGAGTCGGTAAAGCCCTTGACCGCCTGTTTGGACGCCGAATAGCTGCCCTGCAGGATGATCGCGCGATCGGAGACGATGCTCCCGATGTTGACGATCGCGCCGCCGCCGTCTTTTTCTCTGAGGTGCGCTGCGGCCTCGAGCGAGCCGTACACCACTCCCCAGACGTTGGTCTCGAACTGCTCGCGCATGTCCTCGACCGGCACGTCCGTCAGTTTGCCATAGATGGAGATCCCCGCGCCGTTGACCCACGTATCGAAACCGCCGTAGGTCTCTGCGGCCGTCTCGGCGATCTCGCGGACGTCGTCCCGGTCGTCCACGTCGGCGACGACGTACTCGGCCTCGCCGCCGTCGGCCTCGATGTCGTCGACGGCCTCCCGCAACGCGTCCTCGCTGCGGGCCGCGAGGACCACTCGCGCCCCGCGGTCGGCGGCCATCCGCGCCGTCGTCAGGCCGATCCCCGACGACGCGCCGGTGATCACGACCGTCTGTTCCTCGAGCGGTTTCAGCTCCGGAGTCGAACTCATGGCGGTCGGGCTACCGCCTCGAGCCGGTGTTACCTGCTGCCTGTATTGGCATGGCAACGGCCGGTCGATCACTCGCGACTCGTTCGAAAGAGACCGACAGCATCGCCCGGAGAAAAACGGGGCGTCTCGAACCGATATCCGCTCCGAAGTGACGTCAGTGATCGTGGTCGTGATCGTGCGAATGGTCGCTCGGCTCGCCGCCGTCGCTGGCCGCGTCGCCGAGGTCGCCGCCCGCGACGAGCGCGTCGTGGTCGCCGCCCATCATGTCCATGTTCTTCAGCGTGTCCCGCTCCTCGAACTCCTCGACGGCGTTCATGAGGTCTTCTTGTGTCAGCGTCGTCCGGTCCTCGGTCAGCGCCTCGAGGACCGCCTCTCGGAGCACCATCCGGAGGTCGCTGCCGGTCAGGCCTTCGGTGACCTCGGCGATGAGTTGCGGATCGAACTCGTCGATGTCCATGGTGCGGGTGATGAGACCGAGGATGTCCGCCCGCATGCCGCGGTCGGGTTTGGGGAAGTTGATGATCTCGTCGAAGCGCCGCCACGCGGCGTCGTCCAGTTGATCGGGGTGGTTGGTCGCGCCGATGAGCAAGACGTCGTCCTCGATGAGCGAGATGTTGTCGATGCTCTTGAGGAGGGTGTTGACGGCGCGTTTCAGGGCGGCGTGTTCGTCGCTGCGCCGCGTCTTCGCGACGAAGTCGAACTCGTCGATAAAGAGGATACACGGCGAGAGCCGCTTGGCGACCTCGAAGGTCTTGTCGACGTTTTTGGCCGTCTCGCCGAGGTACTGGCTCGTGATCATCGAGAGTTTGACCTCGACGAAGGGCAGGTCCATGTCCTGGGCCAGCGCCTGTGCCGTGGAGGTCTTCCCGGTGCCCGGCGGCCCGACGAACAGCAGTTTCCCGATCTCGCGCAGGCCGATGTTGGCGAGGTAATCCCGGTGTTCGATCGCCTTCGAGATCTTATTGAGTTCGTTCTGCTGGTCCTCGGTGAGCACGAGGTCGTCTAACGACATGTCGACTTCCTCTGGCGCGCGGACCTCGACGAGGTCGAGCATCTCCTCGTCTTCCTCCTCGTCGAAGTACTCGTTGAGGAGGCCGTCGATCCAGACGCGGTCGGCCTGAATCGGTCGGTTTCGCTCGCGGGCTTCTTCGTGGGTGACCGCGAAATCGTAGTCGTCGTGATTCGCGAAGTGTTTCGCGAGCGTCGGGTTCTCGAGCAGGTGATCGTCATCGACGCGCTCGGCGAACCACTCCTCGGCCATCCCCTGTTGGGCGAGGGTGATCGTGCCCGAGAACTCGTCGCGTTCGGTGAACATGAGTTCGGAGACGGCCTCCCACGGGCGGTCGACGCCGGTCGCCTCGCGGGCGGTCGTCGTCGTCACCGACAGCGGGCGACTGATACCGGCGGGTTTGCGCCCGCTCCCGCCACCGTCCCCGTCGCCGCTCCCGTCCTCGTCGTCGACGCCGCCGGTCCAGTAGACCCGGCGGAACGACGGCGGGAGATCGTTCTCGTCTAACGTCCGGTCGTCCGAATACACGCTCGTCGTGAGCAGAAATTCCACGACATCGAGCGCCGCGTCACTCATTCCGTGAGCGTACTCGCTACACGTTCTTAACAGCGTCGTCCCGCGCAACGTATGTGATCGCGTTCCATTCTGCGGTCCCGCGGTGGCGGTTCAGCGACGGAAACCGGCACAACCGTTTTCGTGTATCGGCTCACAATCACCAGTATGAACGTGTTGCTGGGTCTGGGCGGCAGCGACGAGTCGGTGAAGACGCTCCGACGGACCATCGAGCGGACGCGCGAGGTCGGTGACGAGCTGACGATCGTCGTCCTCGACAAGCCCGAGTCGAAACGCTCGCAAGACGAAATGTATCAGCAAGCCGTCGATGCCCTCGAGGAGGGCGACATCACCGACGTCGCGGTCGAGAAACTCGAGGGCGATCCCGGAAGCGCGCTCGTCAATTATGCCGAGCAAGGCGAGTACGACCAGTTGGTCATCGGCGGCGGCACCCTGAGCCCGATGGGAAAGATTCAACTCGGCCCGATCACCGAGTTCGTCCTGTTGAACGCGCCGACGACGGTCAAGTTGGTGCGATAACGATGTCCGGATCGCGTCAGTATCCGGACGACCCGTCCGGGCCGTTCCCCTCGCCGCCGACGACGGTCGAGGATCGAGAGGGGCGATCGATCGAGATTCGGGCACCCGAGGCGTTCGCTGACGAGGCGCTCGCGGACGTCGTCGAGATGTACACCGAGTTCGACCCGACCGATCGCGCACAGGGGATTCCGCCGACCGGCGAGGAGCGCATCCGCAACTGGCTCGAGACGATCGGCGAGGACAGCGTCAACGTCGTCGCCCGCCACGACGGCGACGCGATCGCCCACGCGATGCTCGTCCCCGATACCGACGATCCGTCGGCGATCGAGCACAAGAGAGACGTCGAGTGGGAGTTGGCAATTTTCGTCCTGCAGGCCTACCAGCGGGCCGGCATCGGGACGACGCTGCTCGAGAACCTCCTCGGCCGCGCACGTGACGTGGGTATCGAACGGGTGTGGTTGACCGTCGAGCGCTGGAACAACCCGGCGATCGCGCTCTACGAACGAGTCGGCTTCGAGTCGACCGGCACCGAGAGCTTCGAACAGGA
This sequence comes from Natrinema sp. CRL1, assembly GCF_059162405.1. NCBI lineage: Archaea > Methanobacteriati > Methanobacteriota > Halobacteria > Halobacteriales > Natrialbaceae > Natrinema > Natrinema sp. CRL1. The sequence goes on along the minus strand of NZ_JBLVOY010000002.1, from coordinate 328,603 downwards.
GATGGCGATTTTGCTCGAGAGCGACAGCGGCGACGGGAACGGCGACGGCGACCGCTGAAACCCGCCCGGTAGTTTTCAGGCGAGGCGATCAGACCGACAGCACCGGCTGGCTCGCATACGAGAGGACGTACTCGGCGGCCTTCTCGAGGACCTCCGCCTCGGCTCGAGTGACGGGTTCGCGGGGGAGGACGATGAAGTCGGCGTCGATCTCGTCGGCGGTGTCGAGGACGACGTTTCCGGGGTGGAGCGTCTTCCGCGTCTGCGAGAAGCCGTCGTCGACCGCGGTCGAGAGTGGTACGCCGGCGTCGTCGGCGATGACGCTGATGTCGTCGAAAAAGCCCTGCGTGTTCTCCGCGACGTCGGTTTCGTCGACTGTTCCGGCGTCTAATCCCCGGACGACGCCGCGGCCGAGGACGAACAACGCGTGGACGGAGGCGTCGTAGCGGTCGGCGACGGCGACGGCGTACTCGACGGCGGTGGCGGACTCGTCGCTCCCGTCGACCGGTGCGAGAACTGTGTCGACGGTAAACGGCTCGCTGGCGTCCATACGCGGCAGTGGGTGGCCCGTCACAAAAAAGCCACCCCCACGGCCTCCGCGATCGGTCGTCACCGGACCCCACAGAACGGGGACGTTTAAGCGGGTCCGAGCGCAACTCCCACCCATGTTCGATACGGTCGTGGTCGCCACCGACGGGTCCGACAGCGTGAAACGGGCCGTCGACATCGCGCTCGATCTCGCCGACCGGTTCGACGCCGAGGTCCACGCGCTCTCGGTCGTCGACGCCAGCGAGGTCGACGCCTCGCCCGAGCAGCTTCGGGCCGAACTCCGCACCGCCCTCGAGACGACGGCCGATGCCGCGCTCGCCACCGTCGAGGAACGGGCAGAGCGAGACGTGACGACCGCCACCCGCGAGGGCCGGCCGGCCGTCGAAATCTGCGAGTACGCCCGCGAGATCGACGCCGACGTGATCGCGACGGGGACCCGCGGTCGCCACGGCGAGAACCGCCTGCTGCTTGGCAGCGTCGCCGAGCGGATCGTCCGGACCTCGCCCGTGCCCGTCCTGACGGTCCGGCAACTCGAGCCCGCGGGCGACGGTGACGGCGATAGCGACGAGGTCGCCGCGAACGCCTGACCGAGAGCGCGTTCGGCCGCGTCGTCTCGCGATACCGGCGATTACTTCCCCACGGGTCACCCAGCACGTACCATGTACGACGAACTCATCCAGAGCGGCGATCTGTCGCTCGCCCGGAAGTCGGTGCTGCCGGGAACCGGATTTTTCCTGCCAGATGCGCTCGAGGACGACCTCGAAGACCAACAGACTGAGGCCGCACTCGAGGGGGCCGAGGTCGCGGTCATCGCGGACCCGGACGCCGACGGTCTGGCCTGTGTCGCCTTGCTTCGAGAGGCCTACGGCGACGTACAGAACGTGCCGAATCCCGACGAGGAGAACAGCGACGACGCCGCGGACGGGGCGGAGCCGGTCGCCGACGCGCCCGACGACGTCGAGGAGGAAGCCGTCGTCAGCACGGCCGGGGACGCCGATGAGCCCCTCGAGGAGCCGGAGCCGACGCCGCACAACGTCGCGCTGATTCCCGCGAGCCCCCACGACGTAGAAGACGCGCTGGCTCGCGTCGCCGAGTACGGCGACGAGGAGATCGATATCTTCGTCTGTGACCTCGCGCCGGACCGGTACGAGTACGTCGAGGACGAACTCGACGCGGCGCTCGAGACCGCAGAATCGATCGCCTGGTACGACCACCACCAGTGGGGCGACGACGTAGCCCAGGCGGTCCGCGAGACCGGCGTCGACCTCGTGATCGGCGACTCCGACGAGGAGTGTTCCGCCGACGTGGTCTATCGCTCGCTCGAGTACGAGTTCGACCAGATGTACGAGGAACTCGCGGCGGTCACGCGGGATCACGACCTCTGGCTGCGCGAGGACCCGCGCAGCGACGATCTGGCGGACTACGCCTACTGGACCGACCCCGCCGAGTACGTCGAGGTCGTCCGCGAGTACGGCGTCGATCTCCCCGAGTGGGTCACAGAGTACATCGCCGAGCGCCGCGTCGAGAAGGAGGCGCTCATCGAGCAGGCCGTCGGCCGGGCGGAGCTCCGCGAGATCGGCGGCTACACGGTCGGGATTACCTACGGCCGCTGTTCGCAAAACGAGGTCGCGGAAGCCATGCGCGAGCAGGGCGCCGACGCCTCGGTGATCGTCAAGCCCGCCGGCTCGGCCTCCATCCGGGGCACCGACGAATTCGAACTGTGCCACGAGGTCGCCGGGAAGGTAAACGGCGGCGGCCACCCCAAGGCCGCGGGCTGTAAACCCGACATCTACGACGACATGCTCGACTACGCGAACCACTGGACGACCCGCGGTGCCGTGACGAAGCGGGTCATCCTCGATGCGTTCCGCGATGTCGTCGACGAGGCAGCCGAAAAAGGAGCAGCGGAGGCCGACGACGCGGACGCAAGCGACAACTGATCGGCTGACTGTCCGACTCGAGGGTGTCGATCACTGCCGAGACGCGACGTACCGCATCACGAGTTGTAAGACGTGGACGAAGACGCCAGCGACGGCGATGTAGACCCCGATCGTCTGAAGCGCAACCGACGCGGACCGTTGGTCGCGGACCTTCCAGATCTCCCAGCCCAGTCGGAGCAGAAAGCCCAGAAAGATGAGGACGAACCCGAGGAGCAACACCGGCGTGTAGAACGTCCCGACCGCGATGGCGACGAGACCGCCGATAAACGCGTAGTTGGCGTAGGACCCCCAGTGCTCGAACGTCGTCGACCGAGCGTAGACGTAGGCCGCGATGACGGCGGTCACCACGGCGACCACGACCGCGGTGACGGCGAGGACCGTCAACTGGGCATCTCGCGGTGCGAATCGGAGGACTCCGGCCCCGAAGATTCCGAACGCTAACTGCAAGAGTACCATCCCAACGAACGCGATGCCCGTATCGCCGCCCTCGACGCCCCGTTCGGCGACCAACTGGCCGGCCATGATGGCCACACCGTAGGCGATCGCGCCGATGATCGGGAACCGAAACAAGTAGTCGTTGACCTTCGAGAGCGGCGTGCTCACGAGGCCATACATCACCAGTACGTTGATCGCCATCAGGATGCTCGCACCGCCGATTACGCGCGCCTCGCGACTCGAGAGACCGAACCCGTGGCCGGTCTCGGATGGGGTTTCGGTCGAACTCATCGGGCCACAGTAGACCGCTGAGGAGCAAAAGACTGCGGCTTACTCGCCCACGGTCCAGCGGTCCGAGAACGCCGTGCCGCACGTACACTGGGCGTAGGCGTGGATGACGTCACCGTCGGCGTAGATGCCGCCGACTTCCTCGTTTTGCGCTTCGGCGAACGCGAAGACGAACTGGATGTCGTGGCTCTCGTCGTCCGACGCATCCGGGCAGTGGCCGCCGGTCAGGTCGTCGTCGATCTCCCCCTCGTTACTCATCGCGGACTTCGCGAACTCCATCGCGCCGGTGCCGGTCGCCGCCTGAAAGGCGTTCCGTCCCCGCTCGCCGTCGACGACGATCAGCGTCCCGTCGTCGACCCGGTCGCCGAACCGCTCGAGTCGTTCGTCCGAGACGTAGGCATCGGCCAGAAACAGCGCGACGTCCTCGAGGCGGTCGCCCGCCAGAAACTCCGCACGTGGGTTGCTCATGACGGCGGATTCGCGCTCGAGGTGGAAAAAGGGAGTTATTCGAAGCCGGTCGCTCGACCGCCGAACGAACAGCGTACACGCCGTGGCCTCCCTGTCTTTTTGCTCCCCGTTTCCACGCAGCCGATTGACTCAGACCTCGAGATCGGACGCGGCCAGCATGACCTGCAGCGCCTCGCTGGGCGACATGTCGTCGTCGAGCTGCCCGGCGTACCACGTCAGGAGATCGACGAACACCTCGCGGACGTCGTGTGACGTCGCGTGGTGGTGTGCGACCGCCCCGTCGGTCTTTAACGTGATATCGACCCCGTGGGGTTCGGGCGAATCGGCGAGCGTCCCGCCGTCCCCTCGAGCGTCGACCGACGGCTCCGTCGGTGGGGCCGCCGCGTCGCCATCAGGTGACTGACGCGTATTCAGTTCGTCAGTCTCCGCCCTGATCACGTACTGGTTCTCGGCGAGTTCGCGAACGTGATCGCCCTCGAGCGAGAGGTCGTCCGGCTCGAGGACGGTGTCGGTGTCTCGTGTGTCAGTCATGGGTTTCTGATCGGAAGGGACCGCTCTATGAGTTCCGCGATCGGAAGCGCGAACTGTCGACCGCTGCCGAAGTACTCGAGCCCCGAGAGGAGCAGGAACACCGCCATTGCCGCGACGGCCAGTGCGAGTGCAAGCGCCCCGATACGGTCGCCCCTGTCGGTCCGCGTCGCGACGACGGCCCACGACGCGAGGACGCCGGCAACGACGAGATTGACGACCGCGTGCGTCTGGACGACGCTCCCGACTGGCCAGTCGGTGCTGAACGCGGCGATCGCAGCCGCGATTCCGATAACCGTGAATCCGCCCGTTGCCAGTGCGAACGACCGCCACTCCCGATCTGCGACCCGGCAGATCGGCTCGAGCCGGAACACGCCGTACAGCAGGAACGGGACGATGGGGGCGAGATACCGGACCGTGATCGTCGAGTGCAGCGGGAGCCGCGAGAGGTACAGGAGACTGAAGAGGCAGACGTAACAGGCCGCGAAGATATCCGTCTGCGTGAGCGGATCGCGAAGCCGCTGACGGAGGTCGCGGCGACTCACGGCGCGCCGGGCGACCGCGAGCGGAGTCGCGACGAGCGCCCCCAGAACGGGCGCAGACTCGAGGATCGTGAGTTCGACGGTCTGGCCGCCGGTCTGACTGTAGTCCACGCCGGGAATGTGCCCGCTCCGGAGAAAGACGTGGGAGAGCCGATTGGTCTCCAGCGAGTCGACGCCGGTGTTGAGGAGTCCGCCGAACACGTCCAGCGCGTTCAGTGCACCGTCGATCCCAGCCGACGCCATCGCGACCGCCCCGCCGACGACTCGCGTGACGACGCTCGTCGGTCCGAGGCTCGAGCCGCCATCGCTGGACGCGGTCCCGCCGCCGTCCCCCGTAGCGGCCTCGCCGCCCGATTCGGCACCGCCCGTGGCCGTTCCAGCGCTGTCCGTGCCCGTTTCGACGGTATCGACCAGCACGTCGCCACCGGTGTAGGTCGACAGCAATCGTGGCGGTTTGACCGGATTGCCCGTGATGAGCGTATTCGTCGCGAAAAACGGCACCAGCGAGAGCGCGAAGACGCCGCCGATAAGTCCGAGGGTCCGCGGATCCCGCGAACGAGCCGTCAGCAGATCCGCGGGGCCGAGTACGGCAAGCAGCGCGAGCGCTTCCGGGGCGTGGATCCAGGCCGTTCCGCCGACGGCCGCGTAGGAGAGCGCTCGGAACGCGGCCCCCTCGTCGCCGTCCGCGATGGCCGCGCGGCTCCGGTAGAAGCCGTACAGCGCGATAAGGGCGAGCAGCGCCGTCAACGCGTGGCGTTTCGGGATCGACGCCCAGAACCCGATCGGGACGAGCACGACGCCCGTGATCCCGGCCGCCGTCGCGACCCGTCTACCGTGTGCGTGTTCGAACAACCGGTATATGACGACCGGAACGAACCCGGCGGCGACCATCGTACTCGCCTGCAACGCGAGCAGTGGAAACAGCCGCGGCGGCAGCTCAGTCGCCATCGCGAGGTTCGCCTGAAAGAGGCCGAACGCGAGCGCACAGCCGGCCAGCGTCGCGAGACGGCCGCGTCCGAGCAGGCGACCAAGCTGGACGCAGAAGGCGAGCACCAAAAAGCTCCACAGCGCCGCAACGGCGATCCGCGGATCGGCGACGAGCGCGATCGCCTCGAGCCCCCAGAGGAACGGGAGCGCGAAGACGACGTGGCCGTAGTTTCGCGCGTAGAGCCGGCCGTTGACGATGTTCATACCGGGCGTCGACGGATCCGCCGGCCCGTAGACGGCCTGCGTGATATGCAGGTGGCCCTCCGAAACGGCGACGAGCGCGTTCCCGATGGCGAACGTATCGACGATGAAAATGTCGACGCGCCAGTAGAGCGCGAACAGCGCGAGCGCTCCGAGGTAGATGGTGAGTCCGGTTCGATCGCCGAACAGCGCTCGAACCAGCAGTCTTCGGTCGACTTCGAAGTCGTCCAGTTCCTCGCGGACGCGATGGGCGGTACTCATCCGGGCACCTCGAGGGCGACGGTTTCTTCGGTCACGGTAAAGGCCATGTCGTCGGATTCGGCGGTAACGGTTACTGTGGCGTTGACGCTCGAGTTGTCGGTATCCGCGACTGAGCCGTCGGCAATCGAGAGCGGAACAGATCGTTCCGTTCCCGCGGCGACGCGACTGGTCGTCGTCTCGTTGTACTTCAGTTCGGGAACCGAAACGCGGTAGGTCACCGCGACCGGTTCCGATCCGGTTTCGACGTAAACCAGCGCGTCGGGGATCTTGAGCCGGTGTGAGTTGGTGGTTTGTTCGAGCGAGAGGTTTTCAGCGGGAACCCGCTGCGGGGAAACGAACAGTTCTCGATCGACGGTGACGCTCTCCTCGTTCCCGCCGAACGAGGAATAGAGATCCACCGATTCGTCGGCGGAGTCAGTGGCATCGATCGCCGGAACCAGTGGTCCGGCCGCGAGCGTAACGAGTAGTATGCAAAGCGCGGTTATAGCGACGCACTGGTGTTCTAGTTCCATAAAAATCGAGGGAAAGTGATCCCTAATTAGACGATGACGTAGTCCTTGTTACCGAAGGTGTTTGGCACGGTGACGCCGTAGACGGTTGTTGCACCGGACTGGTCGACAATACTGAGGGTTGCGTCAGATCCAGTTGCAAGCGAAGTTCCCTCGATACCTGCCACATCAATCGTGAGCGTAACACGCTGTTCGCTACTAGTCAGAGAGTTATCCTGATCTCCACCGCCAACGCCAACTGCGTCTGTAGTAAACTCGGTAGCAGATGCGGAGTCATCGTTATGTACGAGTGTTGTAGAAGTAGTATCACTCGTATACTGCACCGTTGCAGATGTCAGGTCAATAGCATTAGAGCCAGCGGACTTCTTAATAGTCATCCGAATCTCTGTGATACCGTCTGAACCAGTCGTACCGACTGCATCGACTACGCTAATCTGGTTTGCAACTTCCTGTTGCGTGTCTTCACCAGTACTTGAGGCCTGACTCTGGAGGAGTCCGGCCGTGTTAATCAGTACGCCCGCTGCGATCGCTGCGACGAGCACCATTGCGATGAACACGATCAGGGTACCGATACCGACCTGACCGCGCTCGTCTGCGTCTGTAATTTTTTCGAACATTATGTGTACACCCTGAGTGCCGGCCTCGCCCGTTCGGTCCCGTCGTGGCGTTCAACGCCACCGTGAGTCCTCGAGACACCCGCATGGGCGTCGGTCCCCGGCTCGACGGGGCGCTCCCGTCGCTCCCGCAGTGGGCGTGGCGACGGGTCACGAGTCGTGTCCCGTCGAAGTCCGGAGTGTGGCGAGCGGATCGGCATCACAGTATCTGGGGATGCACCCCAGCGAACACATCTCTCAGTTGGAGTATCAAGCTCCGTATCACCTCAGACCGCGTATCGAGACTCGACTCACGATTCGAAACACGGCGCGAACTCGAGCGGACATCTATACGAACACCGCAACTACGGGGGAGTAGTATGACCGTATCGTCCGACGAGGATCGCCGCCGAGGGCGCTCGAGCGCGGCGAGCCGTCGAAGTACGCGCTCGTGGGGGGAGTAGATGGAGTTCGGACTCGATTCCATTCGGAACTTCATCGAAGACTTCCTCAGCGATAGCGGCGGCCGCCGCGGGCGCGAGCGCGAGCAACAGCGTCAACAGGGAGACGATCCGTTCGAGGAGACAGCAGGCGACGGACAGACCGAATCGTCGACGGACGGCGCGGACAGTGACGAAGGCGTCGAGTCCGAGCCCGATTCGGGCGGCAACGATGGCGGTGGCGGCGGTAGCGGCGGACTGTTCGGCCGCGGTTCCTCGTCGGCCGACGAGGAGGAACTCGACGACCTCTACTACCGACTCGACGAACTCGAGGAGCAACTCGAGGACAAGAGTTCGGAGTTGGGGACGGTCCAGGACTCCCAACAGCAGGTCGCGGATCGCGTCGAGGAGATGAACGACACGGTCCGCCAGCTGCTCGGGGTCTACGATATGTTGACCGACGACGTGAACCCGTTTACGGGAGCCGGCGAGGAACGGAACGGGTTCGGCGTCTTCGGCGAAGACGAGTCGCCGCCCGAGGAGCCGACGCGGAGCGGCGTCGGCGTCGCAGACGGCGGCACGCAGAGTGCAGAAGAGACGGTCTCGTTCGACGATCTCAAAGGCGTCATCGAGGACGCGGCACAGTCCGACCGGTCCGACGGTGACGGCAATGGCGAGACGATCACCTTCGACGAGGGCAGCGACGGCGATGCGGACGCTGACGACACCACTGTCGAAGTGCAGGCCACAGAGAGCGTCGACGGGCCGGACGACGACGCAGACGAGGGCGACGGGAACGACGGGGACGGCTCCGACGTCACCCTCGAGACGCTCGCGGACACGTACGCAACGGATATCATCGTCCTCGAGTGGCTGACCGATCTGGTCCGGACCGCCGGGCCGGCCGCGACGCTGCGCGCGATCTCGTACTACAGCGAGATCGGCTGGATCGACGAAGAGGTCAGAGACCACCTCGAGGCGATGCTCAGCGGCCCGGATCTCGACATTCACGTCGATCCGGGGTCGACGCCGGAGGAACTGACCGCCGAGGATCACGCCGACAGCTACACGTACATCATGAAGCTCCAGGAGATCCACGAGACCAAACGGGAGATCGAACCGGACGCCGAGACGGGGACGTAGCCGTGCGCCGAGCCGACGACGGAGGGCGGTGATCCGACGTGGGATTCAGTACCAGCGGCGCGACGGCGATCATCTTCGTCGGGGTCCTCGTCGCCGCGGGGATCGCCTACCCCGTGTTCCAGACGGCCCACGAGAACCGGTCGGCGGCGATCGACGACCGCGACGATCGGAGCCTCGAGATGCGAAACACGGCGATCGAGATCGACTCACAGGGCTACAATCAGAGCGGGAACGAGGAGTTCATCATGGACGTGACTAACACCGGCTCGACGACGCTTTCGGTCGCCGAGACGGATCTTTTGATCGACGGCGATTATCAAAGCCGGAGTTCCTACGAAACGAGCGTTGGCGGGGACACCGACCGCGAGCTATGGCAGCCCGGCGAAACGCTGACCATCACGGTCTCGACCGACCCGAGCAGAGTAAAACTCGTGACCGAACACGGAATCGCTGAGACGGTGGTGCGGTAACCATGGCGGGTGACTCCGTCTCGACGCTGATCCTGTTCATCGCCGCGATGTTGGTCGCGGCCGGCGTCGCCGGGACGCTGGTGACCAACGTCAACGAACTCAGCAACTCGGTCGATGCACAGAGTTCCGACGTGACGGACAAGATCGATACCGACATCGAGATCATCAGCGATCCGGGGAGCGATGCCGTGTACAACGCTGACGGCGCGGAGAACGTTACGATCCTCGTGAAAAACACCGGCCAGAAGACCCTTTCCGACGACGGGACCGGACTCGACGTGTTAGTCAACGGCTCGTACGTCTCGAGCGGGGCGGTGACGGTCACGGTCCAAGACGGCGGCGGTCCGTGGCGACGGGGCACGGTCGCCGCACTCGAGATCGATCGGTCGCTCGCGACCAGCGAGGAACACCGGGTGCAGGTGACGGTCAACGGCGCGGAAGAGGTGTTCGAATTCTACGTCTCATGACAGAGTACCACTCCATCGGACTGACCGGGCGGGATCGCGTGAATAACGCCATCGGCGGCGGGATCCCAGCGGGGAGTATCGTCCTCATCGAAGGCCAAGACGGCGCGGGCAAGAGCGCGCTCTCCCAGCGGTTTTCCTACGGGATGGCGACCGAAGACGCCTACGTCACGTACGTCTCGACGGAGCTGAAGTCGTGGGAGTTCGTCCAGCAGATGAACTCGCTGTCCTACGACGTGGTCGATCTGCTGTTGGACGAGCAGTTGCTGTTCCTGCACGCGAACGTCGACACTCGCAACGAGGGACAGGAACGGCAACTGTTGGGTCGCCTCGCGAGCGCGAAGACGCTCTGGAAGGCTGACGTCGTCTTCGTGGATACGCTGTCGTCGCTCCTGCGGAACGATCCGAACTACGAGGCGGTCATCAACGAGGGCGACGAGGACCACGTCATCCAGCGGCTCGTCACGTTCCTGCGGCAGGTGACCATGCGGGACAAGTCCGTCGTCCTGACCGTCGATCCGACGAGCGTCCGCGACGACGCACTGCGACCGCTGCGAAACGTCGCCGACATCTACCTCGAAATCGAGACGAACACGGTCGGCCAGGAGATCAGACGGAAGATCCTGGTCCGGCGGTTCCAGAACATGAAGAACCCGGTCGACGACTCCATCGGCTTCAGCGTCCAGCAGGGCCGCGGGCTCTCGATCGTCAGCAGGACGGTGGCCTAATGTCCGACTTCGGCACCGCTCGACTCGAGAGCGAACTCGACGGGCTGGCCGACGAGTATTCCCACCTCCGGGAACACCTCGAGTGGTTCAACGAGGAGTACGGCGAGTACCCAAAGCTCATCGACGAGCCAAGCGGTGAGTGGGAGTCGGATCGGCCCAACGTCATCTACGAGGCCGAGGCACCGATCTTCTGTCACGTCCACGGCGATCTGGGGATCGACACCACCTACTACTGCGTCGAGCCGACCCTCGAGGACGAGGACAAGGCGCTGTACAACCGCATTCGACAGCGGATCCTCGACAAGAGCGTCACCCGGCCGGCACCGGGCAACGACGAGGAGTTCGAGGAGCATTTAGACGAACTCCTAGACGAGGTCGTCGAGGTCACGTCCGGGATCACCGGGCAATCGATCGGCCGGCTCAAGTCCTTCGGGACGAGCAAGATCGCACTCTCGAGCAACCAGTTCACCCGACTGCGATACCAGCTCCAGCGCGACATCGTCGGGCTCGGCCCGCTGGAACCGGTGATGGTCGATACGGCAAACGAGGACATCCACGTGATCGGGCCGAAGCAGTGTTACCTCGATCACGGCACCTACGGGATGATCTCGGCGACGGTCGACTTCGGCACGCCCGAAGAGTTCGAGCAGTGGCTGCGCAACATGGGCGAGCGGATGAACCACCCGGTCAGCGACTCCGATCCCGTGATCGACGCGACCCTGCCCGACGGCTCGCGTATCAACATCATCTACTCCGACGACGTCTCGGTGCAGGGACCCTCGCTGACCATCCGGCAGGGCGAGGAGATCCCACTGTCGGTCTTCCAGATCACGAAGTGGGGGACCCTGAGCCCGGAACTGGCCGCGTACCTCTGGCTCTGCCTCGAGAACGAACAGACCGTCTTCGTCGTCGGCGAGACGGCCTCGGGGAAGACAACGACGCTGAACGCCGCGCTCTCGTTTATCCCGCGGGACGCGAAGATCTACACGGCCGAAGACACCGCGGAGGTCATCCCGCCGCACAACACCTGGCAGCAACTGCTCACCCGCGAGGGGTCGGGCGACGAGTCGGCCGACGTGGACATGTTCGATCTGGTCGCCGCCGCACTGCGGTCCCGTCCCGACTACATCGTCGTGGGTGAGGTCCGCGGGGCGGAGGGTCAGATGGCGTTTCAGGCCGCCCAGACCGGCCACCCGGTCATGCTGACGTTCCACGCCAGCGACATCGTCTCGATGATTCAGCGCTTTACCGGCGCACCGATCAACGTCCCCGAGACGTTCATGGACAACTGCGACGTCGCGCTGTTCCAGAACCGGGTCAAACAGGGCGATGACGTCCTCCGGCGGGTGACCTCGGTCCAAGAGATCGAGGGCTACTCCGACTACGAGGGCGGCGTCGTCACCCGCCAGGCGTTCAAGTGGGACCCCCGCGACGACGAGGTCGCATTCACCGGCCGCAACAACTCCTTCGTCCTCGAGGAGCAGATCGCGACGCTGCTTGGCTACGAGGACACCCGGAAGATCTACGACGAACTCGACCGCCGAGCGGAGATCATCCGCCAGCTCATCGACGCCGACGTGCTCGGCTACCACGAGGTCAACGACGCGATCGCCGATTTCCAACGGGACGGCCTCGAGGGGCTGCCCATCCGGATCAGCGGCATCGATCAGTTCGCCTGAGATTACCATGTCGACCGACTCCCAGTCCGCGCCCGATATGAGCGCTCGATCGGCCCTCGAGTCGCTCAACATGGCGTACGCGAACATGGAGATGTCCGCCTCGCGGTACCTCCTACTCATTATCGCGCCGGCGTTCGTGTTCTTCCTGGGCTCGGGAGTGGCGGTCCTCGCCCTCGGGCTCTCGTTGATGCTCGGGCTCCCGGTCGTCCTCTTGGGGCTGTTGGCGATGGTCGTCGCGATCATCTACCCCAAACTGGCCCAAGACCGCAAGCGCAAGCAGGTCCGCCAGCGCTTTCACCTCTTCTTGACCCATATCACGGTCCTCTCGATGACGAACATCAACCGGGTCGAGATCTTCCGGACGCTGGCTGAGGAAGACGAGTACGATGCCCTCGCCGAGGAGATGGGGCATCTCGTGGCGATGGTCGACACGTGGAACCAGAGCTTAGACGATGCCTGCCGGCTGCGCGCCAAACAGACCACGAGCCCGCTCCTGACGGACTTCTTGGAGCGACTCGCCTATACGGTCGGCGGCGGCCAGCAGATCAGCGAGTTCCTGATGGACGAACAGGACACGATCATCCAGCAGTTCGTCACCCGCTACGAGGCCGACCTCGCAAAGCTCGACGTGATGAAGGAGCTGTACATGTCGATGATGCTGTCGGTGGCGTTTATCCTCGTGTTCGCGATCGTCCTGCCGATCCTGATCGGGACGAATCCGACGGTGCTGATCGGCGGCACCATCGTCATGTTCTCGATCGTCCAAGTGGCCTTCGTCTACGCGATCCACGTGGTCTCGCCCTACGACCCCATCTGGTACATCGAGGAGACCGAAGGGACCGGCCCGCTGACTCGAATCCCGCGGGCGCTCGCGATCGGGATCGGGTGTAGCGTCGTCCTCGCGATCGTCATGGTCCTCGCCGCGCTCGGGTTCGTTCCACCCATCGCAAACCGCGTTCCGCTGCCGATCATGGCCGCGATCCCCGTCACGCCGCTGTTGCTTCCCGGCTGGCGGATGCGCCAAGAGGAACAGAAAGTCAAGGTCCGCGACGGGGAGTTCCCTAGTTTTATCCGCGCTCTCGGGGCCGTCGAGAGCGTCAAACAGACCTCGACCGGCAGCGTCTTGGAGAGCCTGCGGCGCAAGGACTTCGGGGCCCTGACCGACAACGTCGACGCGCTCTACAAGCGGCTCAACATGCGGATCGACGACATCCGCTCGTGGCGGCTGTTCGCCGCCGAAACCGGCTCCTACCTCATCCAGAAGTTCGGCGACATGTACGTCGTCGGTCGCCAGATGGGCGGTGACCCGCAGGTGCTCGGCCAAGTCATCAGCGAGAATCAGAACGAGGTCCTCAAAGTCCGCGAGCAACGCCAGCAGGCGACAATGACGCTGATCGGTGTGCTCTACGGTATCACCGCCGCCGCCGTCTTCTCGTTTTTCGTCGGCCTCGAGGTCGTCGAGATCATGATGAACATCACGAGCGAGATGAACTTACAGGAACAGAGCGACGTCGCCGGGAGCCTGCTCAGTACCGAACAGTACAACATTCAGACCATCGAGTACCTGCTGATCCTGACGATTCTCATCAACGCCGCGCTCTCGGCAGTCATGATTCGTATCACCGACCGCGGTCACATGATCAGCGCCCTGGTCCATTTCGTCATCATGACGTGGCTCGGTGCCATCATCGCCGTCATCACGCAGTACGTGGTCAACGTCGTCATCAGCGTCTGAGACGGGTGGTGTGGGTTCGAATCGCTTCCGTGCTGGACTCCGAACGCCGACTCGAGCACCGGCGTTGACATCCTCCCGCGCCTGAAGACGCGAGAATCCCACGGCACCGCACCGCTGAGTTGGGATATTATGGTTTGCAGTCTACCACCTCTACCCGAGGTTGGAATCCTTGGGAGAGGTCATGAAGGTAGACTTCGGGCTGTGCCAACCAGCCGGTACTCCTATCTCCACCCAAATCGGGTGTAGACTCGGAGTTACTTTCGTTGTTGATGTTGAGACGGATGTTCTCCGCCCCGTTCACATCAGCGTTGAACGCATCGTCGTGTTCCTCACACACGTACAAGCCCCGTTCGATACGCTGACTATCGTCCGTCCTACCACATACACAACACGTCTTACTCGTGTCGCGCTCTGAGACTTCTACGACTTCGATTCCCTCGACTTTCGCCTTGTATTCGAGGATGTTTGAGAACTTATCGAACGCCCATCCGTGCAGGTCGAGGTTCCCGTGCTTGCCCCAGTTCTTTGAGTCACCGTTTTCGTCTTCGCGGACACCAGCGAGTTCCCCGACGTTGATACGCCCAACACTGTTCTCGATACATCGCTGGACGATGTGTTTAGCGAGGCTATGGAAGAAGTGTGTGCGACGCTCCGACCACTTCGCGTGGAGTCGAGTGGCCCGTTCACCACCAGAATCATCGCACTTGGCGATTTCTTTCGGGAAGTAGTATCCGTCCTGTTTCAGGCGATTGCCGGGGTAGAGGTCGGCTTCCTCCGTACTGTACGAAACAGCAGCAAAATTACAGATACCGAGGTCGATACCAGCCGTCTCGTTGCCGGGTACGGTGGGTGTCTCGATCTCGTCTTTGCAGACGAGGTGCAGTTCCCACCGCTGTTTCGCCTTGTCGTAGACTGCTCTGACTTGCTGTAGGTTCTCGACCGTGACGCCGGGGCGTGTCTCGTATTCGACAAGGATGTATTCCCACGCTTTCGGGTGTTCCTTGTGGTTCGCGCCCTTCGACAGACGAACGCGGTTGTTCGTGGCGTCGTGGCGGATGCCGTTCTGCTTCCACGTCACCGTTGACCGAGGGTGTTCTTCGTGGACGCGACGGCCTTCCGAGTCGTAGTAGTTTTTCTTGCGGTAGCCGGGCGGATTCGCTCGACTGTCAGATTTCCTCTTCCCGTACCACGAGTTGAAGGCTTCAGCGAGTTCCTCCAGAACGCGCTGACTGGACTGACTATGCAGTCCCTTGTACTTGTTGTGACCTTTCAACTCGTCTTTGAGGTCTCCGTGGTCGGGTATCTCGCCCGTTTCCTCCCAGACTTCTCGGGAGTGGTAGTTGGCGACGTTCCAGAGTTTGCTGGCCGACCATCCATGCCAGTCGAGCGAGTCCTCTACCTGACTGTGGTTGAGGATTTTGGCTCGGTGGGTGCGATGGACTTCCAGCATTCTGAACGTCTGTATAACCACTTATACTTGCTTCTCTTGTAAAGGTTCGGTTTGAGAACGGTGGAATATCCGACCCTGCCATCGACGGTGGGTTGTGGAGGAGTTGTCGGACTCATCCCGCGCCTAAAGGCGCGGGTATTCTCCTCGATTCTGTATAATTCGGTTCGCCGTCACGGCAGCCGTTTCCGTTGGCGACTCATCGCTCGTAATGACGCGAATCTTCTTGACCGTTCCACGGTTGAAATAGCAATAGACCGGCGACGCCGGCTACACATGTCAGACTCACAGCCCTATCTCGAGACGCTCGAACGATCGGCCGGGCGAACCGACGCCACCATCCAGTGGGCGCGCTTTCTCGGCGAGACCTTCGGGACGACGGGCGCGTTAAATTGCCTGCGCTACTACGAGGATCTGGGCTGGATCAGCCCGCTCGTCCGCGAGCAGATGACCTCCTACCTGCGCGGGCTCTCGCTCGGCGAGATTCACAACAAACGCTACGACGAACCGACAACGCTCGAGTACCCCCTCGAGTCCCTGAGCGGGACGCTCTTTAGTGCACACGCCCAGAGCCTCGAATACATCTCGAAGATCCGAGGCGACGACCTCGAGGAACACGTGATGATCGCCCGGATGGCCGAACGGCGAGTCGAACGGCGGATCGACGACGAGGACGACGCGGACGCCGACGAACCGAACGAGATGGTCAGCATTATCCGCGACGGCCCGTCATCGTACTGACCGTTTATCCGGCAACTGGCCACAACAGTTATCAAGGTGGTTTTCTCGAGCCCAGAAGTGGAAATATCCAAAACAAATTCTGCATATATCGTCATTTGTCTGCTTTTTTCCGACGGTCCCGGCGATCACGATACGAGTCGTCCACTAATCAGTTATTATGTTATTCACGATGTTTTGATTTATAGGAAAACAAGATCGTTCGGCTCCCTGTCCCTTAATACCTCCCGGCGTCAGGGACACAGTACTCGTGAACCCGTTCCGTCTTCGATCGCTTGCCGGTTTGCGTGACCGGTGGCTCCAACCGGGACGCTCACGACACCCCCATCTGGTGATCGTCAATGCGTGAGGACACATCCAACACCGAATCCGTGCTCGACGAACTGTCGAGGGCGGCGACTGCGGACAACCAGTCGGAATCGTACGATATCTCCCTCGGATCGACCGACGACGGGACGAAAGACATCGAACGCGAACTCGACGAGCTGATGGAGCAAGTAAACAGCGCGCTCCCGACCGACGAGGTCCAGTTCGACGAGGCCATCATCAAGGAGAACTTGGACGAAATCCTCCTGATGCTCATCGCGCTCCACGAGGAGACCCACGGCAAGGAGCTCCTCTCGGACCTGACCCACCTCTTCGGTGCACAGCTCAGCCCGGGGACCGTCTACCCGAGCCTGCACAACTTAGAGGAAGAGGACGTGCTCTCGATGCACGCCAAGGTGCGAACCAAGGAGTACTCAATCGATGACGAGGAGTACGTTCGCGCGACCGTCGAGCGAACGATGGTCCAGCATCTTGCCTTCGGACTCCTGTTGTACGCCTTCCTGCCCCGACTCTGAGCTAGCTGTATTTTCGTTTCGTCAATACTCCCTCGAGAGAGCGATCGCTGTCCGGATACGAGAGTGTAGCGTAAGAACCGCGATCGCAGCCGCTCTTCGGACGGCGATCCGGTCTGAGCCGCCATCGGTGACCGCTCGATCGTCGTTGTCGGTTCCCCTGTGGTTAGGACTCCTCGAGATCGTTCGCGATCTCGCTCAGGCTCTCGCTTGGCGGTTCGCGGGCGTCGTAGTACGCCGTCTCGCCGGGCGCGCGACAGCCGTAGAGGAACTCCGGTTCGACGACGTCGATCAACACCGAGCCGCCCGCCGGCACGTCGTGGTCGTCGGTCCACTCGGTCAACCGGTCGGTCGCGCCGCTGGGGTCTCGCGCCAGATCCGGCGTGTCATAAATACCCGGAATCGACAGCTCGTCGCCCGTCAGCGCGCGTTCGACCCGTGCGAAGCGTTCCTCGCCGTCAAGCGAGACGCGGACGACCTCGTCGGTCGGGAACTGGTCGCAATCGTCGGCCGGCACCTCGAGTTTGACCCCCGTCGGCGTCTCCGTACACGTCGCTCGAACCGTGTCTACAGCGGGGTGGTCGCTCGCAATTCTGTCTGACATGAAAACGAATCGGAATGAAATCGACGCTGCTTACTCGTCGTCGGCGTCGCCGAGCAGTTCGTCGACGTCGGTGCTACCGCGCTCGGTGATTGAGGCGTTGACCTGTGCGACGGCGTCGGAAATCTCGCGGCCGCGGACGGTGATTCGGCGGCGCTCGCCGTCGCGGGACGGCTTGTAGCCCGTCTGCTCGCCGGCCATCATGACTTCTTTCAGGTTCGGTCCGGCGACCTCGGCGTTGAGCGGGCGGCCGGCCTCGTCGGAGCCACCGGTGATCTCGAGCGTGTAGCCGTCGAGACCGACCGATCCGCCGTCGACCTCGTCGCCGATCGACTTGCCGATGAATCGGTTCGCGTCTTGGTCCTCCGCCTCGAGCTGGTGGGACGACCCGGACTCAGGGTCGCCGACAACGACAGTGAAACTTGCCATGCCCGACGGAAGACGGCCGTCGCTCAAAAGAACATCGATCCCGCCGAAATTTTACGCTGCGGTCTATCGCGCTCGCGACCACCGCGAGCGCGATGTCCCTCGGTAAAATTTCGATCAAAAGCACTCCTCCCTCCGTTTCGACCCCTTCGGGGTCTCCACATCGGTCGTCGGCCCGCTCGCTCACCCTCCGGGTTCGCTCGCGGCGGGTTTCGGTGAACTGCCTGCCCTTCCCCGGGTCGGACGGCTCTCGCGTTGCTCGAGCCGTCCTCCCGGCCACTACGATCGGATTCAGCCGTATTGGGTCTGCTCGAACAGTCAAGTAGATCGAACGCCTACGAGGAATCGTGTTCATCGATCCCGGGCGACTCGAGGTGCGCTTGCGCAAGGAGTTCGGCGGGACCAGCGGGCAGTCCCGGGTAGTCGTTCGGCAGGCCGTCGATCTCGCCGATTCCGGCCAGTACGAGGCCGATATGGGGGAGACGCTGACGAACGATCTCCTCCTCGAGGAGTTAGCGGACGCTCCCGAGGGGACCCCGTCAGAGCGGTGGAACTGGTGGATCGGGTCGCTCGAGATTGCATACGGTGGCTACGGCCGGTTCGGGATCCGCGCGTATCGGAAATAGCCGATCGATTCGGATGGCAACACAGATTGTCTTGGGCGACGTACGATGCCCTATGAGTGAGCTGTCGCGACCCGTCTGGCCGGCGTATCCGCTGTCCGCGCTCGTCGCCGGGCTCGGCCACTGTTATCTCGGCCGGTGGAAACGCGGCGGGATCTGGTTTGGCTGCTACGGGCTCGCGCTCGCGTTCCTGAGCGCGCGGTCGCTGTCGGGCGCGCTCGACCCGGGCGATCCGTTCGTCGTCACGGCCCTGCAGTTCGACGCGGTGAGCTACACCGACGTGGCCGTGCCGCTTGCGATCCTGCTTATTTGCTTGCTCGATGTCTACCTCATCGGACTGGCCGAACGGGCCGGCATTCCGGCGGCCGGGGCGGAGGATCGACACTCGAACAGTTCCTAACGGCGACTCGAGCCGTCGACGCGAAGAAAACGGTTCGTGACCCGACCGGTGTCGCCGCGTAGTTTTTGTGCGCGTCCGGCAAAGGGTGGGTATGGGACGACTCAGCTCCGTCCTGCTGAAGGGGGTCGGCGTTCTCGTGCTCGCGCTTATCGTACTGAGCGTCGTCGGAACGATCGTCGGGATCGCGCTCTCGGTCGTCGCGGCCGTTCTCTCGGTGATCGTGTCGCTCGCGATCATGGCCCTGTTCGCGTTGGCAGTCGTCGGACTGTTCTCGATACTCAGCGGACGCTCGAGCGCCACCGAGGAGCCGGATTCGAAACGACAGCCGGCCGACCAGCCCGATCCTGAGGAACGCCTCCGTTCCCGGTACGTCGCCGGCGAACTCGCGGACGAGGAGTTCGAACGCGAACTCGAGCGACTCCTCGCGGACGAGCGACGGAGCCGAACAGAGGGCGGCCGATCGGGCGCACACACCACTGCGAACGAGACGCGACGGCTCCGCGATCGGTAGGCTGGCGCTGTCCGCAAGCCCCCGATACCCGTCGGCTGGAACCAACGGAGGCAAGCCACGCGAGCCCCGAGGGGAGTCATAATGGACGTTCAGTTCCTAGGCGGTGCCGGCGAAATCGGCCGGAGCGCGATCTACATCGACGAGACGCTCCTGCTCGATTTCGGGATGGACTCGGGGAACCCGCCGGCGTTCCCGATCGGCGACGTCGATCCCGAGGCCGTCGTCGTCAGTCACGGCCACCTGGATCACGTCGGCTCGATCCCGACGCTCCTGTCGGGTGACGCGCGGCCGTCGATCCACTGGACGCCGCCGACCTACGACCTCACGATGGTCCTCGCCCGCGACACGCTGAAACTCCACGGCGGCAGCTACGACTGCCCGTTCACCGAGGCGGAACTTGCCCGCGTCGCCGAAGTCTCCGAAACCCACGGTTACGAGGAGAGCTTCGAGGTCGCCGGCTACGAGATCACCTTCTTCGACGCCGGCCACGTTCCCGGCAGCGCCCACGTCCTCGTCGACAGCGCGGGACGGAGTCCCGCGGGCAATCGGACGCGGTCCGATGACGACGGCGAGACGCGACTGCTCTACACCGGCGACTTTCACATCGAGGGACAGCGGCTGCTGGCGGGTACCACCGCGCGGCCCGACGCTGACGTCGTCCTCTGTGAAAGCACCTACTCCGACGTGACGCGCCCCCCGCGCGAAAAGATCGAACGCGAGTTCGTCGAGAGTCTTCGTACAACGATCTGGGAGGGCGGCACCGTCGTCGTCCCCGCGTTCGGCATCGGCCGCACGCAGGAGGTGCTCTGTCTCTGCGAGGAGTACGACCTCGAGTGCTACGTGGACGGAATGGGGACGCATGTAACGGAACTCTTCTTGCGCGAGCGAAACCGCGAGTTCCTGCGCGATCCGGACCTGCTGCGCCGGGCGAAGGGCAACGCTCGATTCGTCGACGGCCGCGACGGCCAGCGCAAACGGATCGCCGAACAAAACACCGTCATCGTCACCACGAGCGGGATGCTCCACGGCGGCCCAGCCATGACCTACGTCCCCGCGATCCGCTCCCATCCGACGAACAAGATCGCCATGACGGGCTACCAGGTCGAGGGGACGCCCGGCCGCGACTTGCTCGAGACCGGGAGCGCCGAAATCGACGGCCGGATGATGCCGGTCAGCGCACAGGTCGAGCAGTACGACTTCTCCGCGCACGCGGACCGCGAGGGGTTATACTCGTTCCTCGAGGCCTACGAAGACGCGCGGGTGCTCGTCAATCACGGCGACCGCTGTGAGGCGTTCGCCGCGGAACTGCGGGCGGACGGCTACGACGCGGCCGCGCCCGAACTGGGCGAGCGGATCGAGTGCTGATCGGGTAGCCAGACGGGCGCGACGGCGACTCCGATCCGGCACGTTCAACGGGTACGGTTTTGCCGCAGGTCGTGGTTATCGCGTGCGTGACAGACTCTGATTCGAACGCCGGCCCCGAGCGCGAGACCGACCCTGCGGAGCTCGAACTGAGCGACGCCGAACAGGCGGCGCTCCACGAGCTCCAGTTAGGAATCGAGCACGTCCATCGGGCTTACGGCACCCTCCTCGAGTTCCACCACGAACTCGGCCACGCGATGGACCGGATGAGCAACGCTGAGGAGGAACTGCGCGAGGCCGGCCACGAAGAGTGGGCCAACGACCTCCGGGACGACCACCTCCCCGCGGGCGCGATCAGCGACCAGTGGACGTTCGAACTCGTCGAGGAGTTCTCGACCGAGTTCCTCGAGGACGTCGACGCCTTCGAGACGCGTGTCCGGGACGAACTGGCCGACGGCATCGATCACGTGACCGAACGCCAGCAGAAACAGCAGTTGCGCGACCGCGCTCGAAGCGAAGAGTAGGCGGCCGGCCATGGGCCTCGACTACGGCCCCGCAGCGGGCGCTCACGAGAGGGGCCACTCCACCGACTCGTCACTGCCGTCGGCATCAGATGTGGTCGAAGCCGCATCTTCGTCCTCCGGCTCCGCTTCCCCGTCGTCCTCAGTCGCGGCCGCGGCGACGGCCTCGGATGCCGACGCCGTCGCCGGCCCCTCGGTCGTGACCGCGCCCGTCTCGGTCTCTGACGCCGATTCGGACGCCTCGGAAGCGGAGTCCTGGTCGTCGCTCTCGTCGACGCCTGACGGCAGCGCCGGCGGCTCGAAAACGTAGACGAGGCCGCCTTCGCGGACGACGTACAGCTCCCGCTCGGGATCGAAGACGATCGCCGCCTCGAGGTCGATTCCGAACTCGGCCAGTGCCGACAGCGAGTCGAGATCCGCCCGTGGCCCCTCGAGGGCTTCGTCTGGCAGCGGCGCGGTCGCGATCGCGTCGCCGAACCGCTCGCGGTCGTCGCGGTACGCGAGCCACTCACGCTCGGCTGCCGACGGGTCCGGAACCCGGTACGAGACGACCGCGAGACCCGCGAGCCCGCCGAGACCGAGCGCCGCGAGCAGCGGGCCCCCGACGCTCCGTACCGGGCCGACCGAGGCGGGGACGGTTTCGGTCACGGACTCCGCCTTCGTCTCATCGTACGAGTTCCCGTCCTTGAGTCGGTAGGTGCCCGAGTCGGCAACGATCGGCACGCGGTAGCTGTCCGCGGCCGTGCGCCGCTCGCCGGCGATGGTGCCGTCGATCTCGCGCTCGAACTCGAGTGCGATCTCCGTCTCGCCCGGATCCGCCTCGAGTTCCCGTTCGATTTCCGCGATTTTCGCTTCGATATCGGGGACGGTAAGCGAGAACTGCGCGACGAGGCTCTCGCTCGGCGCGACGTTCTCGGCAGTCGTCGCGGCGAGGCGCTCCCGCTCGCTCCAGTAGACTGTCCCGTCCTCGGGGTCGACGGCGCGGTAGACGACATCGACCCGCAGTCGAACCCGGACGTTCTCGGCAGTTTCGGCCTCGTAGCCGCCGACGAACTCGCCATCGAGGGTCGGCGTTACAGCCGTGTAGTACAGCGACTCGTTCTCGAGTTCGGTGCCGGCGTCGTGGACCGGCGACGGGTCGGTGACCGTCGCGCCGTGAGAGAACCCGCCCGTCGCGGTCCACACGGGCTCGCGGTCCCGGACCGTCTCCTCGCCGGGATTCGCGTAGGCACCGTAACTGGCCCATCCGCCGAGCGCGAGCAGGACCACGAAGACGACCGCGGCCACGGTTCGATACTCCGCCAAGCGGGCGCGGAGCCGCACGCGTCGCTCGGCGCTCGCTTCCGCATCGTCAGATTCGGTTGCTCGAGTCGACATTGCTCAGTATAGCCTCCGGAGGATGGATCGGGTGGTCCGACAACGGCGACGGATCGCCGCTCGCCTCGATCGGGGGTCCCCGGGTCCGGAGAGGAATCGCCCGAGGCCGTACGTCCCGGTACCGAGCACGGAGAGGATCGTTACGAACGGCAGCCGCGGGTGAATCCCGTGGAGGGCGTCGATAACCGGGGCCGGGAGCACGTACAGGTAGCGATACTCGGTGATATAGGTCGTGTAGTGGCCGGTCTCGTCGGGTGCCGTAATCGAGACCGTGACCGACGTTTCGTCCTGCGGGCCGACGGCCGTCCGATCGGGAGTCGTGGTCACGTCCGGACCGCCGGCCTCGACGTAGGAGATCGTCGGGACGAAGCCGCCGTTGGTGACCGGATACGGAACGTCGGCGGTCGTTCCCCGCTCGATGACCAGCGGGCGCTCAGACTCGAACTCCGCGCTGATGACATCGTAGGACTGCGTCCCGGCCGGGACGACCATCGCCGCAGCCGCGGCGGCAACGACTAGCAGCGCGAACCCAACCGAGAGCAAGCGGGGGTCGATCCACTCGCTCTCGTCGTCGGCCCCGCGCGACTCGAGGGAGGGCGTCCGCCGTTCACGGACCGTCTCGACGGCGTACAACGCGACCGAGAGTCCGAGCAAGACTGTCGCCAGCCCCGACGATCCGAGGATCGACCGCGTCCCCACCGCGGACGCCAGCCTCGTCTGGACGCCCTCGAGCGCGTCGCTCGTGGTCATCACGGCCGTACCGAACTGAGGGATCGTCACGACGTTGCCGTTGACCTGCCACGCGGTCGCGACGATCTGGGCGTCCCGAACGGGGGGTTCGTCCCCGTCCTGATCGGTAAACGGATTGGCGTCACCGCGTGTCACGTACCCCCGCGGCGTCTCCTCGACCACGCGGTGGGTCGTCAGCCCGCCGCCGTGGATCTCCTCGGCCTCGAACACGATGACATCGCCCGGCTCGGGGTCGCCGGTCAGGTCGTTGGGGATCGCAACGAAGCCGTCTCCAGTGTCGATCGTTGGCTCCATACTCCCTGTCTCCACGAACCCCAGCAGGATCGGCTGTCCGAGCACCTGCCCCGAAACGAGTCCGATGAGGACGATAAGTGCCAGCCCCTGAATCCCCCATTTCACTCCCTGTCGAATCATTCGTCGCTGTCACCTCCCGTTCGATGTCGGTACGTCAGCACGGCGGTCCCGCGACGGCGCGAGCCGGATCCGCCGATTCGGACCGTAGCGATCACGGTGATCGCACGCCGGGACCCATCCGTCCGCTGTCCGTCCCCTCCTCACCGTCCGCCTCCCCCTCGAGGGCCGTCGTTACCCACACGCTCACTTCCGAAACGAAGGTCCGGTTCTCCGCGGCCCCGTCGATATCAGCGTCGACGTGCAGGTACGTCAGATTCCGCCGAACGACCAGATACGTCGGCGACGATGCCTCCTCGCAATAGCTGACGGCCCGCTCCTCGAGACTCCCATCGGTACTCGCCGCAGTGAACGAGAGCCGATCGCCGACGGACGGAATCGCGAGCGTCTCGGCGTCGTAGACCGCCTCGAGGAGGTCGTCCGAACCGACCTCGTAGACGTACAGCGAGAGCTGGTCGTATGCCGGTTCGATCTCGGGCTCGTGGTCGCGCTCGTGTGCGGATACCATGATCGACCTGCGTCTCGTCTTCGCCACCGCAAACTCGTGGCGTCCGTCTCCCGATACATCACGTCACGCCGTTCTACCCGAAGAGAAACGGGACGGTCCCATTGTAATCCGGCCGTTGACCGTTCGCTGGAGTCGGTCAACGAGCGGTCTCGAACACGGCCGAGCGGTCTCACTCTCGTTGACCGCTCGAGGCCGCCGGTAATCGTCGGATTTCGTCCCGCACTGACTCCCGTAACGCGACGACCGCCGGACGGGACTGACCGCGCCGTTACAGCCCCGCGAGGGCGGTTACCAGCAGATACGCGTTCCACGTCGCGGCGAGCAGCCACACGGTCGCGAGCGCGGTCGGTACGACGCGTGTCACGTAATCCGGGGCGATCCGATCCGGCGCTCGCACGACGGCGGCGGCGATCGACAGTCCGATCGCGACGGCTCCCGCTTTCAGTCCGACCAACCCGAGAACGCCGACTGTCTCGAGGACGAACGTCCCCGCGGGGTTCGATTCCGCGAACCCGAACTCGAGCCCGCCGACGGTCGTCGCCAGATCCGCCGCGATCGCGACCGGGACTGCGAGCCAGAGCCATCGATCGAGCGACGTCCGGCCAACGATACTCGAGAGGGAGCCGAGTGGTCGGTCGTCCGGTTCGGCTGTCAGCGACTGCAGGTAGCGTCGTAGCGTCGGTCCGTTCATGGCTTCGAGTTGGTCCCTCGTCGCCGCCTCGCGTCTCGGTTGCTCGAGGCGTCGGGTTCGACGCGCGAACAATCGATTTCCGTCGGCAGTGCAGCCACGGTGGCGCGGGAGCCGAGCACAGCGTCCGGGCGACGAGCGTCGGTCTGCGTACCCGAACGAACGATCTGTCGGGTGATTGTAATACGCTCGTTGAGCGAATCGACACGTAGTCGGCTGCAGGTCAACAGATGACTGCCGGTCCGAAACCGGACGAATCCGGTGAGGGGACATCGACCGTTCGAAGCTGCTGCTCGAGGTGCGGTCTCGAGACTGAAATTCGCAGATTTCGATGACTGGGTAATCGGTGCTTCCGAATCGTGGTCTCGGTTACCAGAAAAAGCGTGATGCTGGCGCTACCCGGAGAACAGGCGTTCTAGTTCCGCGTTGATCGTTTCTCTGTCTAGCTCTTGGCCCTCGAGGTCGAAACCCTCGCCGTCCATCTTCTTTTCGTAGTCGCTGAGCGTCGGTGCTGAATCAGACATTATCGGTTTCCTCCGCGGTGATTTCGATCTGGTCGTCGACGATGACGGAGTCGACCGCGCTTTCGGGAAGCGCGAACGCCGCCAGCCCGAAATCGATTTCGTCGCCGGGCGACAGCGTCGAAACGGAGATGAGGTTGCTCTCCCACGGCGGCCACTCGAGATCGACCTCGATCCCGCCGGCCTGTGGCACCAGAAGGACACCCAGAACGCCGTCGAACCCCTGCCAGTCCACGTCGCCGAAGGCCAGCGGCGTGACTTGGAGTTCGATATCCTGGGTCCCCTGATTCCGAATCTGGAAGATCTCTTCGATCCCCGTAACGGCGTTGGCGTTTAGACCCTCACCGCCGGCGAGACCGTCGCCGATATTGTCGTTGTCTCCGGTGAGAGAGATCGCAAGCGCGTCGCTGCCAGTCGTGTCGACGTAGTTGCCGTTCGGGCCGTCTCCGGGCTGGATCCCGAGATACGCGCTCGCGTCGTCAGCGACGGTAACGCCAACGTCGCGCTCGGCCTCGACGCTGCTGAACGCGCCGGTGCCGAGCGCGAGGCTGCCGCCGGCGGCGAGCGTGCCGACACTCAGGACGAATTTGCGTCGTTCCATGTCAGTTGAACCCGGTTACGTCGATTCCGCGGTGAAGGTCACGGAATCGAGCAGCGTATCGCCGTCGCCGAGTCCGCTGTCTTCCGTGTCGACTTTGACGCTGACCTTCGTGCTCTCTCCCGGTTCGAGGGTAGTATCGCTGTCCGAAAGAGGACTCACATTCTTATAGTCCCCATTAGAGGGGTAAAACTCGACCATATCCTCATGACTGTCACTGCTGTCGCCGCTGGACTTCGAAATCGACACGTCGACCTTCTGAGTCCCCTGATTTTCGACGACGAACAGGTTATCGATCTCCGTGACAGCGTCGGGATTGACGCCGGTACCACCTTTGTCCGTTTCGTTGTTCGAGCTGAGGTTGATCGTCAGCGTTCCGCCGTCGCCGTCGTCGGTGACGTACTCCGAGTTCGCACCGCCAGTGCCCTCGAGGCGCAGGTATGCTGAAGCGTCGTCGGCGACTTCGACGTCGACGTCCCGCGTTGCAGATACGCTCGAGAACGCGCCCGAACCGACGGCCGCGGCTGCTCCCGATGCCAGTGCTCCCATTCCGATGACGAATTTGCGTCGTTGCATTGTTGGATTCTCCGTGTGTGGTGTGTCTCTCGCGGGCGACCGCACGTCCGCTCGCACGGCAACTCGTCGCTCGCCCTGATCCCCGCCGCGGGGACCACGAATCATCGGTGGACGGAACAGGATATTGTAATACAGACGTGGAGGAGAGTCCGTGGCGCGTTATAATTCGGTCAACTGACCGCGTACCAAAATCGGCCGGCCGTATCGGATCGATTGCTCGCACCCAAGGTCGGGTCAGTCGGCCGACGACTGCGGTTCGGCGACCGTTGACTCGCGGTCAATCGACTCGAGACCGGAGTGAAAACGCGGTCCGAGACCCGTTGACCGGCGGTCAACAGTGTACTGAACGGCCCCGGTTCGAGTCGTCGGCCGATTGACTCGCGGCCGGATCGACCGCGACGAGGGCGCGACTCGAGCGGGCTATATAGGACTACTAGTTAATTTTCCCCTGAGTAATGCAAGTATCCAATAGACTTATCTACGGAAGTGTTGACTCCGCAACCGAATGGGGGGAAGCCAAGCGAGCGCGGCCGGGGAGATCGACGTATCGCAGCCGAATCAGGAGACGTTGACCGAGGACGAACTCTTCGAACTGCTGGCGAATCAGCGGCGACGGCACATCCTGCACACGCTCATGCGGGAAGACGACCGACTCGATATCGGGGACATCTCACAGGAGATCGCCGCGTGGGAAGATGACATGGCGTTCGAGGAGGTCTCGAGTACCGACCGGAAGCGGGTCTACACGGCGCTCCAGCAGTCACACCTGCCGAAGATGGACCGGGCGGGCGTCGTCGAGTTCGATCGCGATCGGGGGACGATCGAGCCGACGCCGGCACTGGAAGACGTCGAGATTTACATGGACGTCGTCCGTGGGCGCGAGATTCCGTGGAGCGACTACTACCTCGGGCTGACGGCGCTGTCGGGTATCCTGTTCGCCACGTCGGTACTCGGCGTGCTACCGTTCGGCCCGCTCCCGTCGGCCGCCTGGGGCGCGTTCGTCATCGTCTCCTTTGCCGTCTCCGCGGTCGCACACCGCTACTACGCGCGGCGGAGCAGGCTCGGGATTACGGACGAACCGCCGAGCGTGGAACTCGAGTACCGGGAGCCGTCGGCGAGCGACGACTGATGGATCGACGACCCGCAGCCGCGAGGGCCGTATCGCAGCCACTGGACTCGAGGAGACACATATGAAGCGGACGAGACGCGCTGCACTAGCGATGATCGCGGGCTCGAGCAGCGTCCTCACCGTTGAGACGATCGGCTTCTCGATGGCGGGCGGCAACCGGGATCTACGGGTCGAGACCGTCAGCGATGCGGACGCCTATCTCGGACTGACTGCGGAGGGGGTCGAGGACGGCGGCGTGCTGTTCGAGGGCGACACGCGTTGCCCGCCCGTCGCGTTCGACGTCGTCAATCAGTTGCCCGAGCCGATCACGGTCACGCTCTCGGCCGAGGAGTTGGAGTTCCTGTCGGCCGACGGCGAGCCGGTCGCCGACGATCGGTTCGTCCGAGGAGCGACCGAAAGAGAGCGTCTCGGCCCCGGCGAGCGAATCGACGCCGTCACCGTCGGCCTGCCTCCGGGAGACGACGGGACAGGCGGCGAGACAGTGACGGGAACGATCGGGATCGTCGCCGAAGGCGCAGAAACTCGGATCGAGGCCGATCGCAACCTGACACTCGAGCGACCGGCGATCACGGTCGGGGCGGCACAGCTTGATGTCTCGCAGTCCGCTGGCGGCGGCTTCGACCACCGCTGGCACCTCGAGAACGTCGACACCGGTGGCGTCGCACTCGAGCGGATTCACTTCGATTACAGCGCCATCGAATCCGACAGGGCGCTCGATTTCACCGCCGCGGACGAGCTGTCGGTTTCGGTCACGGTCGACGGCAGGGATCGCGCGGCGTCGATCGACCGGCGAACGGCCGCGACGCTCGAGGTCGTCCTCGAGTCCCCGAGCCCGATCGATTCGGATGCGGTCGAGATCGTGCTGGCAAACACCGGACCACCGGGGAGTCCCGGCGGCGGCCACGATTCGGCGAGCGGCGTAGTACTCGAGTTCGTCGGTCGCACGGAACGCACCCGCATCGAGGGCGTCTGGCGTCGCTCCCGACGCGACAGGCTATAGCTGGTCGATGATCTCGTCGGCGAACGTCGACAGCGCCGCTTCTTTGTCGTCGTTTCGGATCCCGATAATCGCGTGATCGAGGCCGTAGTCCGCGAGCCGAGCGAAGTAGTCCCGGAACCACTCGATACCGGCGTTGAACCCGAGGTGGAGGGGTTCGGGGTCGGCCGTCGGATCGTCGGCCAGTTCGACCTGTACCGCGATGGCGAACGGTTTCTCGCCCGCGGCCTCGCGCCAGTCGGTCAGGTAACTCTCGAGCGTGTTCTCCGGGAGGTGGTAGAACAGCCAGCCGTCGCCGTGGTCGGCGATCCACTCGCGGGACTGGCGGGCGTGGCCGGTGGGCAACAGCGGGAGCGTCTCGGTCGTCGGCTTCGGGACCACCTCGAGATCGCCCTCGAGGCTACCCCACTGGCCCTCGAGTTCGGGGAACTCCTCGCGCCAAACCGTCCGGATGGCATCGACGGACTCGCGGAACAGCCGGCCGCGCTCCTCGCGGTCGACGCCGAAGGCGGGGTACTCGGGGTCGCGGTCGCCGGAGGCGACGCCGAGGACGAGCCGCCCGTCCGAGAGCTGGTCGACCGTCGCCGCGGACTTGGCGACGTGGAGCGGGTGCCGGAGCGTGAGGACGACACTCGAGGTACCGAGCGCGATGTCGTCGGTGTGGGCGGCGACGTGTGAGAGCCACGGCCACGTGTCAAAGGACTGGCCCGCATCGCCGAACTTCGGCCAGTAGGTCGGAACGTCTCTGGCCCAGAGGCCGTCGAACCCGACCGCCTCGGCGTGATTTGCGAGGTCCAGTTCGGCCGCGACGGTCGGCGTCGAGCGGTTCGTCCCCGTGAGCGGAAAGCCGACGCCGAAGGTCAGCCCGTCGCTGTCGAACAGGCGTCGGTAGCCCGCGTTCTCGTGTCCACCGGCTGGCATTCGGTCGTGCTATCGGGCGAAGCGGTATGACGATGGCGCTGTCCGACCGCCGTTGCCGGTTTCGATCGGGTTGGCCGCCGATTTCGGGAGCGGTGACGGACGGAGATGGATCTCGAGAGAAGGAAAGAACGAGAACGCCGTCACTCACCAGCGGACCAAAAAGTGAAAACCGCAGACCGCGAGTGCAGCCGAGTCGTCGGGTGCCGATCAGTCGTCAGCGGGCGTTGCGCCGCTGCCGCCTTCGGCCTGCTCTTTCGTCCAGGACAGCTTGCCGCCGGCCGCGAGGATTGCGCGCTCGCGCTCGGAGGCATCGAGCGTCGCCGTGTACTCGTCGCCGTTGACGCGGACGGTGAACTCCTCCTGTCCGCTGGTGACGGCGTCGTAGACGTCGTCGACGATCTCGATCTCGTCGCCCTGATCAATCGACTCGTAGGTGTCCTCGTCGATCGTCAGCGGGACGATCCCGAAGTTAAAGAGGTTCGCGCGGTGGATGCGTGCGAAACTCTGTGCGAGGACGCCCTCGATGCCCAGATACATCGGACAGAGGGCGGCGTGCTCTCGCGAGGAGCCCTGGCCGTAGTTCTCGCCGGCGACAAGGAAGCCGCCATCGGCCTCGAGCGCGCGGTCGGCGAAGGTGTCGTCGACTCGGGAGAGGGTGAACTCGCTGAGCTTGGGGACGTTCGACCGGTACATCAGGATGTCCTGGGTTGCAGGGATGATGTGGTCGGTCGTGATGTTGTCCTCCATCTTCAGGAGCGCCTCACCGGAGATGTCCGATCCGAGCTGGTCTTTCAGCGGGACGTCGCCGATGTTCGGGCCCTTGATGAGCTCGTCGTCGACGGCCTCGTCGGGGCTGATGAGGTCCGTCTTGGAGCCGTCGTACTCGTCGGGGAGCTCGACGCCGGGGGCCTCGAGGTCGCCGAGTTCGTCGGCGAGGTTGCGCGGGTCGACGATTTCGCCCTTGAGCGACGCGGCGGCCGCGACCTCCGGCGAGCAGAGGTAGACGTTGTCGTCTTCGATCCCCGAGCGACCCTCGAAGTTGCGGTTGAAGGTTCGCAGGGAAACGGAGTCCGAGGAGGGGACGTGGCCGATGCCGATACAGGCACCACACGTCGCCTCGGAGAAGTTGACGCCAGCGGCCATCATCTCGGCCACCCAGCCCTCGCGGGCGAGCATCTCGGAGGCCTGCTTGGAGCCGGGCGCGACGATCGTGTCGGTTTCCATCGAGGTCTCGCGACCCTCGAGCATCTTGGCGACGGGGAGGATGTCCTCGTAGCCGCCGTTCGTACAGGAGCCGACGATGACCTGCTCGACGGACTCGCCTTCGACTTCGCTGACGGGAACGACCTTGTCCGGCATCGAGGGCTGTGCGATCAGCGGCTCGAGGTCGGAGAGGTCGACGACGATCTCGTCGTCGTACTCGGCGTCGTCGTCGGGCTGGATCTCGGTGTACTCCTCGCCGCGGCCGACGCGCTGGAGGTAGTCCTCGGTCTGCTCGTCGGTCGGGAAGATCGAGGTGGTTGCGCCGAGTTCCGTCCCCATGTTCGTGATGGTCATCCGCTCGGGTGCAGTCAGGGTTTCGACGCCCGGACCGGTGTACTCGAGGATCTTGCCGACGCCGCCCTTGACGGAGAGACGACGGAGCATCTCGAGGATGACGTCTTTCGCGGTGGCCCACTCGGGGAGCTCGCCCTCGAGGCGGACGTTGACGACTTCGGGCATCTCGATGTAGTACGGTGCGCCGCCCATGGCGACGGTGACGTCGATCCCGCCAGCGCCGATGGCGAGTTCGCCGAGGCCGCCGGGCGTCGGGGTGTGGGAGTCCGAACCCAGCAGCGTCTTGCCGGGTGCCGCGAAGTTCTCGCGGTGGACGTTGTGGCAGATACCGTTACCGGGTCGAGAGAAGTGAGCGCCGTATTTGCCGGCCGCAGAACGGAGGAAACGGTGGTCGTCGGTGTTCTTAAAGTCGAACTGATATGTCTGGTGGTCGCAGTACTGCGCTGCGATCTCGGTCTGGACCTCGTCCAGCCCCATCGCTTCGAACTGGAGCCAAACCATGGTCCCGGTCGTGTCCTGAGTAAGCACCTGGTCGATCTCGATTCCGATCTCCTCGCCGGTCTCGAGTTCGCCCTCGACGAGGTGGTCGTCGAGAATCTTTTCGGTGAGAGTCTGTCCCATAGCACCTCTAACTCGGCTTTCCGTCCTGATAAATCCAGCGTGTTTCTATCAGGGTCGACCGCTACAATCTCCGCAAAATGGATCCGGTTCGAGTAAGTATTGCCGTGCAGGTGACCGTTCGTTCCGGCGAGACGGCCCACACTGCAACATGTTCGCATAATTCTGTCAGGTGAGGTCCCGTGGCGTACGAGACGTTAGCGTATCGACGGGCCGTCGCGAACGGATACGCTTTTCCCGTCGCCGCGGCGTTGGGTGGACAGAGACCGTCATGTTCCGCTCCGGTGCCTTCGTTGCCGACCACGTCTCGCCGACGACCGATTCCCAGGTCCAACCCAACGGGGTGGATCTCACCGCTGACGTCGTCTTCGAGCAACTGGAACCGGGCCGCATCGGCCGGGACGGAAAACAGATCGGCGACCGGATCGCCCGCCCGCTCGAGGAACTCGAGCAGAAAGAGCCCGCCACCTACTATCTGCCCGAAGGGGCCTACATCGTCCGATACACGGAACGGATCGAAATCCCCGAGGGCCACATCGGCTTCGTCTACCCCCGCTCGTCGCTCATGCGCAACTCCTGTATGCTCAACACCGCGGTCTGGGACGCGGGCTACGAGGGCCGCGGCGAGGGCCTACTGCAGGTTCACCACGACATCGAACTCGAGCGCGGGGCTCGGATCGCGCAGTTGGTGTTCGCCGAAGCGAACCACGAGGACCTCTACGACGGCAGCTATCAGGGCGAAAACGTCGAGTGATCGAGGAATCACCGTGTGGCTCGTGTGATACCGTCGTCGACTCGGCGATGGTCCCAACGGCGTCCGCCGCGGCGACTGCGTCGAGTGCCGGTTCGCGTACCGTTTTGCCCGTGCCGCTCGTCCGCCCGAGCGAGAACCGATGATGGCGACCACCCACGTATTCACCGGACTGGCGGTCGTCGCACCGGTGGCATACGTCGTTCCCGAGTTCGCTGGCGCGCTCGCGATCGGCGCGATCCTCGGCGGACTGGCCCCCGATTTCGATCTCGTGTTCACCCATCGACGGACGCTGCACTTCCCGGTGGCCGGACTCGCGATGGCTATTCCCGCAGTCATCGCCGCCGCAGTCGTCCCCGCAGCGCTCACGGTCGGCGTCGCCGCGTTCGCCGTCACCGCGTGGCTCCACGCCGCGAGCGATTCCCTCGGCGGCGGGCCGGAGATGGACCCGTGGAACGAGCGCACGGAGCGCGCGGTCTACGACCACGTTCGCGGGCGATGGCTCTCTCCCCGGCGGTGGATTCGCTACGACGGCGCGCCCGAGGACGCCGTTCTCGGCATCGCGCTCGCGATCCCGGCGCTGCTCGTCTTCGACGGGTGGCTCACCACCGTGATCGTCGGCGCGGCGGTCGTCTCGCTGGTCTACGCGCTCCTCCGCCGGCAACTGGTCGCGTGGACGCCCGATTGGCTCGAGTGACCGGCCGGTTTCGGACGTTCGTCTCGAGCGGACTATCAGTCGATCGGAAGTCGGAACCCTGATACGGCCGCTCTCCGAGCGACCCCGTATGGTCGACGTGCTCGTCGCCAGAACGATACATCTGGTCTTTGCCGCACTCTGGGCCGGTAGCGTCTGTTTCGTTGCCGCCGTCGTCATCCCGCTCGCACGCGACGGTGCGTTCAATACGACTCGACCGCTCGAGGTCATCTCCGGAAAACTCACGACGGTTTCGCGGGTGAGTTCGCTCCTTCTCTTTCTCACCGGCGGCCATCTGGCCGGCCGAACGTACACGACTGAGACGTTGTTCGGCTCGACGAACGGCCGATTGGTGATCGCGATGGTCGCGCTCTGGCTGATCCTGACCGCGCTCGTCGAGATCGGCACGAAACGATTCGAGGCCGGACTCACCGGAAAGAAGATCCGCGAACCGGCCCGCGAGGCGCTGCCAGTGTTCCGGGCGGCGGCCGTAGCCGCACTCGGATTGCTGATCGTCGCGGGGCTGCTCTCGGCCAACGTCGCCAGCCTCTTCTAGCTGCAGGTGGTCGGTTTTTCGGCGGCGAACCTCTTAGTAATGAACATTCTTGCGAAAGATACTTAGTCAGTTGCTGTAAGGTACTGGCTAATGATTAGGGGTAAAGACATGGCCCTGTCGCTCCTCGCGGTGGGAACGGCTGCCGTGGCCGGCTACGTCCTGCACTCGGAGCAGTCAGCGGCCCACACAGCACGCTCGAAGGCGAACCTCGGCGCGCGCGTCATCGACTCGGAGGCGGTCCCGGACGACGCCGTCGTCGTCGACGCGTCCGCACAACGACTCGGCGAAATCCCCGGCGCGCGACGCGCGCTCGACCGAGCCATCCGCAACGGTGCACGCGACGAGTGGGAGCACATCACCCTCGAGCGCGACGGCGCGTGGTCGGTCGTCGACCGTATCCGCCAGACGCTACCCTACTACGACGCCGACGGCGACGAGTACAACGGCGTCTACGTCCGGTACAACGACCGAATCGTCGTGCTCGACGCGATCGGCTGGGCCCACCTCGAGGAACCGATCGCGTAGCTGACTCGCCGTGTTTCGACTGCGATACCGCTTCTTCTCGGAACCATCGTGATGTCGGCGACGAGCGGAGTCGCCCCGGAACCGCAACCACTACCACAGCGGCCGGCCGACGCCTACCCATGCAACTGGGCCTGATCGGACTCGGACGGATGGGACAGATCGTCGTCGAGCGGACCCTCGCGGCGGGCCACGACATCGTCGCCTTCGACTTAGACGAGGAGGCGGTCGCAACGGCAGCCGACGCCGGCGCTGAGCCCGCTGGCTCGATCGACGACCTCGTCGACCGACTGGGATCGGACAAGCGTATCTGGCTGATGGTCCCCGCCGGCGAGGCCGTCGATATCACGCTCGAGGAACTCGAACCCCACCTCGACGGCGACGACGTCGTCGTCGACGGCGGCAACTCCTACTTCGAGGACTCGGTGCGCCGCGCCGAGTCCTGTCCTGCGGCCTATCTGGACTGCGGCACATCCGGGGGACCTGCGGGCGCGGAACTGGGCTTTTCCCTGATGGTCGGCGGTCCCCAGTGGGCCTACGACGAACTCGAGCCCGTCTTTGACGCCGTCGCGACCGGTCCCGACGGCCACGAGCGGATGGGGCCCGCCGGCTCGGGCCACTACGTCAAGATGATCCACAACGGCGTCGAGTACGCCCTGATGCAGACCTACGGCGAAGGATTCGAACTCCTCCACGAAGGGCGGTACGACCTCGACCTCGAGAACGTAGCCTCGGTCTGGAACAACGGCGCGGTGATCCGCTCGTGGCTGCTCGAGCTCTGCGAGGAGGCGTTCCGCGAGGAGGGCAACGATCTGGGCACCGTCGCCGACCGCATCGAAGGCGGCTCGACGGGGACGTGGACCGTCCAAGAGGCCCTCGAGCAGGAAGTGCCGCTGCCGTTGATCTACACCGCGCTGTCCGAACGGTTCGGCTCCCGGGCCGACGACGGCCGGTTCTCGCGGCGACTCGCGAACCGGCTCCGGTACGGCTTCGGCCGCCACGAGGTCCCGCGCCGCGAGTAGCGACCGGCCAGCGCGATATCGGAACACGTATATTCGACTTCGGAATACTCGGTGGCAGTCATCGGAACTCGACCGCCTATTCGGGCGTGTTGAATCGTTCTTTTCTCCGCCCAAAGCGGGTCGAAATATTGGAGCACATTCTTTACTCCCGCTCCCTCAGCAGGAGTTATGAATTCGCTCGAATCGTCCGTTTCCGTCACAGCAACCGACCAGCTCAGCATGGCCGTCATCGATCTCGTCGCACAGGCCGAAAACACGGATCCCGTCGAAATGGACCCGCTGTACGACGCGATCGATCCCGACCTTCTCGATTCGCTTCCCGATTCGACCGGCTTTATCTCGCTCGAGTTCTCCTATCAGGGGTATACCGTCGCCGTCGCAGACACAGAGGACGGGGTCGACGTGAGCCTCGAGGGGGCAGAGATCACCGCCGACGGCCTGCGGAACGATCTCGTCGATACCGAGTCATCGACGTAAGGAGTCGCAGTCGGCCCGCTGGGTTGACGCGAACAAGGGTGGAATCGTCGGAATCCGTGGAACGCGAACAGCGTTCGGATACGGATATTCTCGTGGAGACGTGCGGCCGTTGCTCGGTTCGGACACGATCGACCGACAACTCGGATCGCTATCGACAGACACACACCACCGTTGCAAGTGAAGCCGCGGAACGGGGGCTGGGGTAGATGCGGTCGCCCGCTACCCGAATCAGTCATGAGTTTCATTCCAACAGATAGCGCCGAAATCAGTCAACCGGTTGTCCGTTTCGGCAAAACATATCAGCGCTTTAGATGAAATCGCGGACTGTTCTCTAGACGACTCGTACTAGACTAGTCTTCACGTGAAAGAGTGGTGTGTCTGAGTTCACTTGCATCAGATGAAAGAGTGGCTTTAAATAGTACATCTCTCTTGATACGGACATGCCTCGGTTCGAGCGGAAGCAAAACATCTTCCGGAACAAGGACGCACTGGGGGAGTCGTACCAACCCGAACGGATCGAAGAGCGAGACGAAGAAATCGAGGCCTACATGGACGCGCTCCAGCCCATCATCGACGGCTGGGAGCCGAACAACGTCTTTCTCTACGGGAACACGGGCGTCGGCAAGACCGCCGTTACTGACTACCTCCTCGACGTGCTCCAAGAAGACGTCACGGAGTACGACGACGTCGACCTCTCGGTGCTCGGGGTCAACTGCAAGACGCTCAACTCGTCGTATCAGGTCGCAGTCGAACTGGTCAACACGCTCCGCCCCGCCGGCGCCGAGATCAGCACGACCGGCTACCCCCAACAGACCGTCTTCAAGAAGCTCTACAGCGAACTCGAGGCATTGGGCGGAACCGTCGTCATCGTCCTCGACGAGATCGACTCGATCGGCGACCGCGACGAGTTGCTATACGAACTCCCGCGGGCCCGCTCGAACGGCTACCTCGAGTCGACGAAAGTCGGCCTCATCGGCATCAGCAATGACTTCAAGTTCCGCGAGCAGCTCGATCCCCGCGTCCAGGACACGCTCTGTGAGCGCGAGCTGCAGTTTCCACCCTACGAGGCCTCCGAACTGACCAACATCCTCGAGTCTCGAGCCGAGGTCGCGATCACCGAGAACGGCTGTGACGGCGGCGTTTTGAACCTCTGTGCGGCTCTCGCCGCTCGCGACAGCGGGAGCGCCCGGCAAGCACTCGACTTGCTCCGACTCGCGGGCGAAGTCGCGGAGAACAACGACGATGAGGTGATTCAGGAACACCACGTCGAGCAAGCACGATCCAAACTCGAGCAAGAGCGGGTCGAGGAGGGGATGCGAGAGCTGACGACCCACGGGCGACTCGCCCTGCTGGCGGTCGTCTCGAAGGCCGCCAAGGAGTCGACGCCCTGCCGAACCCGAGAACTCTATCAGGAGTACGAAGCGCTCTGTGAGTCCTCGGGGACCGATTCCCTCGCCCAGCGGTCGGTTCACAACCACCTCTCCGATCTCCGGATGCTCGGCATCCTCTCGGCGAAGGAAAACCGGAGCGGCTCTCGGGGCAACTACTACAGCTACGAACTCGACGTCCCCTTCTCGAGTGCCGTCGACGCGATGGCCGACGTGCTCTACCTCGACGAGGAAATCGAGACGATTCGGGAAATCGCGCGGATGAACGGTGTCGTCTGAGTCCGCCCCACACCACCGTTACAAGTGAACGCCTGGTAACACGATCCCGGACCCGACTACTTCGTCGCGACCCCCCGTCACCGTTTCACTTGTATCGATGGGGTGAGTGAGTGGGAATATCCGCCGTACACCGCTACTCCGGCCGGTTTCGCTCCGAGAGTTCCCGGTCGGCCCACTGTCTGTAATCGACCGTAGCGGTAGTGGTGGTTGTTCACATGAAAGAGTGGTGTCCCCGGTATCGGCGCGAATCGAGACTCGAGGGCTGTCCCGGCTTCACGTGCAATCGTGGTGTGTCTCGGTCCGGTTCACTTGTAAGGCCGGTGTGTCCCGAGCGACGTGATGCTTTCCACAGGCCTCGACCCACGCCGCTCCCGCCGCTCGTTTTATACCCGTGTCCGCACAACGACAGCAGTATTAACTGTCACGATGGGAGAGGGCAAACACACTATCGCGGTCCGGTTCTTCGGCGGCGCGGGGAACTACACGGCCGTCCTCGAGCGGCTCTGCAACTACATCGTCACCGAAAACCCGACCGAAACGGCGGTCCTCGAGTGGATCCAATCGAACACGCGAGCGACGAGCGAGGACGGCATTCGGCGTCGCCTGACCTTTCTCGAGGCGATCGGGCTGCTCGAACTGGACGGCAACGTTCGACTCACTCAGCGCGGACTCGAGTGGTTGACCGAAACGGATCCGGACATTCTCTACGAACTCCTCTCGAGCACCGTCCGCGGGTTCGATACGATGCTCGAGGCGCTTCTCGAGGGGCCGAAAACGGACGGCGAACTCGGTGACGCGGTGTCGTCCGCCCATCCAGCAGTCGGCTGGAACGATACCGCTGGACCCGCCCAACACAGGGGCTGGCTGCAGAGTCTCGGCTACGTCGAGCGCGCCGACGGCGCGAGCTCGCTCACGGACAGCGGTCGAACACTGGCGAAGCGACGAGTCTCCGCCCGTCCACACCTCGAGCGCGGAACGTGCTACGCCCAGACCGACCTCGAGGAGGCGTTCGACACGAGCTTCGGCTCGTACATCAAGGGGATCAGTCCGCGAACGGACGAGGAGGGCGAGTTGGCGTACATCATCGTGAAAGCCCGCGAAGACGGGCCGTACGGCGACGAGATCGACGGGGATCGGTTCACCTACATCGGAGAGGGCGTCCCGGAGAAAGGTGACCAGCAACTGACCGGTGCCAACGGCGCGCTCCTCGAGCAAGCCGATCGATCGACCGTCCCCGTCTACTTCTTCTACCAACCGGCGGACAGCGACGACCTCCGATACGAGGGGCTGGTCGACGTGACCGACGCGGAGTACGTCTCGCGGGACGGACGCATGGTCTATCAGTTCACGATGGACCGACTCGAGGTCGAGCCGGCGCAGTTCGAAACGCTCGCGGAATCAGTGTCTGACGGAATCAAAGCCGACGAGACCGAAGGGCCGGCCCTGACCGACGACGGAGACGAGTTCACCGCGGTCCAGCGGCGGGTTCGCTCGAGCGCGTTCCCGAAGACGGTCAAATCCGCCTACGACTCGCGGTGTGCGATCTGCGGGAAATCACGCGAATCGCCGGACGGAACCGTCGACATCGAGGCCGCCCACATCTATCCGAAGCGGGAGAACGGCCGCGACAACGTTCGGAACGGCCTCGCGCTCTGTCGGCTCCACCACTGGGCGTTCGACGCCGGCTGGCTCGCGGTGTCCGACGACTACCGGATTCTGGTCGCCGACCGCCCCGACCTCGAGGGCTACGAGGAGTTCGCAACGCTCGAGGGCGACCCGCTGACGCTACCCAACGACGAGGACCGCCGCCCGCACGCGAAATTCCTCGCTGCGCATCGAGAACGGAACGGGTTCGAATCGACGTAAGTCTGACCTATCCAATAGCGGTCAGGTATTCACGGTACGAACAGTGGTAACGACCTTTACGTGAATAACGCATATAACACTCGAGATAGTACTCTCACACATGTCGATCGACCGAGAAACCTTCGAACACTCGAGCGAGGAGGAACTCGCGGAGCTATCCAGCACGGAGCAGGTACTCGGGTTTCTGGCCGCGAACGATGATCGGGCGTTCAAGGCGACCGAGATCGCAGCGCAGACGGAACTCGAGGCCGGGACGGTCAGCACGTCACTGACTCGACTGAAAAAGCGTGATCTGGTCGAGCACAAGGGAACGTACTGGGCGATCACGAGCGACGAGCACCGCCTCGAGCAACACGACGGATACCGCCGTGCGACGAGGCTCTTCAACGAGCAACTCGGCGTCGAAGCGAAAGACGACTGGGAAGCACAGGCGCCCGAAGAGCCACATCCCAGCCTCACAGAGGATTCCAGTGAGTAACGACGAAGCCCCAATCTACGAACCTGGGGACATCGTCTACGGCGTCGATCCTACAAAGGGGACGACGCAGCGCGGCCGTGGCTCGTTCTTTCGAACCACGAGGGACGACCCTTTCACGGCGAGCAGTACATTACGCTCTCGCTTACGACCAAAACGTGGCTGGACGGACTGCTCGAGATTCCCGACGATGCGTGGATTCGCGGCGGGACTCCCGACACTAGTTGCATCGTTCCGTGGGGTGTCCAATCGATCGCACGCGACGATATCGACTACTGGCAAGGTCGCATCGAACGGTCGCTTGTCACGGACGCGACTGGATCGCTCATAGACTACGTCGACCAATAGTTCTCATCGACTCGAATCCCGTTAAAGCCGACTTTCCGCGGCTGTCGAGTACACTGAGCGGCCGAAATACGAGTCCTCAAACGGGTTCGCGAAGCGCCCAGACATCCGCGAGCGGCTCGAGCCGATGCGGCTCCGCACCGCGTTCGGTAAGTATCCCGCTGTGGTACAGCATCGCCTTCAACTGGAAGACCGTCGGCGAGTGGTAGACGGAGCCGTCCTCGAGCGCCGCCCGGCGGAGGTCGCCGTCTTCGGTCAGGACACGACTGCGGACACCGTCGGTTCCGCGGATGAATAACTCGACGGTAAAGGACGGATGCAACTCATGGAGATACTCGACGAGGTCGACCAGCGACGGCTCCGTGATCCCGTCTTCGTGCATACACTGGAGTTCCCCGACGAGCAACTCCGTTGCCCGGTAGTCGAAGACGACCCGCCGAGCCAACTGCCCCCACGCCGGCGCGAGATCGACGAATCGCTTGCGCGACCGATACCAGTTCTCGAACTCCTCGAGAGCCGCCTCGACGCTCCCGTAGCGTCCCGTCGCGAACCGAACGACTTCCTCGCCGAGCGAGGTCAGTTCGACGCCCGTACCGCGCTCCTCGCTCCCGACACCCTCGACACCAACCTCCTCCTCGATCAGTCCGAGGAATGCAGCGCCTTGTCGAGCGCTATCGACGGCACTGACGACCTTGTACTCCGACAGCAGCGTCTCGGTATCCCCGACCGCGTGATGGGCCAGCGGATAGCCGAGGTAGTTCTTCGGGTGATTCAGTCCGAAGGACTTGTCGGCGACGCCCTGCGCGCTGGCCTGAAACCGGATCGCCGTCGCCTCGGTCGTCGTCCGATTGCCGACGACGCGGGGCACCTCGAGGGGGTCTACGGTCCCCGCGGCATCGACGCCGAGCACGCCGACGTTCAACTCCCGGGCGAGCGTCCGGTCGGTCTCGGAGATCGACGCCGTCGGTGCGGCCAGATACGCCGCGTTCGCCTCGTGAAGCCGGTCGTAGGCCTGGACG
The DNA here is from genome assembly GCF_059162405.1 of Natrinema sp. CRL1. Taxonomy (NCBI): domain Archaea; kingdom Methanobacteriati; phylum Methanobacteriota; class Halobacteria; order Halobacteriales; family Natrialbaceae; genus Natrinema; species Natrinema sp. CRL1. Next base: position 287,133 of record NZ_JBLVOY010000002.1, on the reverse strand, counting down.
ATTCCGCGTTGGGTATCGACGCCACCGCTCGTCTCGCCTTTCGCCTCGACGGCGATCAACGGCGGATCGTCCCCGAGTCGCTCGACGGCGAGGAGATCGGACTCGAGGGTTCGAACGCCGACGAGGTCGGGGTAGCCGCCACCGATCCGGACGTGGTTGAACGGGGCCAAGCGATCCCGTACGGCCGCGTCGACTGGCCGCCCGGGGAGCCACTCCGCCTGCACGAACTGGGTGTCGGCAACCGCGTAGGCGGTCGGCTCGTCCTCGTCGGGAAAGAGCCGCCGCTTCGCGTGGGCCAGCACCCGCGGTTCCGAGAGCGGCCGGGCCGCGCTACTCATGGCTCAGGATTGGCCACCAGTTTCAATAATGTTCTGGCGATGGATTGGCCAACCGAATCACTCCTCGTCGACGGCGAACGCTCCCGACTCGAGGCCGCGAAGGGTGTCAGCGAAGACGGCTCCCGTTCCGAGCGCGGCGAGGCGATCCGAGGCCAAGCGTTTGTGTCTCGAGCCCCTCGAATCGGCTATGACCGAGGCGACACTCGTCTACGACGACGACTGCGGCTTCTGTACGTGGTGGGCGGAGTACGTCGACGAACGGACGGCCCTCCGCATCGTCGGCTTCAGCGACCTTACTGACGACCTGCGAGAGCGACTGCCGGCGGACTACGAGGACTGTTCGCATCTGGTTGCCCCCGACGGCGTCTACTCCTGTGGGGCCTCGATCGAGGAGGCGTTCGTCCGTACCGATGTCGCCGAGCCAGCACGGGATGTCGTCGAGTTCCTCCGGCAGTTCGAGGACTACGAGCACGTCCGCGAGCGCTCCTACCGGTGGATCGCGGACAACCGCGACCGGTGGGGTAAGTACCTCTCGAAGACGCCGCCGACACGCCGGAACTCCGAGGGGAACTGATCCGTCCCGATCCGAGTCCGGACGCTAAAGTCGCGGCTCGCGAACCCGCACCCTCGAGCGAGAGCGGGTGGCTATGCAGGCGCGGCACGTGCGAGCACGTTCCAGCGTCACGAATTACCGTACCGATACCGCAACACGCCGCCGGCGACCGCCACGACGAGTCCTCCCGCGGCCAGTAGCGCCAGTCCCGGCGCGTACGACCCGGTGAGGTCGTACAGCGTCCCGACCAGCACCGGGCCGAGGAAGCCGCCGATCTCGCCGACGGCGAAGATGAAGCCGACCGCGGTGCCGGTCAGCCGCGCGCCGATCCCCTCGAGTTCCGGCGGGATGGCCCGAATGAGCGGTGAGAGCCCGCCAAACCCGAACCCGGTGACGACGATGCTCCCGAGCAGGAGGAAGCCGAGTTCGCTCGCGATCACGCCCGAGATGCCGAGGCCGGCGATCAGCCCACAGACTAGCAACGCGGTACGGCGAGCGTCCAGTCGGTCGCCCACCGCGGGGACGGTCAGGACGCCGACGACGTTCGCGGCGACGAGCAGACTGGTCATCCGTCCCGCCCGATCCGGCGCGTAGCCCCGGGCCTCGAGCAGCGTCGGGAGCCAGCCCTGCATCCCGTGAGCGATCATGAGGTACATGGTTCCGACGATGACGACGAGTTGCAGTTCTCGATGGGTAAGGACAACTGTCAGGTCCCGGCGGATCGCCGCGAGTGTGAGCGAGGAGTCGGCCGCCCCGACGTCGTTGGCCGCCCGGTTGCGGGCGTCGATCCCCAGTCGGCTTGCGACGACGGTCCACAGCAGGCCGTAGCCGATCGCGACGACGCCGGTCCAGAAGAAGAGAGCACGCCAGCCGCCCAGCAGCGGCCCCAAAATCGGCCGGCCGATGGCGAAGGCGCTCGCGGTCCCCGTCGACGCACCGACGAGATAGATCGAGGACGGAAAGCCGGTGTCAGCGGGCGGAAACAGCACCGAGACGAGCTTTGGCAGGCCGAACGTAATCGCCGTCGCGCCGACGCCGAGCAGCAGGGTCGCCGCGAGCAGGGAGGGGAAGCCGGTTGCGAAGCTCCGGGCGAGCTGTGCGACGCCGTAGAGCAAGACGCCCGCCGCGAGACTCCGTCCCGGACCGATCCGGTCGACGGTCATTCCGGTAAACAGCGCGATCGGGATATAGGTCAGCGGGACCGCGCCCGCGACCACGCCGGCCTGCGTGCTCGAGAGGCCGAGTTCGTCGATGATCACCGGGAGATACGCCGGCAGCGAGAACCAACTGAACATCAGGAAGGTGTAGGCGAGCGTCCCGACGACGACGGCTCCGTACGCGCGGCGGCGACCCATCCGTTCGATCATCTGCCCGTGGATGGGTGACGCCGACCCGTGTAATTTGGCGTAGCGGTACGACTCCCCGGAGTCGGCGCGGAAGCGCTGCGGACTGCAGGAAAAACGGACTCAGTCGTCGACGAGCAACCGCTCCGCGTTTCCGACGATGAGCAGGGTGCCCGCGACGACGGCGACGGTCGTGACGAGCGGGTTCACGACGCCGAGGACGGCGGCGGGAATCGCGATCGCGTTGTAGACGAAGGCGAGTCCGATGTTCTGTCTGAGACGGTCGCGTGCGGCCCTCGCCAGCGCGAACGCCTCCTCGACGGCGGCCAGATCGTCGTCGACGATGGCGATGTCGGCCGCGTCGGCGGCGAGTGCCGTGCCGCTGCCAAGCGAGATACCCAGATCGGCCGCGGCGAGCGCGGGTGCGTCGTTCGTCCCGTCGCCGACCATCGCCACGCGGTCGTCGGCTCGCATCCGCTCGATCGCCGCCGTCTTGCCGTCGGGCGAGACGCCGGCGAAAACGTGATCGACGCCGGGATGGCGATCGAAGACCTCGGCCGCCGTCCCGTCGTCACCGGTCAGGACCACGATGTCGACCCCGTCTTCGTCAAGCGCCGTGAGCGTCTCGTCCCACGCCTCGCGGGGCTCGTCGCCGACGATCACCAGCCCCGCCGCGACCCCGTCGCGACCGACGACGACCGGGAGGTGACCGGCCTCGCGTGCGCGATCGACTCGCTCCACGAGGTCGGGCTCGAGATCCCACCCTCGCTCACCGAAGAGGTCCGGATGTCCGACGAGCACGGAGCGTCCGTCGACTGTTCCCTCGACCCCGGTCGCGTGGGTTTGGAAGTCCCGGACCTCGAGCCCGCTGGCCGTGGCCGAACCGCCATCGGCTCGAGTCGACTCGCCATCGTGGTCGCCGTCGCTCGAACCCCCGTCGCCGCCGAACGCGTCCGCGATGGCTGCGGCGGCGGGGTGGGCCGCGCGACGCTCGAGAGCGGCGGCGGCCGCGAGCAGGTCGTCGGGCGCGTCGGCCTCGCGGACGGTCATCTCGCCGGTCGTAAGCGTACCGGTCTTGTCGAAGACGACGGTGTCGACCGCTCGCAGCCGCTCGAAGACCGTCTCGTCGAAGACGACGATCCCGCGCTCGAGGGCTTCCTGTAAGCTCGCGGCGACGGAGTACGGCGTCGCGAACCCGAGCGCCCACGGGCTCGCAACCATGAGTGTCATGCAGACAGCCAACGCGGCGACGACCTCGCTCGCGCCGGCCAGCAGCGAGCCCGCGCCGACGACGACCGCCGCGGCGAGGACGACGGGGACGAGCACCGCGGCGAACTCGTCGGCCTGTCGCGTGACGCCGTGGTCCGCGCTCTGGACGTTCCAGACGACTCGAGTGAGCCGCTCGATGCTGCTGGTCGTCCGCTCGCCGACGTCGACCACCGCCGCGTCGGTCGTGACGACCGAGCCGCCGACCACGTCGTCTCCCGCGCGTTTCGTGACCGGCAGCGACTCCCCCGTCACGACGGCTTCGTCGACCGCACACTCGCCGTCCGCCAGCCGGCCGTCGACGGGGATGCGTTCGCCCTCGCGGACGAGCAGCCGGTCGCCGGACTCGAGGTCGGCGACGGGGATCTCCGTCGTCGAGCCGTCCGGCGCGTAGAGCCGGGCCGTGTCGACCTGCGAGACGGTGAGGTCGGTCAACCGGTCGGTCGCGCGGCGCTTGACCGTCGCCTCGTAGTAGGTCGCGCCCATCACGATGGCGGCGACGGCGATCGTCAGGTCGAAGTAGAGGTCGTTGCGCCCGAGGCCGGAAACCAGGATGCTGAACGCGTACGCGCCGAGTATCGTGAGGACCGCGAGCAGATCCGTGGTCGGCCGCCGCAGCTTCAGGCTGACATACGCGCCCCGCAAGACCGGGCCGCCGGCCAGATAGACGATCGCGCCCGTCATCACGACGAAAAAGGGCAGGTACAGCGGGCCGGTAAAGCCGGTGAACGCGCCCTCGAAGTGCTCGATCGCCCCCCAGTCGATAAACGAGGTCAGAAACATCGGGTAGAGGACGGCCACGAACGGCAGCAAGAGGAACGAGCCGAAGACGACGCCGACGATGTACCGCATCTCGAGCATGTCGTCGGACCGGCGCTTGCGAAGCCCGGACATCTCCCGGGAGCGCTGCGTGCCGCCGGTCTCCTCGTCGGCGGTCGCCTCGTCACGAAGGTACGCCGTGTAGCCGAGCGTACTCAGCGCGTCCTCGAGCGCGTCCGGCGAGACTTCGTCCGGGTCGTGATCGACACGAACCGTCTCCGTGACGTAGCTCGCCTCGGCCTCGCGAACGCCGTCGCGACCCTCGGCGACGGCCTCGAGGAACGCCTCGCAGGTCGCCGAGTGCATGCCGTCGACCCGGAAGAACGTGCGGTCACTCTCGCCGCCGCTCCGATCACCGCGGTCGCCGTCAGTATCGTCGTCGCCGTCGCTCGTCCCGAATTCGGCGGCGACATCGCGACAGCCCGGCGAACAGAACTCGTCCGCTCCGGACTCGCCGGCGGTCTCCGAGAGCGGCGTCCCGCACAGCCGGCAGCCGCCGCGTCGGTCGCTCGGGCGTCGATTACTCACGTGTGGTACTGCGTGTTCGACGGCAATAACAGTGGCCGAATCCGGCCGACCCATCGATCACGCCAGCCTCGAGTCGCCGGTTCCGTCGTCACGTCGTGTCAAGATCCAGCCGCGAGAACGTCCAGCCCGCGGCTGAACTCGACTCGAGGTCGAGCCCGCCCTCGAGGTCGCGCGCGAGCAGCGTGCGGGCGGTCGGTCGGATCAGCGCCGACAGGGGCAACCGCGTGTCCGGATAGAACCGGAACCGCAGCGGGGCGGGCACCGTCTCGCCGAACGCCTCGACGTAGCTCCGATCCGCACAGCGGTCGAGTGCCGTCACGAGCAAGCGATTGAGCGCCTCTGATTCCGACTCGAGCGTGCGCGGGACCGTCTCGACGATCCGCGCGTGATCTCCCACCCTCGAGACGACGAGAGCCGCGACCGGCTCGCCGTCCCGTCGAGCGACGGAGGCCGTATACGAGTGCTCGGGGTTGGCAAAGCGCCAGCGGTAGAACGCCACCGAGCGGTTCGTGTGGATCGCGTCGGGGATCGAGCGCCGGTAGATCGCCGCGAGCGTGTCGGCCGGCGGCGTCTCGTAGCGCTCGATGTCGAGATCGGCGTCGGAATCGACGAGCAGTTTGTCGCCGGCCCGATGTGAGGTCGCGATCGCCCCCTCGATCGTGTCCGCGACCGCGGTCGCGGCCCCCTGGTCGGCCGACTGGAGTTCGGTACACCCGCCACGCGGCTCGGCATCGCGGGTCTTTCCGAGGGCGGAGACGGGGTTCTGGGGCCGGTAGTAGGCCGGCACCGTCCCGATCTCTTTCCAGCCGTGGGCAAGGTTGCCTGGCTTCGAGTTCTCGTTCGGGAAGTTGAAGAAAAACGACGGCCGGCCGTCGGCGTAGCGCTCGACGGCTCGCTCGTTCATGCGCCCGAACAGCCCGCGCCCGCGGTGGTCCGCGCGGACCATTGTATCGCAGGGCTGGAACGCGGGACGGACGGTGTCGCCGACGCGCATCTCCTGGGCGAAAAACGACCGGAAACCGACGGGCTCGCCGTCGGCGCTCGCGACGAGGATCGGGACGTGATCGACGTACGGGTTCTCGCGGAACTTCCAGCGGAACCAGTCCGCGCCTCTGTCGTGACCGAAGACCGTTTCGTACAGCGACAGGAACGCCTCTCGATCGTCGGGTTCGAACGTGCGGACGGTATATCGCGTCGCCGTTCGTGTTGATGTACTCATGATCGAGGTCGTTCACGCCCGTCTACGGGGAAGTCGGAGACACCCCGCTGTGCGGTCGTGACGAGTGGATATCCGCCCCCGATAGGAAAGCCGATTGGCCTTGAATACGCCGATCCGACAGGTCTGCGAAGTAGTCACGAGAACCGACGGTCAGCCGACCCGGTCGGCTCGCCGCAACCGCAGCCGACTCACCGCCGTTCGACGACGGTCCCGTCTTCGCCGACCGCGACCGCCCGGTCCCCGTCCGGCGAGACCGAGACGGCCATGAGCGGTTCCGGCGCGCTCGAGTCGACTTGCTCCCAGCCGGTCGCGGGCCGCTCGTAGATCACCCCGTCGGCGTCGCAGGCGATCGTCTCCTCCTCGCGGCGGACGATGCCGCAGATCGCCTCCTCGCCGACCCGTTCGGGTGTCCACGTCGACCCGCCGTAGCGGTGGACGATCCCGTCGTCCGCGCTCACCAGACAGTCCCCCCGCCCCAGCGTCGCGAGGTTCTCGAGCGTGCCGCTCGCGTCGCCGAGGCCGACCTGCTCGAACGATTCCCCGCCGTCGGTCGTCTCGAAGACGCTATCGTTCGTATCGCAGCAGTAGCCGACCGACTCGTCGGCGAGGGCGATCCCACTCAGACTCGAGCCGCTGCCCGGTGTGACCGGGTCGGCCCACGAGCAGTCGCCGTCGCGATAGCGCCCGCGGAGGACCGCCCCGGAGCTGTTGATCAGCAGGACCGTCTCGTCGCCGCTCGCGCCGGCGACCGCGACGCCGAACCAGTTGTCGGTGATGTCCGCGGGGGCCGTGTAGTCCGTGTGGATCCCGCTTTCGACCTCGAGCCGACCCACCGAGCCGCTGTCGCCCGCGACCCAGACCGCCTCGCCCGCGGCGGTCGCGTCGACCCCTGCGAGGTCCTCGCCCGCGGCGGCCGGGCCGTCCTCGAGGACGATCGACCAATCGCCGTCGCCAGCGGTACCGTCGACGGGATCCGCGGCGAGAACCAACCCGCCGCCGCCCACCGCGTAGACCGCTCCCGATTCGGTCACGCTGACGTCGCGGAGCGTCGTCTCGGTCGGTACGTCGACGAGCCGCCAGTCGCGGGACGGCTCGGGCTCGGTCGCTCGCTCGGCTGCAGTCCCGTCGGCTCCGGATGGGGCGGCGTCGCCGCTGTTCGCTGCAGTCGCGGCGCTATCGGGCGTCGCGGCGGTCGCCGTGCTATCTGCGGTCTCGGCCGTGCTGTCGGGGGCCTCGACCCTGCGGTCGGTCGCCGCTCTCTCGGCGCGTTCGCTTTCAGCGTCGGTCTCGAGTCCGTCCCCGGGAGCGGCTCGCTCAGGCGGTGCGGTCTCCGCATCCGGCCCTCGAGTGCTCTCGCCGTCGGTGCCGTCGTTCGACAGTTGCCACAGGTACAGCGCGATCGGCGGCACGACGTAGGACGCGAGCGCGAGCACGGCGAAGCCGCGGTGGACGATCGTCAGCGTCCCGAAGGCGGTCATCCCGGCCGCCGCGACCGCGTGGACCCACGACTTCGCGTAGCGGCGGAAGAAGGGACCGAAGCCGTCGCCGGATCGCGAATCGTGGGTAGCCATGAGAGCGCCGGAGCGTGTTCTCCCTATCCGACTGGCGAGCAAAAGCGTGCTGCAGGCACGGGGTCAGAACCCGTGGGGCTCGTCGATCAACACGAGTTGGGTCCGGTCGTCGACCCGCTCGTGCTCGAGGGAGACGAGTTTGCCGACGACGCTGCCCTGTCCGTAGACCTCCTCGGCGCGGGCGTCCTCGAGCGGGTAGGCGAACTCCCGGACCCGCTCGACGGCCGTCTCCCAGTCGTCGACGATCTTGTTCGTGCTGCCGACCAGAACGAGCGATTCGGCGGCGAACGCCCACGCGCCGACGGCGTTGCCGAGCGCGTTGGCTCCGAGCAGTTCGCCGCTCTCGGCGATCGCGTTGACGCTGTCGACGAAGACGTCCGCGGTCGTCGCCTCCCGGCGTGCCCGAGACCGCTCCTCGTCGTCGTCGATTTCCTGTATCCGAGCCCCCAGGTAATCGAACCCGTCTTCGGCCTCGAGGTCGTCGGTGAAGCCGATCTCCTCGAGGGTCGTCGAGTGGCCGTCCATCACTTCGGCTCCGTCTGGAATCTGGTCGCGGAGGTGCTCGCGGGCGCGCTCGCCGTCGTCGAAGACGTGAACGGCGACGTTTCGCTCCTCGACGTTCGAAACGACGCGCTCGATCGTCTCCTCGTCCGGCTCTCGATCGAATCGGGACTCGTCGATCTCGAGGTCGTCCGCGAAATCGTCTTTCGTGTAGTAGTCGTCGCTCATCGCGGTAGCCGTGGTTCGACGCCGCGACGGATCAACGTAGAGCAAGCGAATACCGGCGGTGCGCTCGAGGCGATGCCGGTGGCGCTGTCGACCCAGGAGCTACGATTTCGTCTCGATCGAGAGGGTGAGAACGCCGTTGTTGTAGCTCGCTTGCCGGTCGTCGCCGAAGGCGAGCCCCGGCGGGAGCGGTGTGACGGTTCGCTCGGCGATGTCGCCGTCGCAGTCGACCGCGACCCGGACGCGACGCGAGCCGACTTCGACCGTCACGTCGTCGATCGCCGCGGGGGCGACGTCGACGGCGGCGCGGAGGCGGTCGGCCGGCCCCTCGTAGATGAACTGCATCGGATAGGGAAACGACGCCACTCGAGGCGCGGAGGGAGAGGACATGGTCGCAGTTCCGACGACGGACGGAAACGTCCCGGCGTGTACAGTTGCGTGTTTGATACCGCATGCGCGCTACGGCCGTCGAACCGACATGCGGTGGCGCGCGCTATCGGCCGCCCTCACTATCGTTCGGGGAGCCGCCAGCGCGCGCCACCCCACGAGGTGTGACCGGTCGGACACTACCCCAGCGGTCATCGACCGGGTTCCTCACAGATAGCCCAGGTCCGCTAACCGCTCTTTGGTCCCTTCGCGCATCTCGACCTCGCCCGACGCGCCGGCCTCGGCGAGCGGCTCGAACCGCTCTTCGAGTCGCCGTCGAAGCGCCCGCACCTGTTCCGGTTCGTCGTCGCTGACATCGGTGTGCTCGAGCGGATCGGTCCGGACGCGGTGGCAGCGCTCGAAGCCGTCGTCGCCGCGGACGTACTTGTACTCGGCCGTGCGGACCGCCCGGAGCCGGCGGTCGAACTCCCGCACTCGATCCGGAATCTCGCCGAAGCGGGCCTCGAGCCGTTCGATCGAGGGCTGGGGAGCGACGTACTCCGCGAAGACGGCGTCGCGGGCCTCGTCGTCCGAATCGGGATGGAGCGAGCGACTCGACCACTGCTCGCGCAGTTCGGGGTCGTCGACGCCGGCCGTCTCGAGCAGCGTGGCGGGGAGATCGAGCAGTTGGACGAGGTCGTGGCGTCGCCCGCCGTCGGTAAAGGGGCCACCGTGACAGACCAGCGGGACGTTGAGCAGCGTGTCGTAGAGGTTGTACTGGTGGCCGAAAAAGCCGTGCTCGCCGATGTGCTCGCCGTGGTCGCCACAGACCACGAACAAGGTGTCCTCCCACTCGTCCGCGTCCTCGAGTGCCGCTCTGAGCCGGCTGACTTGGTGGTCGACGTAGGCGAGTTCGGCCCGATAGAGCCCGCGGAGCAGGGCGAACTCGTGGTCTGAAATTTCGTAGTCGCCGCAGTCGTAGGCGCGGGGGTCTTGCCTGATCGCGGTCGCTTCCTCGTAGCTGGCACCGTCGGGGAGGAACCGTTCGGCGTACTCCTTCGGCGGGTCGTACTGGACGTGGGGCTCGATGAAGTTACAGAACAGGAAGAAGGGGCGACCGTCGTCTCGAGTCTCGAGCCAGTTTCCGATCCAGTCGGTCGCTCGCGCGGAGCCGTCGTCACCCTCGGGTTGGAAGAGTTCGCTGTAGAGGATGTTGGCGGCGTTGACGAGCGGGTTCCCGTCGAAGAGACGGTTTCGGGTCGCCTCGAGTTTCTCCCGCATGTCCTCGCCGCGGACGACCGCGCCCATGTCGGCGTCTGCCTGGATGTACTGCCAGCCCTTGCGGAGTTCGTCGAATCCGCGGTGGAAGCCGAACTCCTCGGTGATCCACGTGTTGTTCGAGACGCCGATCGTCTCGTATCCCGCGTCGTCGAACGCTTCGGGGAGCGTTCGCAGTTCGTCGTCGAGATAGGTGTGGCCCCCGTGCGTGCCGTGTTCGGAAGAATAGGTACCGGTGAAAAACGAGGCGTGAGAGGGAAGCGTCCACGGGGCGGTCGCGAAGGCGTTCTCGAACGCGGTCCCCGCCTCGGCGAGGCGGGTCAGCGTCGGCGTCGGATGTGCGCCGACGGAATCGTCGCCCGTTGTCGGTCGATCACCCGGCACGAGTCGGGTTCCGGCGCGGCCGGCGGGCGACTCGTTTCGGTCCGCCGGAAACGGCTGCATCCCGACGCTCTTCGCCCGGGCCGTATCGAGAACCACGAGAACGACGTTCCGCACAGTACTATGTGATTCGTCGTCACGTCCGTTACAGTCCGACATGGATACCGTACCTCCACGGCAGACAGGGAAGGCCACCCGCCCGGAGTATGCAGGGCCGTAATCGGAGGTATCGTCCGATTTCCGGCCGAACACGCTCGAGTGCGCTAATATGTGATCTCGGGACCGTGTCGCCGACGGACCAGCGTCGGCGCGGGCCGGGTAGTCATCTGCCGGTCGAATCTTCATCCGACCGGACGGCGTACATCCCGTGAGCGGACCGGTGGCCCGACGGTCGCGAGGACGACGGCGACGACGCCACTCGTCACCGGCCGGCCACCGGCACCGTCGCTCGGAGATTCAGATGACTGACCACCACGATCACGACGCGACGACGGACGGTTCGATGGGTGACTTCGACGAGACCGACGACCTCGAGGAGCTCGATGAACTGGACGCCCCCGCCGAACGAGCCGCCTCGGCGGCGTCCGACGCGCTCTCGAGCGGGACGCTGCCCCTTGTCGGCGGCGGCCTCATGCTGGTCGCCGCGATCCGCTCGATGGCTCGAAACCGGGCGCGGGCGATTCCGCTCGGGATCGCCGGCAGCGGGCTGGTCGGCTTCGGCCTTCAGCAACGCCGCTCGAGGGATGCGGAGTCGTCGGAGGTCCCGGAGGTCGAGAGCGGAACCGAGGGGAAAGAGACCTCGGATCAGGCCAGCGCCGCCGCCGAGCGCGTCGATTCCGGGCGTGAGTCCGAGATCCAGCCCGACGGCGAGATTTCGGACGAACCCGAGATCGACGAGACGGGAGACGCGGACTCACAGATCGCGTTCACCGAAACGCCGGGCGAGGACGACTCTCGCTCGAGGCCGGATCTCGGCGCGGACGAGGAGGAACCCCGGCGCGAGACCGACACCGAGGGCGTGGCCGTTGACATCTCCGATCCGGCGATGGCCGACGAGGTCAGCGAGGCGACGGGGCCGTCGCCCGAACAGGCCCAGCCGACCCAGACCGACGACACCGAACCGGAAGAGAGCCCCGCGGAGGACGCTGCCGACATGAAAGTCGAGCCGTCGGACAGCGACGAAGACGACTCGGAGACGGAGGAAGCGGATACCGCCGACGAGACAGACGAAGACGCCGATTCTGACGACGAGGGCGAGCAGTAGCTGCGCACTCTCGTTTGTGGGCCGTCTCTTTGACTGCGGATGGACCTCTCGACTCGAGCCGTCGAGACGAAACGGTCGACACGCGACGGGGGAGCTACTGCGAACGGGTGGGAGACCGAGTCCAGCGACCCATCCCGCGCTCGGAGCGGTAGAGGACCGGCAGTAGTACCAACACGGCAACGGCCAGTCCGAGCGCGCCGCTGCCGGCGAACAGCGAAACGGGCCAGTAGTAGCCCGTCGTGACGACGAGGGCCGCGATCACGAGCGCCGCGCCGACGGCTCTCGCGGCGAGTCCGTTACTCTCTCGAATCGGCCCGCGGCCCGAATCCAGCGCTCGAGCGAGGACGGCGAGTTGCCAGCCGGCGAACGCGCCGAGGGACGCGCCGAGCAAGAGGACGGCGTCGAGGTCCGCGTCGCTCGCGACGACGGCAAACGTGGCGAGGCCGACGGCGAGCCCGAATCCGAGCGTTCCCCGATGGGTCGGATACCGGTTCAACAGCCCCCACGCGAGGAACAGGAAAACCAGGCCCACCGTGATGCCGGCGACGACGTCGACGAGGTAGTGGACACCGAGGCCGACCCGCGAGAAGCAGACGGCCGTCACGATCCCGGCGGCACCGAGGTATCGCCGCCGTCGCGTGCCGACGGACAGGTGTTCGGCCAGACTCAGGTAGACGATCGTCGTCAGCAGGGCGTGGCCGCTCGGAAAGCCGTAGCCGGTCGCGGTCGCAGTGGCTTCGTACAGCGGGTGGATCGTCTCCGGCAGCGCCCCAACCTCGACGAGGACGCGCTCGGGTCGCGGCAGCGCGAAGACGTGTTTCAGGCCCGTAATGAGCGCAAGCCCCGCCAAGAGCAAGCCGGCGACGGCGGCGATCTCGTCCCGATCGTCGGTCGCTCTCCAGTAGAGGGTACCAACGAGTACGCCGAGAAACCACACGTCGCCGAGCTGGGTGACGAGCCCGAGCACGACGACCGCCCACTCCGGGGCGAGTTCGCGAAACGAGTCGAACCAGCCGAGCCCTCGAGACATACCTCACGTTACGACCGACGGCACATATAAGCCGTTCCGCTCGGCCGGAGCCCCCGCCCGACCGTGGCCGCCGAACTCGTTTCACGGCGACAGAGAGTCACGCTCTCACGGGAAAACCCTCATTTCCGTGTCACCTGTAGCCTCCCGAGACGCGCCACCGGTCGGCGTCTCGAGGGGAGTCCAATGAGCGAGACATCAGACCCAGAACCCGAAGCCGAGCGCATCGACCCGGAGTACGACCACCAGCGGGGAGACGGCGTCGACGAGGCCGCACTCGAAGCCTTGCTCTCCGAGCACGCGATCGGCCGGGACGACCACGAGAACGCGCCGGCGTTCGTAATCCGCCCGGACGACGTACAAGCGGTGCTTCGGCTGTTGCGCGACGAGGCGGGATTCGACCACCTCTCGTGTCTCACGCCCCAGCAGTACGAGGACCGCTACGAGTCGATCATTCACATGACGAAGTACGGTCGGCGGACCCACGAGGTGACGCTGATCGTCCCGCTGCCGACGGGCGCGCCCGTCTGTGAGTCCGCCGAACCGGTGTTCCGAACGGCCGATTGGCACGAGCGCGAGGCCTTCGACCTCGTCGGAATCGAGTACGCGGGCCATCCCAATCTCACGCGAATTCTGCTGCCCGAGTCCTGGCAGGGCCACCCGCTCGCGCTCGAGTACGATCAGGACAAACCGCAGGTCGTCCGGTACGCAGAACACGCGAACCCGCTCGAGCCGGACAACCGGGGCCGCGAGTCCGACACGATGTTCCTGAATATCGGCCCTCACCACCCGGCGACCCACGGCGTGCTCCACCTCGAGACGGTGCTGGACGGCGAGTCCGTCGCGGCGGTCGAACCCGATATCGGCTACCTGCACCGCTGTGAGGAACAAATGTGCCAGCAGGGGACCTACCGCCACCAGATCATTCCCTACTCGAACCGCTGGGACTACACGGCGAACCTGCCAAACGAGTGGGCGGTCGCCCGCGCCATCGAGGACATCGCCGACATCGAGGTCCCCGCGTACGCGCAGGTCCTGCGGACGATGGCGACCGAGTTCGGGCGTATGCTTGGTCACTTCCTCGCGGTCTCGACGTTCGCGCTGGATGTCTACGGCGACTTCACCGCCATCTTCCAATATGGCATGCGCGACCGTGAGGTCGTCCAGGACATCTTGGAGGATCTGACCGGCCAGCGGATGATGTTCTACTACTTCCGGCTGGGCGGCGTCTGCTGGGACCTGCCCGAGCCCCGCGCCGAGTTCGTCGAGAAGTGTCGGGACTTCCTCGACGAACTCCCCGCGAAGGTCGACGAGTACCACAGCCTGCTGACCGGCAACGAGATCTTCCAGCGGCGGACGATGGGGACGGGGGTGCTCGAGCCCGAGGTGGCCAAAGACTACGGCTGTACCGGCCCCGTCGCCCGCGGCTCCGGTATCGACTACGATCTCCGCAGAGACGACCCCTACGGCTACTACGACACCCTCGAGTGGGACGTGGTCACCGAGGACAGTTGTGACAACCACGCGCGCGTCCTCGTCCGACTGCGCGAAGTCGAGGAGTCCGCAAAGATCATCGCGCAGTGTCTCGACTTACTCGCAGACTGGCCCGAGGATGAGCGCACGGTCCAGAGCAACGTCCCGCGAACGCTCAAACCGGACGCCGGAACGGAGACCTACCGCGCCGTCGAGAGCGCGAAGGGCGAACTCGGGATTTACATTCGCGCGGACGGCTCGAACTCGCCGGCCCGGTTCAAGATCCGCAGTCCGTGTTTCCACAACCTCTCCGCGCTCCCTGAGATGGCCGAGGGCGAGTACGTTGCAGACCTGATCGCGTCGCTCGGCAGTCTCGATATCGTGTTAGGAAGCGTCGACCGCTGAACGAAAACTGCCGATCTACTCGCCGCTGCCCGCCTCGAGAGTTGATCGAGTGCCCCGTCGGTGACGACGACGGTAATAGCTTGCTCCCATGACAACACGGAATCGCCACACCCTCCCCAACCGACTCGCTCACTCACTGTCGTTCGTTCGCTCATCCCTCGCGCAGTGTTATCTGCCACCCTCGCAAGGCTCGGGTGGCCGACAGCGCGCGCCACCGCACGTCGAGTGAACCATATACTGTTACCTGTCGACCGACCGCGACGGTCGGGAACGTTCAATGCCGCCAGCGGCACGAATCTATTTGACCATGTGCGCGCAATTCACCGGCGTATGGAAAACGGAGAATTCGAGGGATACGGCGGTCGACACGTCCCGGAGCCGCTCCGGGACCCGCTCGAGCAACTGGCGACGGCCTACGACGACGTCGCCAACACCGACGAATTCCAGTCGGAACTGCGCGGCCTGCTCGAGGAGTTCGCCGGCCGGCCGACCCCGCTGTACTACGCGCGGAACCTGAGCGAGCGCTACGGCGCGGACATCTATCTCAAGCGCGAGGACCTGCTCCACGGCGGCGCACACAAGATCAACAACTGTCTCGGGCAGGCCCTGCTCGCCAAGCGAGCGGGCCGCGACCAGCTGATCGCCGAGACCGGGGCCGGCCAACACGGCACCGCGACCGCGATGGTCGGGGCTCTGCTCGACCTCGAGACGGAGATCTACATGGGCCGGAAAGACGCCGAGCGCCAGGAGATGAACGTCTTCCGGATGCGCCTGATGGGTGCCGAGGTCAACGAGGTCACGCGGGGGACGAGGGCCTCGCCGACGCGGTGGACGCCGCGCTCGAGGACTTCGCTCAGAACGTCGAGAGCACGCACTATCTGGTTGGCAGCGTCGTCGGTCCCGACCCGTTCCCGCGGATGGTCCGGGACTTCCAGAGTGTCATCGGTCGGGAGGCCCGCGAGCAGATCCAGGAGCGCACGGGCGATTTGCCCGACGTCGCGGTCGCCTGCGTCGGCGGCGGCTCGAACGCGATCGGCCTCTTCCACGCCTTCCGCGACGACCCGGTCGAGTTCTACGGCGCCGAAGGCGGCGGGAAGGGATCGGACTCGAGCCAGCACGCCGCCCCGCTCGCACAGGGGACTGACGACGTGATTCACGGGATGAAAACGCGGGTCATCGACGAGGACGTCGACGTCCACTCCGTCTCGGCGGGGCTCGATTACCCCGGTGTCGGCCCCGAACACGCCATGTTCCGGGCCGTCGGCCGCTGTGAGTACACGGGCGTCACCGACGACGAAGCGCTGGCGGCCTTCCGCGAACTGAGCGAGACCGAGGGCATCATCCCGGCCCTCGAGTCCAGCCACGGGATCGCTCGCGCGATCGAACTCGCCGAGGCCGGCGAGCACGATACGATCCTCGTGAACCTCTCGGGTCGCGGTGACAAGGACATGGAGACGGCAGCCGCGAAGTTCGACCTCTAAAATCCGCCCGTTCCGCGGTCTACCGTCTCCGCGCGCTACAACAGCCCCTGCTCGTCCTGGACCGAACGGTACAGCTCGAGATACCGGTCTGCCACTGCCGAGCGATCGTAGTCCGAAAAGGCCTCGTCGTACTCGCGGTGTTCGAGATCGCCCGCCGCGACGATCGCCTCGGCTAACTCGTCCTCGCTGGTGGTCCGGAACCCGCGGTCCCAGCCCTCGACGAGTTCGTGAGCGCTCGAGTCCGCGTGGTACTCCACGATGCCGACACAGCCGGCGGCGATCGCCCACAGCAGCTCCGTCGGGAAGACGCAGTGATCGGCCGTCTGGGCGAAGACGTGGGCTCCGCGGTAGGCCGCGATCCGCTCCTCGAGGGCGAGGTCGCCGAGGAACGTCACCCGATCCTCGATCCGGAGGTCCCGCGTTAGTTGCTCGTAGGCATCCCGTTCGGGCCCGTCACCGACGACGTTCGCGGACCAGTCCCGGCCACGGAGTTCGGCCAGCCCCAATAGCAGGCTCTCGAGATTCGCCCCCTCATCGAGCCGGCGGGCGTAGATCACGTCGACTTCTTCGCCCGGTTCGACGGCCTGAATCAGGTCACAGTCGATGGGGTTCGGCACCGTCTCGACGAGGTCGCCGTCGGCCCCGATCTCTCGGATCCACGTCCCGACGAGTTCCGAGGGCGCGACGATCCGGTTCGGTCGGCCCGTCGCGAACCGCGTCCACCGGGAGTCTGTGACGCCGCCGTCGCCGTACCACTCGAGGACGAGCGGGGCGCGTGCGAGCGTCGCCCCCCACTTGGCTGCGACGACCTGGGTCGGAGGCTGTGCGCTGACGTGAACGATATCCGGACTCGCAGCCGCCAGAACGAAGGGGAGCCGCATGAGGAACGAACTCCGGGCCTCGAGACCGTTCGAGACCGCGTGATAGGTGATTCCGTCCGCGTCGAACGTGGACTCCTCGCCGGCCCAGAACCCGGCACAGTACCAGTGGACATCGTGGCCATGCTCTGCGAGGAGTTCGCAAACGGTCCGCAACCGCTCGTTCGTCTCGGTGTCGCGGTGGTGTGTCGTTTCGAACGAGACGAACGCGATTCGCATCTGCTCGCAGAATGCGAGCGAGAGGTTAAAAACTCCCTGTTTCGCTCAACTCGAGTCCCTTCAGTTGCCGATTCAGCGACCGTTCGGGCTGAAACGAGCGGCGGACTCAGTGGCTAGAAGAACCCATCGTCAGTGTCGTCGGTGTCGTCGTCTCCGTCCGTGGTCCCCCCGTCCGTGTCGCCATCCGTTTCATCGTCCCCGCCATCATCACCGCTCCCGCTATCCGCATCGCTCTCGTCCGTGTCGCCGCCATCGTCGTCACTCTCGCTGTCTGCTGTCCCCTCGTCGCTGTCGTCCTCACCGGTCCCGGATTCCGCGTCGTCACCATCGGTTTCGTTGCCGCCGTCACTCTCGTTACCACCCACGCTCTCGTTGCCGCCGATACTCTCGTTGTCACTGCTTTCATTACCGCCGATATCGATCGGATCGCCGTCGGACTCGTTGTCCTCGCGGTCGCTTCCCTCATCCCCATCTGAACTCTCGTTCCCGGAGCCGTCACCCGCCGTTTCGGCGTCAGCGCCCTGGCTCCCGAGCGACTCGAGTTCGCCGTCGGACTCGGGTACCTCGGCGGACTCGGCCGTGAACAGCTCCGGGCCGACGGCCGCGATGGTCAGCCCGAATGCCGCGAGGATGAGCACGGTCGTTACGAGGACGGTCCCGACCGGCGACTCGTCGACTTCGTCTGCCATTGACTGGGTTCGGCACGCGATACGGCTTTGTTAACCACAGCCATCCCCGACTCGAGTCACGTTCTGTGCCGGTAGCGATCCAGCGCACAGCGCCGGGACAGCCCACGTCTACACGCCGGATAACCAGTCCCTACGGCGTCTCCGCTCGCGGATAGACGGGCAAGCAGACCGTACGCGGACAAAACGTCCGTTCCATGCAAATCCACAGTCACCACTGAATCGATTGCCCCACCGCTCGCAGGCTCTCGCTCGAGTCGATGTGCAGTGCCAGTTATACCAGCCACTGAAAGGATTTACACACTGATCGCGACGCAGTCGTGCGATCAGGTGTGCACTGACTGTCAATGGCTACTAAAGCTCCGACAGCACTGTCGTTCGGCGATCCGCGTTTCGTCGCAAAATAAATCAGCGCGGAACACCGGTTCGCACTCCGTCTCGACGCGAGCACCGGTGTCAGTCACGACGCCTCGTTGGGGATGCCGCGGGGTGGCGTTACCTCCCGTTCGGTCCGCCGCCCGCGTTCCCGCAGGTGTACTGTCCCTGCGAGTTCTGTCGGACGTTGTCGTTTGATACCCCGTTCGCCTCGTAGATCTTCCACCCGCCGTCGACCGAGCCGTACTCGGCCTCGAAATCGCTGGCGGTGACCGCGAAGAACTGGTTCGCCGGCGGTCCTTGGAGGTCACCCTCCGCCACCGTGAACGTCGACTGCTCCTCTCGGCCGTCCTCGGTGATCGCCGTAACGGTGATCGAGTCGCCGACCTCGAGGCCGTAGAGGTTCACTTGACTACAGCCGCGGAACACGGTAACTACCGGCTCTCCGGGTTCTTCTGGCTCTTCAGGCTCCTCCGGTTCTTCAGGTTCCTCGGGTTCTTCTGGCTCTTCAGGCTCCTCCGGTTCTTCAGGTTCCTCGGGTTCTTCTGGCTCTTCAGGCTCCTCCGGTTCTTCAGGTTCCTCGGGTTCTTCTGGCTCTTCAGGTTCCTCGGGTTCTTCTGGCTCTTCAGGCTCCTCCGGTTCTTCCGGCTCTTCAGGCTCCTCCGGTTCTTCCGGCTCTTCGGGTTCTTCAGGTTCCTCGGGTTCTTCTGGCTCTTCAGGCTCCTCCGGTTCCTCCGGTTCTTCAGGTTCCTCTGGCTCTTCCGGCTCTTCAGGTTCTTCCGGTTCCTCTGGCTCTTCCGGCTCTTCAGGCTCTTCCGGTTCCTCCGGTTCTTCCGGCTCTTCCGGTTCCTGCGGCTCCTCCGGTTCTTCAGGTTCTTCTGGTTCCTGCGGCTCTTCCGGTTCTTCAGGCTCTTTTGGTTCCTCCGGCTCCTCCGGTTCTTCTGGCTCTTCCGGAACCTCCGGTTCTTCTCGGTCCGCGTCGATATCCGGTTTCGACTGATCCGCGGACTCGAGCACGTCGCCCGTCGGTTTCGGCTTGTCAGCCTTGCTGGGCTGTGTCGTCCCCGTAGGCTGCTCGAGCGCGTCGGTTTCGGTCTGTTCTCCGAGCGCGGTTGGACTGGCAGCATCGGAGCAGTTGCCCGCGACGACGTACGCCGCGCCGTGTGAGTGCTCGGACCCCGGTGCGCCGACGAGGACATCGTTGGCCCCATCTCCGGTCACGTCACCGGCGTCGTCGACCGAGTAGCCGGCCGTGTCGCCCTTGGTTCCGCCGCGAAGCGTCGCGTGAGCGCTCGAGAGGCTCGACTCGGTGTCTATCCCGTCACCGCCGGCGACAACGTACGCTGCGCCGGCATCCGCACCGTGTCCGTCGTGGTTCGGCGCGCCGACGAGGATGTCAGCGTACTCGTCGCACGTCACGTCGCCCGAACCGGCCGAGGAGACGGCCCAGCCGGCGAGATCACCGGCGGCCGCGCCGCGGCGGATCGCGTGGGCGTCGCCGAGATCGGTCACGTCGGCATGGTCGGTACCGCCGAGCAAGACGTATGCAGCCCCGGCGTCGTCGCCGGCAGCGTCGTTAGTCGGCGCACCGACGAGCAGATCCTCGAGTCCGTCGGCATCGACATCTCCGGCGGTCGCGACGGCCCAACCCGCAGTGTCGCCAGGGGCTTCTCCTCGGAACGTCTGTGCGGCGCTCTCGAGGGGGGTGTCGCCCGCGATCGGGTCGAAAAGGACGTAGGCCGCTCCCGCGTCGTCGGCGTGGGGTGCGCCGACGGCAAGCGCGGTGTCGCCCCGGTCCGTGTAGTTCGGGACGGCGGCTACCGACCAGCCGGCGCGATCGCCGGCGGTCTCGCCGTGGTAGGTCGCCTTGGCGTCGCTCGCAGTCGCGCTCGTCGAGCGGTCAGTGAACACGTGTACGCTGCCGGCCTCGTCGTTCGTTCCGGGCGCACCGACGGCGACCAGCCCGTCAGCGGCCGCGACGGCGTGACCGAAGCGGTCGGTCGCGCCGTCCCCGGTGAGCGTCACGGACGCGTCCTCGAGGCTCAGTTCGGCCGTGTCAGCGTGATCTCCGACTGCGAGATCGCTGCCGGTGAAGATGTAGACTGCACCGGCCCCGTCCGTGCCGGCGGCGCTCCCGGGTGCGCCCACGACGAGATCTCGGTCCCCGTCGCCGGTCACGTCTGCGGACGCGATATCGTAGCCAACCCGGTCGCCCGGTGACTCGCCGGTGATCGTCACGTCGGCATCGGCCGCGCTGCGGTCACCTGCGTCAACGGGGCCGACGAATAGATGGACCGCACCCGTGCAGTCGTTTTCGTTCGGGACGCCGAGTGCGATGTCGTCAGTTCCGTCTCCGGAGAGATCGCCGGTACCGACGACCGTCTCGCCGACCGAATCGTTCGCGCTCTCGCCGCGGACGGTCGTCCGCGCATCGGAGAGACTACCGCCGCTCTCGAGTCCGATGCCTTGTCGGTCAGTCGGTTGATCCGCCGCTGTCACCTCCTCGTCACCCGGGGTATCGCCTGTCGGGTGGACCCCGATCGCCGAAACCGCTGCGACCGACCCGACGGTCATCCCAACGACCGATATCAGGACGGTCATGACGGTGACCCACGTTCTCCGCCGGTCCGGCGGTGCTGTACCCTTCTCCGTCGAATGGCGCGTTTTCATGTAACCACGGGACTATTACCGCCGGATTGGTGTTTTGTTATGTGCGCCACACAGACTGTGTCGGAATCTCGTCACAGGCTGCTAAACTATCGGATTACATTCTGGAACGAATAGCGGAATAAGCGACTAGTATACCACTTGTGACGGCTCTCGTCGATCAACCGAATCGCTTCACCGGCCCCTCGAGAAAAATGGCCGAGGATACAGCGAGTGGGGCGACAGTCCGTTACAGGACAAAACCGGGTGACTGAAATCCGTCACCGAACCTAATATTTTGCAGCCATGGCCATAGATGCGGAATAAATTCGATAGCGCGAGATAACGTTCAGTTTGCTGTCGCTCTCCCGGCAGCGCTGACAGCGCGCCTCGAGTCGCGATAGCGCCATCGCGGGTAGCGGCTGATCGCCGTCGTTGATTCGGTCCAACGGATCGCCGATCGAGGCTCTCTCGAGATGGCGACTCCCTGTCGTCGGAACGGCCGTCCATCGGAGACTCAGCGCCGGTCGTCACCCGGGACAGAACCGCCGGAGGCGAAACGGTTTACGCGTCGGCCCGAGACTCGTGTGGCATGAGCGGCTACGATATCGAGCGCTATCTCAACGTTCGCAGCGCCTACGGTGCCTCGTTCGGCCCCGACGGTGAACGGCTCTCGTTCCTGATGGACACGACCGGGACCTCGCAGGTCTGGACTCTCGAGGAGCCCCGTGGCTGGCCCGAGCAGCGGACGTTCTACGACGAGCGGGTGACCTTCGCTTCGTGGTCGCCCGAGCGTCCGGAGTTGATTTTCGGGATGGACGAGGGCGGCAACGAACGCGCACAACTGTTCCGATTAGACGCTGAAACGGGCGAGATCGAAAACGTCACCGCGATGCCGGAGGCCAAACACCGATGGGGCGGCTGGAGCCACGACGGGGAACGCTTCGCCTTCACCTCGAACCGCCGCGACGAGTCGGTTTTCGACGTCTACGTGCAGGGCCGCGACGAACGGGGAGACGACGCACGGCTGGTCTACGAGGGCGACGGCTGGCTCTCGCTGGCCGGCTGGAGCCCCGACGACTCGCGACTGCTCGTCTCGCAGGCCTACTCCAACTTCGATCAGGACCTGTACGTCCTCGACCTCGAGGCCGACGACCCCGATATCGAGCACCTTACGCCCCACGAGGGCGACGTTCGCTATCAGAGTGCGAGTTGGGCTCCCTCGGAACGTGCCAGTGGGCACGCGGGCGAGGGAATCTATCTGATCACTGACGAGGGCGACACCGACACCCTGTATCTGGCCTATCTCGACCTCGAGACCGGCGATCTCGAGACCGTCGCCGACGGCGACGGCTGGAACGTCGGCGGCATCGCGCTGGACGACGAAACGGGCCGGTTCGTCTACTCGCGGAACGTCGAGGGCTACACCGATCTCACCGTCGGCGAGTTCGATTCCGACGACCCGACCGAGTTCGAGACCTTCGCCGAGCCCGACCTGCCGGGCGGGATCTCCGGCGGCGTGAGCTTCGATCCCGACGCCGAGCGGTTCGCGCTGTCGACGAGCGGCGACACGGTCAACACGAACGTCTTCGTGGTCGACACCGAGACCGGCGAGGCAGAGCAGTGGACGAACGCGCCGACCGCGGGCATCCCTCCAGAAACGTTCATCGGCTCCGAACTCGTCAGCGTTGAAAGTTTCGGCGTTGACGGGCAGCGCCCGTCAGCCAGTGGGACTCCTCCGGAGTCCCACGCTGGGCTCGAGGTGCCCGGCTTCCTGAGCCTCCCCGACGACCGCGAGGACGGCCAAACGCCGGTCATCGTCGACATCCACGGCGGCCCCGAGAGCCAGCGACGGCCCTCCTTCTCGAGTGTCAAGCAGTACTTCCTCGACCGGGGCTACGCCTACTTCGAGCCGAACGTCCGCGGGTCGTCCGGATACGGTGCCGACTACGCCAGTCTCGACGACGTCGAAAAGCGGATGGACTCGGTCGCGGACATCGAGGCCTGCGTCGAGTGGCTGCAGGACCACCCCGCGATCGATCCCGACCGGATCGCCGCTAAGGGCGGCTCCTACGGCGGCTTCATGGTCCTCGCCGCGCTGACCGAGTACCCCGACCTCTGGGCGGCCGGCGTCGACATCGTCGGCATTGCCAACTTCGTGACCTTCCTCGAGAACACGGGCGACTGGCGTCGGGAACTCAGAGAGGCCGAGTACGGGTCGCTCGAGGACGACCGGGAGTTCTTGGAGGAGATTTCGCCGATCAACAACGTCGAACACATCGAGGCACCGCTGTTCGTCCTCCACGGGGAAAACGACCCCCGTGTGCCCGTCGGCGAAGCCGAACAGATCGCCGAGAAGGCGGCCGAGCAGGGCGTTCCCGTCCGAAAGCTGATCTTCGAGGACGAGGGCCACGGCTTCTCGAAACTCGAGAACCGCATCGAAGCCTACTCCGCGATCGCCGACTTCCTCGACGAGCACGTCTGAGCCGCGCCGGGCCGGTCGTTTCTCGGTGTTAGTTGCAAAAAATATACACCAATGGGTAATGAGGCCCCGCATATGGCCGCTATCCAAACGACTGGTCTCACCAAGCGATACGGCGAGTCGGTCCTCGCCGTCGACGACCTCCACCTCACTGTCGAGGACGGCGAAGTGTTCGGCTTTCTGGGCCCGAACGGGGCCGGAAAGTCGACGACGATCAACATGCTCCTCGATTTCGTCCGGCCGACCGAGGGGCACGCGTCGGTCCTCGGCCTCGACGCCCAAGCCAACACCGACGAAATCCGCCGTCGCATTGGCGTCCTCCCCGAAGGGGCGAGCGTCTACGATCGACTCACCGCACGCGAACACCTCCAGTGGGTCATCGACACGAAAGACGCCGCCGACGACCCCGACACCCTCTTAGAGCGGGTCGGCCTCTCCAGCGAGGACGGGGACCGCCCCGCGGGCGACTACTCGAAGGGGATGGCCCAACGGCTGGGCTTTGGCATGGCGCTGGTCGGCGACCCCGACCTCCTGATCCTCGACGAACCCTCCTCCGGGCTGGACCCCGCGGGGATGCAGGAGATGCGCGAGATCATCGCCGAGGAAGCGGACCGCGGGACCTCGGTCTTCTTCTCGAGTCACATCCTCGGCGAGGTCGAGGCCGTCTGCGACCGCATCGGCATCATGAACGAGGGGCGACTGGTCGCGACCGGCACGCTCGACGATCTGCAGGGCGAACTCGACCTCGGCGCGCCGATCACGCTCGAGGTCGCGACCGTCCCCGACGGCCTCGATCTGGACCGTCTCACGGGCGTCCGCTCGGTGACGGTCGAGGGCACGACGATCACGGCGACCTGCGCTGACCCCTCGGTCAAGGTCGATGTCGTCCGCCACGTCGCGTCGGCGACGACCGTCGAAGACATCGTCTCCGAAGACGTCTCGCTCGAGCAGTTGTTCAACACGTACACGAACGGCGATCGAACGGAGGGAACCGCCGACACGCCGGAGGTGTCGGCATGAGTACGCTCGATGTCGCGAAAAAGGACTTCCTCGACGTCCGCCGGGCGAAGATCGTCTGGTTCGTCGGCGCGCTCTACGTCCTGTTTATGCTGCTGCTGATCTACGCCGGTCAGACCGGCAGTCAGGACCCGAACATCCTGTACTCGCTCTGGAACCTGACGGCCGTGGGCGCGATGTTTATCCCGCTGATTGCGCTCGTGACGGCGTACCTCGCCATCGCCGGCGAACGCGAATCCGGCGGCATCAAGTATCTGCTCTCGATTCCGAACGCGCGCCGCGACGTCGTCCTCGGGAAGTTCATCACCCGAACGGGCATCGTCAGCGCGTCGATCGTCCTCGCGTTTCTGGTGAGCGCGGTCCTGACGCTGCTGTGGTATCCCGAGCCACGGCTCGACGTATTGGGTGGGATGATGGCGCTGACGGTCCTCTACGCGCTGACCTACGTCGCCGTCGCGATCGGCATCTCGGCCGCGACGGCCTCCCGGTCGCGCGCAATGGGTGGCTCGATCGCCTTCTTCTTCGTCACCAGCGTGTTGAACGTGTTGGGCCCGCTGCAACTCGTCATCGATTACGTCGCGAACGACCTCGCCGGACTCGAGGTGTCGATGAACCAGATCACGTTCGTCCAGTCGCTGGTCAGCCCGACGGCGGCGTACGCAAATTCCACCGGACTCGTCTTCCCCGACGGGTTCAACACCATTCCCGAAGGGCTGCCGTGGTTCCTGCAAGGCGAGACGATGATCGTCGTCATGCTCGGCTGGCTCGTCGTCCCGCTCGCGCTCGGTATCTGGCGGTTCGAACGCGCAGATCTGGGCTGAAACCGATCGTCGCTTCTCGTTGCCGCTCTCATACGGTTTACTGTACGTCATTTCCGGCGCAACCACGACCCGAGCGGCGGTTGCGCCGGGAAATCGGTACAGCAATCCGTATCAGTCGATGACGCCCGTTTTCGTCGCCACGTCTCGAGCCGCGCGCTCGTTCATCCCGTTGCCCAGAATCGTGTAGCGGTCCCGGATCTCGTGGCAGGTCGTCAGCGATTCGATGATCGTCTCGTCGTCAATGCCCAGTTCGGCGGCGGTCGTCGGCGCGTCGATGCTCGAGAGCGCGTCGCGGATGTCCCGCCAGATCCCGTTTTCGCCCTGATGGAGGTAGGCAGTCATGATCGAGCCGACGCCGACCTGATGGCCGTGCAGGGCCGCCTCGGGTGCCAGCCGGTCGAGCTGGTGAGAAAAGAGGTGTTCGGCTCCGCTGGCCGGCCGGGAAGAGCCCGCGATGCTCATCGCGACGCCCGAGGACATGAGCGCCTTGGTGACGACCCATGCGGATTCCTCTAAGCCCGGGCGGATCAGGTCGGCGTTGTCCACGAGGATTTCGGCGGTCATCTCCGAGAGGGCGGCGGCGTACTCGGAGTACTCAGCACCTTGGAGTCGCTGGGCGAGTCGCCAGTCCATGACGGCGGTGTAGTTCGAAATGATGTCGGCACAGCCGGCCGTGGTCAGTTCCCACGGCGCGTCGGCGAGGATACCGGTGTCGGCGACGACCGCGAGCGGCGGCTCCGCGGCGACGCTGTGCCGGGAATCACCGTCGGGAACCGAGCCGCGATTGCTGACGATCCCGTCGTGGCTGGCCGCCGTCGGCACCGAGAGAAAGCCCATGTTGAGATGGTGACTGG
This sequence comes from Natrinema sp. CRL1, assembly GCF_059162405.1. Lineage (NCBI taxonomy): Archaea > Methanobacteriati > Methanobacteriota > Halobacteria > Halobacteriales > Natrialbaceae > Natrinema > Natrinema sp. CRL1. The sequence continues at coordinate 261,117 of NZ_JBLVOY010000002.1, read as the reverse complement.
CCAGTTTCGCGATGTCGATCGCCTTCCCGCCGCCGATCCCGACAAGATAGGAGACGTCCTCGGCTTCGGCGGCCTCGATCACCCGCTCGACGGCGTCGAAGGTCGCCTTCTCGATCGTGACGATCGCGGGCTCGATCCCGGCGGCCTCGAAATCGGCCGCGATGGGGTCCGCAGCGACTTCTCGAGGCGTCGGACTCGTGATGAACAGCGGCCGCCCCTGCAAGTGGAGATCATCGACCACGTCGAGGACCTCGTCGCGAACGCCGTGACCGACGACGACGTTTCGCGGGAGGCGAATCCACGTCGACTTCTCGAACATAGTGGCCCTGACACACCCCCGGGACATGTGTTTTTCCTCGTCGGCGCGCTGGCTGGGAGGAAATCGCTGCGCCGGGTTCGTGTCGGTCGGCTCGAGTGCCGTTGTATCGAAAACGATGTCTTATATATTTACTAAGGCGAATTCGAAGATATGATTGGCGTGCTCGCGCGTTGGCTCGGCCTGCTCGTCGTCGGCTATATCGCCGGTCGGCTGTACGGGCGGTTCGCGATTCGACGCAGGGGTACCGACGGTCAGGGATCGCGAGGGACGTATCGGTTTCTCACCGCCGTCGGCCTTGTCACATTTCTTGCCCTCACGTTTTCCGGCCTCATCGATACGACGAAGACGGCCCTCTCGTCTGTCCACCCGCTACTAGGCAGTGGCCTCGCAACGCCGCTCGCGTGGGCCCCGACGGCGGCCGGAACGATCGTCGCAGTCCTCGTCGCGTACCTCGGCGCGTTTCCGTACGCTCGCGAGCGCCGCGGGCTCGAGATCAGCGCATCGACGGCAGCGGCCCGTCTCGGCAAGTATCTCGCAGCGATCGCGATATTCTGTCTGGGTTCGCTCGCCCCCGTCACAGCACTTTTCGGCGCGTCGGATCCGAGCCCGCTGTTGATTCCGGTCGTGTTCGCCGTCCTCGCCATCGGCGTCTACGCCTGGCTGCAGTACAGTATTCGACTCTCGCAGGACATCTCCGAGCCGACGGCCGAACAGCGGCGACGGCTCGAGGCCGCGGCCGACCGGGCCGATTTGACTGCGACCGTCGCCGGGGTGTTCGCCGGCCGGGAAACCGAAACAGCCGGACTCTCCCTCGACGGGCCGTTCTGGAACCGGCAGCTATACGCGACCGATTACGCGTTCGACGTTCTCGACGACGAGGAACTGGCGGCGCTGTGTGCACGCGGACGCGCCGCCGACGAACTCCGACTGCTCGAACGGCGAGCACTCGTCGTGGCGGCGCTCTTCGGGCTGTTTCTCATCCTGACTGTCTGGCTGTCGATGTTCGTCGCACTCGGCGGCCTCGCCGTTACGTGGCCGCTTCTGGTCCGGTATCTCCAGCGCTGTGAGTTCGCCGCCGACCGCCGTGCGGCCCGCGAAGTCGGAGTGGAGCCCCTCACGAGCGCGTACGAAGCGACCCCCAGCGTGACCGATAGTCGCAGTCGACTCCACGAACGACTCGCCTCGACGCCGTCGACGGCGCGACGCCTCGAGCGCCTCCGAAAGTCCGATTAGAGCGTATCCAGAATGCTCAGCACGCGCTCTTCGGCCTCCCGATCCGGCCCGTTGTCGTCCCCGTCGCGGTCGCTCTCGAGGTGGTCCGCCACCGAGCGATCCATGGCCGCCTCGAGCGGCGTCGACTCCCAGCCGAGGGCCGCGAGTTTCGCCGTCGAGAGGACGTGCGGGTAGGTCCGGTAGAGCGGGTAGTCGTCGAGATCGATGTCGCCGGCCGCGAGTTCGCGGGGGCCGGCGTGGACGATATCAATCGTCGTTTCGAGTGACTCGGCGATCAGCTCGACCATCTCCTCGAGCGTGACGAGCCGCCGGTCGCCGACGTTGTAGGCCTCGCCCGCGTCGCCGCGTTCAGCGACGATCCGCAGGGCGCTGGCGACGTCCTCGACGAAGACGCGGTGGCGGAGGTTCGTCCCGTCGCCGGGGACGACGACGCGATCGAACCGGTTTACGCGGTCGACCCACCAGTCCAGTCGCTCGGTGTGGTCGTGGGGGCCGTAGACGATCGGCGGTCTGACCGCCATGGCGCGGACACCGTTGTCCGCCGCCGCGAAGACGGCGCGGTCGCCCTCGGCCTTTCGATTGCCGTAGGTCTCGAAGGCGTCGTCGGTCGCCTGCTCGGCCGAACAGGGCTCGAGGGCGGTCTCGCCTTCCCGCTTTGGGATCTCCTCGGCACCGTAGGCCGCACCGCTCGAGACGTAGACGTAGGCCTCGCAGTCGTCGAAGATTCGGGTCGCGGCGTGGACGTCCTTCGGGTGGTAGGCGACGCAGTCGAAGACGGCGTCGGGGTCGACCGTCATCGCGGCCGACTCGAGTGCCGTGTCGTTCGTCCGATCGCCCTCGACGTGGGCGACCCGGTCGTCGTCTTCGAACGGGTTCTCGCTGGTCCCGCGATTGAAGATCGTCACGTCGTAGTCGTGTGCGAGCAGATCGTCCACGAGGTGGCGTCCGATAAAGCGAGTGCCGCCGATAACGAGTGCGCTGTCCATGTGTAGCCGTCACGACTGTGAGAGAAAACGGTGGCGGACGAGACTCGATTGTCTCGAGTCATCCGTTCGACAAACTCGGTCCGAACGTGTCGTTCGATCTTGGATGGACCGGTAAGCGCGGTGACCCGCAGGGGAGGGTTCTATTGGTCGGGTCGTGGTAGGGCGGTTCGATATGTCAGACCAGTTCCGGACGGACCGTACTCGAGCGTATCCCCTCGAGTGCGATCACTGTCACTATCCGATCCCGGACGACCCCGTCGAGAGCGACGACGGGCGATACTGTTCGACCGCGTGCCGCGAAGCCGCCGGCAGCGACTCGACGATGGCCGAACCGGATGCCTACAAACGGGTCGCGACCGGCGTCGAGCCGCTCGACTCGCTCGTTCCGAACGGGATTCCCGCAGACTCGTTGCTCCTGCTCTCTGGCGACGAGGGGACCCGCCGCGCCGAACTAGGGCTCGAACTCGCGTGGCGCGCCCTCGAGCGCGGCGAGCCCGCCATCGTCTGCTCGATCGCCAACCCGCCGACGGCGACGCTCGAGCGGTTCTACCAGAGCGGCTGGAACGTGCTGCCGGCGCTCGAAAACGACCGGCTGCGGATCATCGATTGTTTCACCTATCGGCTCGACGACCGGGAGAGATTCCTCGACGAGCGCAACGACTGGTCGACGTTCGTAGGCGAGGCCGCCGAAGACGCCATCGTCGACGTGCGCGATCCGAGCGACCGCTGCGAGGTGGCAAACAGGCTCCACAGCGCGCTCGACGACCTCGAGATGACCGAGACCGGGCTGGTCACGATCGACTCCCTGGACGACCTCGAGTCGGTGCTCCACGAACAGTCGATTCGGGAGTTCATCACGGACGTTCGGGCGACCGTCTGCAAGGCCCGGTTCGTGCCGATCGTTGCCGCCGCGACGGCGGCCGAACAGGGCGGCCCGCCGGTGGCGGAACACGTCTTCGACGGGATCGTCGATCTGCGACTGACGGACCAACTCACGCCGGAGGCGCGGCTCAAACAGCTCGCCGTCCGCAAACTGACCGGGGCCCAGTTGCTGCCCCAGTGGGTGACCTACGAACACGAACCCGCACGCGGCCTGTTCGCGTTCGGGCCGAATACGGACGCGCGACAGGTCTACGATCTCGGGAACGGGCCCGCCCAGCCCGACCGTCCCCGGTAGCCGTCCGGAACGGACACGGACGAACGGATCGAACGGTACGAGTGCTAATGGAGAGATTTACCCGAGAGACGACTCTCGTTCGGTCGCCGTCATCACTCCGTCGCCTGATCAGCCAGTGCGTACAGCGTGATCGGTCCTTCGTCCGAACGGTCGTTGCCGATCGCCCATAACGTCTCGTCAGCGACGACCGGCGACGTGACCGTTCCGTGGGGCACGTCGTATTTCCATACCAGTTCGCCGCTCGCTTTGTCGATCGCACGGATTCGCGCCTCGTCGCCCGGCCACGAGCCGGCGACGAGAAGGTTTTCGGTGACGACCGGGAGTGTGTCACTGCTGCCTGCCAGTCTGGGCCCGCCATCGGGTTGAAACGACCACGTCGGGGTCCCGTCCGTCGGCTCGAGCGCGTACAGCCGATTGTCGCCGACGACGTAGACGTACTCGTCATCGACGGTCACGCCCGTTCGCGGCGCGTTCCGCTGTTCGAACCGCCACGCTACAGTTCCGTCAGTCCGTGACAGCGCCGTGATACTGTCCGGGCCGTCCGCAGCCTTCACCGGGAGGTAGACGTGATCGGTATCGACGACGGGAATTCCTTCACCGATCGGGAGCGTCGCATCCCAGCGTCGTTCACGTGATCCCAAATCGAACGCGACGACGTTCGCCACGTCGTCCGGTGCCTCGTCCGTCGTGAGAAACACCGTTCCGTCATCGATCGCCATGTCCTCGGGATACAAATTACCGGCCGCGAGCGGTACGTGCCACTCGACGCGTCGGTTCGCTACGTCGACGACGTACAGGTTCGAAACGCCGTCGTCGGTCCGCGTCGTCGTTCCGACGTACACCCGATCACCGTCGACTTTGAACGCCGTTGCGTGTTCGTCAGCGCTCTCGTCGAGAGGAATCGGGATAGCCCACTGTTTCTGGCCCGTTTCGGGATCGATCCCGATCACTTCCGAGTCGCGCGTCCGCTTGTTTAACACGAGAGTAACGACGACACCGTTAGTACGCGCTATCGAGGCACGATGAGCGGTATACGGGTCCACGGCCGTCTCGGTGAAGCGCCAGCGAACCGAGCCGTCGGTCCGCGAGATCGCCGCGAGAATGTCTCGATGGTTACTGATGAAAAGCGAGTCTTCGGAGAGAAGGGGTCCGCGACCGATCCGGCTGTAGTAGTCGACATCGACAGCCTGTTTCCAGGCCAGAGACGGTTCGCTCGTCGTGACTGTTGTCCCCTGTTGGTACATACTGTTCCGAGCGTCGACGAAAATCTGATCGACGGTATCGTCACCGATCGTCCGGCGTTGCGGGTCGCCGTCCGTAGACGAGGAATTCATCGATTCCGGATCGGATTCCTCGAGACAGCCGGCGACACCGGCGGATGCGACTGATCCGATGACAGCGAGCACCGTTCGCCGTCGATAGAGAGAGCTGCGGGATTCCATCGTCTCGGTGGAGCAACTAGACTGTAATAACGATACTTGCCGTTCGGAGAAAATCACCGAAAGGAGGCGGTCTCGATCCTTGACTGCGGTCGAGCGATCCGAATCCGGCTCGTGAACCCAACTCCGTCCTGCATGCGAGAGCGCGCTCAGCGTTTATCCGCTCGTTGGGTTTAGCACCCATCGCAGCACTACGACCGCCAGCGACCAGCGCGTCGATCGGGGCGAGACGGCATCGACGAGCAATCCACAATCGGCGATCCACACAGTCACACCCATGAACGACCGATACGACAGCGACCGACGAGAGACAGAGAACCGAACTGAGCGCTCGAGCGACGCGGAGAACCGACGCGAGGGACAGGGCCGAGAGACCGGTCGGAGCGGGCAGGGCGGGGACCGCGGCTGGCTCCACGGTATGTTCGGCCGCGGTAGTAGCGACGATGTCGGCGCGCAGGGTCCCGACCGGCGGGAGCGCGAGCGCCGGCAAACGGAAAGCCAGCAGGGTTTGTCCGGCGACAGCGGCCGGGGTCGCGGTTCCGGCACGACCATCGATCGAGACCGCCAGCGCGGCGGGCAGTCCGGCGGAGAACAGGGCGACTATCCGCAGCGCGGCCGGTCCCAACAGCAACGCGAACAGGGGACTCAGCGCGGCCAACGCGGCCAACAATTCGGCCAACAAGGGACACAGCAGCGAGGGCAGCAATCCGGCCGCCAGCGCGGCCAATCCGGACGACAACAGGGCGACCGCCAGCAGCGCAGCGGGTTCGAAACCGACGCGATAGACGAGGCGAACCTCGAGTACGGCGGCGAAGCCCGACACGAGCAACGTCGTGGCGGACAGCAGGGTGGCATGCAGGGACAGCGCGGACAACAGCGTACTACCCAGAACCAGCAGGAACAGTACGGACAGCAGCGTAATACGCAGCCCCAACAGGGCGACACGCGAGGCCGCCGTGAACAGCAGGGACGGCAGGACCGCACGCAGGGCCAACAGCGCAGCGAAAATCAACCAGGCGCACAACAGCGCTGGCACGAGAACCGGGAACCCCAGGCCGGTTCGACGGGTCAGACGCAGGGCCAACGGGACCAACACCACCACCAACAAAGCGATAGCCGGGGCGAGGGTCAGCAAACCCGGTCCCGATGGGGCGGCGAGCAACACGGCAGCCAGTACCAGCAGGGCCAACCGGCATACGGTCGCCACCAGCGCAGCGAAGGCTACGAGTCGGGAACGGGACGCGACCGCGGCGGTGACCAACGCGGCGGGCGCTCACAGCGGGACTACGGTGACTCCCAGCAGTTCGACCGCGGCGGCGAGTACGGCAGCGATGACCGCTCGAGCGGCCGCATGAACCGAGAGCAACAAACCGGCGGCGGTCTCGAGTACCAGCAACAGGGCCGACGATCCGAGCAGGGCGACTGGACGGACTCCCAGGAATCAGAGCGGGGCTCGAGCGGCGACCGAAATCAGCAACGGCAGGACGACGACATGACCAACCGCCGCCACGTCCACGAACGCGATCCCACCGCCGACGAGGAACGGGCCCGTGACGAGGACTGGTCGAGCTAACGCCGCGTGCGAGCGGAGCCGCCGCTGCGAACCGAGAACACGCTCGTTTTTGCGCCGCCGTCCGATCGGCCGATATGAGCGGCACGTACGTCCTCGTGATCGACGTGACTCGAGCGACGACGATCGAAGTCGGCGCGCTGGGCGATCGCGAGTTCCCCGCCGGCGCGTACGCTTACGTCGGCAGCGCGTTCGGCCCCGGCGGCTTCAGTCGCGTCGACCGCCACCGCGAACTCGCCGCGGGCGAGCGCGAGACGCGCCACTGGCATCTCGATTACCTGCTCGGCCATTCTGCGACCCGACTCGAGACCGCGATCACGTTTCCGGACGCCGACAGAGAATGCGAACTAGCGGGGTCGCTGCCCGGCGATCCGGTTCCGGCGTTCGGTGCCTCGGACTGTGATTGCGAGGCACACCTCCTCGCGGCTCCCGACGCGGCGGCGATTCGGGACGCGGCGGTCGACGCGGGCGGTGTTCTCGACGACTAATACTCGAGTTCGCCGCCGCGTTATTACGGCTGCTTGTGAAACGGTATCCATGAGCAATTCAGAATCCGAGGCACCGACCGACACCGATCCCGAACTCAGCGACGATGCCATGGGCCGATTCCCCGTGCCGGCGTTCGACGACCTGCCCGACGACCTGCAGGCCCGAATCGACGAAGAGACCGAGCGCGCTGGCTTTACGCCAAACGTGTTCGCCGCGTTCGCGTACAAGCCGTCGCAGTTCCGGGCCTTCTTCGAGTTCCACGACGCGCTCGTCGAAGACACCGCTCTCGAGCGCGAGGAGATAGAGCTGATCGTCGTCGCCGTCTCCGGCGTCAACCACTGTTACTATTGTAACGTCGCCCACGGCGCGCTCGTCCGGATCTACGCCGACGATCCGACGCTGGCCGATCAGCTGATCGCGAACTACCGGACCGCGGACATCAACGAGGCCCACCGGACGATGCTCGACGTCGCGGTCACACTCACCGAGCGGCCGACCGAGATCGAGCCCGCCGATCTCGAGGCGTTGCGCGAGGCCGGCTTCAGCGAGGAAGCCATCTGGGACATCGGGGCTGTCACGGCCTACTACAACATGAGCAACCGGATGGCGATGTTCGCCGAGATGCGGCCGAACGACGAGTTCCACACGCTCGGTCGCGAGTGACGGCGTCGCAGAAAAACGAACGAACCGAAGCCGCCGTCAGTCGTCGCTCGCCGCGAAGTTGGCCGATTCGGCCTCGGCGGCCGCCTCGGGCGCGCCGGGCAGTTCGTTACGCACGTCGTCGCTACCCTGCTCGGTGATCGCCTCGTGGTAGGCCTCGGGCATGACCTTCACGAACGACTCGAGCGCGCGCTCCCAGTTCTCAAGCAGGAGTTGGCCGCGCTCGGAGCCGGTGTAGGCGACGTGGTTCTCGACGAGTCGACGGAGCATCCGCTCGTCTTTCTCCTCGAGTTGGTCGTGGAGCGAGACCATGCCGGTGTTGGCCTTGGCCGCGAACTCGTCGTCGGGGTCGTAGACGTAGGCGACGCCGCCGGACATGCCGGCCGCAAAGTTCGTGCCCGTCTCGCCGAGTACGGCGACGACGCCGCCGGTCATGTACTCACAGCCGTGATCGCCGACGCCTTCGACGACGGCTTTAGCACCGGAGTTGCGTACCGCAAAGCGCTCGCCGGCGACGCCGTTGACGTACAGTTGGCCGTCGGTCGCGCCGTAGAGTGCGACGTTGCCGATCGAGACGTTCTCGGTCGGGTCGTAGGCCGCGGTTTCGGGCGTTCGGATCGTCAGTTTGCCGCCCGAGAGGCCCTTACCGACGTAGTCGTTGGCGCTGCCGTCTAAGTGCATCGAGACGCCGCTCGCGAGGAACGCGCCGAAGCTCTGGCCGGCGGTCCCGTCCACATCGAGGGCGATCGTGTCCTCGGGCAGTCCGGACTCGCCGTAGCGGCTGGTGATGCGGTTCGAGAGCATCGCGCCGACGGTCCGGTCGACGTTCGTGACCTCGGTCTCGATCGAGACCGGCTCCTGATCCTCGATTGCGTCGGCCGCAGCCTCGATGAGATCCCGGTCGAGTTGGTCCTCGAGTTCGTGGTCCTGCTCGCGGATCTTCCGGCGAACGTCGCTGCCGGGGTCGGCTAGCACCTCCGAGAGGTCGACGTTGCGAGCCTTCGGGTGATCGACGTCGTCGCGTTGCGCTAAGACGTCGACTTGGCCGATCATCTCGTCGACGGTCTCGAATCCGAGTTCGGCCATGATCTCGCGCAGTTCCTGCGCGATGAAGGTCATGTAGTTGATGACGTGTTCTGGCTCGCCGGGGAACCGCTTGCGCAGGTCCTCGCGCTGGGTGGCGACGCCGACCGGGCAGGTGTTCTTGTGACACTGTCGGGCCATGACACAGCCGCCGGTGACCAGCGACGCGGTGCCGAAGATGTACTCCTCGGCACCCAGCAGGGCGGCGACGGCGACGTCGCGGCCGGTCTTCATCCCGCCGTCGGCGGAGACGCGGATGCGGTCCCGGAGGCCAGTCTGACAGAGCATCTGGTTTGCCTCCGCGAGGCCGAGTTCCCACGGAAGGCCGGCGTTCTTAATCGAGGTGCGCGGCGAGGCACCGGTGCCGCCGGAGTGGCCCGAGATGTGGACCACGTCGGCGTTTGCCTTCGCGACGCCGGCGGCGACCGTGCCGATGCCGGCTTCGGAGACGAGTTTGACGTTGATGTCGGCCGCCTCGTTGGCTGCTTTCAGATCGAAGATCAGCTGTTTGAGGTCTTCGATCGAGTAGATGTCGTGCAGCGGCGGCGGCGAGATCAGCCCGACGCCCGGCGTCGACTTGCGGACGTGAGCGATCATCTCGTTGACCTTCGAGCCGGGGAGGTGGCCACCTTCGCCGGGCTTGGAGCCCTGGGCCATCTTGATCTGTAGCTCGTCGGCGTTCGAGAGGTACGTCGAGGTGACGCCGAAGCGGCCCGAAGCCACCTGCTTGACGTTACACTCGCGTTCGGTGTCGAACCGCTCCGGCGGCTCGCCACCCTCCCCCGAATTGCTCTTGCCGCCGAGCCGGTTCATCGCGATCGAGTTGTTCTCGTGAGCCTCCGGCGAGAGCGAGCCGAGACTCATCGCGGCGGTCGAGAACCGCTGGACGATGTCCTTGATCGGCTCGACGTCCTCGACTGGAATCGAGTCGCGATCGGAGTCGAACTCGAGCAGTCCGCGCAGGGTCTGGAGGTTCTGTTGTTGGTCGTTGATCTGTTCGGCGAACTCCCCGTAGCGCTCGTAGTCGTTCGAGCGGACGGCCTGCTGAAGCGCGCCGACGGTGTCGGGGTTCCACTGGTGGTGGATCCCGTTGGAGCGGTGTTCGAACTCGCCGTGGCGGTCGAGGTCTGACTCCTCGCCGTCGGCGTGATCGAAGGCGGCTGCGTGGCGCTCGCGGAGATCTTCCTCGATCTCGGCGAGGCCGATTCCTTCGGTACGGTTCTCGGTGCCGGAGAAGTAGTCCGCTACGAGCCCCGAATCAAGTCCGACGGCCTCGAAGATCTGGGCTCCCTGGTAGCTCTCGACGGTCGAGATGCCCATCTTGGCCATGATCTTCAGCAGGCCGTCCTCGACCGCGCCGACGTAGGCGTCGATGGCGACCTCGGTGTCGGCACCGTCGGGGCCGGCGGTGATGTCCGCGATCGTCTGGTACGCGAGGTAGGGGTTGACCGCGCCGGCACCGTAGCCGACCAGTGTCGCGAAGTGGTGGACGGTGCGCGGATCGGCCGACTCGACGACGAGTCCGACGTGGTTGCGCAGTCCGTTACGGACGAGGTGGTGGTGTACCCCGCCGGTTGCCAGCAGACTCGGGATCGCGACCCGGTCCTCGTCGACGTTTCGATCGGAGAGGATGAGCACGTCGGCCCCGCCCTCGATCGCCGCGACGGCGTCCGCTCGCACCCGCTCGAGTGCGGCCTCGAGGTCTGTTCCGAGGTCGTCGCTCTCGGGCTCGTAGGTGATATCGACCGTCGTCGCCGTGATGCCGTTTGCCGAGCAGTCGCGGATCGAGCCGAGTTCGGCGTCGGTCAGGATCGGCGAGTCGAGGACGAGCTGGCGGGCGTGTTCGGGTGACTCGTCGAGCAGGTTCCGCTGGAAGCCCAGCCGCGACTCCATCGAGGTGACCAGTTCCTCGCGGATGTAGTCGAGCGGCGGGTTGGTGACCTGTGCGAACAGCTGCTTGAAGTAGGAAAACAGCGGCCGGTTGAACTCGGTGAGCACCGATAGCGGCGTGTCGTCGCCCATCGAGCCGACGGGGTCTTTCCCCTTCTGAGTCATCGGCTCGATCAGGTTCTCGAGTTCGTCGTGAGTGTAGCCGAACGAGGCCTGGTAGTCACGGAGGCCGTCGACGGCCTGTTGGGGCGAGCGGTCGTCAGTCGTTTGAATGTCGTCGAGGTGGACCTGCTCCTGGGCAACCCACTCGCCGTAACGGTCGTCGGTGAGGTCCTCGAAGACCTCTTCATCGGGAATGACGCGCCCTTCCTCGGGATCTGCGAGGAACAGCTGGCCGGGCTGGAGGCGGCCGCGCTCTTCGATGTTTTCGGGTTCGGTCTCGAGCGCGCCGGCCTCGCTGGCCATGATGAGTCGGTTGTCGGTCGTCACGTCGTACCGGCAGGGGCGAAGGCCGTTGCGGTCTAAGACCGCACCGATGCGTTCGCCGTCGGTCGCCGCGACGAGCGCGGGTCCGTCCCACGGTTCGACCAGCGAGGCGTGGAAGTCGTACCAGTCTTTCCGATCGGGGTCCATCGCGTCGTCGCCGCGCCACGCCTCGGGGACGAGCATCCGCAGGGCGTGCTCTAAGTCCCGGCCGTCCTGCATCAGCAGTTCGAGGGCGTTGTCAACGCTTGCCGTGTCGGACTGATCGGGGTCGTCGATGATCGGCTTGACCGCCTCGAGATCGGAGAGGACGTCGCTCTCGATGTCGGTCTCGCGGGCCCGCATCCAGTTGATGTTTCCCTGAATGGTGTTGAACTCGCCGTTGTGGATGATGTTCCGGTAGGGATGGGCGAGGTGCCACGCGCCGAGCGTGTTCGTCGAGAACCGCTCGTGGACCATCACGAACGTCGACTCGAGTCGCTCGTCGGTGAGATCGGGGTAGTACGCGGGGACCTGCACGCCTTTCAGCAGGCCCTTGTAGACGACGGTCTTCGAGTCCAGCGAGACGACGTAGAAGCGCTCTTTGTGCTCGATATCGGCGGCTTCGACCGCGTTCTCGAGGGCGCGTCGGGCGACGTAGAGGCGACGGTCGAAGTCGTCCCCGGAAATATCGTCCTCGGGCGTGACGACGACTTGCCAGACATCGGGTTCGGAGTCGACGGCCGTCTGGCCGAGGTCGTCGTTGTCCGTCGGCACGTCCCGCCACTCGAGGACGCCGAGGTCGTAGGTGTCGAACGTCTCCTCGACGAGCGAGACGAGTTCCTCGCGGGCCGCGGTATCCTGCGGCAGAAAGAGCGAGCCGACGGCGTAGGTCTCAGGAAGGGAGGCGTCGAGAACGCTCTCGAAGAACGAATCGGACGTCTGAAGCATGATGCCGGCACCGTCGCCGGTGTTTTTCTCCGCACCGGTCGTTCCGCGATGCTCGAGATTGCGAAGGAGTTCGAGTCCGTCGGCGACGACGTCGTGGCCCCCACCCCCGTCGAGGTCCATGACGACGCCGACCCCGCAGTTCGACCGCGCGTCCGAGGGGTCGGCGAGCCCCCGTGAACGCTCGGTGGATGGCGCTATCTGTGGCTGTGTCATACACACCCTTAGCGAGAACAACTATAAGAGGCTAACCCATTATGGCTAAGTGTATTATTAACACATATATACCGATATAAGGAGTGGTGCAGCCCTTAATTATACAATGCGACGCCTTCGGCTATCGACGGCATGGTATCGGAACCGCGGAGAACAACCGACAGTCACAACCTCGATCAAACCCCCGCCCAGGAAGTCGACCGTCCCGGTAGCGGGGAATGTCAGAGGCACGTAGTGTTCACCCACCAGAGTGAACACCACATGCTTCTAGTCACTCTTCCCGGGTAAGCAAACTCGGGTTAAAGAATTAGGTATGAGTGGAACAGTCACTCACGATCTGGCGACCCACAGCGCTCGAGCCGAGCCGCAAACGGCAGCGAAGACACGCGGTTCGGCGACGAAAGTCGGGCCGCTCAGTAAGATTTCGCGAAGTACGCGATCTCGTCGGCGGGGTCGCCACAGACGCCGCACTCGTCGGCGTCGGGTTCGGGGACCTCACCGGCCGTCGAGCCGCCCTCGTCCTCGAGGGGCTGCATGACGATTTCGGCGGCGATCTTCTCCTTGATGGCCTCCTCGCAGGCCTCGTCGCCACACCACGGCGTCTTCACGTAGCCGCCGTGTTTGCCGATCGTTCCGAGAATGTCCTCCGGACTGTGGGCCTCGCGGACGTTGTCCTCGAGGGTCTCCTCGGCGGCTTCGTAGAGTTTGTCGTAGATGTCCTCGAGGTGCTCGTCGACGGCGTCGACGATCTCGTCGCGGTCCTCGACGGTCTCCTCGTTGTCCGGGCGATGGACAAGCGTGGCCTCCTCGTCCTCGACCTCGTAGGGGCCGATCTCCAACCGGAGGGGGACGCCGTTGAGTTCGTGTTCGTTGAACTTGAAGCCGGGATTGCGCTCGTCGCGGTCGTCGAGTTCGACGCGGAAGCCGGCCTCCTCGAGGTCCTCGGCGATTTCCTCGGAGTACTCGAGGACCTCCTCTTTGGTGTCTTCCTGCCAGATGGGGACGATGACGACCTGCGTGGGCGCGACCGTCGGCGGGAGCACGAGCCCCTGGTCGTCGGAGTGGGTCATGATGAGCGCGCCCAGTGCGCGCCACGAGAGGCCCCACGAGGTGGTGTAGGCCGTCTGTTCGTCCTCGTCTTCGTCGACGAAGGAGATGTCGAAGGCCTCGGCGAAGCTCTGGCCGAGGTTGTGGCTGGTCGCGCCCTGGACGGACTTGCCGTCGGGCATCAGCGCCTCGACGGTCGTCGTGGTGTCCGCGCCGGGGAACTTGTCGTGTTCGGGCTTTTTACCCCGCAGCACGGGAATCGCGAGCACATCCTCGTAGAGGTCTTCGTACTGACCGAGTCGGGTCCAGACCTCGTCCCACGCGCCCTCGTCGCTCGCGTGGGCGGTGTGGCCCTCCTGCCACATGAACTCCTTCGTCCGGAAGAACGGCTTCGTCTCCGTCGCCTCCCACCGAACCACCGAACACCACTGGTTGAGTCGCATCGGCAGGTCGCGGTGGCTGCGCGTCCAGTCGGCCATGAAGGGCGCGATGATCGATTCGCTGGTCGGCCGAACGGCGAGGCGTTCCTCGAGTTCGTCGTGGCCGCCCTGGGTCACCCACGCGACCTCGGGGTCGAAGCCTTCGACGATGTCTTTCTCCCGCTCTAAGAAGCTCTCGGGGATGAACATCGGGAAGTAGACGTTGTCGACGCCGGTCTCCTTGAACCGGCTGTCCAGCGAGTCCTGAATGGCCTCCCAGAGGGCGTAGCCGCGGGGCTTGGTGACGATGAAGCCGCCCATCGGCGCGTAGTCAGCGATGTCGGCTTTCTGGACGACCTCGGCGTACCACTCGCCGGGCTTGTGCGATTTCGACTCGGTGATGCCGAGTTCTTGACTCTCGTCGCTCATTGTGTCGACATGCAGTCAGCGCGGGCTTAAACCATGCGAAGGGCGAACGGTCGCTCGCGAGTCGATCGCAAGGGGCCGCGTTGGCACAGACCGGCGTCATCGCTGGCGAGAAACCATAAACACAACATCTGTTTCCCCCGGTTCTCACACCTTTATGCGAGTCACGCCGGTATAATTCCCCGATGAAAGCGATCGAAGTCGACGCCTACGGCGATAGCGACGAACTCTCGGTGGTCGACGTGCCGACCCCCGAGCCCGGCGCGGGCGAGGTTCGAATCGACATCGAGTCCGCGGGGATCAACTTCGCGGACATCATGCAACGGCGCGGCCACTACCCGGGCGGTCCCGACGCGCCCTACATCCCTGGTATGGAAGCCGCGGGAACGGTCGACGCGGTCGGCGACGGCGTCGAAGACCTCTCGGAAGGCGACCGCGTCGTCGGCATGATAGACACCGGCGGGTACGCCGAGTACGTCACCGCCGCCGCGGACCTGCTCTTTCCGATTCCCGAGGCGATGAGTTTCGACGAGGCGGCCGGGTTTCCCGTCCAGTTTCTGACCGCCCACGCGTGTCTCTTCGAGTGGGGTGGCCTCGAGGAGGGCGACTCCGTCCTCGTGCAGGCCGCAGCCGGCGGGGTCGGCACCGCCGCCGTCCAACTGGCGTCGAACGCCGGCGCTGAGGTCTTCGGCACCGCGAGCACGCAGGAGAAACTCGACCTCGCGGCCGAGATGGGCTGCGATCATCCGATCAACTACACCGAGACGGACTTCCGCGAGGTCGTCGAGGAAGAAACCGACGGCGAGGGCGTCGATCTCGTCTTAGAGAGCGTTGGCGACGACGTCTTCGAGCGCAGCCTCGACGCGATGGCCCACTTCGGCCGGATGGTCACGTTCGGCGTCGCAAGCGGCGTTCCCGCAGAGGTCAGCAACCAGCGCCTGCTCTTCGAGAACAAGACGGTCAAGGGGTTCCACCTCGGGCAGGCCTCGATGCACGATCCGTCGCGAGTCATGCAGGCCGTTCCCGAATTGACCGAAGGGTTCGCAGGCGGCGACCTCGAGGTCATTCTGGGCGAGTCGTTCGCGCTCGAGGACGCGGCCGAGGCTCACCAGTACATCGAGGATCGGAGGAGTTCCGGGAAAGTCGTACTGAAACCCTAAAAACGGCTTTCGTGGGAGATCACGGCCCCAGGCGTCGGGTCTCAAAGACGGAGCCGATTTTGGATTCCCGTGATCTCAGTCGGCGATGAAGCGTACCCGAGACTGGGCGACGACCGACCGAACTGCAAGTGGGACGGACCACGCAAGCAGCCGCGATGCAGTCTCAGCCCAGCCACTCTTCGAGCGTCCGCTCGATACCGTCGACATCCTCGAGGCCGTCAAGATTGTCGAGGAACGCGTCGATTTCCCGGAGCGTCTCGTCGGTACCACCGTCCTGTGCGACGCGGCCGAGACTGATGAGGAGGTCCACCTTGGGACTGTCGACGTCAAGACCCGCAGCCCTCGAGACGATGGTTTCGTCGGCCGGATCCTCGAGATGGACGAAGGCCGGTGGGATCGCGTCTTTGAGCAGTGCCGAGACCATCAGATCGTCGACAGTAGCGCCGGCTGGAATCTCCTCGAGCATCGCCTGCATGAACGCGGCGGGATCACCGGGATCGTCGTCGACGACGTTACGGACGAACGATCCGCCGTCGAGCCGTCGGAGGTTGCGCTGCTCGTCGACCCGAACCCGCACCAGTTCGAGGTCCTCGTTGCGGAACTCGGGACCAATTTTTTCCCGAGGCACGCAGAGGTCGGTCCCGATCGTGCCCGTCTCGAGAGCGGCGAACGGGTCCGCGAAGTCGTGGGCAGCGTACTCACCGGAATCGGGGAACGTGGCCGTTTCGAGGAACGCCGCGTCCGTCGGCGGTGACCAGTCGCGCTTGTTCCACGGAAAGTCTTCCTGGATAACAACGGTGTGACCGCTCGGAAGCTCTGCGACGTACCACGGCGATCGATCAAACATGGCTTCGAGGCCCCCGAGATCCTCGAGTGCCGACTGGGAGTAAATCCCGAAGATTGGGAGTTCCTCGATGTGATCGGTAATCGGGTAGTCCGTGGGCCAGCACTGAATCGGATCCACGAAGCCCAGCATCGGCGCGTACTCGACATCGGTCGCCATCGCGAGCCGACAGATGAACTCGAAGATGATATCGACGCGCCGCTGATACTCGTCCTGGCTGATGCCGTTTTCCCAGGGGTCAGAGAACCAGCGGGTATCTGAGATAGTACATCTCGACAGTGGTACTTCCGAGTCTTTCGCTCTGGGAGCGTCTGGGTCGGTACGATCGTCGTCGGATCGTACATCGAATGTAGTACTGAAGTTCCACTCATTGTACGAGACGATACATTCTGATGCATGTGAATTAGCACTAACCGCTTCCGGGGAGATTCGTTCAATCTCGAGACCGACAGCTGCACAGGCCTCTCTGATCGCCTCGTCGATGTCTTCGATTTCGGTCGATGTATAGTATGGAAGACTGAGCATATTATGATCCAATCTCTTCGTAATCTTCAGTAGGTTTCCCCGTCAGGAGACGTATATCGCCTGCCGGCATTGATCCGGTTTCTAGCCAGCCAGCAGTCGATGACGGCGAAGGGAGATCAAGGTGGATATCCGGATTACTGTTATCTCCACCGTCACTCACCCGGTTGATCCAACCAACGTCATTCTCACTAATGTATGCCCAGGCATCTTCTCCGCCTTTTGGAAACGCGGTCCGAACGTTCCCCTACCCTGCTTGCTTACTGCTGGCTAAGGCGTCATCAACGATGCCCCCTCAGTATTCGAGACGTGTAGAACGCCATGACTTCGGTTCCTTCGGCCATTTAAATCTTCATTCGATTTGGGGTCCGAGCTACAGCGGTTGGTCCCTCAGTACTATTCGATTTCTTCTAACCGACGATCTAGCTTGTTTGACGCGTTAATAGCTGCTTCCCTCAACTCTGCTTCCCCGATCCCATCGCTGGTTTTCTCGCGCAGTTCAGGATCTTCACAGTATGCGTCGGCTTTCCGAAACAAATTCTGCAATATCTCATACGTATTGTCGGACATCGTCAATGTTTCACCCTTGAATTCCCGCAAGTAGTTAAGAGAGAACTCGGAAGCTGATATCTCTCCCTCGGTGTATCCTCGTATCATCTCCCGGTATTTCGATATGACTGGTTGCTCAGTCATCGTCTCACTCTTATAGATCTCCCGTCTCCTCGAGGTGCTGCCTCTGCTTCTTACTTAATTTCTAGTCAGAGACGAACTCTTCATCGGGTTTGGCACGGCGTTACCCCTGGTCTCGAGGTACAATAACTCCACGGCCACATAGTTCCCTGTCTCGGTATCGCGTGTAAGGTTCACTCCTCTATCAGTGGTCGAAACCAAGCTTTAGTCTCGTCGATATTGTCAAGCGCGAGCAGGTCAAGGGCAACTGTCTGTGCCCGACTGGGCCGGGTGACGACAGCATCATCCATACCGTCTTTCCCGTCGAGTAACTGCGCGCGCTCGTCTGTGACAAGCGTCCGAACGTCTTTGCTGGTCACGGTCTAACCCTGAAGAATATCGTCATCGATACATAGCTGCTGGTTCGGTTCAGACCAACCAGTCCTCGAGCGTCTTCTCGATCCCGTCGACATTCTCGAGATCGGCAATTTTATCGAGCGCGTTGCACATCTTCTCAAGATCCTCGTTTTCGTCGAACTCCTCGAGCTGGGCGACGCGACCGAGCGAGACGAGCAAGTCGTGTTTGTTCGTCTCGACGTCGAGGTTCATCACCTTCGTGGCGACGTTCTGGCCCTCCGGTTCAACGAGGCGGATGAACGCCGGCGGGATGGACTCGTGGAGCAACGCCGAGACCATCTGCTGGTCGCGCGTCGCGTCTGCCGGGATATCGTCGAGCATTCTGCCGATCACGTCGGCTTTTCCGCCCGAGTCGTCCTCGACGACGTTCCGGACGAAGGTGCCGTCATCGATCCGGCGGAGATCGCCCTGGTCGTCGATGCGCACAGGGACGAGATGGAGATCCTCGTTGCGGAACTCTTCGCGAATGTCGTCGCGATAGACACAGACGTCGGTCCCGATCTCACCGTTGTCCAGCGCGGCGAACGGATCGGACAGCCCGGTGGATCCGTCGTCGGTCGCTTCTCGTTCGACGCCGTTCTCTCTCAAGAGATGATCGTCGGCCGGGAGTTTGTTGTGATACCCCTTCCATGGCGTTCGGGTTGTGATGATGAGAATGCTGCCGTTCTCGAGTTCCTCGACTTTCCACGCCGGCGTCTCGATGACGTGTTCTCTGCCGCCGAGTTGCTCGATCACCGGCTCGGAGTAGACGCCCAACCACGGGATCCGCTCGAGGTCGATCGGGACGTCGAACGCGAGTACCGTCTCCGGTGAGGGGATGCCTGGCGCGAAGTGTGTATTGAACGTCGCGACGTAGAATGGATCCAGTTCGAGAGTGAGTCTGCGAATCAGTTCCACGAGGATGCGCGCGAAGCCAGTGTATTCGTCTTCGGAATCCGCGTTCGCGGAGATCATCCCGTTAGCATCCGCTGAGATGGTGAGCGCCGAATCTATCGGCTCCTCATCCGGCCCTTCGGGATTGAAATTGAGCGACACTTTCCGGTTGTCCAGGTATACTGACGTCCCGCTTCCCTCAGTGAGCGTAACCTCGTCGGGATCCACTGGTGTCGTCGATTTCCCGGCAAGTCCCAGTTCTGCGCAGATCGTGAGCGTTGGCTCGACTAACTCCTCGTACTCAAGACGTTCGGTGCTGTAGAACAACACCTTGACGACGCCCTCTATTTTCAGTCGGTCGGTCATTTTACGCCCCTACTTCCTCGTAGCTTTTGAACTCCACTGTAACACCATCGAAGTTGTCTTCGACTACACCGGCGAGCTGAGTCGGATTATCGAGTTCTTTCACCGAATCGTCGACTTCTGGCCGGAAATCATCTCTGATTTCGTCACTGTATTCGGCACTTAGCTGATCCTTTCGCATGACGATGATGATTTCATCTTCGCCGCTCGCTGCAAGTGTATTCAATTTCTCTCTTAGACTCTCGAGGTTGTCGCCGACAGACTCGTGCGCACTTTCGCCTGAATAGAGCGGCTCAAAGTCCCGCGTGTTCTTCGATTCGTAGGCAGGGCCGTTCTTATCGTTGACGTCGATGTCAGTGGGTCCCTGCTTCAGGTCATCAGCTCGAGTGAGGCCGTTCGGGATATCGTCGTCTTCGATATCGTTGGGGTCGACCTTCTTTCGTAATTCGACATCAGCATCGGCGTCATTTTCGATTACTTTCCTTGCAGTTCGGGTTTCTCCCGCGAGACCAGTGTATCCAGCCCTATCACCAGATATTTTCCCCATCACACCATTCAAATCTTCTATACTTTCGCTATCGAGGAATTCGAGATCCTGATATACAGCCTCAGGGTCTTCACCGGGAACGTCGTCCGGAACGTCGTCGGAATCCTCGAATGCGTCGACGAGTTTGTCCTTTTCTCTGCTAGTTAGTCCTCGTTTGTCGCCGAAGTCATCGACAGATTTCAACAGGCTATCACATGGGCTATTACAGACGCCGATTTCCAGCAGCCTGACGCCGTCGTCCCCGGACCGGGCAATCGACCGCTGTGCGAGTGCTTTTTCGTCCGGGTCTAGGTCGTCGTAGCGTTTGACGACTGTCGACAACTCGGCCGAATCGAGACCGCCGTTTTGATGGGCTCTCACGAGGCGACGCTGGACGTCGGGGGTATCGATCTCGAGCAGGGCGTCTGCAGCTTCACCGTCGGCGGCGGCGAGGTCATCGTAGATCTGCTGTCCGTCTCCACCAGTCTGGGACAGGAACCGTCCGAGCTGTTGCTGTCTGGTTTCCGGCAGGGCATCCACATCGGCGTCCACTCCGCGCTGCAGCCGCCATAGTCGATAGACCTGTCCGGCGGTTTCACCCTGACTCAGAAGCGGTTCCGCAGCGTCGTCGGTCGCCAGCAGCAGGCGTGCGGTCACTCGCGCTTTGGCGGCGTCGGTCGCGCCATCGATCCGAGAGAGCGCCCGAAGGGCGCGGCTATCCGAGAGCCGGTCCGCGATATCGCTGACACGGTCGGTCTCCTTGATCGCGTTTTTCGCTCCGGTAGAGCCTCCACTGACGGCGTGTTTCGAGAGGAAGCCGAGCGCGTAGCCCTGGTACCAGTTCGCCTCGAAGAGCTCGTACTTCGTCGTGCCCCCCTCGTACGGATTGTTCTGCTCCTGTTTCTGTTCGAACTGCTGGATGTAGCCGTCGATCAGCGTGTCGATCACCGTGGGATCAGCTTCGTCGACGAGCTCGAGCATAGCCCGCATGCCCTCGATGAACGCACCGGGATCGTGCAGGAGCTGTTCGGCATCCCGGAAGGCGACGCCGACGCTCGCGGAGAACCCGGAGACTGTACCGAGTTTTCGTGCGACCTCCCTGTCTGCGAGGTCCCAACCGGTCGGGAGTTCACCGGCCATGTACCCGTAGAAGTTCGCTCGCTGCACGGCGACGGCCTGCTGACGATTGCCGGTCGCGTCCGTCGCGCGCAGGGACACGCTTGTTCCGAGGGTCGTGTCAGCGATGGCTCCCGCGAGATCACCACTAAGGTCGATCGCGCTTCCAGTACCCGAGATGACTGTCGACTTGATGTTACTAGTATCGACGTTCCCGCCGGAGATCTTATCTGTGTACTCGAACCGACGTGTCAGCTCGTCATCGGAGGTATCGAACCGTTTTTCGACGGAGCCCTCCTTGACGAACGCGACCTCCTCGATGCCTGCCTCATCTTCGATCGATGCGCGCGCCCAGTAGGTGGCGTCGAGACTCGTCTCCGGGACACGCCAGCCGCTCGTGTAAACATCTATTTTCGGTGGATGAACGTCGTACAGCGTCGGATCGTTCCGGCCACTCGTCTCGTCACCGTCCCTGATACCGTCGTCGTCTGTATCACCGTCGTTTGGATTCGTCGCGAGGTTGCGCTCGCGACCGTCGTCGAGATCATCGTAATCCGTGTCACTATTCCACGGATCAGATGTCGCCTGACCGGTGTCGTAGGCCTCTTCGAAAGTCTCTTCGGTCAGCTCACCAGTCTCGAGGGCCGATTTCGTCGCCTCGCGACTCGTCGTTCGGGCGTAGGTCACTGGCTCCCGACGCTCCGTGTAGTCGTCAACGCCGTCGCCGTCGGTGTGAACGCGGGTTGGGTCGCTCACCGGGTCGATGTAGATCGATCCGGAGAGTTCACTGGTATTGTATCCGGCTCTGGAGACCGTTCCAACGATCGCCTGATACTTCGGGTCCGGACCCGGGGGACCAGACCCGTCGGTGTTTCGGTCTCGTAGTTCCTCTGCAGTAATCGCCTCTCCGAGTTCGGTTCCGTCCTCGAGTCCGTCACCGTCCGTATCGGCGCTGTACGGATCGGTCTCGAGTAGGCCGGCGTTCGGGGTGACCACGCCGCGTCGTTCGGCGGCGTCGGAAATACCGTCGCCGTCAGTGTCCTGTGCGCCGATATCGTCGGCGACCCGCGAGAACACGTTCGGCAGATCAGCCGGATCGTCAACGTGCGTGTAGTTGCCGCCGGTGATTTGAGCGATGTCCTGGAGCTTATCTCCATCCGCACCGCCAAATCCGATCGTGTAAATCGTCGTATTCCGCCGGGCTGCCGTGCGCGCCTCTGCGCGGCCTCCGTCGCCCTGACCGTCAGTGAGGAGGATCCCAACCTGTGCGCGGGAATTGTTGCTCGTCTCAGCGAAGTGCTGATTTGCTTTTTCGACACCGTCGCCGATATCGGTTCCGCCGTTGGCGTCGAGACTGTCGATCGTGAGGTTGACTGACCCGAAGTCGGTCGTCAACTCTTGAGCCACGTGAGCATTCCCGTCGAAGTCAACGACGCCTGCTCGATCTTCCTCGACTAATGCGCCGACGAACTCTTTGGCGGCCTGCTTACGGAACTCTTGGGGATCATTCGAACTCATCGAGCCCGACGAATCGATGATCATCGTCACGTCGACGGGCTGGACTTCCGACTCGTCAGTCTCGTTTTCGGGGCGTTCCGCGACGAAGTTCGACGCCCAGTTACGCACGTCGAAGACGACGAACCGCGAGAAGTGTTCGGTTTCTCCAGTGACTGTGTTCGACTCCTGATCGACCGTCGTATTCAGGGGTTCGAATACCCTCAGCGACTCGTTGTACCGGAAGACGACCAGATCCGATTCGTTCGTTTCTCCGAGCTGTGAGTCATCGTAGGAGAACGTGACGTTCGCCGACTCGAACGACTCCTCGGACTCGAGGTCGACGAACGACGTGACCTGGGCCGACTCGATCGAACCGCTCTCGAATCGTTCTTGTGAACCGTTCTCGATCGTGACGCCGCTGGCGATGTCACCGCTACCCGCCAGCGAAACGTTGACGCCGAGCGACTCGTTGCTCGTCGCCGTCGTGTACGTGGCGTTGCCATCCAGCGTTCCGTCGCCGTCAGAGTCCGCGACAAGTGGATCTGTTCCAAGGGCAATCTCCTCGCCGTCAAGCAGTCCGTCGTCGTCCGTATCGGGATCACTCGAATTCGTGCCGATCTCGAGTTCGCGGTCATCATCGAGGTCGTCACGATCCTCGTCGGCTTGCGTCGGCGTCGTGCCGGCCTCGTACTCCTCGAGCGTGGTCAGACTATCGTTGTCAATGTCCCACTCGTCATCGGTGACGCCATCGTCGTTCGTGTCGGCCTTCGTCTGGTCGAGTTTCGAATACCGAATCTCGTAGCGGTCGGGAAGCCGATCACCATCGGTGTCCCCGCTGAACGGGTCGGTCCCGAACAGCCCCTCGTGGTAGGTCGTGACCCCGTCGTCGTCGAAGTCTTCAAGGCCGTCGATCGTCCCATTATCGCTCTCGTCGACGGCTGTCTTCGAGGAATCGCTGTCGGGATCCAGTGGGTCGGTCCCGGCCGTCTCGAGTTCGTATGTATCCGGGAGCGCGTCACCGTCCAGTAGCAGTTCGTCGGTGGTTGGCGACGAGTCCGAGGACGACGACCGCCCGTTCGCGTGTTTTGGCGGCCCACGGTGGTGCTTTCGGTTCGTGCTCTCTTCGAGTGTCGCCCGAATGCGCTGTTCTCGATCCTCGAAGCTGACGTTCGCGACAAACGTGACGTTTGACGCCGGCACGGTACTGGTACCCGGCTCGACTTCGACAGTAGAACCATCCTCGACCGTCACCGTCACATTCCCGAGTTCGTTCGGCCGGACCGTCTCGATCGCACCGCCGATGGTCCGATTCGTGGCTTCCGAGCCGTTTCGAACGGGGTCGTTCCGGGTCGTGATCCGTACCCGCGGCGTCGTCTGGCGCTCGAGTTTGTCCAGTGCCTGCTGGCTCTGGCGCCAGGCAGTCATGGTCGGATAGCTCGTGCACGCTTCCGCGCTGTTCGTTCGACGTTGCTGCCCCCGTCGTCCTCGAGAAGCTTTCCACCGCGGTCGTACGCACGTTCGGCGTTTCGAAGGTGGCTCTCGATCGCGTTTTTGTGACCGGGATTATCGATATCGTCTTCGAATCGCTCGAGGGCGCGCCGCGTGTCCGTGACGGAGACGTTGGCCGTCCGCGCGTTCGCCTTCGTGAGCAACCACGTCGACTGGTTGACCTGCGCTGGATCAGCGTCTGCGAGTGGTGCTAAGCGGGAGACGGCCGCGGCATCGCCTTCGAACACCTTATGGCTCTCAACGCGGTCTTTGTCGAGATAGAAATCAAGCGTCTCGTTGATTCGCTTCCCAACCTGCTTTTTCCGTCGTTCGTCGCGTTGATCAGCAGGTTGAATCACTGCGAACTCGGTGACGGCAGCGTACTTCAACTCGAGCGCGGTCGAATCCTGTTCACCCGAAGTGAGAAGTTGAGACAGCCCATTCAGGCTATCATCGTTGACGGCTGCCCCCGCCGTATTCATTCCCGGAGCGGCCATAGCTGGCCCGATCGCTCCGGTTATTAATAAAATAGAGAACGTTATCTCCAGTATCTTTTACATCTGCTGATTCATACAACCGGTCTATAGTTATACTACAATAATTTATTGGAATGTCTGATGGGAAAACATCGGTTAGTGCAAGCCCAGTTCTATCGAAAGCTCCAAAGCCGTATACTGAAGCAGTGATCGGCTGGTGAGATGGTTCAGTCGAGCGATTCGTTGCCATTATTGATCTTTCTGCAATGAATGTTCTGGATTTAATACATTAGACGTAAGCGATAATATTGATGTCGCCGCCGACTGACATCTTCCGGGATCGATGTCTGTGTCATCAGCCTTAGAATAGGCCTCGAGCAACTGTTTAGCGCAGGAATTCGTCAGTTCGTCACCTCCGTCTCTTCCCGCGAACTGCTACCTCGTCCACGGACAACCGATGCTCCGTTATTCGCGACCCTCGAGCGACACACCCCACTCGAGGTCGTGATCGACGAACGCGGCCTCGTCTAACGGTTCGCCGCCTTCGAATCGGAACTCGCCAGAGACGGTTTTCCCCTCGAGCACACCCGGTAGCCACAGTCGGTCGTCCTCCCACATCCGATCGTAGGGCACGGTATCGACGGGAACCCACTCCGGATAGGCCTCCTCGGAGACGCTCGGCTCGCCCTCGAACGAGCGCGTACGGTAGACGTGACAGAAGGTGTGGCCTTCCCCGTCGAGCAGGAATCGGAGTTCGCCCGCCTTCTCGAGGTCGCGGACCTCGAGGCCGACCTCTTCTTCCGTTTCGCGGATCGCGCACTCTTGGGGGGTCTCGCCGGGTTCGCACTTCCCGCCGGGGCCGTTGTACCAGCCTTCGCCGAGCCCGCGGCGTTTCTCGATCAGCAATACGTCGTCGGTGTCACCGCCATCCCGGAGCGGGAAACAGAGCGTCGCCTCGATCATGGTTGGGGGTTCGCTCGGAGGGTGAAAAGGGTGTACGCTCGCCTCGAAGGAACCTCGCGTCGGTGGTAAAAACGGAGCGGGCCGAACGGTCGTTCTGCTATCGTGCCAGCACGGAGATGCCTCGACCTCCCCACCCGATTCGTTCGGACTCACGTCCTCACTCATCCCTCGCGTGCGTTCGAGCCGCGGTTCGCCGTCCGCTCACCGCGGCTCAGCACGCGCCACCGCAGCGTACGGACGAGAAATGCCGATTACCCGTCAGCATTCGAGAAGACGAACTCTCGGACCAGTTTCGCGGCCAGTGCGGCCGTCTGGCCGTCGTCGCGGTCGTTGACCTCGACCACGTCGAACCCGTCGGCCTGCGGTGCCACTTCGTGCACCACGTCGCGGAGTTCGCGGGGCTCGAGGCCGAACGGTTCCATCGTCCCGGTTCCCGGCGCGTAGCCGGGGTCGGCAGCGTCGATGTCCACACTCAGGTAGACCTCGCGGTCTGCGAGTCGGTCGCCGGGTGACCACTCGCCTACCTCCTCGGGCGGAACGACGGTCACGTCGTCTGCGGCGGCGCGTTCCCACTCGGTTTCGCTGCCGGTGCGAGCCCCGAGGAGAACGACCTCCTCGACGGCGTCGACGTCCTCGAGGATACGCCGGGTGACGGCGGCGTGGGAGAGCGGATTGCCGTCGTAGGCGTCGTGCAGGTCCAGGTGAGCGTCACAACAGACGAACACCTCGGGTTCGACCGCGCGTGCCCCCGCGAGGGAGACGGTGTGTTCGCCGCCCAACAGTAGCGGAACGGCGTCGTTCCAGACGACTTCCCGCAGGGTGCTCGTCAGGTACTCGAGGTAGTCGGAAACGTCGTTCCACGCACGAACGTCGCCGCGGTCGGCGACGCCGAGGGTCGAAAAGCGCCGGTCCGTCCGGCGGTCGTAATCGTCGAACGGCTCGGCAAAAGAACGGATTCGCCGGGGCCCAAAGCGGGTCCCCGGCTGAAAGGTCGTCGTTGCGTCCAGGGGCGCACCGACGACCACGAAGTTCGCGCCGTCACGGGTGGATCGATCCGCCGTGTCGGTCGCCTCGCGCTCGTCAGTCGCCCCGGGGAACATTAGACGATCTTTCGCTGGTCTTCCATCTCGAGGTACTCGATGTTCTCGTCGGGGGAGACATCGATATCGTCGGGGATGCGCATCGTGATCGTCTCGTAGGTCTCGAGGTCCATGACCTGCATGTCAGAGCCGTCGACGGAGACGACCTGACCGTTTTTGCGCTCGATGATCGGGACCCAGATCTTCGCGTCGACGGGCTGGGAGAGCGATCGCTTCTTCCCGTCGAAGACGCCTTCGGCCTCGACGCGAGCCTTGGCGCTGCCGTGTTTGCCCGGCTTCGCCGTCGAGTAGGCGTTGATCTTACACGGCGTGTCGTCGATCATGACGTAGCTTCCTTCCTGGAGTTCGCGAACTTCGGTCTGCTGTTTCGCCATGTCCCGGCGTAATCAATCGACGTGCATAAACCGTTTGGAATGGCCGCTGGCGTGCGTTCGATGTGCTAACAGGGCCGGTTCGGGCGAGGTTCAGTTCGGCTCAGTGTCGCGACTCATCGATTGACGAAACCCCCATCCTTTTCATGTGGAGGCTGCAACCGGACGAATGTCCGGGTAAAAAACTCACATCCAGGCTGGACCGCAGACCTCACATCCATCCAGTCCACCCCGGACTTCTTCGAAGCAGCCCGAAACCTGAAAGTCTACTGGCCAATTGCGAAGGTGTCGATACCGGTGGTGGCGACGAATCGCTCGAGTCGCCGTTCCAAGACCCCGATACACCGTAGTAAACCGGACGCCGGTAGCGACCCGTACCGACCGCTCTCAGCGAAATCCAACGGACTCCGTCGACAGCTCCAGCGGACTGCGCGGTAGTCCGTCCCCGACGTCGGGATCGTTGTACGCCCGCGGCGCGACGTCGTTCGGCCCGTTGGGGTAGCAAAGCGACGCCAGCCGCTGGATCTGGTCGCGGCCGACCCCGAGTTCGAACTGGCCGCCGCCGTACAGCCGAACGCCCCGCTCGTCGCAGTAGGAAATCGTCTCGCACAGCGACTCGAGCGAGCCAAATCGCGATGGCTTGATGTTCAGCCAGTCGGGTTCCCACGGCAGCGCTTCGATATCCGTGATCCCGTGAATCGGGGCGTCCCACGAGACCCGGGAGCGTACAGTGGAATCCTCGAAGAGGGAGCGCGTCTCGTCGGTCAGCGCCGGATCCTCGACGACGGCCTCGGGGAACGCCTCGAGGACGCGTTCGTACAGCGCCGGATCGGCCGGCACGTCCACCTCGGTTCCCTCGTACTGGCCCTTCAGATCGAGGATTTGGACTGCCTCGGTCCCGACGGTCTCGCCGATAGCCGCCACCAGCTCCGCGTCCCACGCCGGGATGGGATCGAGCTTGAACTCGAGGTCGGGCACCCGCTCGCGCAGCGACTCGAGCCGGTCGGTCGTCGGCGGCTCGCCGAGGCGGGTGCTGGCGACGAACCGGACGGGATCGGCCGTGCGGCCCAGTTCGCTCCCGAGGTCGGTCTCGGCCTGCCGGAGGGCGAGATCCAGCGCGGCGCTCTCTACCCCCCATCGCCGGTAGTTCCGAAAGACTTCTCGATCGGGCACGCCGCCCGGGAAGAGATCGAGATCGGCGAGCCGCGCGGAAAACGAGTCGATCGTCCACTCGCCGGTCAGGTCGGGCAGTCCCGTCTCCGCCAGTCGGTCGTGGTCTTCGGTCTCGTAGGTAACGTCCTCGCCGCGGCCGGTGGTTGTTCCGTCGCCGTCCGGTGCCGGCCCGATAAGCGAAACCTCCGTCGTGACGTGGGTGAACTCGCTCGAGGTCTCGCGCTCGAGGCGGCTGGTCGACGCCTCCTCGATCGTCAGCGGCAGGTCGGCAATTGCCTCGTACTCCATACCGGCCGTTCGGTCCCGGAGTGGAAAGAAGCTCGGGGCCGCCGCGGTCGGTGCGAAACGGGTCCTTCGGCCCACTCTCGAGACGCGCGTGAAGCGCCGAATCTCGGCAGGCTAGACCGTCTCGCCCGGGGACCGGCGCGTACTCGAGGGCACCGACACGGTCCGGGTATGAGACACTGGCTCGAGGTCGTCCGCTCGGAGAACGCGGTCGCGCCAGACGGCGTAGCCAGCCAGATTCCACGCGAGGCCGGGGGAGTGGTCGACGATCGCGCCCGAGACGTCCGGGGCGAACTCGGGGACCGCGTAGCGGTCGAAGACGGACGCGAGCGGCCCCGTCGAGAGGAACCGGTCGGCCGGGAAGTTGCCGTTTCCTTTCGGCTTGCTCCGGTCGTACTCGGGGTACCACTCGCCGAGCAGTCGCTTCGGGACGTGTTTTGGCTCGCCGTCGCGGACGTAGCGCTCGGGCGAGGAGAGTCCGAGCGCGAGTTCGGCGACCGCCTTGCCCGCAAAGGGCGTGTACATCTCACAACCCCGCGCGAGGCCGGCCTGTCGCCAGACGGTGACGGCGTCTTCACAGAAGAAGTCGATCCACTGCCCGACGTGGACGTGCCGCGCGTATCTGCCCCCGTCGGCGTCGGGGACCCGATCCATCGCGTACTCGTAGCGCTCGCGCTGTCGTCGTTCGTACCGTCGGCGACCGATGGTCTCGACGACCGAGGGCACGTCGGTGTAGACCGCAAACTGGAGCCCCTGTCCGTCGGGATCCGATGGATGCCGCCGGAGTCGCTCGAGCACGTCTCGGTGTTGCTTTAGTTTCGCCACGACCGGCGGGACGTACGCGAGATGGCGCGTCATCCAGACCTTGCGAGCGACCTCGAGCGAGCCGCCGAGGCCGAAGACGGCGTCCGCGACCTGGCCGCTGACGAGCGTATCGGTGCCGTCGAACTCGCGGTAGATGCCGTCGAACGTCGGCGTCTGGAGCTGGTGGGGCGGCATCCCCACCGCGTCGACGGCCGTCTCGAGGCGCTCGAGGTACGACGATTCGGACATGTCGACGACCTCGCGGTCGGTCTCGACGAGGTCGTTCGCCCGATCGGCGTACTCCCGCTCGAACTCGAGTTCGGGCGTGTCGAAGGCACCGGTCACGCTCTCGGTCGGGTTCGTCAGGTAGGGCTCGAGAACGGTCGAGTCGACGCCGCCCGAGAGCATGAGCGAGGCGTCGTCCGCGATCGGGGCACAGACCGCCGACAGCACCTCGTCAAGCCGATCGTGAGCGCTCGCAGGCGAGAGATCGGGCTCTGGCTCGAGCGTCTCCGTCAGTTCGGTTCGGGGTGTGGTCTCCCCGGGCGTCCACGTGAGCGTCTCGCCGTGACCGAGGCGGTGGATCCGCTCGACGTAGGAGTCGATCGGCGTCGTTCGATAGAGCAGGTGGTCGGCTTTCGCTCGGTCCGGTACCGTCCGATCGGCCGGCTCGAGCCGGGCGAGGGCGTTCCGGAACAGGTCAGTGAGCACCGGCTCACCGCTCGAGTCGAGGCAGTAGAACACCTCGTAGGCCGACGTGATGCCGCGGTGGGCGCGTATCGTCGACTCGTCCGCACGCGCAGAGAGGGCGATGATCGTTCCCTCACCGGGCAGCGAATCGTGGAGGGTTTTGACCGCCTCGAAACCCGCTCCGCCGTCGATCTCCGCGCGGAGTTCGTGTGCGTGCGTTCCACAGAGGACCCACTGGCGCTCGTCCCGACTGACGACTTCGGCGTTGGGATTCGCGAGCAGTACTGTCGGCATTGCTCGTCCGAACCAGCGCGTTGGACATTGTAATGGAATGAATACTCCGCTCGCAGCGATATTCAGTCACCGATGAACAGTCGATGCAGTCGATGAACAGTATCTCGTTACTCGTCGCGGCGCTGGCGCAGGTTCTGTCGAGTAAACTGTGGTCGCGCCCCGATCGAGCTCGGCGAGCGGAACGAACGGTAAAGTTGGATCATCACGAGCACCGAGAACATCGCCGCAACGACCGACCCTCTGGGGGCCTCGAGCGCGTAGAGGACGCCCATCGAGAACAGTGACATCGTGAGTAACATGCCGTAGACCAGCCGCTTGGCGAGGTCCTCGAAGACGTCCTCCGAGTCTTCGACGCCGATACGAACGTAGAGGTCGTCGCGGTCGAGTCGGTTGAGCGCTCGTTCGGCCTTGGGTGCGATCCGGGTCAGCGACTCGCCGGTCCGGCGGAGCTGGTTTCCCGTTTCGTCGAGATACTGCCGGATCGACTCCTCGCGATACCCCTCCTCGGTCAGGTAGTCGGTCGCGACCGAGATGAAGTCGAAGTCCTCGTCTAACGTGACACAGACGCCTTCGACGACGGTCGCGACCCGCAACACGAGCGCGAGGTTCTTCGGCAGCCGGAGCGGGAACTCGTAGATCGAGTCCTCGATCTGACCGACGATCTGGTTGACGCGGTACTGCTCGACGTCCTCGCCGCGGGCGTCCTGGATGGCGATCTCCATTACCTCGGCCATCACGCCGCGGTCGGCGTCCGGTGACAGCGTCCCGATCTCGACCAGTGCGTCGAGGATGCCGTCGATATCCTGGTTGGCGACGGCGATGTAGAAGTCGACGATCTTCTCCTGGACGAAGGGATCGACCCGCCCGGACATCCCAAAGTCGTAGAAGACGATCGCCCCCTCGTCGGTCACCGCGAGGTTGCCCGGGTGGGGGTCGGCGTGGAAGACCCCGTCGTCCATGATCATCTGCAGGTACGACCGCTCCAAGTTCTCCGCGATCTTCGTCCGATCGATCCCCTTGCGCTCGAGTGCCTCGAGATCGTTAATTTTCGTCCCCTCGATGTACTCCATCGTGAGCACGCGCGGCCCGGAGTGACTCTCGACGGCGTCGGGGATCAGAAACCGGTCGTCGTCCGCGAAGTTGCCCCTGATTTCGGCGAGCATCTCGGCCTCGCGCTCGTAGTCCATCTCCTCGCGGATGGTTTTCGAGAACTCCTCGGCCAGATTCTCGAGCGAGAACGACCGGGCGTCGTCGACGAAGTACAACAGGAGCGGCAGCGACCACTTGATGACGCGCAGATCGGCCCGGACGAGGGATTCGATTTCGGGCCGGCGGACCTTCACCGCGACCTCGCGGCCCCCCTCGCCGTCGGCGCGGGCCGCCGCCGTCTCACCGTCGCCGCTTCGATCCGTCCCGACGGCATCGGGATCGAGGCGCGCTCGATAGACCTGTCCCAGACTCGCGCCGCTGATCGGGTCGGTGTCGAACGCCGCGAAGTGCTCGTCGACGGGGCCGAGTTCGTCCTCGAGCACCCGCTTCGCGTCGGGCCACGGTGCCGGCGGCACGTCGTCTTGCAGCGACGCGAGCACGTCGATATACGCCGGCGGGAGCACGTCCGGCCGGGTCGACAGCAACTGCCCGAGTTTGATGAACGTCGGCCCCAGCGTCAGCAGCGACTCGAGTAATACCTCGGCTCGGTGGCGGTGGGTCTCGGGGTCGATCTGTCGGGGCCGACCGAACAGCAGGAAGCGCCGCCGATCGCGGGCGTAGGCGAGCAACAGCGGGAGGAACTGCCACGCGACGACGACGAACCGCTTATAGGCGCGGAGGGAGGCCAGCCTCTGTCACCCCGTTTAGGCGTCCTCGTCGACGATATCGATTGTCGTCTCCTCGCCCGCGCCGCGTTTCGGGAGCGTCAGCTCGAGGACGCCGCGGTTGACCGTCGCCTCGGCCCCGGCGTCGGAGGCGTCGTCGGGCAGCGGAAGCTCGGCCTCGAGAAAGAGCGAGCGGTTCTCCTCGAGGTAGCGGTAGTCGCCGGTTGGCTCTTTATCGCGGTGGGCGTCGATGGAAATTACTCCGTCTTCGATCGCGAGGTCGAGCGACTCGGCGGCGACGCCGGGCACGTCGAGTACGAGCAGATAGGCGTCCTCGCTCTCGAGCAGATCGAAGAAGACGTCCTCGGAGAGGTCCCGCAACGCGTCGCGGAGCGCTGGCATAGCTACAGGTTCGAACGCCGATACGAAAAAGGCCGCGGTCGCGGCGAGTCATCGGGCGCATACACGAGTTCGTATCGGATGCGGAACAGCAGCGTCCTGCTATCGTGGCAACACTGAGAGCCACACCCTCCCCAACCGATTCGTTCACTCCTTTCAGTCGCTCACTCATCCCTCGCACAGCATCGGTAGCCGCCCTCACTCTCGTTCGGACGGCTAACAGTGCGCGCCACTGCAGACCGGCTGACGCACGGAGTGAGGGTCGAGGTGCCCCCGCTCGAGCCATCGTCCGAACGAGAGACCTACTCGTTGCGACCCGAATCCACCCGCGAAGCGACCGCGTCGTAGACGGTTCCCCCTACGCTTTTGGCCTCCGGCGACCCGATTCAGGGTATGGAAGGTGCCGACCGCGAGCGTACGGAGGCCGGGTTCAAGGTTCGGACGCCGGTCGACGAGGCGCGCCGAATCCTGCGGGACGCAGTCGAGGAGAGTGGGGACGCCGACGCGGACATCCCCTGTGGGACCGAGACCGTCGACGTCGACCGCGCGGACGGTCGCGTCCTCGCGGCCCCCGTCACGTCCGCTCGAGACGTGCCCCACTACGAGCGGGCGGCGATGGACGGCTACGCCGTCCGGGCCGCGGACACGTTCGGAGCCAGCGACCGGTCGCCCGAAGTGTTGCGGATCGCCGGGCCGGGCGACTTCGGCGGCGAGCACGCCACGGCCGACCACATCGACCCCGGGACGGCCGCGCGGGTCCACACCGGCAGCGCGCTCCCCGAGGGTGCCGACGGCGTCGTCATGATCGAGCGGGTCACGGAACTCGAGTCGGCGGGCGAACTCGAGGTCGCGGACGCGATCGCGGAGGGTGAAAACGTCGCGCCCGTGGGGGAGGACATCGAGGAGGACCAGCACCTCTACGACGCGGGCCACCGGCTCCGGCCGTCGGATCTGGGACTGCTGCGGTCGGCGGGCTACGGCCGCGTCGCGGTCGCCCAGCAGCCGACGGTGGGCGTGGTTCCGACCGGCGAGGAACTCGTCGCGGGCGATCCCGGCCCCGGCGAGGTAGTCGAGACCAACGGACTCACCGTCTCGCGGCTGGCCCAGCGTTGGGGCGCAAAGGCGACCTATCGCGACGTCGTCACCGACGATC
Source organism: Natrinema sp. CRL1 (assembly GCF_059162405.1). Lineage (NCBI taxonomy): Archaea > Methanobacteriati > Methanobacteriota > Halobacteria > Halobacteriales > Natrialbaceae > Natrinema > Natrinema sp. CRL1. The sequence continues at coordinate 227,756 of NZ_JBLVOY010000002.1, read as the reverse complement.
CCGAGTCGTTGCGCGTGGCGATCCAGCGGGACCTGACGAAGGACGTGGTCGTCACGACCGGCGGCTCGAGCGTCGGCGAACGCGATCTGCTCCCGGAGGTGATCGACGACCTCGGAGAGGTGCTCGTCCACGGCGTTGGGCTCAAACCCGGCCATCCCGTCTGTCTGGGACTCGTCGAGGACACCCCGGTGCTCGCGCTTCCCGGCTACCCCGTCGCTTGTATCGTCAACGCCGTCCAGTTCCTCCGGCCGGTGCTTCGCTGGCTCAAGGGAACAACCCCCGATCCCCACCCGATCACGCGGGCCCGCCTCGAGCGCAAGATCCCGAGCGAGCCCGGCACGCGGACGTTCGCGCGGGTGCAACTCGAGGAGCGCGATGGCGACGTGGACGACCTCGGCCCCGACGAGCCCCGATACGAGGCGATTCCGACGCGAGCGAGCGGGTCGGGCGTGCTCTCGAGCGTCGCGCTGGCCGACGGCTGGGTGGTCGTCGACGACGACCGCGAGGGGATTCCGGCCGGCGAAACCGTCGCCGTCGAAGACTGGGAACCGAACGCCTGAGCTATAGTAGCCACTGAAATTCAGTGCACACCTGACCGCATGACTACGTCGAGGTCAGTGTGTAAATCGTTTCAGTGGCTACTATAGCACCCGCGTACTCTTCGCCGGTGTCGCGCGACGAGCAGGAGTCCCACTACGAGGGCCACGGCTGCGATCGCCGTAGCGAGGACTGGCCGCTCGGCGGCGACGGAACCAGCGGCGGCGAAGAGCGACCGCTGTCGTCCGTAGTAGACGACCGCGCCGACGGCCGCGGAGAACAAGCCGATGCCGGCCGCCGTGTAGCCGCCGAACCGGGCCGGCGACATGCCGGCGAGGGCCGCCGGAATGGAGACGACGGACCGCAGCCCCGGCAGGAGCCGGCCCCAGAAAACCGACGACTTGCCCCAGCGGCGGAACCACTGCCGGCCGCGTTCGGTCGCGTCCTCGGAGACGTTGATCCGCTCCCGGAGGCGGCCGAGTCCGCGCGAGCCGGGGCCGCGAAACGCGTAGAACGGGACGAAGGCCCCGACGGTCCCGCCGACGGTCGCCGCCGCGACGAAGCCGAGAAACGAGAGCGGATCGACGATCAACATCGCGGCCGCGGCCGGAACGACGACCTCGCTCGGGAAGAACGGGAACAGCATCGACGTCTCGAGGAACGAAAAAAGCAACAGCGCGAGCGGGCCGTACAGTTGGATGAAGCGCAGTGCGGCCGTCCCGAAGTCCGCCATGGATCGGGTAAGATCGGGCGACGTATCACCGTTTGGTCGGCGCACTCGAGGGGACGGGAGACGGCGTTCGGATCACCGGAGCGCCTGCCGAACCGCATCGGCCAGCGCGTTCACGCGGGCGACGTGTTCGTAGGAGCCGTCGCGGACCCCGTTGGTCACGTAGGCAAAACCGATGTTTGCCGCGGGGTCGGCCCAGCCGACGCTGCTCCCGAGTCCGGCGTGGCCGAACGCGCGCTCGGGGGAGAGCGAGCCGTACGGCGCGACCGTCGTCCCGCCCTTCCAGAAGCCGAGCGCGAACCGAGCCTCCCGGCCGATCGTGCCGTCGGACTCCGTCTCGGCTTGCACCGTCGTCATCTCCTCGACGGTCTCGGGCTCGAGGATTCGGGTACCCTCGAGTTCACCGCCGTTTGCGAGACAGGCGTAGAAGCGGGCCATATCACCCGCCGTGCCGATGCCGTTGGCCGCGGGGATCACGGCGCGGTGGATCTCCTCGGAGTTGAACGGCGCGGCGACCTCGGCGTTGTCCCCGAGGCCCTCGCCGGGGTCCCGACAGCGGTCGAACGGGTCGAAGCCGACCAGCGTCGCGACGTCGTCGTCTTCATCCTCTCGGAGGCCAATCCCGGTGTCGTCCAGCCCGAGCGGATCGAAGACCCGCTCTCGAGCGGCCGTCTCGATCGGCGTTCCCGACACGCGCCGGACGAGTTCGCCGACCAGCCAGCCAAAGGTCAGCGCGTGGTAGGCCGGCGTCTCGCCGGGCATGAAATTGGGCTCCATTTCCTCGAGGTGCTCGACGACGGCGTCCCAATCGCCCCAGAGATCCGGCCGGTCGTCGATCTCGCCACGATTGAGTCCCGACGTGTGACTGAGCACCTGTCGTACCGTTATCTCGGCTTTCTCGGTTCCCTCGTCGGCGAACTCGGGCCAGTGGTCGACCACGCGGTCGTCGTACGCGAGGTCGCCCTCCTCGACGAGGGAGTGCAAGGTGACCCCAGCGTAGGGTTTCGTACTCGAGAAGAGGACGTGTCGCGTCTCGCGGGTCTCCGCAGGGCCGTCGGGCGCTGCGACCCCGCCCGCGAGGTCGATCACGGACTCGCCGTCGACGTAGACGGCCAACTGTGCACCGTGGTGGAGGCCGACCTCGAGGTGGCGATCGAAGAGCGCGGCGATGCGCTCGCGGTCGGTCTCGGACAGCCGTGACATGGCTCGCACCTCTTCGGGTGGACGCTTAATTATTGTTGTATGGGAACACGACACAGGAGAACGGAGGGGAACGCGGACCGCGGTGGCGACGGACAGCGGCCCGAATCGACCGACGTTTTTAGCCGCGGCGGCCGAAGGGCCGGTATGAACCGCAAGGAGTTCCGCGATCTCGCGACCCCCGACGAGGCCCGCGCGGCGATCGATTCGCTGGCCCTCGAAGGCGGTATCGAGCGCGTCCCGCTCGAGGACGCGCGCGGCCGGGTGCTCGTGGCGCGACTCGACGCCGAGCTCGACGTGCCCGGTTTCGACCGGGCGAGTCTGGACGGCTACGCGCTCCGGGCGCGGGACACGTTCGGTGCGGACGAGGCCGATCCCGCTCGCCTCGAGATCGTCGGCGAGGTCCACGCCGGCGAAGCACCGGACGTGGCACTCGAGGCGGGACAGGCTGCCGAGATCTCGACGGGCGCGGTGATGCCCGACGGCGCGGACGCGATGGTGCCGGTCGAGCGAACCGATACGGACGGGGACGGCGACGAGGTCCTCGTCCGTACCTCGGTCGTGCCCGGTGACAACGTCATGTTCGCCGGCGCAGACGTGGCTGCTGGCGAGCGGGCGCTCGGACCCGGAACGACGATCACGCCCCGGGACATCGGGTTGCTGTCCGCACTCGGAATCGACGAGGTGCCGGTCCGGGCGAAACCGCGCGTCGGCATCGTCTCGACCGGCGACGAACTCGTGCGGCCAGGTGACCCCCTCGAGAGCGAGCGCGGCGAGATCTACGACGTCAACAGCTACACCATCGCCGCGGGAGTCGAAGACGCGGGCGGGGAGGCCGTCCTCTACCCCCACGCTGGCGACGAGCAAGAGGAGATGGAGCGGATCCTCCGGACCGCGGCCGAAGAGTGCGACCTCGTGCTCTCCTCGGGGTCGACCAGCGCGAGCGCGGTCGACGTCATCTATCGGGTCATCGAGGAACAGGGCGAGTTGCTGCTCCACGGCGTGAGCGTCAAGCCCGGAAAGCCGATGCTGATCGGTCGGCTGGACGTCTCCGAGCCACGCTCGGACGGCTCGGAAGACGAACACCGTTCGTCTTCCGGCGACTCCGCCTACGTCGGGCTGCCGGGCTACCCCGTCTCCGCGATGATGGTCTTCCGAACCTTCGTCGCGCCGGCGATCCGCGAGGCCGCTGGGCGTCCCGAACCCGCGGCAGCCACCGTCTCCGGCCGGCTCGCACGGCAAGAGCGATACGAGGAGGGTCGCCACCGGCTCATGCCGGTCGGGATAGTCGGGGACGGCGACGGCGAGACGCTCGTCTACCCGGTCGACAAGGGCAGCGGCGCGACGACCAGCCTCGCCGACGCCGACGGCGTCGTGGAGGTCGGCCCCGAGACCGACTACCTCGAGGCGGGCGAACGCCTCACGGTCACGCTGTTTTCGCCGGACGTTCGGCCGCCGACGCTGTTCGGCGTCGGCGAGGACGACCCGACCGTTTCCCGGCTGCTCGACGGCCTCGAGAACCCGCGATACCTCTCGGTCGGCAGCCGACCCGGCCTGCGGCGGCTCCGCGACGGCGTTCCCGACGTGGCCGTCGTCGCGGGCCCCGTCGAACCGGAGTTCGAAGCGGACGAACTCGGCCGGTGGACCCGCGAGTGGGGGCTGGTCGTCCCCGCGGGCAACCCCGACGAGATCGAGGGACTCGCGGACCTGGTCGACCGCGACCTGCGCTTTATCAATCGGACGAGCGACTCCGGGCTGCGCTCGAGTCTCGACGCTGTGGTGGCCGACCTCGCGGAGGAACGCGAGTCGGACCGCCACGAGATCGCCGAGGCGATCGACGGCTTCGATCTGGGCCTGCGCGCTCACGAGAGTCCCGCTCGAAAGGTCATCGACGGCGACGCCGACGCCGGCCTCGGCCTGCGCGAAACGGCCGAACGGCTCGATCTCGGCTTCGTTCCGCTCGGCGAGCAGCCAATTCGGGTTCTTGCCAATCCGGATCGAACCAAAAAGGAGGGCGTTCGGGAACTCGAGCGAGCGCTGTCGGATATTTCGGCGGAGTAGCGGTACCGGTCCAGCACACGTCACAGGAATACAGACGGGGGAGTTGTTGCAGCGGTCTGTCTCATACGGTTTACTGTACGTCATTTCCGGCGCAACCGCGATCCGGGCGGCGGTTGCGCCGGGACATCGGTATAGCAATCCGTATCAAAGTAGTCGCGGCAGTCCGATTGCAACGAGTCCGATTCCGAGTAATCGATAGAGCCAGACTTCCGTTTTCGATATCGGAGGGTCGTTGCTGCGTCCGTAGCGCAGACTATAGGGATGCATTTTGCGCGGGACAACGATGTAGGCCACTCCGAGGAGTACCGTTCCGAGGGCAGCAAGTTGAATTAAAACGCTCATATGCTGTGCTGTTTTTGTGAGATGATTAAAACTACGGATGGATACTTGTCTGAACGACCGTCGATGTCCCGGTACCGAGCCCGCCGTTTTTGCCCGTTCGCTCCCTACGGACGACCATGCGAATCGTCACAACGCTCCCCTCGGCCACCGAGTCGGTCGCCGCGCTCGGGCTCGAACCGGTCGGCGTCTCCCACGAGTGCGACTACCCGCCGAGTGCCGCGTCCGCACCCGCCGTCACCAGTTCGCGGATCGATGCCTCGGGATCGAGCGGCGAGATCGACCAGCAGGTGCTCGAGACCGCCGATACCGAGGGCGGTGTCTACGAGGTCGACACCGAGATACTCGAGGACCTCGAGCCGGACGTGATCGTCACGCAGGGAATGTGCGACGTCTGTGCGGTCGACGTGGCCGTCATCGAGGACGCCGCCGCGAAGATCGACGCCGATCCCGAAATCGTGCCGACAGATCCCCACAGTGTCGCGGACGTACTGGACGACCTCGAGCGAATCGGCCGCGCCGTCGGGTGCGAGGACCGGACTCGAGCAGTTCGACAGGAGCTCGAGGCTCGAATCGAAACGGTCCGAGAGAAAACTGCCGACCCCGCCGCCGAGGATCGCCCGCGCGTGGCGATCTTCGACTGGACCGATCCGGTGATGATCGCGGGCCACTGGACCGCCGAACTGGTCGACTGGGCCGGCGGCGAGTACGGGCTGGCCGCCGTCGGCGAGGCCTCGAGCCCCCGCGAGTGGGACGACATCCGCGCGTACGACCCGGAAATCGTGATCGTCGCGCCCTGTGGCTTCGACCTCGAGCAGACCGCGGCGAATCGGGCCGACCTGACCGACCGCGACGGCTGGGAGGAACTGACGGCGGTCCGCGAGGGCCGCGTCTGGGCGATGGACGGCGACCACTACCTCAACCGGCCCGGTCCGCGGCTGGTGGACACGCTCGAGGCGCTGGCACCGATCGTGTCGCCCGACCGTTTCGACGGGCCGGCTCCGGATATCGCAGTTCCGTTCGGAAAACTCGAGGCCCTCGGTACGCTCGAAACGGAGCGCGAACCCGCCGACGCAGACGCTCGAGCCGAGGTCGACCCGAACCCGTGATCGTCCTCCCGACCGCGATCCGCGAGACGATCCTCGAGCGCGCTCGCGAGGGCCGACCCGAAGAGATCTGTGGCGTCCTCGGCGGCGAGTACGAGCCCGAAGGGCGGAGCCGCGTGCGGTCGCAGTACCCGGCCGAAAACGTCGCCGAGACGCCGCGAACGCGGTACGAGATCGATCCCGAGGAGGGGTTGGCGATTTTCGATCGACTCGAGGACCGGGGCGAGGAAATCGTCGGCTTCTATCACTCCCATCCCCGCGGCCCGCCGCGGCCGAGCGCGACCGACGCGGCACAGGCGACGTGGCCCGAGCGCTCGTATCTGATCGTCTCGCTCGAGCCCCTCGGGATCGGCTCGTGGCGCTGGTGGACCGGGAACGAGGAGGCTACCGACGCCGACGATCGGTTCGAGCGCGAGCAAGTCGTCGTCGAGTGACGACGGCGATCAGTCGGCCGATTCGTCCTCGAGGTCGTCGGCCCGTTCCCGCGCCTCGGTCGCCCGTTCGCGGAACTCCTCGATCCGTCGGCTCAGTTTCTTGCCGACGACGTAGGTGAAGTCGTCCGGCATCATGCCGTAATCGATGTCGACTGTAACCATCGTATCACAGCCCTCGACGATCTCCGGTGCCCAACTGCCCTGTGCCAGTTTCGATTCGTCGGTGACGATCGCCTCGCCGTCTTCGACGTCGATAAACGCCGTAACGGTGTTCCAGATATTCGGATTGCTCGAGCTCGCCTCGTCGAACAGCCCCTCGAGTCGCGCGTCTTTGATTTCTTCCTCGCGCAGTTCCGCGAGGAGGTCCTCGAGGGCGTCGGCGATCTCGTCGGCCCTGTCTGCCTCTTCGCGGAGGGAAGCAGGCGACTGGTCGTCGTCTCTCGTCATCGGTCTCCCTCCGTCGCGTCGGTGGCGGCGATCATGGGCGGACGTATCGGCTTCGACACCGTAAACGTACGCTTCCGGGTTCCGTTCCGTGACCGCGTGTGCGGTGGTGTGTTCGACGGCGGTTCGCCGTCGGCGAACCCACCACAGCGCGCGCCACCGCAGACCGGACGAGTGGCTCGATCTACGACGCGTTCTCGAGCACGCCGGCTACCCACATGCGGTTCGGATCTTCGGTCCCGTTCATCCAGTCGATCAACCGGGCTCGCATATCCCGTCGCACCCCCTCGTAGTCGGGATGATCGACGAGATTTTGCAGTTCGGCCGGGTCGGCCGCGAGGTCGTACAGTTCGTCGATATCGGGGCCGTTGTAGACGTACTTGTAGTCTTCCGTGCGGACCATCCGCTGGCTGTAGAGACCGAACTCGTCGCCGTGATACTGGGCGAACGTCGATTCCCGCCAGTCGAGGTCCGCGGGCGGGTCGCCGCCGTTCTCGAGCAGGGGAACCAGGCTCCGGGAATCGAAGCTCTCGGGGACCGGAACGTCGGCCATCTCGAGGAAGGTCGCCGCCAGATCGTGCAGGTGGACCGGAGTCTCGCTGCGCGCTCCGGCGTCGGCCACGCCCGGCCAGCGCACCTGCAGGGGGATCCGGTAGGTGTCGTCGTACATCAGCGGTCCCTTGTTGAACTGGCGGTGGCTCCCGGCGAAGTCGCCGTGATCGGATGCGTGGATCACGGCCGTCTCGTCGGCCAGTCCGTGTTCCGCGAGGGCCTCGAGGATCCGCTCGAGTTGGTGGTCGATCAGCGTGACAAAGCCCCAGTACTTCGCGAGCGCGTCGGCCCAGAGCTCCCAGTCGAAGTCGGCGACGCCGCGATAGGCGAGGTAGTTCTCGTGAACCCGGGGTTTGCCGTCGTACGTCTCGGCGTAGCTCGCGGGCGGTTCGATTTCGTCGGGATCGTACATCGAGGCGTACGGCTCCGGAACGACGTAAGGGTGGTGGGGGCCGTAGAAGTCCGCTCGGTGGAAGAAGGGGACGTCCCGGTCGCCCTCGGCGTGGGCTTCGATCGCATCGACCGTCCGCTCGGCGAGGAAATAAGCGCGCGTATCCTCGACGTCGACCGGCGTTTTCGCGGCGACGAAGGTTCCCTCGGTTCCATCTCGCGGATCATCGCCGGTGTAGATTTCTTCCTCGAGGTCGGCGTCGCCGACGGGAGTCCCTCGCTCCTCGCGGTACTCGCGGAACGCCTCGTCGATGTCGTCGTGGTGTGTGTCGCTCCCGCCGAGATACGAGAAGCCGAAATCGGTGGGCGTTTGATCCCGGCCGGCGTGCCACTTGCCCGTGTAGGTGAGGTCGTAGCCCGCGGCGACGAGTTCTTCGGAGAACGTCGGCATGTCCGCGGGCAGGTTCGCCCGGATCGCGTCCGGTTCGTGGCAGTTGTTCAGCATCCCGTGGCCGTGGGGAAACTGCCCGGTCAGCAACGAGGCTCGAGCGCTCGAGCAGATACTGATCGGGGTACACGCCCGCTCGAAGCGAACGCCCTCGCTCGAGAGCCGATCGATCGCCGGCGTCTCGACCGGCGGTCCCTCGGGTGCGCTGCAGTCGTATCGCTCCTGGTCGGTGAGCACGAAGAGGACGTTCGGTCGGGTGTCGGCGTCAGCGTCGGCCATCGACCGTGGTACACCGCCGCCGTAGTTAAGGGTGGGACCTGCACGCGGACCCGGCAGGCGGGGTGGCTACATAAGGCATCGCGGTGTGAACCCCACCGTTCATTAGACCGCCGTTCGACGGTCTACGCGTGCCGAGGGCGTACTGTGGCGAGTGTGAGTGGCGGTACCGAGTCGACGGGGCCGACGCGAGCGAACTCAGCCGAGCGATGATCGACCACTTCGTCGAGACCGGTCACTCGCCGGTCGAACGACGTGACGCGGACGACCGGTTCCCGGCCGACGAGCGGGGCAATTCCTCGAGCGATACAACGAAACAGCGCGGCCCGTCGAAAAAGCGAGAGCGGTAACGGGCCGTCCGCCGGGCGGTCAGCCGAGGAGATATCGCAGCCGCGGCCGTTGGCGGACAAAATCGGTCTCCTCGAGGTACGCGTCGACGCCGAGGATGCGGCCCGCGGCGAAGACGCCGATGAGCACGAACATGACGAGTCCGAGCAGGTCGCCGTTGACGTAGCCGTTCGCCCAGTCGGCGTTGCCCAGATAGAACAGCACCATCAGGACGCCGCCGAAGAAGGCGGCCAGCCGGACGAGCGCGCCCACGATGAGCCCCAGCCCGATGAGGAACTCACCGACGGGGATCATCACGTTCGTGAGCTCGAGTAGCCACGGCGTCCCGGCGACGACCTCGAAGAGGCCGGCGATGGGCGACTGAGCGTTTTGCAGGTAGCCCGCCGCGCTGAACGGCTCCCCGGCGACGAACGCGAACTTCCCCCAGCCCGAGTGGAGGAACCAGTACCCGACGAGCAGCCGCACCGCCACCAGCGTGTAGCCGGCGACCGAATCGGCGTACTCGAACGCTTCCCGCCTGCCGAACCATTGAACGGTGGCTTCGTTAGTAGACATTGGGGGTCACCTTACGGCTGAGTATTGGCACTCTCGGACGTTAATACCGTCTTCAGTTCCCGTCTCTCGGGAGCGGCGTCGAAACCACCACGCGATGGAGGGGCTTTAATAGGGGGAGAGAACCGCGACGTAACGGACCCTGCGTCGTCTCGATCCGCTCAGGCCAGATCCTCGAACGTCGGCCGCTCGCGGTCGCCCGGGAACTCGTCGACGGGTACCTGCGTCTGGTCGCCCGACTCCATGTCCTTGATCGTCACCTCGTCGTTCGCCAGATCCTGTTCGCCGACGATGACGACCGTCTCGGCGTTGATCGAGTCGGCGTAGTCCAGTTGCGCGCCGAACGAGCGGCCGGCGACGTCGGTCTCGACGACGTGCCCCCGGTCGCGGAGCGCTCGAGAGATCCGGGACGCTTCCGACCGCGTCTCGCCGACCTGCAGGACGTAGTAGTCCGTGGTCACTTCCTCCTCGGGCCAGACGCCCGCCCGCTGTAACAGGAGCGGCAGCGTCGCGGTTCCCACCGCGACGCCGACCGCGGGCGTCGGCTGGCCGCCGAAGCTCTCGATCAGGTCGTCGTAGCGGCCGCCGCCGAAGATCGACCGCGAGACCTCGCCCGTGGAGTCGAAGCACTCGAAGACGACGCCCGTGTAGTAGTCCAGTCCGCGGGCCGTCTCGAGCGAGATCGCACAGTAGTCGCGGGCGCCGAAGTCCTCGGCGGCGGCGAGCACGTTCCGGAGGTTTTCGACGGCCGCGGTCACGCGCTCGGTATCGGCGAAGGATTCGACTGCCTCGAGGTCGCCGTCGGCGATGAGGTCGTCGAACTCGGCGGCCTGGTCGGCGGTGAGTCCCGCGTCGATCAGCAGGTCGTGGTACTCGGCCTGTGAGATCTTGCCGGATTTGTCGACCGCGCGGATCGCCGCCTCGGTATCGACCTCGGTATCGTAGCTCTCGAGGACGCCGCCGAGGATATCGCGGTGGGAGACGCGGAACTCGAAGTGCTCGCCGGTGAGCCCGAGGTTCGTCAGGGCGTCGGCGGCCCACGCCAGAATCTCGGCGTCGGACTCGGGTTCCGAGGAACCGAAGATGTCGACGTTGGTCTGGTAGAACTCCCGATAGCGGCCCTGCTGGACCTGTTCGTAGCGCCAGAACGGCCGGGTGGAGACCCACTTGATCGGCTTCGACAGCTCCTGCTGTTTCGCGACGACCATCCGGGCGACGGTCGGCGTCAGTTCGGGGGTCATCGTGACGTGGCGGCCGCTCCGGTCCTCGAACGAGTAGAGTTCGTCGACGATGTCGTCGCCGCTCTTGTCGGTCCACATTTCTGCGCGCTCTAAGGCCGGCGTTCCGATCTCCCGGAACCCGTACTCGCGGGCGGTCTCCTCTAAGACATCGATGGTCGCCCGCCGTGCGGACATCTCGCCGGGATAGAAGTCACGAAAGCCCTTGATCCGGTCGTACATGGAAACTCGTTCGGGGACGGCGAACTTCTATCCTTTCGTTCCGACACGGCCGCTGCGAACGCCGGCCGTCGGACGTTTGGTACAGGCCGCGACCCCGTTAGTTCGATACCCCCCACTCTGAGACCGTCCCGTAAATTGATACCGACCTGCGCCAAGTGGCGACTGTGCAACGCGTGGCCGACGATGACGATTGGATCGCCGAGGTCGGCGAACAACTGCCGGTTTCGCCGCTCTCCGCGCTCGGTCTCTTCCTCGCCGCGATCATCGGCGCTCGCCTCGCCCTCGAGCACGTCTCGACGCGAGCTATCCTCGAGAGCGTCTTTCCGCTCGTGGCCGCCACGGCGGTCGTCTCCGCCGACCGCTGGCTGGTGTCCCGAGACGTCTCGACGCGGGACCGACTCACCGTCTTCGGCTACGGGCTCGGCGGCTTCCTCGCCGCGTTCGTCGTGACGGCGCTTCACCTCTTCGTGCTGTATCTCGAGGGGACAGGAGCCAGAGCGCCGCTGTACCTGCTGCTGATGGGCGGGACGGTCGGCGTCGGCGCGGGGACCGTCGCCGGCATCTACGAGATCCAACAGCGGGCCGCCGTCCGCGAGGCCGAGCGCCAGAGCGCGCGCTTAGAGGAGTTTGCAAGCGTCGTCAGCCACGACCTTCGAAACCCGCTCAGCGTCGCTCAGGGTCGGCTCCGCGCGGCGGTTACGAGCGGCGATCCGGAGCACCTACAGGAGGTCGATGCGGCGCTTACCCGGATGGACGAACTGATCGAGGAGACCCTCTCGGTCGCCCGGAGCGGAACGCAGGTCGAGGACCCCCACGAGGTCCCGCTGGTCGAACTCGCGAGCGACGCGTGGACGGTCGTCGAGACCGAGACGGCCACCTACGAAACGGTCGGTGATCGGACGCTGCAGGTCGACCCACTTCGGGCGAAACAGCTCTTCGAGAACCTCTTCCGGAACGCCGTCGAACACGGTTCGACGAGCCCTGACTCGCAAACTCGTCAGGACGCCATCGAACACGGCCGCGAGGACGTCCACATCCGCGTCGGCCCCTGCGACGGCGGCTTTTTCGTCGCCGACGACGGCCCCGGCATCCCCGAAGACGAGCGCGACGAGGTCCTCGAGCAGGGGTACTCGACGGCCGCTGAGGGGTCGGGACTCGGCCTCGCGATCGTCCGCGCCATCGCGGACGCCCACGGCTGGCAGGTCGCGATCACCGAAAGCGAGTCTGGCGGGGCCCGGTTCGAGTTCACCCGCGGCGGCTGAGCGAACGGGAGTCGACCGATCGATCGACCCGGCGACCGGCCGCTGGCCGAGCGCCATCGCTGCGTTCGCGTCAGCGGACCTGTGTCACGTACGTCTGATCGTGATCGGGGAAACACTCCCCGATTGCTCCGGGACCGTCTTCTTCGGCGAGCAGCGTCCGCAGTTCGGCCTCGTAATCGGCCCTGTCGATCTCCTCGCTCGGCCCGACGATCACGTCCAGTCGCGACTCGACGAGCCGGTCGACCGCTGACCGGCCAAAGCCCGACAGCGGCGCGATGTAGTCGACGCCGTGGCGGTCCTCGAGGCTCTGGGCCTGCGCCCGCGACACCGTCGGGACGCGGTCGTCGCGCCGCGTGCCGTCCGCGATGGCGTCGAACTCCCGGGCAGCGAGGCGCTCTAAGGCGTGCTGGTGGACCAGTTGAATGCCGTTTCGCGGGAAGCCGTCCTCGCGGATCCGGTCGACGGCGTCCTCGGCGACCTCTGGGTCGCACTCGAGGCGTTCGAAGTCGAACCCGGCGGCGTCAGCCGTTTCCCGTGCGTGTTTCCAGTCGTCGCTGATGCCGAAGTGAGCCGTCAGCAGCGTCACATCGTAAAACTCCTCGAGCAAGAGCGCGGCGAGCGTGGAGTCTTTGCCGCCGCTGTAGAGCAGTCCGAGCTCCATTACCGTCGCTGGATGTCGAAGCTCTGCGAGTCGGGTTTGAGCTCCTTGAGGAGCTGTTTCATCTTGTCGTCGTCGATTTTCCCCTGAATGCGGCCGCTGCGGGCGAGACTGACGACCTGTCGCTCGACCTGCTCGCCGAACTGGGGTTTGCTCATCTTGACGGTGTTGAGCCGCTTGCGGGCGTCGTCGGTCAGGTGCTGGCGCAACACGGCCTTCTTCTGGGCCTCGGCCTGCTGCTGTGCGGCCTCCTGTCCGCCCTCGCCTTGCGATTCGGCGCGGTCCTGTAGCTGCTCCATTTTCTTCTGTCGGAGCTCCTCGAGTTTTTCCTCGTCCGGTGAGCCACTCATTGTTGTCTCGTACTTATCCGGCACGCCGGAAAATGATTACGGACGATGGAAGCGTTGCTCTGATGGGTGAAACCGACGCGAAAACGGGTTTCCAACTTACGCGTAGCGCTCGAGTTCCGGTCGGTCGAGGTCTTCGAGGACGCTGCCGGCGGTGTCGTCGAGCAGGCTGCGACCCTCGGGGGTGATTCGGCGACCCTGACCCTCGGCGGTCTCGACGAGGTCTTCCTCCTCGAGTTGCTGGAGGATCGTTCGGATCAGGTTCTTCGAGCCGTCGGCGCGCTTGTCGGGCGCGACCTGGTAGCGGTTGGAACCGCCCTTCGCGCCGCCGTACTCCGTCGAGAGTCGCTCGACGCCGACAGGGCCGCGGTCGGCGACCTTCCGCAGGAGACTCGCAGCGCGGGTGGCCCAGAAGTCGTCCTGTTCGGGCGGGAGCTCGTTTGCGACGCCGCTCTTGGCGAATTTGCCCCAGTCCGGTTCCTCGAGTCGATCCGCGAGATCGTCGGCGAGCGCCTCGATGAGGTCGTCCGCCGGAACGTCGTACATCGTAGCCATTGGCGTGTGATTTCCGTCCGCGGCATTTAAGACCATCGTATCGCGGCAGCCCCGGGCCGGCCCGGACCGTTTTTCGCCCTCGAGTCGAAACGGGACGTATGGACGAACGCGCCGCCTTGCGGCTCTTGTCGGACGAACTCGCGGCGGCCGGCGACGATGCGGCGGTCGTCGACGGGCTGGTCGTGACGACGGACATGCTCCACGATCGGACTGACTTTCCCGATGGAACGACCCGCTACACGGCCGGGTGGCGAGCCGTCGGCGCGTCCCTGTCGGACGTGGCGGCGATGGGCGCACCGGCCACGGCCGCGGTCGCCGCCTACGCCGCGCCGACGTTCGACCGCGACGAACTGCTCGCGTTCGTTCGCGGCGCGAGCGACGTCTGCGAGCGGGTCGACACCGAGTACGTCGGCGGCGATCTCGACGGTCACGACGAGTTCACCGTCTCGACGACCGCGATCGGCCGAACCGACGATCCCGTCCCGCGAAGCGGCGCTCGCCCCGGCGACGTCGTCTGTGTCACCGGCACGCTCGGCCGGAGCGCGGCCGCGCTTCGACTGTTCGATCGCGGAGACACGGACCGGGCGAACGACCTCTTTCGATTCGACCCCCGGATCGCCGCCGGGCAGGAATTCGCCACACACGCGACCGCGATGATGGACTCGAGCGACGGGCTCGCCCGCTCGCTCCACCAGCTCGCCGAAGCCAGCGACTGCGGGTTCGCGATCGAGTCCGACCGAGTGCCGATCGCCGACGCCGTCCGCGAAGTCGCCGACGACGGCGAGGCACTCGAGTTCGCGACGACCTTCGGCGAGGACTTCGAACTCGTCGCGACCCTGCCCGAGGAGGCGCTGTCTGCGGTTCGAGACGCGACCGACGTCCCGCTGGCGACGATCGGGTCCGTCCGCGAGGCCGGCGACGGCGTCACGATGGACGGCGAGTCGCTCGCGGATCGGGGCTATACACACGGCTAAGGCGAGACTGCGTTCTCGACCCGACACTCGCTCGAGCGGATCGGAAACCAAAAACGACGAGTCGCGCCTGCGCGTCGTTACTCGATGATCATGACCGGGATCGGCATGAAACAGAGTAGGCCGAGTCCGAAGGTCACGATTCCGAGGAGGATCCGACCGGGACCCAGTCGCTCGTCTCGCATCGGCGTCGCCGGGCCGATCGACGCGAACACCGTGGTCAACAGTCCCCAGAGGATCCAGACGAAAACCGTGTTCACCGTGTGGTTTTGGACGAAGTAGAGGTAGCCGGCGAGGGCGAACAGCGCGCCCGGAACGATCGCCGCGATCGTCTCCTGGAACTCGCCAGCCATCGCCCGGAGGATGTGGCCGCCGTCGAGTTGACCCACCGGGATCAGGTTGAGGAACGTGACGAACATCCCGACCCACGCGCCGATGACGACCGGATTCACGCCTGTCGCCGGATCGTCCCTGTACAGCGGCTGATCGAACCCGGCCGCGAGCAACTCGAGCAGCGGGGGATAGCCGAGTTCAATCCGAACCGCGTCGGGGTTCTGGAGCAGGGCGGGGTCGACGGTCACGGGCGGTAGGTGAAGCCCGATCACGGTCGCGACGACCGTCGCGACCAGTCCCGCGAGGGGACCGGCGACGCCGATATCGAACAGTGCCTTGCGATCGGGCATTCGGCCCTTCATCCTGATGACCGCCCCCATCGTCCCGATGAGCGTCGGCACCGGGATGAAGTACGGCAGAGAGGCGTCGACCTGATGGTACCGGCTCATGACGTAGTGGCCCATCTCGTGGACGCCGAGCACGCCGAGGATAGCAAGCGAGAAGGGCCACGCGTGGACGATATCGATCGGACTCGCGAAGGGGTCGAGGGAGGGGTACCACCACCACGCCCCGACGAACAGCGTCGACCCAATCGTCGCGAGTAGCAAGAAGACGTTCGTCCACGGAACGCCGTCGACCCCGACGCTGGTCGGCTCCGCGACGAGGACGTACTCCCCGTGGCGGGTCTCGATGGTGGCGTCGTAGCCGCGTTCGCGGAACTCCGACCAGAGCTCGCCCATCACTCGATCCGGCCGGATCAACGGGTCACCATAGTAGATCAGCCGGCCGTCCTGTCGCTGTACCTCGTAGACCGCAAACACCGACTCGATACGATCGATCGGCGGCCCGTCCTCGAGCGAGGGTCCGCCGCGCCCCGCCGTGCCGAATCCGGACCGATCGATGTCCTCCATCACCGGAGGTTCATCGTCACCCGGTATAAATCGACTGCCGTCGGCAGGGGCGGCCGTTTCCGAGACCGAGGTCGAAGGGCCGCGACTCGAGCGGCGGCGGAATCGACGGCAAGCAACGGCAGGCGGCGCTGCTGGAAACGCGTAACCCGCGACGAAGAAAGCGACGACGGCGTCTCATCGGCGTCATGAGGGGTGGATCGTGCCGGATGGCGTCGACGACGCGCCGGCACGACCGGGAGGAATGCGGGGATACTCGTCGGGTGCTCGACTGCGATCGCGGCTTCGGGTCCGAGATCAGGCAGGGGCGACACGCCACGTGGTCGCGCTCGTGTACGACCACTTCTCGATCTCGAGGTCGCTGACCGAACCCGAGAGCTTCGCCATTAGCGCGCCGATCTCTTTGGGGGACATGCCAACATCGTCCGCGATGAACTTGCCTTTGAAGTACAGCTCGCCGTCTTCAGCTCGTTCGCGCAGGTAGCTTTTGAGGCGGCGTTCCTTGCTTTCCGTGGAGGGGTGGGCTGTCGTGCTCATCGACATCATCCCCTTGTGGGGGATATCTGTTATAAAGGAAGGATCGTTAGTGGCATTTCGATTGTGTTCAACGATCTGGGGGGTAATAGACGTTTTATTCCAGATTAGAAGACTATTAACCGTTGCTCGAGAGGACCCGAGACGTTTTAAAGCCACTTCTAACTCATTATCGCGGTTGCAACAACAATGAGCAGTTCACTATCGTCTTCGCCGACCGTTCCACTATTTCAGCTGGCTCGACGAACGAATGTAACGATCAGGATTGTTCGTGGACCCAGAATTCGTCCTTGACTGTCACTTCCTTCTTGAACAGCGGCACCTCGTCTTTCAGCCGGTTGATGCCGTCCTCGACGGTTCGGAACGCCTGTTCTCGGTGGCCCGCGAGCACGACGACGAAGACGATGTCCTCGCCGTCCTCGACGATCCCCGTTCGGTGATAGAGTTCGACGTCGAACACGTCATCTCGAGCTTCGAGGTCGGCTTCGAGGGCCGCCATTCGCTCGTCGGCGACGCCCTCGTACTTCTCGAACTCGAGATACTGCGTGCGCGCGTCGTCCGTGCTGTCTTTGGCTCGGACGCGTCCGGTAAACGTCGCGATCGCGCCCGCGCGGTCGGCCCGGGGCGAGCGCTTGAGACGGGCCACCAGCGACTCGAGGGTTTCGTGGGGCTCGGCCGACTCGAGGCTCGCTACGAGAGTCTCGAAATCGAGGTCGGCGGGACCGCGAACGGTCGCGAGGACTTGCTCGTCGGGCTCGCGATCAACGCCGGCCGACCCGACGACGATCGAGGGGTATCGGAGCGTCGGCGCGCCGATGACGACGGCGTACTCGCAGTCGGTC
This sequence comes from Natrinema sp. CRL1, assembly GCF_059162405.1. Lineage (NCBI taxonomy): Archaea > Methanobacteriati > Methanobacteriota > Halobacteria > Halobacteriales > Natrialbaceae > Natrinema > Natrinema sp. CRL1. The sequence goes on along the minus strand of NZ_JBLVOY010000002.1, from coordinate 210,469 downwards.
GCCAGCCCGTCGAGCGCGTCGGCGACGGACAGCCCTGTCCCCGAGGCGGTCCAGTCGCCGTCGACGCCGAGGTCGTAGGTGACGTCGCCCCCAAGTGTGGTTGATTCGCGCGCGTGCGTTCCGTCCGCGATCGTCGCGTCGTATCTGATGACGCCGACCCGCCCCCGTTCTGCGAGCCGGTCGACGACCCGATCGACGACCGACTCGAGCGCGTCGCCGTTTCCCCCCTCCTCGCGAACACCGAGTACGTGCATAGTCGTGCTATGGGCAGGTCGGACTTTGTAGCTGTCGCCGGGAACGCCCCGCGCTGGGGGCGTCTCGCGCTCCCTATCCCACCCCGTTCCAGTCCGACCCGTATACACCACCAGTCACGCGGACGGACGACAAGTTCCGACCTCGGTCGGCGACGGACACGCCCTGTCACTTGAGGTGGAGTCGGGCGGCGGCAACGTCCCGCGAGACACTCGAGGGGTGTGTCACCACGCCGTCCGGGCAGTTGACAACCCTTAAGATAGCAACTCCGCTACACCGGGGTAGTATGAAAGTGGTCGTCTCTATCGGCGGCAGCGTCCTCGTCCCCGAGCCCGGGGCGGACCGGGTGGCCGAGCACGCAGCCGTCATCGAAGACCTCATTTCGGAGGGGTGTCGGATCGGTGCCGTCGTCGGGGGTGGCGGCGTCGCTCGCGAGTACATCGAGGCCGCTCGAGACCTCGGAGCGAACGAAATCGAACTCGACCAGTTGGGGATCGACGTGACGCGACTCAACGCTCGGTTGCTCATCGCCGCGTTGAGCGAGGAGTCCGTGACCGCGCCCGCACTCGACTACGAGGAGGCCAGCGAAGCACTCCGGCGGGACGACATCTGTCTCATGGGCGGCGTCGCGCCGGCCCAGACCACCGACGCCGTCGGGGCCGCGCTGGCGGAGTACATCGACGCCGACCTGCTCGTCTACGCTACGAGCGTCCCCGGGGTCTACAGTGCCGATCCCAACGAGGACGACGATGCGACCAAGTACGACCACCTCTCGGCCGCGGACCTGGTCGACGCCATCGCCGGCCTCGAGATGAACGCTGGCGCGTCCGCGCCCGTGGACCTGCTGGCGGCGAAGATCATCGAGCGATCCGGAATGCGAACGATCGTGCTCGACGGCACCGACCCCGACCGGATCGCCCGCGCGGTTCGCCACGGCGACCACGAGGGGACCGATATCGTCCCCGAGGGTGCCGGCGCGGAACCGACCTACTGGGCGAGCGACGAACGATGAGCGCCGACGGCGACGCGGACGGGAATGGTGACGCGACAGACCCGCCGGAGTCGGACGCGATCAGTCCCTACACGCTCCAGAGCGAGGAAGCCAGCGAGACACGCCACACGTTCTGGGCGGATACGGTCGCGGACCGCATTGAGGACCGCAACCCCGAGGAGCCGATCGTTATCAAGGGCGGCATCTCGCCGTCGGGCGTTCCCCATCTGGGCAACGTCAACGAGATCATGCGCGGCTACTTCGTCGCCGAAGTGCTACGCGACCGAGGTCACGAGGTCCGGCAGGTCTTCACCGCCGACGACCGCGATCCGCTCCGCGGACTGCCCCGCACGCTCTGTGACCTCGAGGGGAACCTCGTCGATCTCGGCGAGGTCGACGCCGGCGCGCTCGGCCGCAACCTCGGCGCACCCTACACGGACATTCCGGACCCCTTCGGCTGCTGTGACTCCTACGGCGACCACTTCGCGGCCATCATCCAGGACAGCGCCGACGCGCTGGACGTGCCGATCGAGCTGGTCTCGAACACCGATCTCTACGAATCCGGCGAGTTCGAGGACGTAACCCGATTCGTCCTCGAGCACCGGGACCGGGCGCGCGAGGTCCTCTCGAAGTATCAGGACAAAGTCGACGAGCACGGCGAGTACGTCCCGTTCAACCCGATCTGCGAGGAGTGTGGCAAGATCACGGAGACGGTGACGAGCGTCGACCTCGGGAACGAGCCGCCGACCGTCGACTACGAGTGTACCGACATGGACGCCGGCGACCAGACGATCGACGGCTGTGGCCACGAAGGCACCGCGACGCTGCGGGAAGGCAAGCTCCCGTGGCGTTTCGAGTGGCCCGCCCAGTGGCAGCTCCTCGGCGTCGACTTCGAACCCTTCGGCAAGGACCACGCCGAGGGGTCCTGGCCCAGCGGCCAAGACGTCGCCCGCAACGTCCTCGAGATCGAGCCGCCGGTGCCGATGGTCTACGAGTGGTTCACCCTCGATGGCGAACCGTTCTCCTCCTCGAAAGGGAACGTGATTCTGGTCTCGGACGTTCTCGAACTCTTAGAGCCCGAGGTCCTGCGGTACTTCTTCGCGAAAGACCCCGCGAAGGCGCGGGATTTCAGCATCGAGCGGCTCGATCAGTTGGTCGACGAGTTCGACCGGCTCGAGGCGACCTACTTCGGTGAGGTCGACGCGAGCGAGGACGAGCAAGCCTTCGCCGAGCGGGTCTACCCGTTCGTGGTCGAGGAGCCGCGCGAAAAGCGGATTCGGCTCCCCTACACCTTCGCCGCCGTGCTCGGGATGACCGACGACCCCGACCTGCGCGAAGAGATCGCTCGTCGGGAGGGTCACATCCCCGAGGACGCCCCGGAGTGGGCCGTCGAGGGTGCCCTCGAGCGCGTCGAGCAAGCGCGCAACTGGGCGCGTCGAACCGGCAACGAGTTCGACTACGAACTCAAGCGCACCGAAATTCCGGCACACGACTTCGACGCGGACACCGAGGCCGCACTGGCCGAACTCGCCGATTTCATCGATGAGGGCCACGATCCAGAGGACATTCAGGGCGAGATCTACGAGACGGCGCGGCGTCACGACGTCGACGTCGGCGACTTCTTCGCGGCGGGCTACCGGCTGTTTTTCGACGAAGAGCAGGGGCCGAAACTCGGGCCGTTCCTCGCGAAGGTCGATCGGGAGTTCGTCGTCGGGCGACTTCGGCGGGAGCGCTGACGACGCCGACTGGCCCGATAGACAAAAGTCATTTGAGAACGCCGCCCGGAGAGGGTAACGATGGATCACGGTTCCTTCGCTGTCGTCTCGCCGCCCGCAATCTACGGCTCGGAACTCCTCACGTGGGTTCTGCTCGGCCTCCTCCTCTACTGGCTCGCGGTCGTCGGGCTCCGAAACGGCGGATATCTCCCCGACTACATCGGGACGCAGGGGCCGATTCTCACGTTCCACACGAAACGCGGGCGGGTGCTGCTCGACCGGCTCGCACGGCCGAAACGCTTCTGGCGAGCGTGGTCGAACTTCGGCGTCGGCATCGCGCTCGTCGTGATGATCAGCATGTTCGCCGTGTTGATCCGCGTAGCGATGGTCGCGCTTTCCTCGCCCCAACCGGCGGGTTCCGCCGCTAGACAGCCCCACAACGTTCTCGTCATCCCCGGCGTCAACGATTTTCTACCGCTGTCGGCCACGCCCGGCATCGTTTTCGGGCTGCTCGTCGGCCTCGTCGTCCACGAGGGCGGCCACGGATTGCTCTGTCGCGTCGAGGACATCGATATCGATTCGATGGGGGTTGCGATGCTCGCTATCCTCCCCGTCGGCGCGTTCGTCGAACCCGATCAAGAGAGCAGCAAATCGGCCTCACGGGGCGGCCAGACGCGGATGTTCGCCGCCGGCGTCACGAACAACTTCGCGATCACGTTGCTTGCCTTCGCCCTGCTGTTCGGGCCGATCATCGGCGCGATCGGCGTCGCACCCGGTGCCGCGGTCGGCGGCGTCGCAGAGGATTCCCCGGCCGCAGACGCGGGAATCGAACCCAACGATCGCATCACAGCGATCAACGGCACCGCAGTCGAGGGGAACGACGATCTCGCGGACCGGCTCGAGGCAACCGGGGGTGAGCAGGTCTCCATCGAACTCAACGGCGAGGAGACGGTTTCAGTCGATCGGTCGCTGCTCGTGACCGCGGCGATGGAGAACGGACCGACGGAACTCGCCGCCGGCGATAAGATCCGCGCGGTCGACGGCCAGCAGGTCGCGACCGAACGCGGCTTCGAAGACGCCGTCGGTGACAGTGAGCGAGTCACGTTGACGATCGATCCCGCAAACGGCGAGGAGCGGACCGAGCGCGAGGTGACGATCGGCGCGGCGGTCTCGGTCGCCGCCGACGGCCCGCTCGAGCGCGAGACCGGCCCAACCGACGAAACGTTCGTCATCACCCGCTTCGACGGCGAGCGCGTCCACGAATACGAGGATCTCGCCGCCCTGCTCGAGGACAGCGAACCCGACCAGCAGGTCGAGGTAGCGGGCTACTTCGGCGACGAACGCGAGGAGTACACCGTCACGCTCGACGAGCATCCTCGAGCGGACACCGGGTTCCTCGGGATTCAAGGACAGCGAGGGATGTCCGGGATCGAGGTGAGCGATCTCGGCGTCCAACTCTATCCCGCAGACGAGTATCTGGGACTGCTGGGCGGTGACGGCGAGACGCGGTTCGGACCGATCACCGACTCCTTCCTCGGAAAGATCGCGATCGCGCTCATGCTGCCGGTCATCGGCGTCAGCGGTGCGATGCCGTTCAATTTCGCCGGCTTCACGGGGGGTATCCAAAACTTCTACGAAGCGCAGGGAATGCTCGGCGCGTTCGGCGACGGGACCGTCTTCGTCCTCGCGAACCTGCTGTTCTGGACCGGCTGGATCAACGTCCAGCTCGGCTTCTTTAACTGCATTCCGGCGTTCCCCCTCGACGGCGGCCACATCCTCCGGACGAGCACCGAGGCGATCGTCTCCCGGTTACCGATCGACGCGACCCGCGGGATGGTCCGGCTGGTGACGACCGCGATCGGCGTGACGATGCTCGTGAGCTTCCTGCTCTTGCTGTTCGGGCCGCAACTGCTCGGGAACTGATTGATTCCGAACCCGAGTGCGAACCCGGTGAGACCGGTGTTTTTATGCCGAACCTAGTGTGCTTTCTCTGACCGAGCGTAGCAGAAACAATCCAGCCGTCCGCACGCACTTGCAAAGTGATCGCGTCAGAAGCCGTCAGTCATCCGTGCCGACGCCGTGGCGCTCGTAGAACTCCGCAGTCGTCTCGTCAATGCGGTCGAACTCGGTATCGAAGTAGTGTTCGTAGTGGCGGACGACCTGTTCGACGACCCAGCGGCTGAACTCCTCGTCGAAGTGCCACTCGCCGTCCGTCTCCGGGATTTCGAACCGATCGCCCGTCGAGAACGCCGCGTAGACGTGGAAAAAGCCGAGGATCACGTCGGCGAAGTCCCGGGCCTTCTCCGATCCGCTCTCGCGGCGCTCCGCGAGTTCCGCCCGACCCTCGTCGGTGAGTTCGAAGTATTTCCGGTCGGGTTCGTCCGCGCGCTCGATGCGCTCGGCCCACCCCTTCTCCTCGAACTTGTAGAGGATCGGATAGACCGAGCCGTAGGAGGGTTCCCAGTGACCGCCGCTGATGTCGCGAATTTCCTTGAGAATCTCGTAGCCGTAGCGTGGCTTCTCCTCGAGGAGTTCGAGGACGAGATAGGCGATGAGTCCCTTCGGCGGCCCGCTTTTCCGCATATATCTCGAGAGTTAAACGGGTGGACGTAAAGCGTTTCGGTCGCGTCCGAAACCGTCGCACTGGTCGCCGAGAGCGGTGAATTCGGCGCGCTCTTGCTGGAGAGCGACGCGGCGAGCGGGGTACAGAGAGCCGAAACCCGGCCCTTCTTAGCGTCTCCGTCCCAACCCACGACTATGGAACGACGGCGACCGCCACAGACGGAAGAAGGCTGGTACGTTCTGCACGACTTCCGGTCGATCGACTGGGACGCCTGGCGAGGGGCTCCCGAGCGGCGACGCTCGCAGGCGATCGACGAGGGCATCGACTACCTCGCGTCCTGCGAGGCCGTCGACGACGCCGACGCGGGCGAGTCGGCCACGTTCTCGGTACTCGGCCACAAGGCCGACCTGCTCGTGCTCCACCTGCGGCCGACCCTCGACGACATCGACACCCTCGAGCGACGGTTCGAACACACCGCTCTCGCCGAGTTCACGGAGCGGGCTGACTCCTATCTCTCGGTGACGGAGGTCTCGGGCTACATGTCCGAGGACTACTTCGACGAGGACGCTGAAGTCGAGGATACGGGCCTCGAGCGCTACATCGAATCGCGGCTCAAACCGGAGATTCCTGACAGCGAGTTCCTGAGTTTCTACCCGATGAGCAAGCGCCGCGGCCCCGACCACAATTGGTACGAACTGCCCTTCGACGAGCGGGCCGACTACCTCGCGAACCACGGCGAGATCGGCAAGGACTACGCCGGCCGGGTCACACAGATCATCTCCGGCAGCGTCGGCCTCGACGACTTCGAGTGGGGCATCACCCTGTTCGGCGACGACCCGACCGATGTGAAGGAACTACTCTACGAGATGCGTTTCGATCCCTCGAGTTCCCGCTTCGCCGAGTTCGGTCGCTTCCTCTCGGCCCGCCGGTTCCCGCCGGCGAACCTCGGCGCGTTCCTCGCGGGCGAATCGGTCCCGCAAGAGGGCGGCGCGGACCACGGACACGGCCACTCACACGCGGGCGGCGACTCCGAGGGCCACCACGGCGACTCCGGCGGCCACCACCACGGCGGTGACGGCGAGTCGGACGGCCACGGCGACGATGAAGACGAGGACCTCCGCAGCGAACTCGAGGACATCGGCGTCTACGCCGGTCAACCCCACGGCGAGGACGTCCACGCGGTCGTCCTCTACTCCGCGGCCGATCCCGACGAACTGTTCGAGGAGGTCGACGGCCTCCGCGGGAACTTCGATCACTACGATACGCACGTGAAGACGGCCGTCTACGAGCCGCGAGCGGGCGGCGACGACGCCGAAACCGCGGTCGTCAGCCTCTGGGACACCGAACGCGCCGCGAGCACGGCCGCCGGGTTCCTCGCCGACCTCCCCGATATCGTCCGGCAGGCGGGCGACGACGAGGGTGACTCGTGGGGAACGATGGGGATGTTCTACACCGTCGAACCCGAACACCGGACCGACTTCGTCGACACCTTCGGCGATGTCGCCGGCATCCTCGCCGACATGGACGGCCACCGAAAGACCGATCTCTTGGAAAACCTCGAGGACGAAAACGACATGTTCATCGCCAGCCGGTGGGACTCCCGCGAGGACGCCATGGAGTTCTTCCGCAGCGACGCGTTCTCGGAAACCGTCGAGTTCGGCCGCGACGTGCTGGCTGAGCGGCCCCGACACGTCTTCCTCGCGTAGAACAACCGCAGATGTTCGCCTCGACTCGAGTTCAGTTTTCGTCCGAGTCGGTCGATTCGTCGTAGAAGAAGTAGGCCGCGATCCCGGCCAGTCCGAGCGCGAGCGTTACGAACGGCCACTTGCCGGCGTCGCGATCGGTCATGAACGCGTGGGCAGTCACGAAGATCGCGAACCCGACGTGGGCGGCGAGCGTCGCGGCGAGAAACGCCTGTGCTTCCATCGACCGAAAGATTCGACGCTCCGATAAAAGCCGTTTCGAAGCCAGCGAGGAACGGAATTGAAAATCAATAATGCTGTGGCCGGGAGGACGACTCGGGGAAGGGCAGGCACTCCACCGAATCCGCCGCGAGCGAAGCGAGCGGGCCGACGACCGACCCAACGGGGAGAGAGGAGTGCTTTTGATCGAAATTTTACCGAGGGACATCGCGAGCGAGGCGCTATTCGCCTCGCTCGCGATAGACCGTGGTTCGAAACGCCTCCGGCGTTTCGTCATCACGAGAGAGCGGAGCTCTCTCGAACGACAGCGTAAAATTTCGTTAGTCGAAGTCGTGATCCGGATCGTCTTCGACCGTCCGCTTCATCGAGTCACGACGGGACTTGGCGTCGCGACCGGTTGCCTCGAGCAGGAAGTCGTTTTTCGCGTCGACGGCTTCGCCGGCGGCCTCGAGTTCGTCGGGGCCGAGTTCGGTGGGATCGCGCTCGTAGAATTCGACGGCGAGTTTGTCCTTCTTGCCGGAGTACTCGACGGTCCCGACGACGACTTTCTCGAAGACGGGGTTGTCGGGCTCGCCGATGACGAAGAGGTCGCTGCCCTTGTACGCTTCCGTTTCAGTGATAGAGCCGAAGTAGTCCTCGACGGTCGACTCCATGTCAGGGATTCGCTCCTCGAGATATTCACCGCGACGCATCTTGTACTCCTTCATAGCTCGAAGAAACACGGCGGAGTGTTTACCTCTTTTCATACCCGACGTTTCGGGTGTCTGATGGGTCCTCGAGCGCGGAGACCGGGGATATCGCGGGACGACGGGCGGAGCGGGATTGTAGAAAAACAGTCGCAAGCCGATCGTGACTCGAGTCGACTGGTCGTCGAGAGCGGGAACCGGGAGAAAAAGAGAACGCCAACGGCCGCCGGGTCGGCGTTAGCGCTGTCGCTCGCGCTCGCTGAGGTAGCCTTTCCGGCAGTCGGGGCAGATATCGCCGGTGCGAAGCGAGCCGCGGTCGCCGGCGGCGACGTAGTCACACCGCGGGCAGTAGAATTCGGTCGGAACGTCCCCGGCGGGCGCACCGCCGCTTTCGGCGGGCGTCGGCGCGGACGCGGCTCGCTCGATACCGGTCCCCGACTCCGCGTCGGGATCGGCATCGGCGTCGGGGTCGACCTGATCGGCGGCCGGGGGCTCCGCTGTCACCGATCGGGCGTCGGTCGCGGCCGCGGCGGTGCCGTCGGTGGTACTATCGGCGCTGGCTCCGACGGTGTCCGTCGGCCCATCGTCGTCGAGGAGGACGGCATCGTCGTCGACCTCGGCCGGATCTGGGTCCGTGGCTCCGACGGCGGACTCGGCCTCCGAATCGGCCTCGGCCGCGTCGTCCGGCCAGTCGGCGGGCGTCGACTCCGCCCCGACCGGTGGGCCGACGTCGCTCGAGTCGGGCCACTCGCCGTGGTCGCGGTCCCGGTCTCGGTCGGACGAGGGCTCGTCGTCCTCGAGGATTTCGCCGTCGTCGGTGACGGGCTCGCCGTTCTCGTCGGTCGGGAGGTCGATCTCGTCCGTGTCAGTGCCCGTCTCCGCGTCGGTGGTTGCATCGGCGTCGGCTGCCGCTCCACCGAAGTCAGCCGGCTTTGGCTCCGGATCGCCCGCGTTCGGGGACGAGTCCGGCTGCGGTGTCTCCGTCTCGCCGGCGTTCGAGGGGGTGTCGTCGGCGTCGATGAATTCGGCGTCGTCGCCGTCGGATCGCTCGATGCCATCGTCAGCATCGGCATCGATGAAGCCGGCGTCCGCATCGGACTCGACGGCGGCGGCATCGTCGGGGGCGTCGACTGGTGGTTCGGGCGGTTCGGTCTCGGGCTCGTCGGGCAACGAGTCGCGGGCGTCCGTCCCAGCGGTGAGGCTGGTCACTTCGGTGTTCTCGCTGATGACGGATCGCTCGCCACAGCGGACACACTCCTCGTACTCCTGGACGGTTACGACGACTTCACTGCCCCGTTCTTCGCGCTCGCGTTCGATTTCGGACTCGCCGAAATCGTGTCCGAGCAGCGAACATCGCAGGACCATTGTCCCACCGTACCGAGCCATCCCATAAAAAACGTGCTGCCTGTTAGTCACAGTTTTGTGACAGTCACGCAACCAGATTGGGACGCGACTCGAGGCGACTCGGGACTATTTCCAGCGGGGTCCAATCGGACTCACGGGGACCCGCACAGCGTGGGTAGAACGGCAAACGTCAAATCCCAGGTTGTCGAATAGGAACACAGATGAGAGCAAAGCGGGAGTACCGGAACCGGGAGCGAACCGAGGTGGCGGTACTCGATGCGCTGGTCGATCGCGTCGACGACGGGATGACCGTCTTCGAACTCCGCGCGGCCGTCGAGGTCGATATCGACGAACTCGAGGAGGCCCTCTCGACGCTCAAGGAGGATAATCTGATCGTCGTCGACTCGGGCTCGGAGACGGTGATCAAGCCCGCCGAGCGGGTCGTTCCCGACGAGCCGGAAGACGAGGACGGAGACCAGTCGATCGGGGAGTGGCTCCGCGAGCGAATCCCTTTTTGAATCGAAACGCCTGATACGCTCAGGCTCCAGGGAGTACGCATGAGCGTCATCGAGTCCATCCACGAAGATCACGGGGCCACGTTCGGCGAGCGCGCCGACCGGCGAGTCGTCGAACACTACGGCCGTCCGGAGCGAACCCACCGTGCGGTCCGCAACGGCGTCGGGTTGCTCGAGGCGGCCTACGGCGTGCTCGTCGTGGAGGGCGACGACCGCGTCGAGTACGTCGATAACGTCGTCACGAACCGCGTCCCGGCCGAGGACGGGCAGGGCTGCTACGCACTCGTCCTCGACCCCCAAGGCGGGATCGAGGTGGAACTCTACGTCTACAACGCGGGCGAGCGACTCCTGCTTTTCACCCAGCCCGAAACCGCCGAGCCGCTGGCCGAGGAGTGGTCCGAGAAGGTGTTCATTCAGGACGTCGATATCCGCGTCGCGACCGACGACTACGCGGTCTTTGGCATTCACGGCCCGCAGGCCACCGAGAAGATCGCGAGCGTCCTCAACGGTGCCGGCTCGCCCGACGAGCGCTACTCGTTCGTCCGCGGGACGATGGGCGACGAGGGCGTCTCGGTCATCCGCACCGACGCACTCACCGGCGAGGAGAGTTACGAGGTGATCTGTGCCGCCGACGACGCCGCGGCCGTCCACGACACGCTACTCAACCAAGGGTTGAACGCCGCCCCCTTCGGCTATCGGGCGTTCGAGAGCCTCGCTCTCGAGGCCGGATCGCCGCTCTTTCACACCGAACTCGAGGGCGAACTGCCGAACGTGCTCGGACTGCGGAACGCGCTCGACTTCGAGAAGGGCTGTTACGTCGGACAGGAGGTCGTCTCCCGGGTCGAGAACCGCGGCCAGCCCAGCCGGAGGCTCATCGGGCTCACCCTCGAGCGAGAGAGAGCGGGTGAGGGAGACGAAGAAAGCGGTGAGCGACCGGTCCCCGAGTCCGGCGCGGCCGTCTTCGACGGCGATGCGTCGGTCGGCGAGGTGACTCGCGCGGGGGAGAGCCCGATGCTCGGCGAGGTGATCGCGCTCGCGATCGTCGACTACGACCTCGAGAGCGACGGACTGACGGTCCGGGTCGGCGGCAACGAGGTGGCTGCGACCCGCACCGAACTGCCGTTCGTCGAAGGATCGGATCGGTCCGGCCGCCTGCCGGACTATCAGTAGGGTCCTGCCGGCTCGGTCGACGGTCCGGACCGACAGCCGGAGCTACTGTTATATGTCCCGGTGCCGACGGTCAATCCATGTCAGGAGACGTCCTCGAGCACGACCTCTTTGACCGAGCGCCGGACGATCGAATCCGAGTGCTCGACGACGACGGGACGGTCGTCGCCCCCGAGTTAGAGCCGGCCCTCGAGGCGGAGACCCTGCGATCGATGTACCGGGACATGCGGTTTTCCCGGCGGTTCGACGAGCGGATGATCAGTCTGCAGCGCCAGGGCCGGCTGGGAACGTACTCCTCGCTGGCCGGCCAAGAGGGGTCCCAGATCGGCTCGACGTACGCGCTGGCCGACGACGACTTACTCTCCTTTCAGTACCGTGAACACGGGACGCTGGCGGCGCGAGGGCTCCCGTGGGAGTACCTGCTGTACTGGATGGGCCACGAGGACGGCAACGCCGCGCTGGCCGACATCGAGGTCTTCCCGCTGAACATCTCGATCGCCAGCCACCTGCCCCACGCGGTGGGCTGGTCGTGGGCGGCGAAACTGAACGGCGACGACCGCGCGAGCGTCGTCCACTTCGGCGACGGCTCGACCTCCGAGGGGGATTTCCACGAGGCGCTGAACTTCGCCGGCGTGTTCGATACGCCGAACATCTTCTTCTGTAACAACAACCAGTGGGCTATCTCCGTGCCGCGGGAGCGCCAGACGGCGAGCGCCACGATCGCACAGAAGGCCCACGCCTACGGCTTCGAGGGGGTACAGGTCGACGGCATGGACCCGCTTGCGACCTACGTCGTCACGGCGGCCGCACGGGAGAAAGCGCTCGTTGGCGATGACGACCGGCCGCGGCCGACGCTGATCGAAGCGGTCCAGTATCGCTACGGCGCGCACACGACGGCCGACGATCCCAGCGTCTACCGCGACGACGAGGAGGTCGAGCAGTGGCGCGAGAAAGACCCTATCGATCGGTTCGAGGCCTACCTGCGAAACGAGAGGGTTCTCGAGGACGACCGAATCGAGACGATCGAGTCCGAGATCGAGGAGACGCTCGCGACGCTGATTGAGCGCGCCGAGGCCGTCGAGGGAGACCCCAGCGAGATGTTCGAGTACACCTACGCGGAGCCCACCCCGCGACTCGAGGCCCAGCGGGACTATCTCGCGGCCCTCCGTGAGACCCACGGCGACGGGGCATTACTCGAGGACGAGTGAGTCCCCGAGGCGTGCATATAAACGCGACAGTGGGACAGGCAAACGACTACGCGGGCCTCGCCGCGATGTCCAGTCGATATGCAACTCGAGCAGTCGTCTCAGACGACGGAGGCGACGTGGAGCGGGACGATACCGAGCGCGGTCGACGCGCGCGTGCTCGGATTGGTCGCCGTGACGGCCGGCCTCGCGGCGTCAATAAACGTTCCGTACGGCGGGCTTCCGATGGCGGCCGCCGCGTTCGTGCTTCTGACCGGTTTCGGTGTCGCACTTCACCTGCTCGGCGAACGGAAGCTCCGCCGGCTCACCGACGACCTCGTCGAGCGCTGGGGCGCGGCCGGCGGGCGGATCGAGGACGTGACGCGGTCGGCGACCGGCATGCGAACCGAGTGGCGAGTCCACACCCCCAACGGCGAGATCGTCATCGGCGGCATCGCGCTGGTCCCGATTGCCCGACTGTCCGTCGAGTGGCAGGGCATCGGCGATACGATCGACGCCAGCGAGGCCGAGGCGAACATCGACCGCCTCGCCGAGAGCCTCTACCGTGAGATCTTCGAGATCGGCTCGGCGACCCAGCAGGCGTAGTCGCGCCCAGTCTGCCGTCTTCCGCGTTTCCGGGCCAGTCCTCCACCGAGCCCACGACCTCACTCGAACAGTTCCTCGTGGCGCTGTGCCAGATCCGTGTACTCCCCCGACGCGAACGCCTCGCGGATCGCCGCCGCGTCGATGCCCGTCTCCTCGAGCGGCGTAACTTCTGCGGGGACGCCGCGGACGAACGATTCGGCCGGGATCGAGTAGCCGTCGGGGACGACGGTCCCGGCGGCGACGATGCTCCCGGTGCCGATCGTCACGTCGGTGTTGAGCGTCGTATTGAACCCGACCAGAACTCGTTGCTCGACGACCGCCTCGTTCAGAACGGCCCCGTGTCCGACCATCACCTCGCTCGCGAGCCGCGATGCGTGAATCGTGGCGTTGTCCCCGACGTGAGTTTCTCGTCCGATGCGGACGGGACCGATATCGCCCCGACAGACGACGCCGGGCCAGACGCTCGCGTCCGCGTCGATCACGACGTCGCCGACGAGCGTCGCCTCCCGGCTCACCCGCGCCGCGTCGTCGATCGTCGGCCGGTCCCCCTCGAACTCGTACGTTCGCCTGTCGACCATAGAGACTCCGACCACGATTTCGGAGATAATACCGCACTAGCTCGGTCGAGACTGTCAGCAGCGAGCGACGGTCGTCCGAACCGATACAATCGATCCCCGAGTATATCGCCTCTTGAAACCATTCAGGACCATCTAATGGTATGCAAGCCCGGCCCTTATCCCTGATCGAACCGAATCCGTACTTGAATACATGAGTCAGTCAGAATCCCCGATCCGGACGATGTTCGACGTACAGCGAACGGCGATCAAACAGAGCCAACAGCTACTCGAGCAGGGACTGGCGACCCAGCGCAACGTCGACACGATGGCACTGGCCGGGCTCACGAGCCAGGCGTCGCTCCAGCGCCAGCAACTCGAGTTCGCACAGGCGGCGAGCCACGGCTACGTCAGCGCGGCGGCGGCGCTGTTGCCGAGCGACGACGCCGAGGCCCACCGCGCCATCGACGAGACGTTCGACCAGCTGAAAGCGACGCACGCGGACTTTTACGACGCGCTCGAGCGCGACCTCGAGCGAGATCTCGACGCCGCAACCGGGCTCTCCGAGGACGTCGAGACCGCTCTCAACGAGCAGACCGAGCACTTCCTCGAACTCACAGCGTCGATCGAGGAGCAGACGGTCGAGAACGCGGACGAGTTCTCGAGCCGACTCGACGAGCAACTCGAGCGAACCCGCGAGCTACAGACGCGGCTCGAGGACCAACTCGAGCGCCAGACCGACGACATCGAGTCCCTCCTCGAGCAGCAGGCCGACCAGATCGAGACGTTCCAGCAACAACTCGCCGAACAGACCGAAACGGGACTCGAGCAGATTCCGGTACGGGGACACGACGAGCCACACACGAAGATCGAGACCGATCCCGAGCACACGCTCGAGGCGATCGAGGGCATCGACGCGGACGTCCGCGAGCAGCTCGCAGAGGCCGGTATCGCGACGGTCGACGACCTCACGCGGGCCGGTACCGACGCCGTCGCCGAGGCCGCCGAGATCCCCGAGGATCGGGCCGCGGAGTGGATCGAGCAGGCCGAAGCCTAAGTCACCCTCTCAGGATTCGATCTTCTCGACGATTTCGCGGGCCTGCGCTTTCGCTTTGTCCTCGCCGACGTGTTTCTCGATCAGGACGCTGGTGACCTCCCAGTCGTCTTTTCCCTCGACTTTTCCGGTGCGGACCTCGCTGCCCTCCGAGACCGACGCCGCCGGCTGCTCCGCCCAGTCGGGCGTTCGAATCTCGTCGTACCGATCGGGATCTCGGAATCGGACGTGGATGTACTCGTCTTCCGTCTCGACCGCGTCGACATCGGGTGTCTCAGCCATACGCGAGGCTCCGCCGGCGACAATGCTAAATTACGTCCCTGAATGTGCCCGGAAGCGGTCGATCCGCTCGAGACGGCGTCGTCCACGTACCTGCGAAGACACGATGAGCCGGCAGCACTCGGCGCGGAGACTATCCGGACCGCCGCCCTACCCGAACGCATGCTCGTCCTCGGCGACGCCCACGCGTCCGACCCCGACCGGTGTGAGACCCTGCTCGAACTCTATCGAACCCTCGAGCCCGATCGGGTACTCCAACTCGGCGACCTCGAGCGGTACGACCTACCGGCCCCGACGTGGTTCATCGGGGGCAACAACGAGGACTTCGACGTGATCGAGGCGCTACGGACGGGCGAAAACCCCGGAGAACCGACCACGGTCCACCTCCTCGCGAGCACGGCGGCGACGGTCGACGGCCTGCGCGTCGCCGGGCTCTCGGGGAACTTCGCCCCGACGCGGTACGACCTGTCCCGGGACGAACTCGCGGGCGAGCGCCGCCGTCACTTCACCCACGAGGACGTCGATCGAGCCGCCGCTCTCGAGGATATCGACGTTTTTCTCACGCACGAAGCGCCGAACGGCCTGCTGTCCTACGGCTACGATCCCGGCTGCGAGTATATCGACGATCTGCTCGAGGCGATCTCGCCCGACCTCTGTCTGGTCGGCCATCACCATCGCCACCGCGAGGCCGAGATCGCTGGCACCCGCGTCGTCAGTCTCGCCCCCGCGTGGGAGCGATACTACACGCTCGATCCCAAAACGCTGGCGCTCGAGGGTCACGAACACGACCTGTCTGGAACCAACTGAAAACGCAACTGCGGCGAAAATACCGGAACCGACGCCGGCGGCGGTCGGCGCCTCAGAACGTCTCGAGGTAGCGGTCGAGTTCCCAGTCGGAGACGTCGACGAGGTAGTCCTCGAACTCCTGTTCTTTGGCTTCGACGAACTTCGGCGCGACGTGGTCGCCGAGGGCGTCGTAGATGACCTCGTCTTCCTCTAGGGCCTCGACGGCCTCGCCGAGGTTCGACGGCAGCGTATCGATGCCGTACTCTTCGCGTTTTTCCTCGTCGAACTCGTAGATGTTCTCCCGGACCGGATCCGGACAGTCGAGGTCGTTCTCGATCCCGTCGAGACCGGCGTGGATCATGGCGGCGAGTGCGAGGTAGGCGTTACAGGACGGGTCCGGCGAACGGAGCTCGACGCGCGAGGCGGCCGGCGTGCGTGCGGCCGGTTTGCGGATCAGCGCCGAGCGGTTACGATCGGACCAGGCGACGTAGACGGGTGCCTCGTAGCCGGGCACCAGTCGCTTGTAGCTGTTGACGGTGGGGTTTGCGATCGCCGTAATCGCCGGCGCGTGCTCGAGGATCCCGGCGGTGAAGGCGTGGGCCTCGTCGCTCAGGTTAAACTCGTCGTCTTCGTCGTGGAAGGCGTTCTCGCCGTCCTCGGTGAACAGCGACAGGTGGGTGTGCATCCCCGAGCCGTTGATACGCGGGATCGGCTTGGGCATGAAGGTTGCGTGCAGGTCGTGCTGGGCGGCGATCGCACGAACGACGGTGCGGAACGTACCGACGTTGTCGGCCGTCGCGAGCGCGTCGTCGTAGGTGAAATTGATCTCGTGTTGGCCCTCGGCGACCTCGTGGTGGCTTGCTTCAATCTCGAAGCCCATCTCCTCGAGCCCGTAGATGATGTCGCGGCGAACGTCGCTGGCGAGGTCTTTCGGTGCGAGGTCGAAGTAGCCGCCGGCGTCGTTGGTCTTGGTGGTCGCGCGGCCGTCCTCGTCCTCCTCGAAGAGGAAGAACTCCGGCTCGGGAGCGGCGTTGACCGTATAGCCCATCTCATCGGCGCGGTCGAGGGCGTTTTTGAGCACGCGACGCGGGTCGCCCTCGAAGGGCTCGCCCGTCGACGTGTCGTAAACGTCACAGATCATTCGGGCGGCAGCGCTCTCCTCTTTCTGACGCCATGGGAGCACTGCGAAGGTGTCGGGGTCGGGCTTGAGCCGCATGTCCGACTCCTGAATGCGAACGAAGCCTTCGATAGAAGAACCGTCGAAGTAGATGCCTTCGGTAAACGCCTTCTCGGCCTGTCGGGCCGGCACGGAGACGTTCTTGACCGTTCCCAGAATGTCGGTAAACTGCAGTCGGAGGAAGTCGACGTCCTGTTCCTCGATCTCGTCCAATACCGCCTGTTCGGCGTCAGTGAGGTTTCCGCTTGTCATCTTTCTCGTCGTATCCTCGTAACCCGTCTACTAAAACACTACTGTTCTAAGCAAATCTTCTCTGACCACCGGTAAACTGCATATTCGTAAAGTTCTAAAGGCCTCAGTGCGAGGGTAGATGTGATGACGTACGAAAATCTCGATGCAAAACTAGTGAATGCACTTCTGGGCGACGGCCGAGCGAGCCTGCGCAGCCTCGCCGAAGACCTCGACGTATCGGTCACGACGGTCTCGAATCACCTCTCCGACCTCGAGGACGACGGCGTGATCGAGGGCTACACGCCGAAGGTCGATTACGACGCGGTCGGCTACGATGTCACCGCCGTTATCCAACTGCAGGTCGAAGGGAACGCGCTCCCCGATGTCACCGAGACGCTGCGCGAGCACCGCCAGATGACCAGCGTCTACGAGGTCACCGGCGACTACGACGTGATCGCCATCGGCAAGTTCGAAGACACCGACGGGATGAACGACCAGATCAAACAGCTGCTGACCGACCCGGACATCAAGGCCTCGAACACAAGCGTCGTTCTCAACGCCGTTTCCGAGAACGAGCAGTTCGAACTCGAAGTCAGAGAAGACTGATACGGATTGCTGTACCGATGTACCGGCGTAACCGCCGCCCGAATCGCGGTTGCGCCGGAAATGACGTACAGTAAACCGTATGAGCCCCGGCCCGTTCTGACGATCGTTTTCCGATTCGCTACGCTACTCGAGAGACGACTGGCTATCGACCAGCGCGTCGGCCGCCGCCTCGCGATCGCCGGCTTGGGCCGTCCACAGCGTCGCGTACTCGCCGTCGGCCGCGAGTAACTCCTCGTGGGTTCCCCGCTCGACGATCTCGCCGTCCTCGAGGACGAGGATGGTGTTCGCCTCCCGGATCGTCGAGAGGCGGTGGGCGATGACGAGGGTGGTGCGATCCTCGGTGAGCCGGTCGATCGAGCGCTGGATCTGTAGTTCGGTCTTCGTGTCGACGGCGCTGGTCGCCTCGTCGAGGATCAACACTTCGTGGTCGGTGAGGACGGCGCGAGCGAGCGCGATCCGCTGGCGCTGGCCACCTGAGAGCTTGACCCCGTCCTCGCCGACGCGGGTCTCGTAGCCCTCGGAAAGGTCAGTGATGAACTCGTGGGCTCGAGCGGCTTTCGCCGCCTCCTGAACGGCCTCGTCGGACGCATCGAAGTGGCCGTAACGGACGTTATCGGCGACGGTGCCGTCGAAGAGGAACGTGTCCTGGCTCACGTAGCCGACCGCCGAGCGGAGGTCGGCGAGGGCTACGTCCCGGATGTCGTGGCCGTCGATCCGGACCGAACCCGCTTGCACGTCGTACAGCCGGAGCAGGAGTTTGAGCAGCGTCGATTTCCCGGCCCCCGTCGGACCGACGAACGCGACCGTTTCACCCGGCGCGGCCGCGAAGGAGACGTTCTCGAGGACGGGCTCTTCGAACGCCGTCGCATCGGTGCTATCAGCGGTCCGTGTAGCACTCGTCTCGTAACTGAAAGTAACATCCTCGTACTCGACGCGGCCTTCGACGGGCTCGATGGCCGTCGGGTCGGCCGGATCCGCGACGTGGACCGGGATGTCCATCAGGCCGAAGACGCGCTCGCTCGAGGCCTTGGCGTTCTCGTATTGGTCGACGATGTTCGAGACTTCAGCAAGCGGGCCGACGATCCGCTGGGTCATGAAGAGGAAGACGACGAAGTCGCCGACCGAGAGGGTGCCGGTGAGCGGGCCGGGTGCGGTCCCCGTCGTCAGCCAGAGGCCGCCGACGAGGAAGGTGCCGGCGAATGCGAGTCCGGCGAGCAGTTCCATGCCCGGCCGGTAGAAGTACGAGAGCCGCAACACTGCCATCGTATCCTCGTAGAGCCGACGCGAGGCCTGCCGGACGCGATCGATCTCGTAGCCCTCGCTGTTGGTCGTCTTCGTCAGGGCGACGCCGGCGAGGCTGTTCTCGAGGCGGGTGTTGAGCCACCCGACCGCGGAGCGCTGGCGGACGTACCGGGGTTCGACCGCGCGCATGAACCAGATCGTAAAGCCGATCATCGCCGGGATCGCGACGAGGGTGACGAGCGCCAACTGCCAGTTGAGATAGAAGAGGACGCCGGCGATTCCGCCGACCATCACCAGCAGCCGCGCGGAGTTCATCAGCGCGTTGTCCAGAAACATCTCGAGGTTCTGGGTGTCGTTGTTCAGCACCGCCATGACCTCGCCGGTCTCCTTGTCGTCGAAGAAGGTCATATCCAGCCGTTGCATTTTCTCGAAAGAGTCGACGCGGACCGCGTGCATCACGCCGTGGGCGAACAGGTTGGCGGTGACGCCGTAGATCCACGTAAAGAGGGCGACGACGAGAAAGGAGACGGCGACGGTGGTGATTGTAAACCAGAACTGTGCTACCTGGTCGGTCGGCAGCCACACGTTCGGGACGATCGGCAGTTCGAACGCGCTCTCACCGACGAAGATCGCGTCGATCGCGACGCCGAGCAACAGCGGCGGGACCAGACTCGCCATCCGCGCGACGAAGTTCGCGACCATCCCCGCGGAAAACCAGCCGAGCCGACCGGGCGCGTACTCGCGAAACAACCGTGTCAGCGGCCGGTCGACATCCTCCCGGTAGGCGTCGAACGGCGTTCCGTCCTCGTGAGAACTCACTGCCGAGCCGGTACCGGTTCGACCCGTAAACCAAACACGGTTTCGGGCGGTGTTTCTGACGCTCGTGATGGAACCAGTCAGCACAAGCGCGCAAAATCGTCGTGAGCAGATCGGTTATTTGAACTTTCCTTCAACAAGCATCGGCGAGTGAGTGGTTCGGAGAACCCGAACGATGCCGTTCACCGAGCGCGGCGAAGCCGCGTTCGGGCCGACGACTGACTCGAAGTGAGCAACGCGAACGGAGAGGGAAGAGGAGTGATTTTATACTAAATTTTGCCGAGGGCGCGGCTTCGCCGCGCCCGCAGAGCAAAATTTAGTCTTACATCATGCCGCCCATGCCACCGCCCATGCCGCCCATGCCGCCGGGCGCACCGCCGGGGCCGCCCTCGTCGTCGCCCTTGTCGGTCGACAGGTCGCCGGCGGAGATGATGTCGTCGATTTTGAGCACGAGGTTGGCCGCCTCAGCAGCGGAGGTGACTGCCTGTTCCTTGGCGTGGGCCGGTTCGACGACGCCGGCCTCGAAGGTGTCCTCGACATCGCCCGAGAAGACGTTCAGGCCGGCCGTAATCTCGCCGTCGTCGTGGGCCGCACGCAGGTCGACCAGCGTGTCGATCGAGTCGAGACCCGCGTTCCCGGCGAGCACGCGCGGGACGAGCTCGAGCGAGTCGGCGAAGGCCTCGACGGCCAGCTGCTCGCGGCCGGAGACGGAGTCGGCGAAGTCTCGCAGGCGCGAGGCGAGTTCGACTTCGATTGCGCCGCCGCCCGCGAGGACGCGGCCGTCGGAGACGGTCTGTGCGACGACATCGAGCGCGTCGTTGACGCCGCGCTCGAGTTCGTCGACGACGTGGTCGGTCGAGCCCCGAAGCAGGAGGGTGACGCCGTGGGCGTCCTCGCCCTCGACGTAGAACAGCTCGTCTTCCTCGTCGCGGGTGACGTCGCCGAAGCCGAGGTCGGCCTCGGTTGCGGCCTCGAGGTCGGAGACGATCGACGCGCCGACGACTTCCGAGAGGAACTCGAGGTCGGACTTCTTGGCGCGGCGGACTGCGAGGATGCCTTCCTTGGCGAGGTAGTGCTGTGCGAGGTCGTCGATACCCTTCTGACAGAAGACGACGTCAGCGCCGAGGTCGGCGATCGTGTCGACCTTCTCGCGGAGCTGTTTCTCCTCGCGGTCGAGGAACTTCTGGAGCTGGTCGGGGTCGGTGACCGAGACTTCGGTGTCGACGTCGGTCTCCTCGACCTCGATGGCCTCGTTCAGGAGGAGGATGTCGGCGTCAGTCGCCGAGCGGGGCATGTTGTCGTGGACGGGGTCCTTGTCGACGATGCCGCCCTCGAGGAGGTCGGATTCGCCGGCGCTACGGCCGGTCTGGGTCTCGATGTTGAGGAACTCGAGGTCGACGACGTTGTCGCCGTTCTCGTCCTCGACGGTGACCTGTCGGATGGCCTCGACGATCAGCTGGGCGAGGTGCTCCTTGTTGACCTCGGTGCCCTTGCCGGTCATCGAGGTTTCGGCGGTCTTCTTGAGGAGGTCCTCGTCGCTGGTGTCGATATCGGTCGCGATGTCGTCGATTTCCTCGCGGGCCTGCTCGCTGGCGAGGTGGAAGCCCTTGATGATCGCCGTCGGGTGGATGTCCTGCTCGAGGAGGTCCTCGGCGTTCTTGAGGAGTTCACCGGCGATCGCGACGGCGGTCGTGGTGCCGTCGCCGGCCTCGTCTTCCTGGGTCTCGGCGACCTCGATGATCATCTCGGCCGTCGGGTTGTCGATGTCCATCTCCTTGAGGATGGTGACGCCGTCGTTGGTGATCGTCACCGATCCCATGGAGTCGACGAGCATCTTGTCCATGCCCTTCGGGCCGAGCGTGGACTGGACGGCTTCAGCGACCGCACGGGCGGCGCTGATGTTGTAATCCTGCGCGTCCTTGTCCTTGACGCGCTGGGAGTCCTCGCTCATTACGATCATCGGCTGCCCCTGCTGCATTCGCTGACTCATAGTCGAGTGAATGATTGATTGTGATTCTACATAAAACTTTCCGAATCGCTTTGCCCGCAGCGGCGACCGGGATACCGATTTGGTGATTAAAACCGCCGTAGTGAGAGACGGTGGCGGCGATTATCGCCGTCGGCGATCGATCGTCACTCGTTCCCAATCGAACGTCCGGACGGTGCGTTTATATTGGATGCTCCGCGATCGGTGCTGTCAGCGTGATCGGGATCCGTGTTCGTCACCGAAGTTTCCGGTTCGTCGCGGAGATAACGAACGATTTGTGCGGCTGCAACGATTCTCGCCCGCTGCCGATCGGCCTCCGAACCCTGACTCGGAACCGAGTCAACACAACAGAAGGGTTATCCCGGTAGTCCCGTATTACCACTCGAGCAATGGACGAGTCCCCGTCCTTTCCCGAATCGTTCGACGACCCGCGGATCACCCCCCAGTTCTGTCGCCGGCTCGCCGGCGACGCCGGCGACCTCGTTCTCCTCGGCGTCGTCCACGACCACCCCGCCAGCATCGCCCGCGTCGAGCGCGTCCTCGAGCGCGTCGACCCGGAGACGCTCGCCCTCGAACTGCCGCCCGTCGCGATGCCGCTGTATCGTGTCTACGCCCACGATGGCGACACCGAGGACCCGACGCCGCCACGGTTCGGTGGCGAGATGAGCGCGGCGATCCGCGCCGCCCCTGACGCCGACCACGTCGGGATCGACGCGCCGAACTTGTCGTTCTGCCGGCGGCTCGTCGCACGGCTGGTCGCCGACCGCGTCTCGCCCGCGACGGCTCGGCGCGTCCTCTCGAGCGTCGGCGGCGCGACCCGCGAGGCCCTCGCCTGTCGGGTCGCCGCGACGCTGACCCACGCGACTTCGATGACCGTCGTACCCGGCGAACAGGTCGAGTACGACTGCGAGCCCGAGGACGCGCCGGCACAGCAAGCCAGCCACGAGCGGTCACACGTCGCCGGCGTACAGGCGCTGCTCGGCAGCGTCGAGACGGACGGGAGCGCGCTCACCTATCGTGACGACACGCGCGAACATTGCATGATCGAGCGCCTCGAGGCGATCCGCTCGGAGCCGGGCGACGTGGTCGCCGTCGTCGGGGTCGACCACCTCGAGCGGCTCGCGACCGATCTCGAGGCGTAGCGACCGATTTTTGCGGCGACAGACGACTCGAGGAGGAACGGACTGTGGCGTCAGCGTCGCGCGGGCGGTTCGATCAGTATTTCGCCGTCCCCGTGGACGGTCACGCGGTGGCCCTCGACGACGAAGGAGAGTGTGCCGCCGGCCCGCGGCGAGCCGTCGTGGCGCGGCCGAAACAGCGCGTCTAGTGCGTCCGGATCGACGGTGTCGTACAGCGAGATGCGGCTGTCGGTTACGTCGACGCCCAAACAGTCCGCGAGCGCGTGAACGACGGTCGTGCTGAGCGTCGCCGGCCCGTTCGGGTCGTGGGAGGCGCGATACAGGGGTGGAGAGCGAGACTGCGAGGCGGGGGAAGCGTGTCCGTACATAGCGGTTCGTCACCACCCACTCTCTGTTTGGAGACCAAAAGCGTAATCGTTCATTACCGGCCGGACTCTTCAGATCGAACCCAGATATCACTCAATTGGGCTGTATTTCTCCCCAAAGAGAACGGAGTGTGTGGTCGGGCCGAAGTGGGGGTAAAACGGTAGTGACGAACGGACGGGTGAACCGGTACCCGGTGTGCCGGTCTCCGTCTGCTCGCTGCAGTCGGCAGGAATCCGGCTTCCGTCATCTAGGCGCTCGAGTCGTCTCACTGTCGCAGCCCCGAAATGCAGTTCCAGCAGTACGTAAACGTCTGATCGGCCTCGTTTCGCGCGCCGCAGTGGGGACACCGGATCGTCTCTCCCTCGAGGTCGGGTTCGCGATCCTCGTCTCCCCACTCAGTATCGCTGATATCGTCGGGGGCGCGGGGGTACCGGTCGGGACCGGGCGAGGACCGCACGCTCGCGCGGTCGGGGTCGGCGAAGGAGGGCGCGCGGTCGCCGTCCCCGTCGTCGCGACGGACGTACAGATAGTACAGTAACAGGTGCAATAGGGCGAACAACGCGACGTAGCCGATGAGCCAGCCCCAGAGCTCCATCGCCGTGTGGTACGTTCTCGAGCCACTTGGATATTCCCCGATTTTCGGAACACAGAGAGTCAGGACGGCGACACCTATCACGCCGACGGGATTGGGAGCGACGACGCCGAACCGACCGCTCGTCGGGCTACTCGAGGTCGTAGAGGTCGGTCGAGAGGTAGCGTTCGCCGGTGTCCGGGAGGACGACGACGGTCAGTTCGTTCGGGTGCTCGGTCGCGTAGTCGGCGGCGGCGGCCAGCGCAGCGCCCGAGGAGATGCCGACCAACAGCCCGTCGTTGCGGCCCAGTTTGCGGGCCGCGGCTTTCGCGGCGGACGCCTCGACGGCGCGGGTCTCGTCGACGAGTTCGGTCCGGAGGATGTCGGGCACGAAGCCGGGGCCGATACCCTGAATGTCGTGCCCGTCGGAACTCAGTTCCGAGAGGGTCGGCGACGCGGCGGGTTCGACCGCAACCGACGTGAACTCGCTTTTCCCTCGCTGCTCTTTGACGTACTCCGAGATCCCGGTGATCGTCCCGCCGGTGCCGACGCCAGCGACGACTGCGTCGACCTGGCCGTCAGTCGCGTCCCAAATCTCGGGGCCAGTCGTCTCGCGGTGGGCCGCGGGATTGGCCTCGTTCTCGAACTGCCGGGCGAGGACCGCATCCTCGTGGTCGGCGACCAGTTCCGCGGCGCGCTCGTTTGCGCCGCCCATCCCGTCCTCGGCGGGCGTCAACTCGAGGTCGGCCCCTAACGCCTGCAGGAGTTGACGGCGCTCGGTCGACATCGAGGCCGGCATCGTCAGCACGCAGTCGTAGCCCCGGGCGGCCGACACGGCGGCCAGCCCGATGCCCGTGTTGCCGCTGGTCGATTCGACGACGGTGCCGCCGGACTCGAGCGCGCCGTCTTCCTCGGCGGCGTCGATGATCGCCCGCGCGATGCGGTCCTTGACCGAGTAGGGGTTGTGCGACTCGATCTTTCCGTAGCAGTTGTCGGCGAAGCCGTCCAATCGCACCAGCGGTGTTTCGCCGATCAGTTCGTCGACGCGCTCGACGGCATCGATCTCGGCCGCGGGTTCGACGGTTCCGTCCATTATCGTATTCGACCGCCGGAACCGCACTCCCAGTTTCGCCGAACGTCTTCGGCGGGGTTACCGACGGATCGGCCGCGCGAGAGTGAAAGACCCCTTTGAGCTTGGGGTGGGCTTTTTTCCGTTCCCGCCGATCGATTAGTCATGGATCGACGACAGTTCCTCGCGGCCTCGAGTATCGGCCTGACAGCGGCGGTTGCGGGCTGTGCGAGCAATCCGCTCAGTAGTAACGACGCCGCCGAGCCGGAATCGGACGCCAACACGACCGCAGCCGCCGGCGAGATCACGGTCAGCGCGAGCGGCGAGGTCGACGCCGACCCGGACCGGGCGACCGTCAGCGTCGGCGTCCAGGCCACCGGCGAGAGCGCCGACGCGGTGACCGACGAACTGGCGACGGGAGCCGAGCAGCTTCGCGGGACGTTCGACGAACTCGGCATCCCCGAGGAGAACGTCGAGGAAGGGAGCTATCGGGTCCACCCGAGACACGGCCGAGATGCGGAGGGGTTCGAGGGAGCACACTCCTTCGAGGTGACGGTCACCGACGTCGATCGGGTCGGTGAGGTCATCGACGCGTCGATCGAGGCCGGAGCCGACGACATCGGCCGGGTGAGCTTTACGCTCCAGGAGGGGACGCGCTCGGCGCTGCGGAAAGACGCGATCGACGCCGCGCTGGCAAACGCTGACGAGGAGGCCTCCCACGTCGCTGACAACCGCGGGGTCGCGCTCGAGGGGACGACATCGGTGACGACCGGCGACGTGCAGATCCAGCCGGTGCGGGAGAGCGTCGCAAGTGATGACGCGAGCAGCGGTGCGGCACCCCCCACGGAGATCGAGGCGGATCCGGTCAGCGTACGCGCCAGCGCCACGGTGACGTACACGTTCGCCGAGTAACCGCGTAACCGCGCCGATCGGCACTGGTGCACGAGCACGCCACGAGAGTCACGACAGTTGCGTGGGCTTTCGGGCGGCCTCAATCGAACGGTTTTTGGATTATTAGGTTCACCTAAACCGTATGGACGGATCAAACCAGTTCGATCGAACGCGACGGGGGTTCCTCGGAACGGGGGTCGCAGTCGGGAGCGCGGCGCTGGCCGGCTGTATCGGTGGGAACGGTGACGACTCGGAAAGCGAGGGCGACTCGTATACGGTGTCGATGGCACCGATGGGTGAGGCGGAGTTCGACGGCGTGCCGGAGAACGCTTTCGTCACGTTCACACAGTACGCCGACATGGCGGTCGCGCTCGGCCACGGCGACGCGGTCCAGACGCTCTTTGCGCCGGAGATGTCCGGGACGACGATGAACAAGTTTTACGATCGGCTCGAGGGTGTCGATGCGTTCGAGTGGGAGGACCTCGAGAACCCGCTCGACGGCGGCGTAACGAAAGAACAACTCTACAACGCGGAGAGCGATGTCCACTTCCTCGATCCCTCCTACGTTCTGACGACCCAGACCGACTGGGGCGAGTCCGATATCGACGAGATTTCCGAGACCGTCGGCCCGTGGATCGGCAGCTACCACAGCGGCGTTCACAGCGAGCCGGCCGAGGCCTACACCGACAGCTACGAGTACTACACGCTCTGGGAGCTGTTCGAGAAGGTCGCCGCCGTCTTTCAGGAAATGGAGCGATACGAGGCGCTCAACGAGGTCTACGAGGAGACCCGATCGCACATCGAGTCGAACTTGCCTCCCGAGAGCGAACGGCCGACCGTCGCTCGAGTCACGCTCGGTGACGGCGTCTTCTATACTTACAACCTCAACACGTCCGGCTTCTGGCAGGCGGAAACGCGACCGCTCGGCGCACACGACGCGCTCGAAGATGTCGAGTGGTCGGGCGACTGGGGAGAAATCGACTACGAAACGATGCTCGAGGCCGATCCGGATATCATCCTCCACCTCTGGGGGATCACATCGCAGTACTCCATCGACGACATCCGCGACCGGTTGGAATCCCACCCCGCCGGCAGCGACCTGACTGCGGTCGAGAACGACCGGGTCGCCGCCAGCGGCATGCGCTATCAGGGACCGATCATGAACCTGTTCCAACTCGAGATGACGGCCAAGCAGCTCTACCCCGAGCAGTTCGGCGAGTGGCCCGGCTACGAGGCCGGTGCGTCCTATCCCGAGATCCCCGAGGACGAACGGCTGTTCGACCGCCAGCGCGTGGCCGAGATCGTCACCGACGGAGCGTAGCTGACTGCCGACGGTTCCGACGGCGACACAGGGTAGCGCCGATCGGCGCAACGACCGAGCAACCGATATTGTTTTTAGGCCGGCCTAAAAATTTGGGAGCGATGAAATCGAGCGAGACGACGCGGCGGCAATTCATCGGTTCGGGGGCCGTCACCGGGGGGATGCTCCTCGCGGGATGTATCAGCGGCGGCGGCACGGACACCTCCAGCGGCGAGACGTACACGGTCTCGATGGAGCCGATGGGCGAGGTCGAATTCGACGGCCCGCCCGAGGAGTGGACCGCGGTGCTACCGACGTATGCGGACATGGGATTCGCACTCGGCGGCGGCCAGACACTCGGGATCCAGAACCACGCTCGGTTCGGAACCGACGCGTACGAGGAACTTCCGGGTATCGAGTTCGACGAGGACGACGTCGTGGAACTGGTCGAAGGCGGCGTCGACAGGGAACTATTCTACGAAATGAACGCCGACGTCCATTTCGTCGACCCGCACATACTGACACACTGGTACGACTGGGAGCGGTCCGACGTCGATAAAGTGGGAGACGAGGTCGGTCCCTTCTTCGGCAACTTCATTCGCCGTCACAGCGACGAGTGGCACGATTACCGCTACTACGACCTCTACGAGGCCCTCGAGTTGATGGCCGAGGTCTTTCAGGCACGAGACCGCTACGAGGCGTACGTCGACCTCCACGACGAAATGCTCGCGACGATCGACGAGCGACTGCCGTCGGAAGCGGAGCGACCGAACGCGATGCTCGTCTACCCGGCCAGCGGCTCGGGAACAGAGTTCTTCCCCTTCCGATTCGATGACGGCGGCATTAGCACCAAGCAGTGGCGTGATCTCGGGCTGACGGATGCACTCGCCGCGACCGACGTGGGCCACTACAGCTATACCGACAGAGGGACACTCGATCTGGAGAGCCTCCTCGAGATCGATCCCGAGGTGTTGCTGGTGCGCAATCACGGCGGGAAGTCCGACTCCGAGTTTCGGGAAGCGGTCCTCGAGCCGCTACAGAACGACCAAGTCGCGAGCGAGATACAGGCCGTCCGAGACGAGGCCGTCTACAATGCCGGCTATCTCGATCAGGGACCGATCATCAACTACTACCATACCGAACGCGCCGCAAAGGACATCTACCCCGACGCGTTCGCAGACGCGACGCTGTTCGACCGCGAGCGCGTGGCCGAGATCATCAGCGGCGAGTTCTGACGGCGATCACTCAGTACTCCGTTTTCGAGACACAGAACGCGACTATAGTAGCTCTTGAAAGTCAATGCACACCCGATCGCAGGATAGCGGTGCGATCAGTGTGTAAGTCGTTTCAAGAGCTACTATAGACCGTTCCGTGAGCCCCCTCGTCGGTCGACCAGTGAGGGCCTCTCGAGCGACCCCCGTAGTAGCTCACTGCGAAACGGCTCTCGATCGGTCGACCCCGAATTTCCCGCGCAGCCAGTTGCCGACCCTCGCGCCGATCGCTCCCGTGAGGGCTGCGATGAGAACGCCGATTACGACGAACATGATCAGGAAAGCGAGCTGTACGAGGCGAAACTCGTACGGCGAACCGAGTTCGACGAACAGGAACACCGCCGTATCCGACAGCAGCCACACCAGCACCGGCAGTGCACCGACGAATCCGGTTCGGGAGCCGACGCGGGACACCTCGTCCGTCGTTCCCCGGAAGAAATAGCCGACGAGGAGTCCGGCGACGAATAGCGCCTCGAACTCGAGAGTCGTCCCCGTTCGCTGGTACGAACGGGCCACGAACGGAAGCGCCAGCACACCGCCCACGATTGCGTACCGCCAGCTATCGTCGGCCAGGAGGGACCGCCAGTAGCGGAGCCGAAACACGTTCGCCGATAGTGTTGGTAATCCTATAACTGTTTGGACAGCCGGGTCACGCCTCGAGGACGGGCGACAGACAGGCGGCGCTGTTCGTTCGAATGGAACGAATCGCAACGGTCGAAGCGGGAGACACAGCAGAAGAGGACGGTCAAATCGGCGGTATCCGTTACGAATCAGTCGTCGGCCGGGACCGCCTGCGTGTCCGCTCGCCCGGAAGCCATGGCGAGCACGTCGTCGAAGAAGTCGAGGGTATCGTGGGGGCCGGGGTTCGCTTCGGGGTGGTACTGGCGGGTGATCACGTCGTACTCGATGCCGTCGATCCCTTCGGGCGTGTCGTCGTTGACGTTGATCTGGGTGATCTCGAGGTGTTCACCCGGCTCGGCGACGGTGTAGCCGTGGTTCTGGGTGGTCATGACGACCTGCCCGGACTCGAGGTCGAGGACGGGCTGGTTGACGCCGCGGTGGCCGAAGGTCATCTTCTCGGTCGATCCACCGAGGGCCTCGGCGACGATCTGCTGACCGAGACAGATGCCGGCGACGGGCGTGTCCTCGACGAACGCCTCGACGAGGCTGATCGCTTGGCCGAAGTTGACCGGGTCGCCGGGGCCGTTCGAGATGAAGAGGAGATCGGGGTCGACGGCCTCGACGTCGGAGGCGTCGGCGTCGTAGGGGAACACGTGGACCGTCGCATCGCGCTCGAGCAGCGAGCTGATGATCGAGCCCTTCGCGCCGCAGTCGATCAGGGCGACGGTCTCGCCGTCGTTGTCCTCGCCGTGGACCTCGGGTTCGTCGACGCTGACCTGCGCGCCGATGTCGGTGTGATCGCTCATGGCCTTACAGGCCTCGAGTTGCTCGAGGGCGTCGTCCTCGGTGACGTCCTCGCCGACGGCGATGCCACACTTCATCGCACCGCCGTCGCGGATATCCGTGACGATGTCGCGGGTGTCGAGGTGGTCGACCGCCGGGATTCCCTCGCGCTCGAACCAGTCGACGATGTCCTCGGTGAACTCCTTGGCGACGGCGGCGCGGGGGTGGATGCGGTCGTCCTCGAACCGCTCCTCGCGGACGCCGTAGTTGCCGATCAGCGGGTACGAGAACGTCAGAATCTGTTCCTCGTAGGAGGGGTCGGTCAGACTCTCCTCGTAACCGGTATACGCTGTTGTGAAAACGAGTTCACCGCGGGCCGTCCCTTCGGCACGGCCACGCCCCTCGAGTACGTGACCGCCTTCCAGTGCGACGTAGGCTTCCATCATTACGATCTACGTATCGGATGGACCATCATAAGTGTTGTCTTCGAAGCTCAGTTACGATTTTCGTAATCGGTAAGTGCGGGTCACTCGTAGGTACGCATCTCCATGGACGACCTGGACCGACAGATCCTCGATATCCTCCGGCGAGACTCCCGGACGCCGTACACCGAGATCGCCGACGAGGTGGGGACCAGCGAGGGGACCGTCCGCAACCGCGTCGAGCGCATGATGGACGACGATGTCATCGAACGGTTTACCATCTCGACCCGGACCGGTAACGTCCAAGCGATGCTCGAGATCAGCGTCGCGGTCGATGTCGACACGAAAGGGGTCTCCGAGCGGATGGCCGAGTGGGACGAGGTCGACTTCGTCTGGATGGTCTCGGGCGAGCAAGACGTGGTCCTGGTGGTCGACGCCGCGGACACGCGCGGGGTCAACGATCTGATTACGAAAGCCCGCGATCAAGAGGAGGTCGTGAGCACGAAGACGCGGCTGATTCTGGACGAGGAACTCGGGTAGGCAAACTGTTCGAACGCGGAATCGAGTTTCCGGATTAGCGAGTCCTTTAGCGGTGACGCGCTCGTCCGACAGAGCTGCGTGACCGTCGACACCGAACTGCCGATCGTCTCAAGGAGGTCAAACGAGTCGGTAGACGGTGTGGGCTTGAGAGAGGGCTTCCGTACGGGTGGTCCCGAACCGAGGCCCCGAATCCGTCGCCCCGCGGTATTAGTTCCCAGCCGTCGTCGAGGAACTGATGGCAAACCGCATTCAGCTCAGCGACTGGGACCGAGTGACCGACGAACTGCGCCGGTTCGGCGAGACCGGAGACGTGACTACCGGTGACGACCGGATTCGGATCGACTTCGGCTCCGCCCACCTCGAGATTTCGCGGACAAGACACGTTAGCACGGGAATGCCGCTCCACGACTTCGAGCAACGAGGGGCCGCTGACCTCGTCGTGGATCACGACGCGGGATCGCTCACGATCGATGCCGACGACGTGGCTTACACGTTCAGGCGACCCGGCGGGTGACGGCGTCGTCACGCGGGGTCGATCTCTTAATCGGCCTTCTCCTCTTCACCCGGCGGCGTCCCGACGCCCGGCGTCGGCCGCTCGATCGCGTCGATCACACGTTTGCGGCTGTGAATCGCACGATACCCTTTGCGCAGTAGTCGGTCGAGTCCCGATTCGGAAACGCGCGCGCTGACGTTTCCGTCGCGGATCGCGTCGACGATCGACTCGGGCGTGAGCCGGTCGGCCTCGACGACCGTGTACGCCCGGCCCACCTCGAAGGGATAGTGGGCGTCGCTGCCGCCGACCAGCGGGAGATCGCGTTCCTCGGCCAACTGCTCGACAAGCGGCCGCGATCGGGGGTGTTTGCCGTTGACTTCGATCGCGTCGAAAGGCACGTCCTCGAGTTCGCGGACCGTGCTGTTCCGGAACGGGTGGGCGACGATCGCGGCGCAGTCGCGGTCGTGGGCCAGCGCGACCGCTTCCTCGGGAGAGAGCGCCCCGGGTTTCGTCGCCGCCGGCGGGTCCGGCCCGACGACGA
Source organism: Natrinema sp. CRL1 (assembly GCF_059162405.1). Lineage (NCBI taxonomy): Archaea > Methanobacteriati > Methanobacteriota > Halobacteria > Halobacteriales > Natrialbaceae > Natrinema > Natrinema sp. CRL1. The sequence goes on along the minus strand of NZ_JBLVOY010000002.1, from coordinate 178,785 downwards.
GGACGTGGCCCCGGTCGGTCGTGATCTCGATCCCCGGCAGCGTCTCGATATCGGGGGACGGATCGAACGCCGTGTAGTAATCGTGGTTGGTCGTCGCGACGCCGTCGAGGCCGCGCCGGGCGGCCGATTCGGCGAGCAGTCTGACACCGAGCGGGTCGAACCGGTCCCCGAGCGATCGCCGGCCGTGGAAGAATCGCGTGTGTGCGTGGAGATCGACCGCGTACATAGTCGGGCAAACGCCGGGCAGACCCTTTTGCGTACGGCCGGCATGCACTGCAGTATGGCATCCGAGGCGGCGAGCGATCGCGTTCTCGTCTGCAACCCCGTCAGCGGCAGCGGGGATCACGTCGACGACGTCGTCGAACTCGCCGACGATCACGGTTTCGAGATTCGTAAAACGGAGGCGGCCGGTGACGCGACGCGGTTCGCCCGCGAGGCCGCACCCGACGCCGACCTCGTCGCAGCAGTCGGCGGCGACGGCACCCTCAACGCCGTCGTCAACGGCGTGGCCGACGCGGAGGCACTCGAGACGACGACCGTCGCGGTCGTCCCGGCGGGAACGGGCAACAACTTCGCGACGAATATCGGGATTCGGGGGATCGAACACGCCTTTACCGTGATCGAGGAGGGTCGGCGGCGAGAGATCGATATCGCGACCGCGAACGGCCGGGTCTTCGTCAACTCCTGTGTCGGCGGGATCACCGCCGAAGCGAGCAGCGAGACGTCCTCGGAGAGCAAGGCGGAGTTGGGCGTCCTCGCGTACGTAAAGAACACGCTCGAGACGGTGGGTGAGTTCGACTCGCTCCCGCTGCGGGTGGAGACGGCCCCGGGGCCGGACGGCGAGACCGCGCGGGCCTGGGAGGGCGAGGCATTGTTCGTCCTCATCGGCAACTGTCGGCGCTTTACCGGCACACGGACCGCACAGGCCAACGTCGAGGACGGCCTCCTCGAGGTCACGATCGTCGAGGACGCCGCGGCGACGAATCTGGTCGGCGGGGCCGCCTTGGAGGGGCTGTTCGGGCAGGACAGCACGCACATCGTCCGGCGGCGAACGCCATCGCTCGTGATCGAGAGTCACGAGGACTCCGTCGAGTACAGTCTCGACGGCGAGATGCTCGAGACCGAAACGATACACCTCGAGACGGACCCGGGGACGCTGACGATCCCCGTCGGCGAGGGCTACCAACCCGATCCGGACGACGGCGATCTGTGGCCGCTCGAGCGGACGGGACCGTCGTAGTCACCGACGCTATCGATTCGAAACACCCGCGACGAGACGATACTGGTTTCAAGAGCCGTCGTAATTGTGGGGGTATGAGCACGCCGGAGGAGGACTTACAACACGAGAACGCGGGACAGGACGTAATCGCCGTCGACGCCGACGACACCGAACTCGAACTCGTCAACCGACTCGACGCCCACACGGGCGACGGGATCCGCCATCGAGCCTTTACCTCGATCGTCTTCGACGGCGAGGGGAACGTCCTGCTCGCCCAGCGAGCGCCGGGCAAGCGCCTGTGGGGCACCCACTGGGACGGTACCGTCGCTTCCCACCCCGTCGAGGGCCAAAGTCAGGAGGAGGCGACTCGAGAGCGACTCGAGGAGGAACTGGGGATCACGCCCGACCAGTACGACGATCTGGAGGTGACCGATCGCTTCGAGTACAAGCGCTACTTCGAGAACGCGGGCGTCGAACACGAGGTCTGTGCCGTCCTGCAGGTGACTCTGGACGATCGCAGCCTCGATCCGAACGAGGAGGAGGTCGCCGGCCTGATGTGGGTCCCCTACGAGCGACTCCACTCGAACCCGGAGTGGTACCGCCAGCTCCGACTCTGCCCGTGGTTCGAGATCGCCATGCGCCGAGACGTTCGGTAACGAACGACGCAAGCGACGATCGACTCGACCCCGAACTAGTTTCGGTACTGATACGACTCCGAAGACCCGCCGCGGAGGGTTCGATCACCGATTTTAGTTGGTCGGCCGAGACGCCCGCTCGAGCGCGTCTCGAGCGGTTTCGCGGCATGAGAGTGACACCGACCGCGACCGCATCTCGGGAGCGAACAGTATCAAGAAACAGTACACGAGCGGGAGGTTTATAGGGGAGTGCCCACACATGGAGGATAGACTGCGATGGTCACTGGTACGCTGAGACGGCTTCTCCCGGGGAGCGTGATTTCTTCGTCCGCGTCGGCAACGGGATCGACCGCCGCGGGCACGGGGGAGTCGACGTCGGAGCCGTCACTCGAGGCGGAGCGTCGGCCCGACGAGCCGCTCGATATCTGTCTCCTGAGTTATCGTTCCAACCCGTATTCGGGTGGGCAAGGTGTCTACGTGAAATATCTGAGCCGAGCGCTGACCGACCTCGGCCACTCCGTGGACGTGATTTCGGGGAAACCCTACCCCGAACTCGACGACGACGTGGGACTGGTGAAACTGCCCGGCGAGAACATCGTCGACGAACTCGATCGGCTGGGGCAGTTCGACGCGTCCTATCTCCGCGACCCGCTCGCGCTGTACGAATGGCTGAGCGCGCTCACCGGCGGCTTTCCGGACCCCTACGTCTTCGGGCGACAGGTCGTCGACTACTTCGAAAAACGGGACCCCGAGTACGACGTGATCCACGACAACCAGTCGCTCTGTCACGGCCTCCACACGCTCCGCGAGCGGGGCCACCCCGTCGTGGCGACGGTTCACCACCCGATCACCGTCGACCGCGACGCCGCCCTCGCCGCGGCCGACGACTGGGGCGAACGACTGTTGATCCGCCGGTGGTACCGGTTCCTCCGGATGCAACGCGAGGTAGTACAGGAGTTGCCACACGTCCTGACCGTCTCCGAGTCGGCAAAGCGCCGCACCGTCGCCGATTTCGGTGCCGATCCCGACTCCATCCGCGTCGTCCACAACGGCATCGACACGGACCTGTTCGAGCCCGTCGATCGGAGTGCCGAGGGGCCGCGCGTGATGACGACGGTCAGCGCCGACGTTCCGCTGAAGGGGACGCGGCACCTGCTCGAGGCGTTCGCCGCTGTCAGGGACTCGATCGACGCCGAACTGGTCGTCGTCGGCGAGTTCGACGAGGGCGGTGACTGCGACCGGCTCGTCTCGGAGTTGGGCATCGCGGACGCGATCGAGACCCACAGCGAGATCAGCTACGAGCGGATGGTCGAGCTCTACGGGACCGCCGACGTGGCCGTCGTCCCCTCGATCTACGAGGGTTTTGGCCTTCCCGCGGGCGAGGCGCTCGCCTGTGGCGTGCCGGTGGTGGCGACTACTGGAGGGGGGCTGCCGGAGGTGGTCGGCGACGCCGGCGTTCTCGTCGACCCCGGCGATTCCGACGCGCTGGCCGAGGCAATCGGCGACCTGCTCGCGGACGACGAGCGCCGTCGAGAACTCAGCGAGCGGGGGAGAGCGCGCATCGTCGAGGAGTTCGACTGGGAACGGGCCGCCCGCGAGACGGTTCGCACGTATCGCGACGCGATCGAAACGCAGGGGAACGGAGCCTAAGATGGAGACGATCGATTTCGACCGGCTGACGCTGACGCCGGGCATGCGCGTCCTCGACGTGGGCTGTGGCGAAGGTCGGCACGTCCACGCCGCCGCCCTCGAGAACGTCGCGGAGGTCGTCGGGCTGGACCTCGGGCGGGAAAACCTGGAGGCGGCTCGAGCGGACTACGAGGAGTATATCGCTCCCGAATCCGACGTGCCGGTCACGTTTCTGTCCGGCGACGCGCTTCGGCTCCCATTTGCGGACGGCGCGTTCGACATCGTCTGCTGTACCGAGGTCTTGGAGCACCTGCCCGATTACGAGTCCGCGATCGACGAACTGCGGCGGGTCTGTGCGCCGGGCGGAACGCTTGCAGTCAGCGTCCCGCGGGAAGGACCCGAACGGGTCTGCTGGGCGCTCTCGGACGAATACCACGCGGTCGAGGGCGGTCACGTCCGCATCTTCGACCGCGAGGAGCTGCGGGCCGCCGTCGAACGGCGCGGGTTTCGGCGATTTGATAGCCACTTCGCCCACGCGCTGCACTCGCCGTACTGGTGGCTGAAGTGTCTCTGGTGGGACCGCGACGAGCGCGGGGAGCCGCCGCTGCCCCTGCGGGCCTACGACCGATTCCTCGAGTGGGACGTCCTCGAGTCGCCGCGGCCGGTGCGGCTGCTCGAGCGGGCGCTCGATCCGGCCCTCGGCAAGAGCGTCGTCTACTACTTCGAGTTGGAGGGGCAGGCGTGAGCGACGGCCCGGCGCGGGCGTCGCTCGCCGAGTGGGGGCTCGAGCCCGCGGTCGACTACATCCAGCGCGTCCAGCGATCGGACGGGCTCATTTGCTGGTACCCCGACGGGCCGGCGGACCCGTGGGATCACGTCGAGAGCGCGATGGCGCTGTCGGTCGCCGGCCGCCGCGAGGCCGCCGAACGGGCGTATCGGTGGCTCGCCGACGCCCAGCACGACGACGGCGCGCTGTGGGCGACCTACGGCGACGCCGATGGGGACGAGGGAGCCCACGACGGCGACGAGCCGCGCAAGGAGACCCACCGCAGCGCCTACGTCGCCGTCGGGGTCTGGCACCACTACCTCTGTACCGGCGACCGGGAGTTCCTCGAGTCGCTGTGGCCCACGGTCCGGGACGCCCTCGCGTTCGCGTGCCGCCAGCAGGCCCCGACCGGCGAGATCTATTGGACCGTCGGCGCGGACGGCGCGGTCTACGAGGACGCCCTGATCGCCGGCTGTGCCTCCCTCTACAAGAGCCTGGCCTGCGGCGCGGCCATCGCGGCCGAACTCGAGCGCGAGGCCCCTCGCGACCGGTGGCTCGAGGCCCGCACCCGACTCGGGGAAGCGATCCGCGAGCGGCCCGACCGGTTCGACCGCACGTGGGAGAGCAAGTCCCGCTACGCGATGGACTGGTTCTATCCCGTCCTCTGTGGCGTGGTGACCGGCGACCCGGCGCGGGACCGGCTCGAGGCTGGAATGGATCGCTTTCTCGAGGACGGCCTGGGCTGTCGCTGCGTCGCGGATGAGCCGTGGGTGACCGTCGCCGAGTCCTGCGAACTCGTGGTCTCGCTGGCCGCGGTGGGGCGGCAAGAACGCGCGCGTGAGATCTACGAGTGGCTGTTCCAGTGGACCGACGACGACGGCGTCTTCTGGACGGGCTACCAGTTCGAGGACGAGACGTTTTGGCCCGGCGAGCGGCCGACGTGGACCGGCGGGGCTGCGGTGCTCGCTGCTGATGCGTTGTCGGGGCTATCGGGGGCTGCGGATCTGTTTACTGATCCGGTATCCGAATGAACTGATTCGGGCCGTAGGTGATGTGCTAGAACGATCACGACATCGAATTACGACAGCAAAATTAAGGAGTGGTCCTGAACGACTCACACCTATTGAAGTTGCTCGGCAACTCGAGCAGCGGAGGGAAGCCCACTGTTGGGGCGAAGATTGTAGCTAAAACCAAATCACCACTCCAACCTCTATATTGTTACCAAGTTGATCTCCGGCCAAGAACGAACACTAATAGAGCCATCAATAATGCACCTATGAATGATTCGACACTTGCTAATATTTGTACAGCCGGTGTGGCTGGTTGTATATCTCCATACCCCAAAGTGGTAAATGTAACAGAACTAAAATACATATTCTGAAATACTACTTCTATTGATTCTGGAAGTGATTCTGGACCAATTGTTTGCCAATAGAATTGGTTTACTTCTGATGAGGTTTGTTCCATTCCACCGAAAAAGGGATATACCCCACCAAACCCTATAATGACTAAAAATGAAGAAATAATAATCCTTAATGGACTCTCCCCGTATTTCATTATGGAACCAGAAAAGGCGGCCTTCAACCACTTAAATAGATATATAATTGACTCTATTGCATTGGCCCTTTTATTCGCAGCTTTATTTCGGTAGTAATCTGGTTCCCGTTCACTACCCACTTCATCATATGAGTTGTCCTTATCCTTCTGTGAATCTCCTAAAGATTGATCGTAGACACTCTTTACTGATCGCTTGCACTTCCAAAGACTACTCTTGCCTTTCCAGACGATTGATCGGATTCTGTTTGGAATCAGTGCTTTCTCCCAATATTCACTACGTCGCGTATCCTTTCTCTTAACATACGATATGCGAGCTCTATCAGGTAGCGAATTATCCCGATATAACCTCTCTATTTGCCGGAACATCCATGCTGCTTTAGTAAGATCAGCAAGCGCTCCATCATGTATTCGATTAATTTTAGTTTTGGAATTGATTTGTGTGTCAGAAAAGACTGCACCATAAAATTGAGATCCTTTGAGATTAGAATCAAATAGGTTTGTTCGAGTTAAATTCACACGTTCCAAGTTGGCATTATTAAAATCACATTGGTTCAAGTTCGCATCACTCAGATCACTACCTTGGAGGTTTGCATTACTAAAATCAACATTTTGAAGGTTTTGATTTTGAAGATTAGATGCTCTAATAGTTACTTCTGATAATGAATTCACTACAAGTTCCCCACCACTGAAATCAGTATCCTCAAAATAGAACTTGTCTTTTGGGTTTGAGTCCACAAAAGACACTGGCTCGGAAAAAGTGGCATACGTGAATGATATTTTCCCACCCACATTGAACCGTGTGTTTAGGAATATCGATTCACTGTTAAAATTCGAGTCGCCAAATCGAACATTTCCACACACAGTGAAATCCGATTTAGAAAAGCCCACGAACTGTTCGGCATCGAAGTCACAATTTAAGAAACTAACAGTGCAATCACCTTCGAAAATCGCATTAACGAATATAACATAGCCAGTCACGTCAAATTTGGTTTGAGAAAATGATATTGAATCATTACTAGTGAAAACTACATCTGAAAAGTCGACTGTTTTATCCCCAGAAAATTCTGCCTTAGAAAATGATGTTTTTCCACCACCTTTGAATTTAGCCTCCTGGAAGTCTACACGGCGATCACTAAGAAATTCGCACCCATCGAATCGAACCTCTTTATTAGTTGAAAATTCTGCTCCATGAAATGAGATTCCAGATTGGAATTTTACGTCAGTAGCTATAAATCCGTGTTTAAATTCTACCTGATCACATTTAACAAAGCCCTGAAAGACGGAATGCATCAAATTTATATCTAAATCATCATTTGCATCTATCACCGTACCCTCTTCAATTTTGAAATTACCAAAAGTAGAACTTATAAATTCCTTTAATTTTTTAGCACGTTCCTTTTTTGCTACGGAACTTTTTTCATTAATAACATGAATGAATTCCTCTGCTTCATTAACATCTTTTGGAAGGGTATTTGGGTCTGTATGAAAGACACAATACTCAGGATTAGCTATTTCTGGATGGTGTAGGATTTCATGTGGGCAAGACCAGGAATCTTTTTCGAGTTTCCAATATTCACCATTCCAAGTTTGTGGCTGATCACGATGGCTTCATAATTACAAGTTTCGGAATTTTCACTGTGACTCATATGTCTTGGTATTATAGTAGAACTCAATCCTTGATTATCTGGAATGAGTATAAATTCCGTGGTAGAGGATTGATTTCCTTCCCTCAGCTTACCATCGTGAGATTGCGTGTCGACAGAACCAGATTCGTGAATATGCACACGAATCGGGATTCGTCGTGTGTATATCGCGAGTTGATCCATTGATTGAACCGTTGCCCCGCTCGAGATAGTCAACACGGTCCGCTAGTTGTGGTCGGAAATAGCCTATTCAGCAAGTCGAAAAATAGGATTTCAGAGGTCGTGTGTACGAGTTTGTTACGATGGTTCGAGGTCGTCCTTCTCTAATTCACCCTCGAGATAGTCCCGACCTCGCTCACTGATCCGATACAGACCCCGATCTTCATCGTAGTACTCTACGAGCCCGCCATCCTGCAATGCGCGCAGTCTGCGCCGTACGTGCGAGATTTTGTAATCGATGTTGGCCTCGACAGTAGACGGATTAGCGACGAGGGGGCGGTTCCCCTCGTTGAGAAGGAACTCGAGAATCGCGTCATCGGCTCTCGTCATCCAGTCCACCCGTGGCCGTCGCATTCGACCGTGAACACACGAAACACCGTGTTAGAACACCCGGTTCGATAGTATTTGTACGCTGTTTAGCCCATTCCAATGCTGTATTCGATGCACTAGTTCTAAGTACTATCTCCTCTTTGATCGAAATAACGGAAGCCAGACGGACCTACGACTGCCCGAGTTGGTCCTCGAGAGAGAATGCGGACCCGGTGCCTGAACACCGGCCCGCGTGGCTTCCGTAACCTACTGAAAGCCATGCACGACGACGATTCGCGGGACCTTGAACCTCCCGCTCGAGCAGACGCATCGCCCGCAGACGACCCGATAACCGACGGCCGGCGCGCGTGGGTCGACCTCACCGGGTTCCAACGCGACTGTCTCGAGGCCGTCGCCCGCTGTGAGCGCGACGACCGCCCGCGGTCTCCCGCGGGGCTCATCGCGACCCTCGAGCGCCGGTATCCGACGGTCAGTCGCGCCCGGCTCGAGCCGAACCTACGCGCGCTCGTCGCCCGCGGCCTCGTTGCGACGCGCGGTGAGTTTCCCGGCCGAACCACGGACTATTACCTGACGGGTGCCGGGCGGGCGCTGCTGATCCAGCGCGCCGAACGCCTCGCGGTCCTCTGTGAACTGCGGGGCAGCGCGGTCGACGCGGGACCGGAGCCGGCCACTCGAGAGGATCGCCGGAGCGGCTGACGGAGACTCGAGTCGGGGACGTGGGGCAGCCGATTCACGGCGGGAACGTCGAGTGCCGATTGCCTCGAGCCCGATCGGTACCGGAGACAGATATTTAGTGATGAGTTCACATGGTACATACGCACTGCTATGAAACCGTGTCACAGCTGTCAGTCGGTCATCGACGAGTACGAATTGGATAAACAACTCGAACCGCTGCGCGACCTCACGGTTGACGACTTCAACATCTGTGCGGACTGTGCGACCATCGTTGCGGACGCGTGCGTGGAGTGCGACGGCGCGGTGTACGTCCCTCGCGGCGAATCGATCACCCCGGACTTCTGCCCGGCGTGTCGGTCCGACTGTATCGACCGTACCGGTCACGACCCCGGCTGGACCGAGACGCCGACCACTTCCTGACTCACACCGCCCGGACTCCCTTTTGGCTTGCAGAGCCAGTCGCGAGGACACCCCGGAGCCGCGAGCGTCGCGATCGGTTCGCCGCTCCCCGCGAGGGAGTGAGACGGTTACTGTCGCGGCCGCCGCGCGATCCCCGTATCGCAGACCACGCACGACCGGAGCCCGTTCGCGTCGGTGAATCGATCGAACAGCCCCGAGAGCCGCACGTCGTGGCTCGCGAGCACCCCGCCGGGCTCGAGTCGCGCAAGCGCGGTCTCGTACTCGAATCGCATGTGTGGGAGCCGGTGGTCCGAGTCGTGCAAGAACAGCTCGAGCGGCCCGACGCGCTCGAGCAACGAGGGAAGCACCTCGCGCGCATCCCCCCGATGCAGCCGCCAGCGGTCGCGACACCGGTCCGGAATCAGGTGGCCGTACTCGAAAGGGCCGGGCGGCCCACCGGGGAGATCCACCGCGTGTAGCGTCCCCCCACCGTTCTCCTCCATCGCCGCCAGAATGTGCGCGTCGAACGAGCCGAACAGCACCCCGGTTTCGACCGCAGTCTCGACCTCGAGGGCGCGACAGACCACGTAGAGGGTCACGCCGTCGCGCCAGTGGGTCGTGTCGGTGGCGACGCCGGCGTCGTGGATTTCCGCGACGCGGTCGGCGTAGCTGTCGTGAAACCACTCGAGGTCGTCGTACTCGCGCTCGTAGCCCCGCAGTTCGGCGACGGATGCCGGGAGCACGTCGGCCAGCCGCTCGGCTCGCTCGCGAGTCTCTGCGCCGTACTCGAGTCGCCGGCGCTCGAGGCCCAGACGGACCTTACGAAGGGCGTAGATAACGTCTCGAACGGAACCCGTCACCGGTAGCCCAGCGCCTCGAGGCGCGACTCGATCGCGTCCGATTCCTCGCCGCCAGTCGGACCGTCCGCTCCCGCTGTGCTTCCCTCCCGAATTCCGTCGGGAAGCGCGGGATCGCAGGTACCGATATCCTGCCCGTCGCGGACCGCCCACGGGACCCGCCGGAGCGCGGGGACCGGCGTTCCGGGCGGGTGCGACCAGACGCCGAACTCGCCGAGTCCGTTCCCGTGGTCGCTGGTCATCGCGACCCGGCCGTCGCAGTTCGCGAGCAGGCGCGCGAGATCGTCTAACACCCACTCGAGGTTGTCCCGGTAGGCCGCCCAGACCGCCTCGAAGGAGAGGTCGCCATCGCGCAGACGCAGCCACGGGTCGTTCATCGAGTCCGTCTCGTCGTCGCTCTCGGCCTCGGCTTCGGCCAGCGCCTCGAGGGCCTCGCGTTCGGCCGGCTCGAGGTCCGCGAGATCGATGTCATCGTCGTCCTCTCCGTCGGTGAACTGCCCCCAATGTTCGATGTCGGCCGAGCCGAAGAACCAGCCCGGCTGCGATCGGAAGGGCGCGTGGGGCTGCATGTAGTGGACCAGCACGCGGTCGACACCAAGGTCCTCCCGATTGCGCCAGATCGCGATCGCCGCGTCGGTCAGCGACTCGGGCGGAATCGTCGAGATGTCGTCGTCGACCCAGTCCTCGCGCCACGCCTCGTGGAAGACGCCGAAATCGTCGGCTGTGAGCGGCAGGACCTCGTCGGAGGTGACGAGGATGTGCTCGCAGGACTGCGAGGAGAAGGGGTTGCCGGTCACGTAGGCGGTCCGAGCCATCGCCTCACGGTGTTCGGGGGCGAAGGTCCGGTCCATCCACTCGGCGGACTGAGAGCCGACCGACCACAGCGAGCCCACCGAATCGGGACCGGGGAGCGTCTCGTGGCCGGCCGCGGCGGCCTCGCGCATGAGATCGAGCCGGCAGCCGTCGAGGACACAGCAGATGTCCCACTCGCGCTCCCAGATCGATGTCGCAGGAACGAGCCGCGAGAGGGCGTGCCCGATGCGGCCGGTCGCGATCTCCCCGGATAGCGTCGCGAAGTCCATCAGCGTCGCTCTGTGTGTGCACTGGGGACGATTCTGTTAGTAGCTTTTGATCGGCGAACTGACTATCCGAAGGCGCGATACGGGCGATCGACCGGTCGCGAGTCCCGAACTGGTTCGGGCCGATCGGCACTGCCCGTCGAAGGCAGCAACTATGGCATGCGGTAACAAGGCTTATTATGCCGCTGTTCGTAGCGTTGGATGAGGACCGACGAACCCGGTCCCGTCTGACGAAATGAGCTCCTCACAACCGGAAACCGAGACGTACGAAGTCACGCTCTCCAGAGACGAGCAATGGGTCGTCCACCACGTCCTGTCAAACCGCCTCGACGAGGCCCTCGACGCGGACGGAACACCGCCCGAGTGGGTACTCGAGGGTATCGAGACGCTCGAGGCCGGCGACGGAACGGAACGACTCACCGGCCCGCAGGCCGATCGCATCTATACCGAGCTCGCCGCGTACGTCGACCGGGCGGAGACGCCCGACCGGGACGTCGATAACGGATCGGCCGTCCTCGACTTGCTCGAGGACGTCTGCGAAGCGGACGCATAGCCAAGCATTTCTTTTCGCGTCGATCGACGAGAAGACAGACCTGTGCCGCGGAGAGCCACCTTCAGGGTCGCGTCGTCGCCCAGACGGCCGTAATCGCGAGCAAGACGGCGGGTACAAGCGGGAGAATCAGCAGCGCGAAGCGATACCCCTCCGCGCCCGGCGGGACGAGGTAGATCGCGGTCGGAGCGACGAAAAACGCGACGATCAACACGCCGACGAGAGTCCAGCCGCGCCAGTCGAACTCGCGGTCGGCAGTCGACGGGTGGGCCGCCGCCGTTCCCGTGTCGGCCTCGGCCGGCCCGTCGGCTCCCCCTTCGCCGTCCGCGTCGGCGTCGAACGTCGATGGATCGTGGACGTAGCCGCCGTCGTCGCTCGAGGTCACTATCGAATCCTTCGACCGCATCCTAAAAGCCCTCACGGTTGGCCAACCGGACCGAACCCGATCGGGCTCGAGTTCGCCGGCCTACAGTTCGCTGTCGGGTCGAACGACGACCTTGCCGAATCCCTCGCGATTCTCGATGATCTCGTGGGCGCGTGCGGTCTCACTCATCGGCAACTCCTCCCGAATCGCGGGCTCGAAGGTGCCGTCCCAGACGAGTTCCATCACGTCGTCGACCTGCCCCGGCGTGGCCATCGTCGAGCCGATGATCTGGAGTTGGTTCCAGAAGATGCGGGGAATGTCCGTCTCGGGGTTGCCGCCGCCGGTACCGCCACAGGTCACGAGCCGCCCGCCCTTGGTCAGGCTCTTCAGCGAGTTCTGCCACGTCGGCGCGCCGACGTGCTCGACGACGACGTCGACCCCGCGGCCGCCGGTCTCTTCTAGGACCCAGTCCGCGAAGTCCTCCTCCTCGTAGTTACAGACGTGGTCTGCGCCGTGGTCCTCGGCGTACTCGAGTTTCGCTTCCGTGCTCCCCGTCGCGTAGACCTCTGCGCCCGCGTAGTCGGCAATCTGTAAGGCGGCGTGGCCGACCCCGCCGCTTGCCCCCAAGACGAGCACCGACTCGCCGGCCTCGAGGTCTGCGCGCTCGATTAGCATCCGCCACGCGGTCTGGAAGACCAGCGAGCTCGAGCCGGCGACCGACCAGTCGACGTGCTCGGGGACGGGGATCAGGTTGTCCTCGGGGATCGCGGCGTACTCGGAGTGGACGCCCGTGACGTGCTCGCCGATGATGTGGAATCGCGGGTCGAGGGTCGGATCGTCCATCCGCAGGTCGCCGACGCCGGCCGAGAGCGCGACGTGGTCGCCTTCCTCGAAGCGGGTCACGTCCTCGCCGATCGCTTCGACGACGCCGGCCCCGTCGCTGCCCGGAATGTGGGGCATCTCGAGGTCGATCCCCGGCATTCCCCGCCGCGTCCAGATATCGAGGTGGTTGAGCGCGGCCGCCTTGATGTCGACGAGGACCTCGTCCCGGTCGACCTCGGGGTCGGGGTACTCGCCGTACTCGATAACGTCCGTGTCACCGTGTTCCGCGAATTGGACTGCCTGCATACTCCGAGCCAACGCAAACCGCAGCCATAACAGTTGGGCAACCCGTGGTGCTGTGCCCCCTCTGTACCCAGCGTTTTATTCGCCGGCTCCCGAAGAGGCCGTATGAACGAGACGCACACGACCGACGCCGAGGATGCCGACGCTGCCGACAGCAGCGACGGGACGCTCTGTACCGGCGTCGTCACGATCGCCTCAAGTCGCTCGCTCGAGAGCGACAGGGCCGGCGAAGTGATCGCCGAGGTACTCGAGGAGAGCGGGAACGGAATCGCGGTACGGGAACACGTCGGCGCGGACCACGACAAGGTCCAGTCGATCGTCTCGCGGCTGATCGATCGGGACGACGTGGATATCGTGCTCACCGCCGGCGCGACCGGCGTCGAGCCGACCGACACTACCATCGAAGCCGTCAAACCGCTGTTAAAAAAGGAGCTGACCGCGTTCGGCGAACTGTTTACCGCCTTGGCCTACGAGCAGGTCGGGACGGAAGTCGTCACCGCGCGCACGCTCGCCGGTGTCACCGACGGCACGCCGGTTTTCTGTCTGCCCGGCCACGCCGACGCGGTCCGGCTCGCGCTCGCGGAGATCATCCTGCAGGAAGCGGCGCGGATCATCGACCTCGCGGCGGAGGACGAACCGGACGACGACGCGGACGAGGCGACAAACGGCGAGCCGACCGAAGCCGGCGCGGCCGACGGGGGTGCCTGACGTGGGCTCCGCTGACGAGGCCGGTGACGGCGAGCGAGCGGGCGACGACACCGATCGGATCGACAAGGAAGCGATCCGGGAACGCGTCTGGGACGACTTAGAAGAAAGCGGCGAGGCCCGCTTTCCGTTTCCGCCCCACGGCCGGATCCCCAATTTCGCCGGGGCGAGCGAGGCCGCCGAGCGGTTGGCCGAACAACCGGAGTGGACGGACGCGACGACGATCAAGGCCAATCCCGACGCGCCGCAGTTGCCGGTCCGGCGGCGAGCACTGCGCGAGGGCAAGACGGTCTACATGGCCGTCCCGCGGCTCCGCGACGAGAAGTGCTTCCTGAAACTCGACCCCGAGGAACTCGAGGACTACGACGACGCGACGACCGTCTCCGGCTCCTCGAAACACGGCGAGCAGGTCGGTCCGGACGAGATCGACAACGTCGATCTGATCGTTTCGGGAAGCGTTGGGATTACCGAAGACGGCGGGCGGATCGGCAAGGGCGAAGGCTACAGCGATCTCGAGTACGCCGTGCTCAGAGAACTCGAGCTCGTCGACGAGTCGACGCCGGTCGCGACGACGGTCCACGAGCGGCAGGTGATCGACGACGCCGTCGCGACCGGGGCCCACGACGTCGCGATGGACCTCGTCGTCACGCCCGAGCGGACGGTCCGTCCCGAGGGGAGCGTACAACCGAGCGGCATCGACTGGGACCTCCTTTCGGAGGACCGACTCGAGGAGATCCCGGTTTTAGACCGGTTCGCGCCGTAGCCGACTCTTTTCGACGGGCTGAAAACGGGCGAGCGATCGCGAAGCGCCGCGCTGGCGGCTCTCAGTCGTCGCGACGCGTCAAAAGGGAGATGGGTCATCCCCGGGACGCGGCGGAAACCGCCGCGCCCCGATGCCAGAATCGCAGGGTGTGACGCGAGCCGGTGGGGGAGGCCCGCGTCAACGAGAATCGGTTGGCAGTGGTGGGAAGGGTGCTGTGGTGGGGTTGCTGGAAGTCGCGGGTGCAGGTGGTGGGGTGGGTGCCATCGGTGGGGTCTGCCCGTCGACCTCCATTGCTACACAGCGGCGAATACCACTTGAACGGCGGCGATGGTATACCGCTCTTACGTCGAATTGCCTTCGAGTCAATCCGAATTTATTTGGCCGAAATGGCGGCCAAGAAAGTTCATGCGGAAGGTGCAAGTAACAGTAATTAACTGTCGAAACGAACGGTCGAATTCGGGCCAGCACTCGAGAAAGGTGTCCTTCCCCGGGGTCGGCGGGCCGGAAGTCAGTTAACGAGTTCGTCGGCGACGACACTCGCATCCATTAGCTGTGGATCGATGGCGATATCGAGTTGTCCCTTGACGAACTCGGGAACGGTCCGCCGAGCGTAGACGACGGTCCGCACGTCCTCGTTCAGATCACAGACGATCGGGATCGTCGTCGCCTGTCCGACGTCGGTCAGCACGTACAGGTCAGTGTCGACGACGCCTGCCTCCTCGAGTTCCGGGCGCGAGATGACGCCCTCGAGTCGGGTCACGTCGACTCCTTCGGCCTCGAGAGCCGCCGCGATGCCGTCCTCGTCGGGGCCGACGACGACGGCGGTCGTCCCGGGACTCATTCGTACTCGATGGTCGCGGGCGGTTTGTGGGTCACGTCGTAGACGACGCGGGCGACGTTCTCGTGTGCGCCCGTGATCCGGGACTGCATGCGCTGGAGGGTGTCCCAGTCGATTTCCTGTGCGCGGGCGGTCATCCCGTCGCGGGACTCGACCGAGCGCACGGAGACGACCCAGCCGTGGACGCGGTTATCGCCCTTGACCCCCGTCGCCTTGCCGATGACGGCCGCCAGGGCCTGCCACGGCTCGTACTCCTCGAGTTCCTCCTCGACGACGTGGTTCGCCTCGCGAGCGACCTCTAGCTTCTCCTCGGTGATCTCGCCGATGATCCGCACGGCGAGGCCGGGACCGGGGAACGGCATCCGCTCGGCGACGAGTTCGTCGAGCCCGAGGTGGCGAGCGACCTCGCGGACCTCGTCCTTGTAGAGGTCGCGAACGGGTTCGACGATCCCCTCGAAGTCGACGACCTCCGGCAGGCCACCGACGTTGTGGTGGGACTTGATCCCACCCTCGCTCTCGATGCGGTCGGGGTAGATCGTCCCCTGGACGAGGAAGTCGGCGTCCGCGTCTTTGGCCTCGCGCTCGAACTCCCGGATGAACTGCTCGCCGATGACCGACCGCTTCTCCTCGGGGTCGGTGACGCCCGACAGGGCCTCGAGGAATCGGTCTTTGGCGTCGACGATCCGCAACGAGTCCATGTAGTCGAAGGTCTCGCGGATCTGGTCGGTCTCGCCTTTCCGCATCAGACCGGTGTCGACGTAGACCGGCGTGAGTCGGTCGCCGATGGCCTCGTAGGCCAACGCGGCGGCGACCGAGGAGTCGACGCCGCCCGAGAGGGCGATAACGGCGTTTGCGTCGTCGATTTCGGTCTCGATCTCTGCGACTGCGTCTGGGACGAACGTCTCGGTGTCTACCATCAGTGGGTTACCTCGGTTTCTGTGTCGGAATCGGCGTCTGCAGTCTCGCTATCGGTCTCGGTCCCCGTTTCGGTCTGCTCGAGGACCGCCTCGACCAGCCCCAAAAACGGCGGGCTCGGCTGACCGGGTCGGGACGTGTACTCGGGGTGGAACTGCGTCCCGAGGAAGAAGGGATGGTCCTCGAGTTCGAGGATCTCCATTCGGTTGCCCGCGGTCCCGGAGAAGACCAGCGACTCGTCTTCGAACTGGTCGAAGTACTCGGGATTGACCTCGTAGCGGTGGCGGTGGCGCTCGGAACAGGACGTATCGCCGTAGAGGTCGTAGGCCAGCGTCTCGGGCTCGATGACGGTCGTGTGCTCGCCGAGTCGCATCGTGCCGCCCATGTCCTCGACCTCGTACTGTTCGGGCAGGATGTCGATGACCGGATGCGGCGTGTCTTCCTCCATCTCCGCGGAGTGGGCACCGTCGAGGCCGAGCACGTTCCGGGCGTACTCGACGACGGCCATCTGGAAGCCCAGACAGAGTCCGAGGAAGGGAACGCCGTTCTCGCGGGCGTACTGGACCGCGCGGATCTTTCCTTCGGAACCGCGCATCCCGAAGCCACCGGGGACGATGACCCCGTCCATCCCCTCGAGTTGGCCGTCGTGGCCCTCGCTCAGTTCGTCGGCGGCCACCCAGTGGACGGTCACGTCGCTGCCGACCTCGAAGCCGGCGTGTTTCAGCGACTCGTGGATCGACATGTACGCGTCCTCGAGATCGTACTTGCCGACCAGCGCGATGTCGATCTCGCCGGTTTTCTCGGTGGTGACGATCTCGCGCCACTCGTTCGCCCGTTCGCCCTCCGGCAGTGCCTCGTCGTCGAGGCCGAAGCGCTCGAGGACGTACTGGTCGAGACCTTCGTCTTCGACCATCAGCGGGACGTGATAGACGTCTTCGACGTCCGGGTTCGAGAACACCGCTTCCGTGGGAATGTCACAGAACAGCGCGATCTTCTCTTTGGTCTCAGGGTCCAGTCGGTCCTCGCAGCGGCCGACGATCACGTCGGGCTGGAGGCCGATCGAGCGGACCTCCTTGACCGAGTGTTGGGTCGGCTTAGTCTTCTGTTCGCCGTTTTTCGAGTAGGGAACGAGGGTGACGTGGGTAAAGAGGACGTTCTCCTCGGGTTCCTCGTGGGCGAACTGGCGTAAGGCCTCGAGGTAGGGCATCCCCTCGATGTCTCCCACCGTCCCGCCGACTTCGATGATACAGACGTCGGTCCCCTCGGCGGCCTCGCGAATGCGTCGCTTGATGTCGTCGGTGATGTGGGGGATGATCTGGACCGTCTTTCCCAGATAGTCGCCCGCACGCTCTTGCTCGATGACGTGCTGGTAGGTCTTGCCCGTCGTAATGTTGTGGTCCGAGGTCATGTCGATGTCGAGGAACCGCTCGTAGTTCCCGAGATCGAGGTCAACCTCGCCGCCGTCCTCCAAGACGTAGACCTCCCCGTGCTGGTAGGGGTTCATCGTGCCCGCGTCGACGTTCAGGTACGGATCGATCTTTACCGCGGTGACGTCGAACCCGGCATTTTTGAGGAGACGGCCGGTGCTCGCGGCCGTAATCCCCTTGCCGAGTCCCGACATGACGCCGCCGGTGACGAAGATGAACTTGTTCCCCAGTGAGGGGTCATAATGAGTGTCCGATTCCGTCGGCATACCGAGTGTGCGCGCGACCGCTTGAAAACGATTTCGGGACCGCACCGACTCCGACAGAGGTTGTCATCCCTCACCGGTTCGGATTCGATCGGCGGTTGCCTCCTCGAGTCGACGTTCGTCCAAAAAGAGACACTGACTCGAGCGAGGCCGCCTACGGCTCGTCGTCCATGGACGTCTTCCCGTGGGAGTCGTCGTCGCTGGCAGCCTTCCCCTCGGCCGGCTCTGCTTGGACCTCGAGGTCCTGTACCTCGACGATCTCGGCCTGTGGGACGTTTTCGATGCCGCCACCCATGCGCAACTGGAGTGTCCGTCCGGGAAGGTCCGGATCGTCCTCGGCGGTCGGCTCCCGCGGGACGGAAACGGCGGTGACGCCGTCGATGGTCAGCGAGCGGCGCTGGATCGGATCGCCCTCGTGCTCGACGGTATCCCACGTCTCGATGTCGAGGTCGTCCATGTCCGTGCCGAAGTAGTCCTCCGCGTCCGGATTGACCGTGTCTTCGGTCTGGGATTCGCCGGTCGTCCTGTTGTCGTCGAACTGGACCTCCTCGTGTTTGTACTGGCGGAGTTGGACGAGCATACACCACCTACGACCTGCTGTGTGGTAACTCTCATACCGGAACTCGCCGGGCCGACTCGAGCGGCCCAAGGAGTGAGTTCGCGGACGCTCTGGTTACCACCGAAGCATCCGCGAGCGTAGCGAGCGGTTCGCCGCCGAAGCGGGCGAAGCCCGCGAAGGCGGCCTTTTTAGCGTAGATTTTTGCGCCGAGTGGTGAGCGAGCATAGCGAGCGAACCCGAGGCGGAAAAAGGTACGTTTACTTGCCCCAGAAGGGGTCCCGACTGCGCTGCTTGTCGAGGTACATGTTCAGCGCCTCGAGTTCGTCGGCGGGGATCTCGCTCGCGAGTTCCTGCTCTAAGATCTTCGCGTGTTTCTCGGGGATCTCGATCCAGAGTTCGTCATCCTCCTCGATCTGGCGGCCGACGGTCGGGCCGTCGATGGCGACCGAGACGCGGTTGCCCGCGCGGGCCTCGTCGACGTCCTCGCCCTGCTCTTGAATCCCCTTGACCTGCCCGACGCGGTCGGGCTCGTTGCCATCGAATTTGACGACGTTCGCGTTGTTCTGGACCGTTCCGGAGTTGACCTCGACGCCGACGACCGCGGGGTCGTTCTGGCGGAAGGTGTGATCCGGCAGGATGCGGAATCGAGCGGGCCGGGTGATGTTGTCGAGGATGGTGTCCTGCTGGGCCTGTTCGATCCCTTCGACGTACTCCTCGTACTCCTCGATGAGTTGGTAGATGACCTCGTCGGTGAAGATGGTCACGTCCTCGATTCCCGCGCGCTGCTCGGCGTCGTCGAGCACGTCGACGTTGAACCCGAGGATGGCCTTCTGTTTGCCGTCTTCGGCCGTCGATGCGACCGAAACGTCCCGCGGCGCGACATCGCCGACCTCCGCGCGGACGATCGGCACCTCCGCGTCGTCGAGGGCGTCGGCCATCGCCTCGAGGCTGCCGAGGGTGTCGGCCTTGACGACGACCCCCTCCTCGGCGGTGTCGACGGCGATGTCCGCGAGTTCGGCCTGCACTTCCGCGATGACCTCGTCGAGGTCGCGGTCGCGGACGACCCGGACCGGCGCGCCGGCCATGGCGTCGGCGAGTTCCGGCGCGGCGACCTTGATACCGGACGCGGCCGAGACCTCGTCGACCTTTTCGAAGCGGCTCTCGGTGCGGATCTCGGCCAGCGGGCGCGGCTGGAGCAGCGCGCGCACGTCGGTGACGATCGGCTCGTTTTGCCCGCCGACGACGAGCTGATCGTCCGAGCGGATCGTTCCGTCGTAGAGGACGGTATCGATCGTCGTCCCGAACCCTTTCTCCTCTTTGACCTCGAGGACGGTGCCGACGCCAGGGCCGGCGACGTCGATCTCCATCTCCTCTTTCATGTAGCGCTGGGAGAGGCCCATCATGACGGTCAGGAGGTCGGGAACGCCCTCGCCGGTCATCGCCGAGACCGGGACGACGCCGACGTTGCGCTGGAAGTTCTGAACCCGCCAGTAGAGGTCGGCGGAGAAGCCCTCGTCCGAGAGGTTGCCGATGATCTCGTAGAGGCTTTTGTCGAGGCGCTCGCGCACGCGGTCGGACTGGGCCTCGTAGGTGTCGTTGATCGGCGAGTCCTCGTTGGCGTTCCACCCTGGAACGGTGTCGATCTTGTTCGCCGCGACGATGAACGGGGTTTCCGACCGCCGGAGGATGTCTAAGGCCTCGAGGGTCTGGGGCTGGAAGCCGTCGTTGACGTCGACGACGAGGATGGCGATGTCGGCCAGCGCGCCCCCGCGGGATCGCAGCGTGGTAAAGGAGTGGTGACCCGGCGTGTCGATGAACAGGAGGCCGGGGAGGTCGAAGTCGTCCGGGTCGACGAGATCGCCCGCGATCGTCGAGATGATGTCCAGCGGAACGGCGGTCGCGCCGATGTGCTGGGTGATCGCGCCTGCTTCGCCCTCGATGACCGCGGAGCCGCGGATCTTATCGAGGAGACTTGTCTTGCCGTGATCGACGTGTCCGAGGACGGCGACGATCGGCGTTCTGAGAGATGTGGGGTCGCGTGTATCCGTGTCCGACATGATGAACCACCCGAGAAGGTCTTACCTGAATCGTCCGTAGCGCCGTAGTTAAACCCATCGTCATCCGCGTTCCGAACGCGACGGCGAGCGCCGCGGTCACGATCGTCACAGGCGAGTCCGTTTTCTCGGCGTCGAGCGGATTCCGTCGCCCGTGGGCGTTCCCCGTGGTCTTTAATACCGATTAGTAAGTACGGGGATGCATGAGCGATATACTCGCTGAAAACCTCTCGGGGAAGTCCGTCATGGGGTCGGACGGCACCGAGCTCGGATTGCTCTACAACATCACGATGGATCTGAAATCCGGCAAGCTCCACGATCTCGTTATCGAGCCCGACGAGGAACTCTCGAGTCGCGCCGTCGATTTCGACAGCGACGACGCCGGCCGATTTCTCGTGCCCGTCAACCGCGTCCAAGCGGTGAAAGACTACATCGTCGTCCAGCGCTAACGGTATGTACGTTCTCGACTCCTCCGCTTTTATCCACGACTTCCATACGACAGAACAGACTGCAACCATCCCGCTCGTCCGCGAGGAACTCGAAGACGAGAGCGCCTATCGCTACGACGCGATGGAGGGCTCCGGGATGCACATCCACATTCCTAACGACGACACCACCGAAAAAGTCGAGCGTGCGGCCCGGGAATCCGGCGATCTCGACGTCCTCTCGGAGACCGACGTTCGACTCGTCGCGGCGAGTTTCGAACTCGACGCCACCCTCGTGACCGACGACTACGCGATGCAAAACGTCGCGGAGAAACTCAACGTCGGGGTCGAGGTGATCGCCCGCGAGGGGATCGACGAACAGCGCCACTGGCGCTATCAGTGTCAGGGCTGCGGTCGCGAGTTCGACGAAGAAAAGGATCGCTGTCCGATCTGCGGGTCGGAACTGGCACGGAAGAACCCGTCGTAGGCCACGATCGCTGAGTCCGAAATCGATTTCTGTCGCAGTCAGTCCGACTCAGGGAGCTACCGCTCGAGCGAGCGGTCAGCCGTAGACGAAGTAGAGGTTCGCAAAGAGGATCGCATTGTAGACGCCGTGGATCAGCGCCGGGACGAGGAGGTTGTCCGTTCGCTCGTAGATGACGCCGAGGACGATCGCGAGCCCGAAGATGGTCCCTAGACTGGCGATCACCGCGCCCAGTCCGGCGGTGGCGTACGCGAGCACGTGGACCGCCGCGAAGATGACGCTGGCCACGGCGACGGCACCCGGCCGCGAGAACGTATCGTACAGTGACTTCTGGATCACGTTCCGATAGAGCAGTTCCTCGAACGGCCCGATGATCAGGATGGCAAGCGGGACCAATACCAGCATTAGATCGGGACTCTCCTGGGCCCGCTGGGTCGTGGAGTGGTCGGCGCTTTCGACGCCGGTCGACTCCATGAGAAAGGAGATCAGAAAGAGCGCGCCGAAGAGGACGACCAGTCCGCCGATCATCCAGCCGATGTCCCGCAGCGTCGGTCGACGCACGTCGATAAAGGACAGGTCGCGGTCGGTCAACGAGAGGTAGGTCCCCGCGACGAGCATCGTTCCGAGGGCCATACACACCTGCGTGAAGACGGTGCTTTCGATCTGGGAGATCGGCTCGAGCAGCGGCCGGACCGGAATCACGAGGATGGCGACGACGAAGGGCGTGACGAGGAGGCCGGCGAGGCCGACGGCGGACAGTATCAGGGCCTGTACGGTCCGCTGTTTGAGCCCGTGACCGCTGATGCCGTAGTAATCCGCGACCCCGGCGGCGACGGTTAGTCCCGCCGTGAGGAAGGCCACGAAGACGATCGGGATCGACAGCGGAACCGTCGGCACGCCGGTCGGTGCGGTCACCCCCTGGTTCAACGCGTAGCCGGCGAGCAACACGACGGCACCGCTCGAGCCGGCGGCAGTGAGGCCGGCGATTTCCCCCTCGAGAAAGCCGTGGCGTTGGGCCAGGAACGCGAGGACGGCGGCGACGGCGAACGCTGCGCCGGCCCAGACGACCGGGTCGTCGACGCCGCGGCGAACGGGAACGAACATGGCGACCATCGTGATTCCCGCGAGAATGGTCCCGACGCCGGGAACCACGCCGGACGCGACCGGGGCGGCGTCGTCGGTCCGTGCAGTCTCGGTCATACGTCGATATTCGTGCGAGGGCTCATACAAATTTCGAGGCGGGAACGATGAGCGCGACACGCTGGCCGTCGCCCGCTCGAGTCACAGAAGAACCAGCGTCACGGCCTATCGCTCGACTCGAAGCTCCGTCTTCTCGGCGACCGCGTTCGCCTCCTCGAAGTCGCCGCCGCCGAGCAGGCCGCGGGTGGCCTTTTTCGCCCACTCGACGGCCGGCTGTTCGAAGGTGTTCACGCCGGAAAGCTCGCCCGCGAGCACGCAAGCGGCCTCCATCCCGTAGAGCAGCCCGCCGAGTTCGTACTCGTCGACGCGCTCGAGTTCGACGCGGACGTTCGGCCGGCCGGCGGCCGCGAGGCTCGCCTCGGTGGCTTCGAACTCGGCCTCGAGCAGTTCCCCGAGCGTCGCGTCGCCGAGATACGCGAGATCCTCGACGTCGGTGTCCGGGATCGGCCGGTCCGGACCCTGCTCGGTCGTGACGAAGGTGACGAGCTTGTCCCGCGGGCCCGCGCGATAGAGCTGCAGTTGCGAGTGCTGATCGGTGACGCCGAGCGCTCGCACCGGGGTCTGGCCGAGGTCGTCTTTCCCCAGACTCTCGGCCCACAGCTGGGCGAACCACTCCGCGTACGTCTCGAGGGATTCCGCGTAGGGCATTACGGCGTTTACGCCGGCCCCGCGCTGGTCGAGCGCGTAGGTCGTCGCGCCGTAGGCGTAGGCGGGACAGTCGAACAGCGAGCCCGACAGCGTCTCGGCCTCGGCTGCGGCACCCGAAAGCAGCGCCTCGAGGTCGTGGCCGCAGACGGCCGCGGCGACCATGCCGACCGCCGACAGCGCCGAGAAGCGACCGGGGACGCCGTCGGGGACTTTCAGCGACGGCAGATCGTGGCGGTTCGCAAGGTCCCGAAGCGGACCGGACTCGCCGGTCGTGACGATGGTCCGCTCGGTCCAGTCGACGCCGGCGGACTCGAAGGCCTCCCGGACGACGAGGAAGTTCGCCAGCGTCTCCGCGGTCGTCCCCGACCGCGAGACCACGTTGATCGCCGTCTCCTCGAGTGGCAGTCCCTCGAGGTGAGACGAGATCCACGCGGGATCGACGTTGTCCAGAAAGACCGTCTCGGTGTCCGACTCGAGCGCGTTCGTGATCGTCGCCGCGCCGAGGGAACTGCCGCCGATGCCGATGGTCAGCAGCGCCTCGGCGTCCGCCACCGGTTCGACCGCCGCCCGAATCTCGTCGGGTTCGGTTCGCTGTGGAAGATTCAGCGCCTCGTAGCCGTGTTCTTCGTTCGCCATCCCCGTCTCGATGCGCTCGTGGGCGGCCGCGACCTGTTCGTCCAGTCGCTCGAGGGAGTCCCGCGAGACGCCCGGCGAGGCGACCGACGACAGCGCGTTGCCGATGTCGACGTTCATACGGAAGGGCGCAACACCCTACAGTAAAGGCGTTCCGTGATCGAATCGGATCGTCGGTCGGCGCCGGCGGAGGCGGGTCGGCAGACCGGATCCCAATCTGACACCGAGCTAACGGAACATACTTATTACCGATCACTCAACCGATTGACTACATCCGTGTCAGACGAATCCGACGACGCGGCCGCCGACGTCGACGCCAGACTCGAGACGCTGGAGACCCGAGTCGACGAGCAAGCCGCCCAACTGCGGTTCATCTGGGTGCTGTTCCTCTACGGCGTCGCGACGCTGATCGTCTCCGTGCTCGTCCCGCAGATAGGGCTGATACTCGGACTGATGGGTGCGATGTTCGGGTGCGCGGTCGCGGTCGCCCGAGTCACCTAATCGACCGTTCCGAACGGCAATCGAAAGCCGAAACCCGGAAAACGACGCTGTGCCTACGACCGTCCATGACCGAAAAGACCGGCACCTTCGTCGTCACCCACGCCGAGGCCGAGTCGGCCGTCGTCCGCGACGCCGAGACCGCACAAGTCCACACCCTCGCGTCGAACCCCGGCCTCGAGGTCCACGACGTTCTCGAGGCGACCGTCGCACCGGAGCCGCCGCTGGAAGTCGCCTGGGAAGTCGTCGACGTCGAGGACAGGCGGACGATCGAACTGGTCGACAGCGACCTCGAGCCGACCACACACGAAATGGAACTGGCGGCTGAGGTCGAAGTCGGCGACCTCGTTCAAGAAGACCGGGCCGGAACGGGGGAACTCCACGTCTTCAACCTCCCCGACGGCGAGGTCGAATCCGCGGCACAGGACGTCCTCGACGACGAGGAAACGATCGCTCGAGCAGCCCGGCTCGAGGCCGTCCGCGTGGAGGTGCGCCGTTCGGCCGAGGACGGCGTGTTGAGCGTTCGGTATCTGCCGGACTGATCGGCGGAAAGCCGGCGACCAGCACGGACGGCCGATAACTGATCCCCGCACCTGTTCGTCGCGAATCGCGACTCGGCGGACTCGAGCAGTCGCAAATCCCGGAAGTGAGGGTGCCAGAGTGTGACGAACAATCACGTTTTCGAAATTGAGAAGGCTTACCTCGGGGGGCTTCGAGTAGTCCGGTATATGGCGTATTTCGACGTACCGGAGATCGATTACACCCGGTACAGTAACCGCCAGCTCGCGGCGGTTCCGCTCGCGGTTCTCGCGGTTGCACTGCTCGTCCTCAGCGGCTCGTTTCTCGTGTACGGCACGCCGGTGCCGCTCGGGATGGACTTCGCTGGCGGTTCGGAGCTAACCGTCCAGACGACGACGCCGGAAGGCGACATTCCGGCGGCGTTCGACGAACAGCCCGAATCCGTCACGGGAACGAGCGGCGACAATCAGTACATCGTTCGGTTCTCCTCGACCGACGCACAGACGCTCGAGGATCAGGCCACCGACGGACTACAACAGGACGGCAACGCCGATATCGTGCAGTCGGTCTCGTCCACGTCGGCGAGTTTCGGCCAGCAGAGCCAACGGACGGCCATGATCGGGATCGCAGTGGCGTTCATCGGTATGAGCGCGATCGCCTTCCTCCTCTTTCGGACGTTCGTCCCGTCGATCGCGATCGTTCTCTCGGCGTTTTCCGACCTCGTGATCCCGCTCGCGTTCATGCGGCTCGCCGGCATCCCACTCTCGCTCGGGACGGTCGCCGGCCTGCTGATGTTGATCGGATACTCCGTGGACTCGGATATCCTGTTAAACAACCACATCCTGCGCCGCAGCGGTGACTTCTACGAAAGCACGCACCGCGCGATGCGGACCGGTGTCACGATGACGGTGACGTCGATGGCCGCGATGTTCGTCATGGGCGTCGCGGCGTACCTGCTCGGCATCGATCTCTTGGCCTCGATCGGGATCATCCTGTTCGTCGGCCTCGCAACCGACCTGCTGAACACCTACATGTTGAATCTGAGCTTGCTTCGCTGGTACAAATTCGAGGGGGTGCGATCATGAGTCCGATCGACGCGCTCAAGAACAACTGGCGTGTCCTTCTGCTCGTGGTGTTCGTCGGCTTCTCCGCCGTCGCGCTCTTCATTCCCGGCGGGATCGTCGCCGACGACAGTCTCGCCGACGACAGCATCGACGACAGTCCCACCAACCTCGAGTTCGGCCTCAGCCTCGAGGGCGGAACCCGGATGCGGGCTCCGGTCGATGGGCTGACCGCCGAGGACATCGACACCGGCGCGGTCAGCGACGACGGACAGATCGATCAGGACCGGCTCGACGAGGTCGACGCGACGATCCGCGAGGAACTCGACCTCGACCCGGCCGACTCCAATATCAACGTTCAGGACGACGGGACCGTCACCGCGGAAGTGTTCGACGGGAACGTGACCGAAGCCGAGTTCGCCGCGGCGTTGCAGGCGGCGGACGTCGACGCCACCGAGGACGACATTCGCCCGGGCGTCACCCAAGAGACCCGCGATAGTATCATCGAGACGCTCCAGTCGAAGATTAACGCGGCCGGCCTCTCCGGCGGGACGGCCTACGAGTCCTCGACGCTCGAGGGCGATCACTACATCGTCGTGGAAGTGCCGAACATGGGTGCCAGCGAACTCCGCGATATCCTCTCCGACCGCGGGCAGGTCGAGGTTAGAGCCTACTACCCGGACGACAGCGGCAACCAGACGAATCAAACGAACGAGACGGTGCTGACGGGTGAGGACATCGCTAACGTCGACCCGCCGGAACAGAGCCAGCGCGGGTCGGGATACGTGGTCCCGGTTCAAGTGAGCGAGGACGCCGCACCCGGGTTCCAACAGCAGATGAACGACCTCGGCTTCACCGGCGAGGGACAGGGGCGGTGTAACCTCCGCGGCGACGGCGAGACCATCAGTTTCGACCACGAGAACGAACAGTACTGTCTGCTGACCGTCGTCGACGATGAGGTCGTCGACGCCCACAGCATGGGCCAGAGTCTCGCGACCAGTATGTCGAGCGGCAGTTGGGAGAGCAACCCGACCTTCCAGATGGGCGCACAGAACCAGCAGGACGCCCAGTCGCTCTCGGTCAACCTCCGAGCGGGGAGCCTGCGTGCACCGCTCGACATGGACAACAATCAGGTCTACTCGATCCAGCCGTCCCACGCTGACCAGTTCAAGCAGTACTCGCTGCTGATCGGGCTGCTTTCGGTGGTCACCGTCAGCGGCGTCGTCTACTCCCGGTACACGGACACGCGCGTTGCCCTGCCGATGATCCTCACGGCGGTAGCCGAGGTCGCAATCCTGCTCGGGTTCGCCGCGCTGATACGCATGCCGCTGGATCTCTCCCACGTCGCCGGATTCATCGCCGTCGTCGGGACGGGGGTCGACGACCTCGTAATCATCGCCGACGAGGTGATGGACGAAGGCGATGTCAGTTCGGAACGGGTCTTCCAATCGCGGTTCCGCAAAGCCTTCTGGGTTATCGGGGCCGCCGCGGCGACGACGATCATCGCGCTCTCGCCGCTCGCGGTCATGAGCCTCGGCGACCTCCAAGGGTTCGCCATCATCACCATCCTCGGCGTGCTCATCGGGGTCCTCATCACCCGGCCCGCCTACGGTGACATCCTGCGGCGGCTGCTGACCGACCGGTAGCGAGTTCGGTTCGCCGCTCTTAGTTCTCACCGACCGATCCTACCGCCCGTTCTGACACCGCGGACACCAGTCGACGGATCCTTCTACACCGTGTGCGCGAGCAAAATCGTACGAAACGGGATTGTCACACGTCGTACAGCGTGGCATAGAGAGTCACCACACCAATGCACCGGCGGCCGACTACTGAGTCCCCGGCCTGCAATCGCAGCGGCTCGGGTAGAAGCGGATACTCGAGGACGGGCACAGAAACGGTCGATTGCCGCTCGTCGGGTTGCCGTCGACTCGAGGCGAAGCGACGCTAGGGCTGTTGCAGGTCCCGCTGGAACTCGTCGAAGACCTCGAGGTCGTCAGGGAGGTCGTACTCGCGGTGGCGCTGTTCCTGGCGGTTGGTGCCGGCGTCGTCGATGGGCGTGGCGGTGTCCTCCCAGCCGGGTTTGATCTTGACGCTCTTTGCGGGCATTCCGATCGCGATGTGGTGGGCGGGAATGTCGTGTTGGACGATACCGCGTGCGCCGACGATGGCGTTTTCGCCGACCTTGCAGCCGGCGCGGACCATCGCGTCGTAGGTGAGCCGGACGTCGTTCTCGACGATGGTGTGGTAGTTGCGGACCTCGGTCTGGTCGACGACGTCGTGGTCGTGGCTGTAGATGTGGACGCCGTCGGAGATCGAGACGCGGTCGCCGATGGTGAGCTTCCCGCGATCGTCCAGATGGACATCGTCGTGGATGACCGTGTTGTCCCCGATCGTGATGTTGTGGCCGTAGGTAAACGAGATGCCTTTGAAAAAGCGACAGCCGTCACCACAGTCCTCGAACAGGTGGTCGGCGAGCATCCGGCGAAATCGCAGCGCGAACTCGACGTTGTCCGCGATCGGCAGACTGTCGAACTGCCGCCAGAGCCACTGTAGGTGTTTCGAGCGCCGGAATTTGTCTTCGTCCTTTTCGGCGTAGTACTCGCTCTCGAGGGTCGTGTTACAGGGATCGTAGCTCTGCAGACGGACGCGCTCGGCGGCCGAGACCGACTCGCCGCGCTGCCAGCGTTCGTAGGCCTCGCGGTCGCCCGAGAGGTCGATCAGGACGTCCTCGACGACCGAGCAGGTGTCCTCGTCGCTCGAGAGCCGTCGATCGACCTCGTCGATGAACTCGCGCATCCCCGCTTCCGCCTCGTCGGGGAGCGCAACGTACCGCTTTGTCATACCCCGAAGTATTGCCCGCCGAGTTGATAGGGGTTCGGTTGTCCGGACGCGGTTGCCGGACCCGCTGGCACGCGGGTTACCAGTTCGTCGGGCCGGCACGGCTCGGCGCGCTCGGCCCGATGATTTCACTCCTCGTCGGCGTTCTCGCTCGACTGCCAGCCCGAAAGGAGCAACGCGGGCAGCGCGAGCGCGCTGATCACCAATAGGGCCCCGCCGACGACCGCACCGATCGTGACGCGGTCCCCGGGAAACTCGAGCGCCCTCGCGGCGAGGAGTCCGAGCGAGACGGTGACGAGGAGGACCGTCAGCACGAGCGGGGCGGGGTTCCGAGCGCGAGCGTCGGCCATACGAAGACGTGTCAGCCGCGACCCAAGAGCGGTTCGACTCGAGCCGGCGGCCGGAATCCCGAATCCGTTCGGGTCGCTGCTCGCGCGTTCCGCACGCCATAAGTTCCCCCGCTTCGAAGGGTCGTGCATGCAACACAGCGAACTCGGCGACTCCGGAGTCGAGGTTAGCGAGGTCGGTTTCGGCGCGTGGACCGTCGGCACCGACTGGTGGGGCGACCGCTCGGAAGAGGACGCGATCGAGATGCTCCAGTACGCCGTCGATCAGGGAATTACCTACTTCGATACGGGCGACGTCTACGGCCACGGCCGCAGCGAGGAACTGGTTGGAAAGGCCCTGAGCGAGATCCGCGACGAGGTCACGATCGCCACCAAGGTCGGCTACGACTTCTACAACAATCCCCAAGCCGGCCACGGGGAACTCCCCAAGGAAATGGACGTCGACTACCTCCGCGAAGCCGTCGAAAAGAGCCTCGATCGGCTCGGCCTCGAGTCGGTCGACGTGCTCCAACTTCACAACGCCGACGTCGAGGAGATCACGCCCGACGTCCTCGAGTTGCTCGACGAACTCGAGGAGGAGGGGACGATCGAGGCCACCGGGCTCGCGCTCGGTCCCTCGATCGGCTGGCTCGCCGAGGGCGATCTGGCGATCGAAGAGGAGTTCGATTCGGTCCAACTCGTCTGGAATATGCTCGAACAGGAGGTCGGCGACCACTTCCTCGAGACGATCGACCGAACGGGCTCGTCGACGAGCCTGATCCCCCGCGTCCCCCACTCCTCGGGGATTCTGAACGAGCAGGTCACCCCCGAGACCGAACTCGGCGAGGGCGACCACCGCGGGTTCCGTCCCGAGGAATGGTACGAGACCGGCTGGGAGAAACTCGAAAAGCTCCGCTTCCTCGAGCGCGCGGAGCCACGTTCCGCGGCTGGCTCGAGCGAGCAGGGCTCGCGAGAGCGGGACGGCGAGCGGACGATGGGTCAGGCGTCGATCGCGTGGCTCCTCTCCCACGACCCCGTCGCGTCCGTAACGCCGACGTTCCGCACGAAGGCGGATATCGACGAGTGGGCGGCCGCCAGCGACGTGCCGAAGCTCTCCGACGAGGAGATGAGCCGCGTCGCGGAGCTCTACGAGCACGACTTCGACATCGACCGCGACGACGGCATGGACTCGCTGCGCTCGTCCGTCGACGGTGAGGACATCCGGTCGGCCGGACTGGACAAGCTCGCGGCCGACTGATCGCGCGGCTCGAGCGGGTACAGCCCTGCGGCTCCGCGGACCGACCTACTCCGATGTGGATTCGGTAAACCGGAACTCCAGTTCCAGCTTCCCCTCCGTCTTTACGTTCACCCCGCCGAAGGTCTCCGAGAGCTGGTCTCGCGCTCGAGAGCTCGGTTCGACGGTGACCGAGACGCTGTTACTGTTCGCATTGTACGAGATGTTGCCGACCGCGACGTCGAAGTCGAACAGGTCCGGGATTTCTTCCCGGAGGCGCGTTCGCACGTCGTCGACCTCCGACCGAACGTCGGACATCTCGTCGTGTAGCGTGCTCATCGATCGTGTTAGCACCCACCAAGACTTAACGGTTCACCCTGTCAGTTCGTATCGCCGAACCCGCTCGGTCGGTCGACTCGAGCGGTCCAGCGAAAGCGGCGCGGTCACGCCGGCATTCTGAGGGCGTACAGGATCGCGAGCAGCCCCGAAATCTGGCTGAGCTGACTGAGGACGGCGACGAACGTCTCCGAAAGGAACGGGACCAGCACGTACAGCACCACCAGGAGGAACGGGACGGCGAGTCCGAAGAGGAAGCCGACGGCGATGACCAGCATCGGCCGACTGTCGTTTCGCCGGTAGCCGCGGTAGGCCTGATAGGCGATGAACAAGCCGATGAGCGCGCTCAGGACGTCGGTCGCTTGGACGAACGTCGCGACCCACTCGGCGGGTGACGCCTCCCAGAGCTGGATCGGTATCGGGCGCACGTCAGATCCCCTCGATTAGGGCCGTAAACCTGTCCGCGATGTCCTCGCGGCGGTCGATACTGACCGTCAGTCCGTCTCCGTCGAGGTCGACCGTGATCCGCTCGAGATTCGTCGAGTAGACAGTCCGATGGTGGCCCCCGTCGGGGTCGGGTTTCGTCCGTTCGACGAGGAGATCGCACTCGCGGAGGTCCTCCAGTCGCCGGTACACGGTGGGTTGGGACGCGTCGCAGTGGTCGCTCAGAGTGCTCGCTGACATGGGTTCCTGGCTCGTCTTGGTGAGGATCGTACGCACTGTCGGGTCCTCTAACAGGGTCCCGATCGTCTCGACGTCCGGCTCCTCACTCACGGTACTGACGTGTACCGAGAACGAACGTAAAGGGATTTCCACGACTGCAGCCGCTGCAGTCGTGAACGGCGGGTTTTGGTCCGCTGTCCCGTTGGGACACACATGTCATCGACTCGTCGCTCGGAAATGGTCGGACGGATCGCCGAACGATTGCGTTGTGTCGCGGCGCGGCTGGCCGCGCTGTGTGCCGGTTCCGACGGTGGCCGGTTTCGGCCGACGGCGGCCGGCGGGGGGCTGCTCGTGCTCGCGAGCGCCGCGGTGAGTCTCGCGTCCGCCCGGGTGCTGGGTGATAGCGTCCGGATCCGCTGGGGCGTCGGCGTCTACTACGGGCCGGAGTACGCGCCGACGCCCGTCGTGCTGGTGCTCTTTCCGGCGATCGTGGCAGCGACCTATCTCGGCCTCCGAGCCCTCGGAACCGCTCTCGAGGCCGTCCCTGAATTCGACCGCCACCGCGGGTACTACGAACTGTGCACGCTGGCGGTCCTCACGGTCCTCGTGCTCGTCCAGATCGCATTCGTCGCGGCGAACCTCCGGTGAACGCGCCGGTGCGTGCCGCGGGAAGTCGCCGCGAGCGGCCGGCGTCGAGGACCCGCGCTACGCTCGCGATCGGTGCCTATCGTAACCGCTGACGGTCACTGGAAACCTGATCGCAGGATAGCACCACGAACGGCGTGTACATCGGTTCAGTGGCTACGATAACCAGCGAGCGACGCGGTCCGCCGGCGACCCGCGTATATACGTCCCTCCATATCTGGGTCCATCCCCTATCGGGTCCCGGTCCGTAGGAACAGGTGTCGAGCCCACCATCTAGACCCATGAAACCGTACGAATTCACCTGCCCGGATTGCGGCCGCAAGATCCCGGTAACCGATCCGATGCGCGAGGCGACGTTAGCCAACGGCTGTCCCGTCTGCGGGCGGTCGGTCGCGGAAAGCCACTTTGCGACCTGATCCCGCTGTGACTGGTCGTCGTTCGATCCCGTCGCAACCCGCTGCTCCCCGGCGGACTGACCCCATGAAAGCGGCCTCGAGCGCCCGGAAGCCGTAGTATTGATATATCACACTTACCGACGGGTGAGCATGTCTCTCACTGCGGTGAGAATCGAATGAGTTGGCAACGGACGCTGGAACGAATCGGCACGGTCACGAG
The DNA here is from genome assembly GCF_059162405.1 of Natrinema sp. CRL1. Taxonomy (NCBI): domain Archaea; kingdom Methanobacteriati; phylum Methanobacteriota; class Halobacteria; order Halobacteriales; family Natrialbaceae; genus Natrinema; species Natrinema sp. CRL1. The sequence goes on along the minus strand of NZ_JBLVOY010000002.1, from coordinate 146,089 downwards.
CAAATACTTCGTCCTCTGGGTGCTGATCGTCTCCCCGCTGGCGCTCTACTCGCCCGAGACGTTCACCCCGATCGCGCCCTATATCACCCCGCTGCTGGGCGTCATCATGCTCGGCATGGGGCTCACGCTCACGCCGGCGGATTTCCGCCGCATCTTAGAGCGGCCTCGAGACGTCGTCATCGGGGCGACGAGCCAGTGGCTCCTGATGCCGACGATCGCCTTCGTTCTCGTCTTCGCGCTCGGACTGCCCGAAGAGATCGGGCTCGGACTGATCATCGTCGGCGCGGCGCCGGGCGGGACCGCCTCGAACGTGATGACCTACCTCGGTCGCGGCGACGTCGCGCTGTCGGTGTCGATCACCACGGTGACGACGATCGCCGCGCCGGTGGTGATGCCGGCGTGGATCGTTCTGCTCGCGGGCGAGTCGATCACGGTCACGTTCGCCGAGATGGCGACCTCGATCGTGCAGGTCGTCTTGCTCCCGGTCATCGGCGGGCTGGTCTTGCGCTACGTGCTCGACGAGTACGCGCCGGCGGTCGCACGGGTCGGGCTGTCGATCTTCCCGGCGATCAGCGTGGTCGCAATCGTCGCCATCGTCGCGGCCGTTGTGGGCCTCAACGTCGAGACGATCCTCGGCGCGGGCGCGCTCGTCTTCCTCGCGGTCGTGCTCCACAACGGCCTCGGACTGGGCTCGGGCTACGCCATCGGCCACGCGGCGAACATGGCCGAAGACCGGGCGCGAGCGTGCGCGTTCGAAGTCGGCCTGCAGAACAGCGGACTGGCGGTCGCGCTCGCGACGACCTACTTCAGTCCCGCGGCCGCGCTGATCCCGGCGCTGTTCAGCGTCTGGCACAACGTCTCCGGGCCGGCGCTGGCGACGCTCTTTACCTATCTCGACGGTGATGCGCCCGTCACGGACGACGCGGCCGTCGCCTCCGACTGATCGCTCGGCGCTCGTCGGTCGACCGCCGAACCGATCCTTCGACTTCCTTAAGGTCATTTAATCACCCCTATGATAGGTTTTTACGCCGGAACGGTGTGTTACATTGTATCATGAACGAAATAACGTACGTCCAGAAGGCGTGCGCCTACATCACTCGCGGCACCGGCGAGTTACTGGTCTTCGAGGGCCCCGGCCACGAGGGCTTGCAGATCCCCAAGGGAACGCTCGAGTCGGGCGAATCACCGCGCGAGGCGCTGTTCAGGGAGGTCCTCGAGGAGAGCGGCCTCGGGGCGTTAAACGGGACGAGCCACCTGACGACCGATATCTGGACGCGACGCGAGGGCAGACGCTACGTGCGCCACTTCTTCCACTCGACGGTCCACGAACCGCGCGATCGCTGGACCCACACCGTCACCGACGGCGGCGGGGAACACGGCTCCGAGTTCGAGTTCCGCTGGGTCCGGCCGCGGACCGCGGGGGAGTTCGCGCTCGACCTCGACGAGTACGTCGGCTTGCTCCCGACCGCCACCGGAACCGAGACGGTCGCGAGCCTGTCGGACTGATCACCAGTCGAACATCCGCGACGAGGGTCACACGCTGGACGACAACCGCCCGGAGAACGTCTCGGCGGCGAAACTCTCTATCTCCTCGAGTCGATTACTTCGAGAGCGCGCGTTCGACCGCTTCGGCCACGTCCATCGCCTTCTCGCCCAAGTCCTCGGCAACCAACCCGTCGTCGACGGCCGACTCGAGTTCGTCCGCATCGACGATTTCGACCGTGCCGTCGCCCTGTCGGATCACGTCGACGTAGAGGTCGACGTATCGAACCGTGTCGGGAAAGAGTTCGACGGGGGTACAGACGTTGACGTAGGTCCCTTTCGAGGTGCCGTCGGCCGCCTTGTACGTCGTCGGATACCACCAGCGCCCCTCGCGGAACTTCGTCACGGCCACGTCGCCGGACTCCTTGGCGACCCCGAGCGCGTCGTAGCTGCCGCCGGCGCGCATGGAGCGCTCGAGCGTCACCTTCCCCTCGGGGTCCCAATCGGTGACCTCGCCGCGACCCAGCGAGATGAGCCGGCCGTCGGGTTTGCCGTGTCCGATCTCGAGGCGGTCGCCGTTCGTCGGGCCGAACTGCCGGGCGACCGCGGCGAAGGGGAACTCGCCGTCGGCCGCGCCGTCCGCGCCCATCGAACCGCAGACCGCTTCTGCGAAGTCGACCGCGGCGCTCGCGGCCCGATCGGCGGCTTTGGATCGGTGGTGGCCCGGCATCGTCGTCTCGACCCGCCGGCGGACGCCGTCCAGCGCGAACCGAGTCTTGCGGCCGAACCAGCACCACTCGGTTCGCCGGGGGGCGGCGAGCAGTCCCGGCTCGCCGGGGTCGTCCGGCGCCTCAGAGAGCGCGTCCTCGAGCACCCGCGCCCGGCTCACGGCGTCCTCGAGTGCAGTGCCCATCGCCGCGAGGTCGGCGTCTGTCGCGGCGTGTTGCCAGCGCAGTCCCCAGCCGTCGGGAATATCGACCGAGAGCAGGTCGGTCATGCCGACCAGTTCGTCGCCGCGCTGGCCGCGAAGCGCCGCCGAGACGCCGGTCCGGTCCCGCGAGAGCGTACAGAGGCCGCCCTGGACCTCGAGGGTCGGCCGGACGAGCGGTCGGTCGTCGTCCCACGGCGGCGCGGGCTCGTGGACCTGCACCCGGAACCGGTCACCGTCATCCACGTAGCCGTCCGCGTCGTCGTAGTTGAGATAGCCGCGGCGGCCGTCGCCGAGGTCGACCACCGCACCGCTGCCGCCGGCGGCCTCGAGCACTTCCGCGTCGAAGACCGCGCCGCGAGGGATCTCGTCGTCCCAGCGGAAGGCGTCGATCGCGAGGGCCGCGAGTTCGCCGGCGACCGTTTCGACCGGGTCGGGGTCGCCAGAGATTTCGACCCCTTGCCGGTTACCGGTCGTCTCGATCGTTACGTCCGCCGGCGCGGCGTCGAACGACTGGTCGAAGCGCTCCCGAATCGGCTCGGACGCCTGAACGACCTCGTACCCGGCTTCGCTCAGCAGTTGCGTGACGGCCGTCGTGTAGATGCCCCGGACTCGAGCCGTCGTCATCGCAGGATGTCGCGGTCGGCGGCGAACCGCACCCGATCGTTGATCGTCGGCCCGAGGGAGAGTTCGACGTACTCCTCGTCCAGAATGCGGCCGCCCTCGACGGAAACGCCCCACGTCTCGAAGCGGAGCCAGCCGCGCATCTCGTCGGCGTGGGTCGTGATATCGGCATAGTCGACCTCGTGTTCCGGATAGTCGGCACTCGAGTGGGCCATGTCCATATCCGAGTAGACGGTGTCGTGCTCGTCGAAAAACGCCTCGAGGGCCGCCGCGTCCTCGGCGACGGCTTCGACGACGGCCTCCGAGGCGGCCCGGAGGTCGTCGGTCTCGAGGCCGGCGTCCCGAAGCGCCTGCTGGGTTCGCTGGTCGAAGTGCATACCCGCCGGTTGGGCCGGGAGGCCTTTGATAATTCCGAGTCTGCGCCACCGCACGTGTCGGTCGACCTCGCGAACGCGGTTCTCCGTCCATCGTTTCCGGTGACCGCGAGCGCGTTGTGCCAGTCCGTCCCGGGCGAGACCCTTCTATACGGTCGAGCACCTTCGGAACACATGAATACTGCCACCGCGTCCCGGTGCGGACACGTCCAGGAAGAGCTGACGCGGGAGGCCGTCGGTGCCGTGTGCTGCTGGCGGCCGACGTGGGACGGAACCGACCGGTGTATCTGGCACGCCGACGTAGAAAACAAGCCTCGAGACGAGTTCGAGGCGGCACGACCCGAACGCGAGGAACGCCTCGACGGATCGATCCTCCGCGGCGCATCGCTCGCCGGGTCGGCCCTGTTTTCGGGGTGTACCTTCATCGGCGCGGACTTCACCGGTGCCATCGTTCGCGAGGCAGATTTCTCCGACGCGGACCTCCGTCGAGCGACGTTTCGGGACGTCGACGCGCGCCGCGCTCGCTTCGAACGGGCGACGGTCGAGGATGCGCGGTTCGTCAACACCGATCTCCGGGAGACGAGCTTCGTGGACGCCCGCTTCGACCGCGCGATCTTTTCGAACACGCCGGTAGACCGGGACACGGATTTCGGCGATCCGATCGGATACGAGCGACTGCTCGCCGAGGGAGGCGATCAGGATCGACGGGACGGTCTCGTTGAATCGGCGACGTGGTCGTATCGCGAACTCCAGCGGCTCTTCGACGAGAACGCGATCCCGGAGCAATCGCTTCGATACTACCGCTCGGAGATGGACCTGCGCCGGCGGGTCGCCTGGGCGAGACGGGACTGGATTCGGGCGCTCAAGTTGGCCGGCTCCCACTGGATCATGCGGTACGGGACCAGCCCGTGGCGCGTCGTCGCGAGTTCGCTGGTACTGATACTGCTCTGTGCGCTGCTGTACCCGGTGACCGGCGGTATTCAGACGGTCGGGGTCGACCGGGCGATCACGTACACGCTCGAGAACCCGAGCAGGGCGTCGGTCGGCACGCTCGTCACGGTGTTCCTCGAGAGCCTCTACTTCAGCATCGTCACGTTCGCGACGTTGGGATACGGGGACATTCAGCCGGTGGGGACGTGGGCGCGGTTGCTGGCCGGCTTCGAATCGCTCGTGGGATCGCTGCTGATGGCCCTCCTCGTGTTCGTGCTCACGCGGTCCGTACGGTGAACGCGGTGAGCGGGGTCGATCACGTCTCCTTCCACTCGCCGTACGCAGTCTCGGTGACTTCGCCTTTGGCCCGCCGATCGTGCGGCCAGACGGCGAGTCCCACCGCAACCGCGTAAAACAGGCCGACGGTACTCAGAACGACCGCTCCCGGAATCCGGGGGAGCGATGCGGCCTGTACGAACGGCTGGTCGGAGTAGGCTCCGATTCGAAACGCCCAACTGGCCAGTACGATGGCCAGCAGCGGGAAGTACACCCGTCGGAGCCGCCGTCCGATCGCCTCGTGATAGGGGACCTTTATCGACGGCGTCCGATAGTCCTCGCTCAGTTCCGCCCGCCACCGCGGTCGTTCGACGCCGGCCGACGGATCGAGCGCGTTCGCGAACAGGTTCTCCTGCAACAATCGGGCGCGCGAACGCCACACGTCGTAGCTCTGGTACCGACGCGCCTCGATACAGAGAAACACCGCCATCACGAGCATCCCGACGAGCAGGATGGCGTGGGAGGCCCCGTCGCTCGAGAACGCGTAGACGAGAATCGCCGCCATGACGGTGACCGCCCAGTTGGTCGTCTCGTCGAGTCGCCCGCGCCACGTCGTCACGCGCTCGACCTCGCCGCGGTAGAGGTGCGCAGCGACCGATCCGAGCCCGGTACTCTGGTCGACCATTTCTCGTCCGATTTCCCGCTGTTCAGGCGCTTCCGGGTCGAATTCTCGCTTTCCTCGAGTCATCGCGACAGATACCGCCAGTGGCGGGATAACGAGCGCGCCTACACAACAGGGTAGCCGGCGCAGCGACCCGTATCCGCCGCTGGCGGAGCGCAGCAGCCGTCGGTCGTCCCGGAAGGGGCGATTCGGGGCCGCGGCGAGTATGGCGGATGGATCGAAAGACGCCGTTCGAGTCGCCGGTTGCCGAACCTATACCGGGCCGGCGCGTATACACACGGCCATGCAGCGCAGGCGCGACCCGGTCGAACGAGCGGAGGAGCGAAGCGGCAACGAGGCGAGTGATCTCTACGACGTCTCGACGTGGGAACCGCGATCCATTCCGGATCTGTTCGCGTACACGCTCTACAACGCGGTCAGCTACGGGTTCCGGGCGATCGTGCTGTTGATCGCGATCGCGATCACGCTCTCCCTGCTCGTCTCGCCGGCCGCACTCGTCCTCGAGGACCCGTTCCTCGCCGGCTTCTTCGCGCTATCGGTCGTCCCGGCGGGGCTGCTCGCGGCCTATATCTGGTACGCCGATATCACGACGAGCGAACCGCTTCGACTGCTGGTGGTGACCTTCCTGCTCGCAATCCTGTTCGCGACGTTCGCCGCGGTCGTCAACTCCGTCACGCGACCGCTGTTCGGCGCCGGATTCCTCGGCAGCCTCCTCTTTTTCTACCTGATCGTCGGCCCCATCGAGGAGACCGTAAAGCTGCTCGCCGTGCAGGTGTTCGCTTATCGGAGCACCAGCTTCAACGCGGTCATCGACGGCGCGGTCTACGGGGCCGTCGCCGGACTCGGCTTCGCGGCCATCGAGAACGCGATCTACATCGGCCGCGTCGTCGGCGAGGCAGATCCCGAAGCGGGCGCGCTCGCCACTGCGGGCGGAATCGCCACGGTTCGGGCGCTGGCCGGTCCCGGTCACGTCATCTACTCCGCGATCGCGGGCTACTACCTCGGACTGGCGAAGTTCAACCGCGAGTACGCCGGCCCGATCGTCCTCAAGGGGCTACTCGTCGCCGCCTTCGTCCACGGGACCTACAACGTCACGGTCGGAATCGCTCCCGAGATCATCACCGGGTTCCTCCCGATCGGGACCGGCCTCGCCTTCGTCGCCTACGTGATCGTCTACGACCTCGCGATCGGCTACTACCTCTACCGGAAGATCGCTCGCTACCGCCGGACCTATCAGTCGGTCACGAGCGGCATCGACGGCGATTCGCGGCCCGAACTGACCGAGTTCGAGCCGCCACAGCGCTGATCGGGACAGTAGCGACAACGAGACCAGAGAAAAGAGCGCGAGAGCATAGCCCCGTCGTTAATCGAACCGTGCCTCGAGCAGCCGTTCGACGTACTTCGAGAGCACGTCGACCTCGAGGTGGATCGGGTCGCCGGGCGCTTTCTCGGAAAGCGTCGTCAGGTCGTAGGTCGTCGGGATAATGGCGACGGTGACGCGGTCGGTTTCCGTGTCGAGATCGGCGACGGTCAGGCTGATCCCGTCGAGCGTGATCGACCCCTTCTCGACGACGTAGCGGCCGTACCCCTCGGGGAGGTCGAACTCGAAGAACCAATCCTCGTCGACCGACTCGACGTTCGTCACCGTCGCGACCGCGTCGACGTGGCCCTGCACGACGTGGCCGTCGAACCGGCCGTCGGCCGGCATCGCCCGCTCGAGGTTGACCCGCTCACCCTCTGTGAGTTCGCCTAGATAGGTCCGCTCGACGGTTTCAGTCGCCAGAAAGACCTCGAACCACTCGCCGTCGGCGTACTCCTCGACCGTGAGACACGCGCCGCTGACGCTGATACTCTGGCCGTAGTCGAGTTCCGTCGCGACCTCTTCGGCCCCGATTCGCAGCCGGAGGCCGTCGTCGGTACGCTCTCGAGCGACGATCTTGCCGGTCTCCTCGACGATCCCCGTGAACATACGTACAGGTGGCGGGCGAGGTGGGAAAGCCGTTCCGGGTCCGACTGGGCTCGCGGCGATCGAGTCGAGCCGAGCGCGGGCCGTCGTCGCGTTTTTGGTCGTCCCCCACGATCAACCACCAATGGCCGGCATTATCGATACGATCAAACTCGCGGGTACTCTCGTCTTCGCGCTCCCCGCTGCGATGGCCGGGATCGGGCTTCTCAACGGTGATCGGCCGCTGTTCGGCGGGGCGCTCATCGGGCTCGCGATCGGGCTCATCGTGATTCAACACTGGCTGACGATGCCCACCGATATCCCCGAGATTCTGGCCCAACGGGTCGTCGGAACGGTCGCAAAAGAGCCGGACTCGGAGCCGGACGACGAGCGGTAGCGTCGCGGGAGCGCGAGCGATTCGGTCTGCCGATCGGTTCAGTTCGGTGGTGCGCTGTGGCGCGGTGACGTACGGGGCGCGAGTGCAACGAGCGCCTCGGAAAGCGACGGTGACCGCGGGGAACCGTGAGCCACTGACGAACCGCGACACGACTCTCTGCGAGGGATGTGCGAACGAAGTCACACTTGGCCATCACGACTCGAGTCCCACTGCCCCCGAAAATTACTCGAGCAGTGCCGTCGGCGAAAGCGACTGCGACGGCGCGGCCAGCCAGTCAGGCCGCTCGCCCTCGCCGTTGACCGCCATGAGATCGGCGATCCGGACCCACTGTTCCTCCGCTACTCGAGCGGCCACGTCGAGTCGTACGACCGTTCCGGGATGGATCTCGTCGCCCCCGGCAACGGGGCGTTCGCGCGGTTCGAGGCCGACGCCCGCGACCCGCGTTTCGATCGCGTCGCCGTCGCCGAACCCGAACGAGCGGACCTCCGCCTCGAGGTCGGCTTCGACGGCGGTCACGGACTCGGTTCCGGCAGTCAGCATCGACCGCGCGGAGCGAAACGATTGCGTGACGCCGACGTGGACCCGGCGCTCCCGACCGCCGTCGCTGTCGACGACGAGCGTCCGGACCAAGCCGCCGTAGTAGCCGGCCAGCCCGCGAGGCGCGGTCTCGAGGACAATCGGCTCGCCGGGACGGAGCGGCGTCTCGGAATCGGCGCTCGAGTCGGGATCGACGGCGGTGTTGCCGGCCGGAAACGCACCCACACCGACGATGGCCTCGTCGATCGCGATCCGAAGTCGGGCGGGTGTCAGCGGGTCGGGCTCGCCACCGTCGCTCGCGTCGACTGCGAGTCGCCCGTCGACGACCGTCGTGTCTGCAAGTTCCGCCGCCGCCCGCCGGATCCCGGCGCTCGCAGCCCGCTGGGCGGCCGCAATCCGCTTCCGTTCGCCGGCCGTCTTCGTCGCTCGAGCGCGCTCGAGGGCGTCCGTCGACGCCAGTTCGAAACCGGCCTGCTCGAGGTAGAGTGCGGCGTCGTGTGGCACTCGCGGGGGCGTCAGGAGTCGCCCCTCGAGTCCGCGGTCGGCAAGCGCCGCTGCGAGCCCCTCGGCGGGGTGGCCCCGGGACGCATCGGCCGCCGAGCGGACGAGCCACTCGTCTGCGGTCCCGTCGTAGGCGAGAGCGGTCTGGCCGGTCGACGGTCGTGGGCAGCTATATCGAATCCCCGGATCGTGCTCGGTGCCGACGTGGACGAACGCGGCGGCGTCGCGCTCGGCGAGCGCCCCCGAGATGACCGTCGTCGCGCGGTCGCGTCGCTCGTGGCTATCTGCGGGGCTGTCGGTCTCGGAAAACTGGGCTCCACCTGCGACACCGCGTTCGTTCCCACCGGTCACGGCGCTTCGGCTTCGGCCTCGACTTCGTCCGCATCAGCGTCGGCGACCGGTTCCTGGGCCTCCTCGATCAGTTCCTCGAGGGTCGAGTCGGTCAGCTGATTTCGGAGCAACACGTCGATCGGCAGCGTCGGCGCGCCGTCGACGAGGTTTTCGAGCAAGACGAGCCGTTCGCGGGCCCGAGACATGCCGACGTAGAAGACGCGGCGCTCGTTGTCGGTCAGCACGGGAACTGGCGAGGTGGTCTTGGTGAACTCCTCGCAGTTGGGGACATCTGTAGGGTCGTCGACGGTGGCGACCATCTGCTCGACGACCTTCTCGGTGAGGTCGGTGCCGACGAAGACGTGGTCGGCCTCGCGACCCTTCGCGGAGTGGATCGTGCCGACGCGGACGCGGTCGGTGTCCATCCCCTGATACTCGCCGATGGCGAAGTACGAGCGGATGCTCTTCTTCTGGAAGTTGGTGACTTTCCGGAGCATGTCGGCCGCCGACCCTGGGCCGGGCATGAACGGCGCGTGGTCCTCGACGACCTTGGCGGGGATCATGAGATTTTCGAGGTCGTCGATACCGGCTTCCTCCTGCCGGTCGTCGATCTCGTCGAAGAGGGCGTCGCGTTCCTTCGTGCCGAAGGCCGAGTCCTGTAGCATATCGGCGAGTCGCCGGGCCTGCAGGCCGGTAACGTCCTCGCCGGCGTCGATGGCCTCGACTGCGCGGACATATTGCGTGAGCCGATCGGTCCACATCCGCTGGTCGGTCAGGGAGGTAAACGGAACTCCCTCAGTGATGAACTCGTCGATGAACTGGAACATCTGGTAGCGCGCCCGGAACAGGACCATGATGGTGCCGTCGCCCTCGACGAGCGTGCGTCGAACCATCCGGACCACGTCGAGCATCGAGCCGTTCGTCCGCGCCTCGACGGCCCCGCCTTCGGTCCGCGGCTTGAGGTCCTTGTCCTGGCGCTGATCGATGTGGCGGATCTCCTTGTTGACCGCGTTGAGCACGTTCGACGGCAGTCGGTAGGAGTTCGGGAGAATAACGTCCTCGTCGACCTCCTCCTCGAGGAGGAGCGCGGGATCGGCACCTTGCCACGAGTAGACGACCTGATCGTCGTCGCCGGCGATCAGGACCTGTTCCATGTGGGGTTTCCACTCCTCGTAGACATCGTACTGCAGCGTCGTGATGTCCTGGAACTCGTCGATCACTAGGTAGTCGACGCTCGGCAGGAGCGAGCGTTGCTGGACCCGCTCGAGCATGTCCGCGAAACCGATTTTCCCGTTTTCACCCTTGTAGGAGCGCCACGCGCGGATGGCTTCGGGGACGTCGATCCGGTCGTCGTCGCTCGGCCACGTTGGGGTGTACTTGTTGCCCTCCTGTGCGTTCGGGTCGATTTCGGGCGGCAGTCTGACTTCCTCCTCGTCCCACTGGAACGGAACGTCGTACCAGTCGGAGACGTCGCGGCTGGTCCGCTGGAGCCACTGGCTCGTCGCGATGACCTTGTTGCCGATCGTCGTCGAGCGGGCGGTCCGGCGGCCGGCACCCGAGTACTCGTCTTCGTACTCGATGCCGTATTCGTCACAGAACTCCTCCTTATCGGATTCGCCGATCACGTCGCTTCGAGAGAGATCGAGCAGTTCGTAGGCCTTGGCGTGCATCGTACAGACGTTTCCTTGCAGTGCACGCGGGCTCTCGTCGAGTCGCTCGGCAAGCCGCTCGCGAACCTCTTGGGCCGCCGCTCGCGTATACGAGACGACGAGAATGTCGCGAAAGGTGACGCCGTCCTGCTCGAGAATTTCCTCGACGTGGTCGAGAAGGGCGGTCGTCTTCCCGCTCCCGGGACCACCGAACAGGCGGGTAACCGTCGTATCCGTCGTAGTCATTGTAGCGACACAAGAGCGCGACACCCATAAGTGACGTGGGTTTTCTGCGACAGAAACGAGCGGTCAGGGATCGCGGGGAGAACGGGCCTCGCGGACGTCGGCACCGTCGCGAATTTTGTCCTGACAGTCCGGACAAACGCGCGGATCGTCGACACCCGGCGGGGTGAACACTCGAGCGTAGGCGTCCGTCACGAACCCGCCGCAGTTCTGACATTCCGGCATCGTTATTCTCACCGGACGATGGTCAGTAATGCACCATAATTGTGTCGGAATATTGGATAGAAACCGGCACACAATCGGCGACTGAACGTGTCTGAGTACTGGGAAAATGACGAATTACGTCGGATCGACACGGCGCGTCGATCCAGGCAGGCAGACGGCAGTCGGAGTCGAGCGGCCGGCGGCCGGCAGTCGGAGTCGACCGCGCGCTACGGCGCTGGTTCCCACCCGCAGACGGTACAGGAGTGAGCGGACGTGTCGTGGAGACCGCCGCATTCGGGACACTGCTTCTTGTTATACTCCTGCTCCCACCCTACTCGTTCGACCGAGTGGCCGCGATCGGACAGGAATTGATCGATGACGTCGTCACCGGCATCAGTGGGTGAGGTTGCCATAGGTGTGTGAATGACCACCACGCTATTAAATCGTTGGGTCGGTGAAGATCCTGCCACCTCCGCGCGGGAACGCGTCGTCGCGCCAGCCACGAAACGAAGGTCACACGCCGTCGCGTCCGCAAGCCGCTGCAGGCGAACCGACCCGCGAACTTTTCTCCCTCTCGCGCCAACACACCCCCATGAGCGACCTGCGTCTCGATTCGACCCAACTCGATCGCTACTCGAGACACGTCATTATGGACGAGATCGGCCCCGAGGGCCAGCAACGCCTGCTCGAGGGCTCCGTGCTGGTCGTCGGCGCGGGCGGGCTAGGGTCGCCGGCGATCCAGTACCTCGCGGCGGCCGGCGTCGGCCGACTGGGGATCGTCGACGACGACGTCGTCGAACGATCGAACCTCCAGCGCCAGATCGTCCACCGCGACGACGACGTGGGGCGACCGAAAGTCGAGAGCGCCGCCGATTACGTCGCCGGGCTGAACCCCGACATCGAGGTCGAGACCTACGAGACCCGCGTCACGGCCGACACCGTCGCGGACCTCGTCGCGGCGTACGACATCGTCGTAGACGCCAGCGACAATTTCGCCACCCGGTACCTGCTCAACGACCACTGCGTGCTCACCGAGATGCCGCTGTTCCACGGCGCGATCTACCGCTTCGAGGGGCAGATCACGTCCTTTACCAACGAACGCGGCGACGACCGCGCCGAGTCACCGCCGTGTTACCGCTGTCTCTTCCCCGAGGCACCCGAGCCCGGAACCGTTCCCGACTGCGCGACCACCGGCGTGCTCGGTGTTCTCCCCGGCACCGTCGGCTGCATTCAGGCCACCGAGGCCGTCAAGTACCTTCTCGGCAAGGGCGACCTGCTCGAGGGACGGCTGCTGATGTACGACGCGATGGGCATGACCTTCGAGGAGGTCCCGATCCAGTCGAACCCGGCGTGTCCGGTCTGTGGCGAGGACCCCGAGATCGAGTCCGTCGGGGATGTCGCCTACGAGGGAACCTGCGAAATCTCGGCCGACTGACCGGCGGCGAGACGATCGATCCCGAGGAGGGACCGACGCCCGCACCGGCCCGACGGCTCACGGCCGGTCGCTTGCCGTATCGAAACCCCTCGAGCGGACGGCGGTGGGCAGTCGTAGAGCGCCGGCGACGGCGAGACAGGAGACAAAGGCGGTGGTACCGAGCTTGCCGCCCGCACCGGACAGGGCCGGCGCGACCGCGAGATAGACGAGACCACAGAGGCAGCCGGCGGCGGCGACCTGTCCGATGGTCGCCAACCGCTTGTCGCCAGACATCCCGACGAACGAGGCACAGAAAGCGACCGCGGCCAGCGTCGACCCGAACGACGGGAGAAGCGAGGGGAGTGCGACGCCGGCGACGAGGCCGATCGCGGCGGAGGCAACGACGGCGCTGGTACCCCAACGGGTCCGAAGCGCGACGGTCGCGACCGCCGCGACGACGGCGACGGCGACTATCGGCGGGCCGAGTCGTGGCTCGAGCGCGCTGGCGGCCGCGTAATCGACGTCGAGTGCGGCGACCGCCGCGATGCAGCCGAAGAGGGCGATGGTCCCGTACTTGCCGCCGAAGCCGTCGAACGAGCCGGTCGTCAGGACGAACGCGAGGCCGGCGATGGTCCCGGCGATCGCGACCGGCTCGAGCGAGGGAAAGACGGCGGGCGAGGCCATCCCGACGAACGTCCCGCAGTAGGCCGGGCCGTCGACCCGGGGGAGCCCGACGCCCACGAGCAGGCCGACGACGGCAGCAGCCACGACCGGGCCGAGCCCGGCGTGAACGCTCAGGCCGTACGTGACCACCGCCGCGGCCGCGACCGCGAGCGCATCGACGGCGTCCGCTCGAGCGAGTTCGCTCCCGTCGAGGCTCGAGAGTCGCCGTCGCTCCGTCGCGGCGACGACGGTCCCGGTGAGCCCGGCACCGAGCAGCACCCAGACCGCTCCGACGTAGCGTTCGGGCGGCGCACGGACGGCACCGAGGAGCAACGTGGCCGGCGTCACGAGCAGCGCGAGGTAGCCAGCGGCTCGGGTCGGACCGTACACACACCAACTCTCCCGAAGGGGTCCGAGAGGGTTACGATTCGGAGAACAGAGTGGCGGCCGTCAGGTCGCGGACGCGACGGTCGGCCGCCGTCTCGCGGGCCCGCCTCAACTCCGCAGCAGGCCCCCGTCGATCGGGATCTCGGCTCCGTTGACGAAACTGGCACGCGGGCTCGAGAGGAAGGCGACGACGTCGCCCAGTTCGCGGGGGTCGCCGATGCGGTCCATCGGAATGTCGTCGGCCATCGCGGCAAGTCCCTGCTCGTAGTCGTCGTAGGTGCCGCGCTCGACGCGGGCCTCGAGGAGTTCCTCGATCCGGGCCGTTTCGATCGTCCCCGGGAGGACCGCGTTAGCACGGATTTCGGGGGCGAACTCCCGCGAAACCGTTTTGACGAGGCCGATCACGCCCCGGCGCACCGAGTTCGAGAGCAGCAGGCCGTCCGCCACCTCCCGGACGGTCCGGGAGGTGATGCAGGTGATCGTCCCGTGGTCGGACGCGAGGAGGTGCTCGTAGCTCTCCTCGATCGTCCAGACGACGCTCATCACCAGCAGGTCGTAGGCCTGATACCAGTCCTGTTCGTCGGTCTCGAGGAAGGTCGTACTCGGCGGGCCGCCAGAGGAGGTGACGACGTGATCGAGCCCGCCGAAGGCGTCGACCGTCTCGCTCACGAGGTGGGAGACGTCGTCCGGATCGGTGAGGTCGGCCTGCACGGCGAGCACCTCGCCGTCGCCCATCTCGGCGAGTTCGTCGCGCGCGTCCTCGAGTCGCGCCGCGTCGCGGCCACAGATCGCGACGTTTGCGCCGTCCGCTGCCAACGCCTGTGCGCTCGCAAAGCCGAGGCCGCTCGAGGCGGCGGTCACCAGTGCGCTGTTGCCGTCGAGGTCGAAGTCCATACCGGGGTCGACGGGGGCGGCCTACAAATCTCTCCGGGAATCGACCGCGTCTGATCCGGCGGTTGGGCGAACATCGCTGTACTATAGTCGGGCGAGCCCGGAGTGACACCGATGTCGTGGCCGCTGCTCTTCGTCGCGGGACTGTTCGAAATCGCGTGGGCCATCGGGCTCCACTACTCCGATGGGCTCTCGAGGCCGATCCCGACCCTCGGGACGGCGGTCGCGCTCGTCCTGAGTATGGTACTCCTCTCGCGGGCGGTGCAATCCCTGCCGATCGGAACCGCCTACGCGGTCTGGACCGGAATCGGCGCGGTCGGAACGGCGACGCTCGGAATCGCGTTGCTCGACGAACCGGCAACGGTGGCCCGGCTCGGTTTCATTTCCCTCATCGTCGTCGGAATCGTCGGCCTGCATCTCGTTTCGACCGGCTGATCCCGCCGACGGAACTCGGCTCGACACCGTCCGGTCGGGTCAGCCCTGATGGCGAACGCGGACCATTCCTTCCGAGGTCACCCCGACGATCAGCGGCGTCGACACCTGCCGACCGGTGACGGCCGATCCCGCGGCGTCGCTGACGACCTTCATCAGGTCCGGCGCGGTGTGATCGACCTTGACGCCGGCCTCGTCACAGGCGTCGTAGACCAACTGGGGCACGTCGTAGAGGTCGGTGCCCGAGGGAACCCGAACCCGGACCGGCGCGCGAAGCGCCTCCGCGAACGCGACCGTCTCACGGGCTTTCGAGACGTTCTCGCGGGCGCTCGACTCGATCGAGGAGACGTTCGCCCGCGAGGTCCCGAGCGCGTCGGCGATATCGGCCTGCGAAACCTCGCGTTCCCGCAGTGCGAGCACCTGCGCCTGCCGGTAGGTCAACACGCTCGTCTCGGGGTCGAACCCGATCTCCTCGAGGAGTTCCTCGACGTCGTCGATCACGGCGACATCCCTCTCCCGAATCCGTGGACTCGCGTGTGCATGTGTATTGCCTAATTTCGGCGGGATCAAAGCTTCCCGGGTCTCGGCACTGCGTGAGCCGCGCGACCGCCGGACTCGAGATCGGGATCTGCGAAACTATAGTAGCCACTGAAACGATTTACACACTGATCGCAACGCAGTCGTGCGATCAGGTGTGCACTGACTTTCAGTGGCTACTATAGACGAGGCCGTCGCGACTGGTCGAATACGGACAGCGGAAAACGGATCGCGGTCGGGGTCGAGCGCTCGAGTCAGTCGGCCGACTGACCGGTCGCGGGGTACTCCTCGTCGGACAGAACGTCGCTTACGGTCCGTCGTGCCTGTCGGGCTAGCGAGCCGGCGAACCGGACAACGTTCGCGGGGCCGTCGCGGGGCCCGGGCGAGCGGTAGGAGACGATCAGCGACCACATCGTCGCGACGCCGAGCGAGCCCGCGGCCGAGAAGGTCATTCCCATCGTCGCGTACGTCACGGCGTAGATCGCGCCGATTGTCATCGAGGGAACGCTCGAGCCGAGCGGGATGTTCGCCGTCGTGTCGCGCACCGTCGGCGCGAGGAACACGATCGAGAGGACGCTTCCGGCGAGGAATATCAGGTCTTGCCACATCATAGTCATTCATAACTCGGGTGCGAGTAAATACTTCTCGGTATCGAACCGGGTCGAAATATATTCGAATTTGTCTGTAAAATACGGCTGACTATCTCCGGGCACGGAGTTTCGCGATCTCGAGAAAGGGACCGATCCTGGGGGCCGCAACGTCGCGTCGGCCCGGTCTCGGCGTCAGTGCTCGAGGTCCCAGCGTTCGGCCTCGAGTCCGGCGAGATCGTCGGCGACGCCGTCAGCGAGCCGGTATGCGGAGCCTTCGCGAACGACGGTGCCCGCTCGTTCGAGGTGTTCCAGATGCGCGTATGACTCGCCGGGGCCGTGGAGGATGTGGATGCCGTCGAGGTCGCCGAACAGGTCGGCGCTGACCGTCCACACGTCGCAGGGGCCGAGCCGATTCAGCGCGTCGAGGACCCGCCACGAGCGCTCCGCGTGGTGGTCGATAATGTCCTGTGCCCGCTCGGCGGGGTCGTCGATCGGGTCGCGGTGGCCCGGCCACGCACGGGCGTAGTCGGCGTCGGTGATCCCCTGCAGCGCGCGGAGGTACTTCTCGAGCGGGCGGTCGACGCGGACGTCTGCACCGCCGACGTTTGGCGTGTAGACGGGCAACAGCGTATCGCCCGCGAACACCTCCCGGCCCCGCTCGAGGTCGGCCTCGAACATGCACAGTCCGGCCGCGTGCCCGGGCGTGTGGACGACCTCGAGTTCGGTGCCGGGGACCGAGAACGTGTCACCGTCGGCGAACGGGGTCACGGTCGGCGTCTCGGTCGCCATCACATCGGGGCGCATGCGCTCCCGTAGGACCTCGCGCTCGGCCTCGGGCATGCCCCACTCCTCGAAGTACCGCTCTTGGCGGTCGTACATCGTCTCCCACGCGTCTTCGTCGCCTTCGATAAGCGCCGCGTCGGCGGCGTGTGCGTACACGTCGGCCCCGCTTGCGGCCTGAATGTCGCCGGCCAGCCCGCAGTGGTCGTGGTGCCAGTGTGTGAGGAAGATTCGGTCGATAGCCGCGAACTCGAGTCCGCGGTCGGCGAGTGCTGCCTCGAGGGCCTCGCGTGTCGCGTCGGTCCAGTCGCCGGTATCGATCAGCGCCGTCTCCGAGCCATCGGTGAAGAGGTAGGCGTTGTTGTCACCCTCGAAAGCCGAGTTCGACAGCGAAATGCGCTCCATGCGTCTCCATCGCACGGGACCGAGAAAACGTTGTGTGAGCCGGAACGGTGCGTCGATAAGCACAGCGGCTGAACCAGGCCAGTTGAACGCCGGAGAAAATCAACCGATACAGCGCGATCTGTCCACTCGAGGGGGCGTTACGAGCCCCAGAAGTTATCGCGACTGCCGAGTCGCTCGCGCTCGGGACCGCCGTCGTCGTCCGCACCGGACTCGGCGTCAACGGCATCACCACCGTCACCGTCGTCTCCCGACGCCGCGCTCTCCTCGTCGGAGTCGTCTTCGTCGGGATCCATCGGGAGGAGTTCCAACTCCTCGGCGCGCGCGTGATTGCTGTGTACCCGCGTGATCTCGACTCGCGCGCGGGCTTCCGGCAGGACGCCATCGACCATCACGATGAACCCGTCCTCGGTTCGGCCGACGCCGGCACCGCTTTCGTGCATATCGACGACGTCGATGACGACTTCCTCGCCCGACTTGACCGGCTGTGTTTTGAGGTCTTCGATCGGTTGGCCGTAGTGGTTACACCACTCCTTGCCACCCCGATCACCGTAGTGTTGACATCCCATTCCCGAAATCCGTTCGGAGAACTCCGGGCAGTCGTCGGCGAGTGGACAGTCTGCCATACTCAGCACTACCAGCGGTGGCGTTAAACCGTTTCCGTCTTGGAGATCGACCGGGCACGCAAACGAAACGCTGGTAGCTCACTCCCCGGAGACCGCCAGCAAACGTAGCGCGAAACAAATCATTCGAAAAACATGGTAACTGAACGGCTTCCCCGTGAGGGGCGGTTTCGAAAAGATTTACGGTATGGACGTAGCAGTGACAAACGATGAAAATTCTCGTAACGGTCAAAGAGGTGGCGACCGTCGAAGACGAGTTCGAAATCGAGGGAACCGAAATCGCAGACCAGTACCTCGGTGCCGACCTCAACGAGTGGGATGATTACGCGATCGAAGAAGCCGTCCAGTTGCAGGAAGACGGCATCGCCGACGAAGTCGTGACCGTCACCATCGGACCGGAAGAGTGTGAACAGACCATCCGGCAGGCCCTCGCGAAGGGTGCCGACCGCGCGGTTCGCGTCTGGGACGACTCCCTCGAGGACATCGATCTGCTCGATGTCAACGCCAAGACGGAGATCCTGAGCGCCGTCGTCGAGGAAGAGGACCCCGACCTCGTGCTCTCGGGTGTCCAAGCCGGCGACGACAGCTTCGCCGCGACCGGCGTCTCCGTCGCCGAGAACCTCGGCTTCCAGTGGGGGGCCGTCGTCAACCACCTCGAGCACGACTTCGACGACGACCTGGCTTCGGTGCGACGCGAACTCGAGGGCGGCGTCGAGGAGCTGACCGACATCGAGCTTCCGGCCGTGCTGACGATCCAGACGGGGATCAACGAGCCCCGCTACGCGAGCCTGCGGGGCATCCGGCAGGCCCAACAGAAGCCGATGGACGTCAAGGCACTCGCCGACATCGGCGTCGACGAGAGCGCGATCGAGGCCGACCTCGAGCTGACGGCCATGTACGAGCCCGAAAGCGAGAGCGACGCGACGTTCTGGGAGGGCAGCGCCGAGGAGACCGCCTCGGAGCTGGGTGAACTGCTCCGCGACAAGGGGGTGGCACAATGAGCGACATCCTCGCGGTCGCGGACCACCGCCGCGGCGAACTGCGCGATGTCAGCTACGAGATCATCACCGCCGGCCGCCAGCTCGCCGACGAGACCGGCGGCGACCTCCATCTCGCGGTTATCAGCGGCACCGTCGACGACTTCGCCGCGAAGCTCAACCGCGACGGCGTCGACGCGATCCACACCGTCTCTCACGGCGAGGAGTTCAACCACGACGTCTACACGCAGGCGATTACGCAGCTCTACGACGAACTCGCCCCGCAGTACGTGTTGACACCCAACAGCGTCAATGGCCTCGACTACGCCCCCGCCGTCGCCAATCAACTCGATCTGCCGGTCGTCACCGACACGATCGGCCTCGACAACGACGACGAGACGCTCGTCGCCACCCGCGAGATGTACGGCGGCAAGGTCGAGACGACCACCGAACTCGCCGGCGACGCGGTCGTCACGATCCGCGGTGCCGAGTGGCCCGCCGCCGAAGGAACCGGCGACGCCGCGATCGAGGCCTTCGAGGCCGACATCGACGAGGACGCCGTCGGTTCGACCGTCAACGGCTTCGAGGAAGTCGGCGGCGGCGACGTTGACATCAGCGAGGCCGACGTGCTCGTCTCGATCGGCCGCGGGATCGAGGAAGAGGAGAACCTCGATCTCATCCGGGATCTGGCGGACGCACTCGGCGCGACGCTGTCCTCGTCCCGCCCGATCGTCGACAACGGCTGGCTGCCCAAGAACCGGCAGGTCGGCCAGTCCGGCAAAGTCGTCACCCCCGACGTCTACATCGCCATCGGGATCTCCGGCGCAGTCCAGCACGTCGCCGGCATGAAGGGCTCCGATACGATCGTCGCGATCAACACGGACCCCAACGCGCCGATCATGGACATCGCCGACTACGCGATCGTCGACGACCTCTTCGACGTCGTCCCCGAACTCATCGAGGAGTTCCAGTAGCTGTCCCGCGAACGAGCATCGCGAGTGAGCGGTCTTCCTCGTGAACGGAGTGGACGAGGGCTCGGAAGAACGGAGTTCTTCCGGTGTTTTTGGTCCAAGTTTTTGCGAGAGTGATCGCGAACGGAGTGAGCGATCCGAGCGGAAAAAGGTGGTCGCACGTTGTCCCCGAACTCATCGAGGAGTTTCAGTAGTCGTCTCGCGACGGTCGGCTCGTCGTTTCGTGAGGCTCGTTTCGATCCGCGTTTTTGATCCCGTCGACTCGAGTAGCGATGCGGAACCCCGCCGTGCGACCGGTTGATTGCCCGCTTTCCTGCAGAGCTGTCGTCGCAGGTGGAAAGGAATCGATCCGTTAGCTACTTTTCCACCCCATCCTAAGCGCGGGTGATGGAACTGCTGGAGCGCCGACGGGCGCTGATCGAGGAGCGTCTTGTCGAGGTCGTCGAGGGGGTCGAACCCGAGACGCTCAGCGAGGAGGTTCGCCACGTCGCGCTCTCCGGAGGGAAGCGCGTTCGACCGATGGTGACGCTGCTGGCCTGCGAAACGGTTGGCGGGCGGGCCGAGGACGCGGTCGAGTTCGGCGTCGGCATCGAACTCGTCCACAGCGCCTCACTCGTCGTCGACGACATCATCGACCGCTCGGAACTGCGCCGGGGCACGACCAGCGCGTGGGCCGAGTTCGGCCACGGGCCGGCGATCATCACCAGCGACGGGTTGCTGGGCGAGGCCTTCGCCCTCTTTTCGACCGATCCGGATGCTACCCGCGTCGTCGCCGAGGCGATGGTCGAACTCGGTATCGGCGAGGCGACCGAGCTCTCAGCTGAACCCACGAACGAAGACGAGTACATGACTTTGGCCCGGCGCAAGACCGGTGCGCTCTTTCGGGCCGCGGCCGAACTCGGCGCGATCGCCGCCGACTCCGATCCCGTCACCGTCGAGGCGCTTGGCGAGTACGCCGAGCGGGTCGGCGTCGCCTTCCAGATCAGGGACGACGTATTAGACGCCGTCGCCGACCCCGAGGAACTCGGCAAGCCGACCGGACACGACGCTGCCTTAGAGCGGCCATCGGTCGTTCAAGTGACCGATCTCACGCCCGACGAAGCCAATGCACACGCCCAAGCGGAGGCAGATCGGGCACTCGACGCGCTGGACCGGGTCGAGGTCGCCGACCCCGAGGCTCGACAGTATCTACTCGAGCTAGCGGAGTTCGTCGTCGAACGGGAACGCTAATCGTCGCTTAGACTCGCTCGGCTCCTCGTTGTCCCCCATCTCGATCCGAGTCGGAAAGCCACGACTCAGCGACGGCAAAGGCCAGCGTGCTCGCGATTCCGAGCAGCGTGCCGGCGGTCAGCGCTGTCGCGAGGTAGGTAATCCCCACCCGATCGAGGAAGAAGGCGCTCACCGCGTGGAGGACGGTTGCGATCGAGAGCACGTAGAAAGGCGCGTTGAGATAGCGCCACTCCAGGGTCCCCGCGATGTACTCGTCGGTGATCTGGCCGAGACTGGTGGTGACGCCCGCGGCGGCAAACCAATGGATCGAACCGTTGACCAGTGCCGCGAGCATGACCGGCACTTCGACGGCCCCGTCGGTCGATTGGCGGACCGCCTCGAGGGTGTCCGTCCCGCTGACGCCACCGAGGACGAACAGCGCGGCCGCCACGATGTACGCGAGCAAGGTGGTCCGACCGGCATACAGCGAGTGGCGGGCGCGTTCGACGGTCGCGTCCAACCGATCGCCCAACCCCAGTCCGCGCGAGATGAGATAGAAGCCGAGCAGTGCCGACGTCATTCCCAGGACGAAGCCCGGCATATCCAGCGCGGATCCGATGAGCGCCAGCGGGTAGATCAACAGGAGGATCCCCAGCGGAATGAGCACCGTTCCCCGGGTCTCGGGGTCGTCGAGAACCTGCTTGATCGTGTAGTACATCGACTCGAGGTTCTGCGCCTGTCTGACGACCACCCGTCGGACGCCGTCGATCGGGACCCGTGAGCGGATGATCGGGATGACGGACTCGTCTTGTGCGCCGTCGGTGACGACGAGCGCGGTGATGTCCTCGGCGGTCGAGAGGCTCGCGAGGACGGTATCGACCTCGTCGCCGACCTCGCGGTTGGCGCTGACGTCGCCCTCGTCGTTGCCGGTGACGACGGCGACCTCGACGCTCTCGTTGCGTTCTGCTAGATCGTCGTAGACGTGCAACCCCTGAAAGATGACGTTGACGTCCGAGTCCTCCGGGTCCGCGGTGGCCAGTGCCACGGCCGCCTCCTCGACCGGGTCGCGACCGATGACCGGCGTGGAGAAGCCGGTCTTTCGCCCGAGATCGTCGTCGAGATCGACACAGAGGACCAACAGCATCGGATCGTGGTTGCACGCCGCGCTATTTCCCTCTTCTGGGACGGCGAGACCGTATTCCGTACTGACGCGTCGACGGCGATCGAGAGCGACTCGAGACCGAGTCCGGGCAGGGCCGAGACGCCGGCTCGCTCAGGCGGAATCGGTGGCGTCGTCGGATGCGGTATCGTCGCCGGCGTCAGCGTTGACTCGCACGTCGTCGAACTCGAAGCGAGCGCCGCCGGACGGTCCGTTTCGGGCCGCGATCGACCAGCCGTGGGCCGTCACGATCCCCTCGACGATCGCCAACCCGAGCCCGGTCCCGTCCGCATCGGTCGTGTAGCCGAACTCGAACAGTGACTCGCGATCGGCGGGCAGCCCCGATCCCGTGTCCTCGACGTAGAATCCGCGCGGACGCGTCCCATCGCCACCTCGAGAATCCGACTCGAGGGTTCCGACGGTGACGAGCAGGCGATCGGGCCCCTCGCTGTGACCCTCCCCGTCGGATGTCGAGCCATGCTCGACGGCGTTTCGGAAGAGGTTCTCGAGCAATTCCCGAACGCGGGTCTCGTCGCCGTAGATTCGGCTGTCCGTCTCGATCTCGAGGCGGGCGTCGCCGGTGTCGACGGTCGACCACGCTTCGCGGGCCGCCGAGGCGAGCGAGAGCCACGATTCGTCGCCGATCGTCTTCCCCTGCCGGGCCAACTCGAGGAGGCCGTCGATGAGTTCCTCCATCCGCGACAGCGACCACTGCAGTTCGTCGACGCGCGGACTCTCGACTTGCTCCGCGAGCAGATCGAGGTTCCCCTGTGCGACGTTTAACGGGTTCTGCAAGTCGTGGCTGACGAAGCCGGCGAACTCGACCAACCGCTCGTTCTGGCGCTCGAGTTCCCGCCGGTAACGACGCCGGCGAGTGAGGTCGCGGATGGCGTGGATCGTCCCCGTGAACTCCCCGTCCTCGAGCGGGAGGAGTCTCGTGTGGACATCGTGGATCCGCTCCTCGCCGTTCGGCGTGTGAAACCGCACCTGATACTTCGCCCGATCGCGGTCGATCGACGAGGTCAGCAGTCCGCGAACTTCCTCGATGTACTTGCTCGTCACGCACTCGTCGTAGTATCCCCGGTCGATAAGCGTCGGAAACGGCGTTCCGATCAGGTCCGCCCTGTTCTCGGTGAACGCGTCGGCGAACTCCTCGTTCGACCAGCCGATCGTCGCGTTCGCGTCGAGCACGAAGAGCGCGGTCGGCACGAGTTCGACGAGTCGCTCGTGGCGAGCGAGTTCGCGCTCGCCCTCGCGTCGCGCCCGCTCGGCGCGGCGTTTCTCGACGGCGGCTTCGATTCGATCCGCCAGTACGGCGTACTGGTCCGTCCCGGATCCCGTCCGAACGTAGTCGGTGACGCCGGCCGAAATCGCCTCGCTCGCGATCGCCTCGGACCCGTTGGTCGGAAAGAGAACGAACGGAACCGTCGGGTCGAGCTTCCGAACCGTCGCGAGCAACTCGAGGCCGTCCATGTCGGGCAGTTCGTAGCCGCTGACGACGCAATCGACGACCGCGGATTCGGCGTCGCTCCCGCCGTCGAAGACCGCCAGCCCCTCGCGACCGGTTCTGGCAGTCGTCACGTCGATAGCGTCGCGCCGTCGTTCGAGAACGGTCGCCGTCCGCGAACGGCTATCGGGGTCGTCGTCGACACAGAGAACGTGGATCCCGCCGAACATCGGATAGATGACAGTCCGAGCGAACCGTCTAATAGTATGTGGCCGACACCCACATCGCGCGACGCCATGAGACCGGGCAACGGGGCACAGCGGCGCTCTCGATCCGCACCGCTTTTGAGGCTCGGGTGGGTACGTATCCTCGAATGATCTCGAAGGGCTGTGAGCAGTGCGCGAAAGGTGGCAAGATGGTGCTGTTCGTCTACGGATACTGCGACCAGCGCGACTGCTTTTACTGCCCGCTCGGTGAGAACCGCAAGAACGTCACCGACGTCTACGCCAACGAACGGCTCGTCGAAAGCGACGAGGACGTCCTGATCGAGGCAAACCGAATGGACGCACTGGGTACCTCGATCACCGGCGGCGAACCCCAAGAGGCGCTGGGTCGGACCTGTCACTATCTCGAACTCCTCAAAGACGAGTTCGGCGAGGACCACCACACCCACCTCTACACCGGTATTCCCGGCGGCCGCGAGAACATGCGCCGCCTCTCGGAGGCCGGCCTCGACGAGATTCGCTTCCACCCGCCGTACGAACAGTGGGGCGACCTCCACGGCACCGAGTGGGAGGAAATCCTCCACATCGCCCGCGAAGAGGGACTCACTCCCGCGTTCGAAATTCCCGGCATCCGCGCCGAAGAAGAGTTCCTCGAGTTTCTGGACGAGGGCGCGGCCGAGTTCTGTAACATCAACGAGTTCGAAATGTCCGACGGGAACTACCGCCGGATGCAAGAACAGGGCTTCGAACTCAAGGAAGACCACATGAGCGCCGTCGACGGCTCCCGCGAGGACATCCTCGAGGAGATGGGCGACCACGAGAAGGTCTACTTCTGTACCTCCGTATTCAAGGACGCGGCCCAGCACCGTCGCCGTCTCAAGCGGATGGCCCGTAACGTCCGCCGCGAGTTCGACGACATCACCGACGACGGCACCCTCGTCTACGGGAAGACCTATACCGATCCCGACCGCCTCGAGGCGCTTGGCGTCCCCGAGGAGTTCTACACCGTCAAAACCGACCACGTCGAAGTCGCGTGGTGGCTCCTAGAGGAGATGATCGAGGAGGGCGACCTCGAGGACGGCGAGATCGTCGAGCAGTATCCCACCTACGACGGGCAGGTCGTCGAGCGCACGCCGCTGGCGTAAGTACCGCGAGTGAGCGGCTTTTTGGTGCAGATTTTTGGAGGCGGGTGAGCGAAGCGAATCCGACGAGAAAAAGGTGCGCGAAGATCGTCGAGCAGTATCCCACCAACGATGGCCAAGTGGTCGAGCGCACGCCGCTAGCCTGAGTCCCGCGAGCGAACGAGCGGCGTTTTGGTAACGATTTTTCGCGAGCGGTGAGCGGAACGGATTTCGTGATTTTGTACACGAGCCGGAGACTCCGAGCCAGAAGACGGTCGGTGACATCGTTTGCGGACACGATAAGAATCGTTCCACAGCGCGAAAGCGCAGGAATCAGCCGTCTCGAGCGATTTTGATGCCGTTTCCCGACGAACGAGTGGTAACCGCTTATTTGGGCTGTAATAATAGCCGTCGTCCCGGTACGACCGGGTACGATGCAATTCCGAACCGTCGCTGTCGTCGCGGTCGCACTGCTCGTTGCCCTCTCCGGTTGTAGCGCCCTCGGAGGCTCACAAGCTGACGGGCCGTCGGATACGAACGAGACAGAACCGTTGACCGATAGCGAGACGGGCACGAACGGGTCCGACGACGCAGTGACTGACACCGGTGACGACGACGAACCGAACAGTACTGCTGGGAGTACGAACAGTAGTGACGGGGCTGACACCGCAGATACAGACGAGACTGCGAACGCAACGTGGACCCCACCCGAAGAGCCGAATCGCCCGCTCGAGGACAAGCGTGAGGATCGAATCGAATCCGTCGAGTTCGTCGACACGCAACCCGCGGAGAGCGGCGACGGCTACTCGAACTTCAACCTCGAGGTCACTGCTAATACCAGTATGGAGAACGTCGATCCGCCAGAGCACGGCGACGTGATCGGCGAGCCGTACTTCTTCGTCAAGATCAACGAAGACGAACAGAAGCTGATCGAGCGCACGGGAGAAGTCAGCATGGACGAGAACGGAACCTATCACATCGACGTCCGACCCGACGGGACCGAGGAGTTCGGCGAGGGGTCGTTAACCGTCGAGGTCTTCCTCATGGACGAGGACAAAGACTGGGACGATATCTACGACTCCGTCGGAACGGAAATCCAGTACAACCCGGAGACAGGCACTGACGACTCGAACACGACCGCTACCGACTCGGACTCGAGCGAAAACTGAGTATCACGGCCGACCGCTGTCGAGGCGAGGCGATCAATCGAGTTCGGTCGGATCGACGCCCGGCAGCGTGATGAGGTTCTCCCGACCGATCCGGAGCTTCGCGATCTCGTCGTCGTCGTCCATCTTCGAAAGCAGTTGTGACACCTTTGCGTTCGACCAGCCGGTCTCCGAGACGATCGAGGCCTGTTTCATCCGCCCGCCGTTTTGCTTGAGCAGGCGCAAGACACGTTCCTCGTCGCTCAGCAGTTCGGGATCGATATCGTCGTCGTCGTTGGGTTCCTCGAACTCGAGGCTCGTTCCACTTTGACGAGCACCACCATCGGACGGAGTGGTGATAGCGTCCGAATCAAGCTGCGGACCAGTTGGTGAAGTTGTCTCGGAGGAGTCCGGGGGAGCAGCACCTTTCCTACTACTACCACGGATCCTGCTTTCAATGTCGGTTAACGACGGGAGTCGATCGGTCGGGACCGGAAGTTCGGTCCCGTCGTCACGCCGGGCCAACAGGTACCCGCCAGCTCCGAGACCAACGATTACGAGTAAGCCGCCGATCAGCCATCCCGGCATCGACAACAGGGAATCCCCGGTTCGGACGAAAACGATATCGAGTTCGCTGTCGTCGAACTCGTAGGGACCGTTCCACGTGAGGCGGGTCGGCGTCTCGAGGGCGAAGTCGGGCGGTGTCTCAATCACGAGACGCTGCCCGTCGCTCAATCCGATCCACGTGCCACTTTCTGTCTGGAAGGCGTCGCCAAAGTAGATCCGATCACCGTCGACAGTGGCGAAGTTCGTCCATGTAAACGAGTAGGAGAGGACACCGATCCGGACATCCTCGTTATCGGCTATCGTTTCGTCGCTGAGGTCGGCTTCGTCGGGCGATTCGATAATACGCGGCTCGTCCCACTGGTCAGCTTCGATCGACATTTCGCGATTGGTTGATTGTTGTGCCATTTCGCGAAAGTTCTCGAACTGCTCGAGATCGTACTCAACGTCGCGCTGGCCGGACGTAACGCTCTCAGCGTACTCTCGGAAAACGGCGGTGTCACTCTCGTTCGTCAGAAGAAAACGACTCTCAACCGTCCATCGAACATCGCCGTTATCGCGAACGGCGATTCTGATGACCTGCTGCGGATCAGGCTCATCGAGCGAATCGGCCGACTGTGCCGTCGTTTCGGCCGATAGCGACGGCTCAATCGAGTGTTTAGGGGAGTCGATCGGCTGACCGGAGGGCGATGCTCGGTCCAACGGTTGTGGGGGCCGGTCGGCGACTGTCTCCGTCCGTTCGTACTCCGGTGACGAGGCGGACGCAGTCGGTGTGGCGGCCACCGGCCCCAAGAGAGACAGCGTGAGGAGGACTGTGAGGGCGAATGTGATGGCGGCGGATACCCGCATGCGTACCAACGGGTGGTTCCCCGGGGGAAAAAACCCTTTCCATCGAAAATAAAACGTTACCAGCGGATGTAAAGCATCTCGACGGGAGAGAGGGGATCTGCTGACAGCACCGATCCGTTGTTAGTGGCACTTTATCCGCTGTAATCTAGCCGCAATAGTAGTGCGACCAGTTTTTGTATCAGGAGGGCATACGGTTGGTCGATGAACCGCGCGATCCCGCCCCTCCTCGCACTGTTTTTGGTTTTATCCCTGACCGTCGCCCCCGGAATGGCGGACTCCGGGAGTGCGACAGATACGCTCTCCGAAACGCCCCTGCAAAACCAGGTATCGAGCGCTGCCCAGATGGACTCGAGTCCGCAGCCGGTAGCAAACACGACGAATCGCCTCTCCCTTGAGGAACCCTCGAGAAGCGAGTATACCGAGTACGGACCCGATCTCGGCGCGACGCTCGCAAGTAAGGACGACGAACTCCGGGTTGACCACGCCCAATACGCCGTCATCGACCGGGAGTTCGACGACGCATCGCCCGAAGAGCGGCGTGTGCTGTTACAGGGCGCGTACGATCGGCTGACAGAACGATCGAACGGTCTCGAGGCGCGCGAACAACGGGCCGTACGAGCACATGCAAACGGGGAGACATCGAGTGATCAGTTACTGCAGACGCTGCTTCGAAATTACAGGGAAGCGTCGGTTCTCTCCGAAGAGTTCGACGAACTCGAGGAGCGCTCTGATCTGGTTCCGAACGCATCGCTATCGGTTGAAGATGATCGAAATAAACTCGAGATGCATCGAACCGAACTTCGGTCGCAACTGGAATCGGCCACATATGGAACCGTTCAGACTGGAAGTACCGACTATATTACTGTCGAGACGTCCCAGAACGGGTACGTCATCTCGAGGCTCGGTGAGAGCTACATCCGTGAAGCGACCAGGTTTGATAACCGCGATAGCACACGCCAATCCCAATTTAACAACACGATGGACGCGTATCGGCACGCTCAAGAGCAGTACCCGTGGGCGTACGAGACCGGTCAGTCACCGTCGTTCAACGAGCATACAACGGTCCAGCTGTACCTGTTTGATATCAGCCACGGCCACGGCGATCTCGAGGCGTATCTCGACGGTGCCACGGGTGAGATCTATCGAGAAACGCAGATCTTAGATCAGGAAGCGCTACCGAAGAACGGAAAGACATCGGTCAAGAACGGAACGAGACTCTCGATCGAAGAAACGACGGCGAACGGACCGGCTAATGTACAGGTAGCCGATTCGGAGACAAGAGAGGCCAAATCGGCGACGATCGTAATAAATGGGTTTGAAGTAGGCGAGACCAATGGCAACGACAGACTCTGGTATGTGCCGCCTGCGGGCGAGTACGAACTGACAGCACGGACATCAACGGGAGAGAATATTAGCACTACCGTTTCGAACAGCTAAGACCGGCAGTACACGTATTTGAGATCCTAAGTCAGTAACAGTTCTACAAAAGTAATTCGTTGCTCTCTTTTTTGGTCGGGTGCCCAAAATTCCCATCATCAAAATTTCAGTTGATAGCTATGACGAGCGGACGCACGTTTATACCGTAATGCGCAGCAAGGACGGTTCGTGACTGGACAGACGAAACCGAACACGACAACTGCCGGGGAGATGCGCGCCGTGAGTCCGGTTATCGGAGTCCTCCTCCTCGTCGCCCTCACCGTCTGTCTAGCAGCCGGTATCGCCGTCGGTGTCGGCGCGTTGTCGCTCGAGTCGCCCGGGCCGACCGCGACGTTCGAACTGTCGGCCGACGGCGATCAGTCGTCGATTTCGATCGAACACGTCGCCGGCGACGCGGTCGACATTGAGGCGCTCTCGGTGACGGTTGCGGTAAACGGGACGGAGCTGGCCGCACAGCCGCCAGTCCCGTTCGCCGGTGCGAGCGGCTTCGACGGTGCGCCGACGGGTCCGTTCAATTCGAGAGCGGATTCGGAGTGGTCCGTCGGGGAACGGGCGAGCCTGACGGTCGCCGATACGAACTCCCCGTCGCTCGAGACGGGCGATTCGGTTACCGTTACGCTCGCGGTCGACGGCCGGCGGGTGGCGACACTCGAGACGACGGCAGCCTGAGAGTCGGTGCGTGAGGTGACCTATTCGGGCGCGCGACCGATGGTCGTGATCGCGACCTCGGGATCGTATGACGGCCCCATGAAGGCGTGCTTGACGTTTTCGAAGCCGGCGGTTTTGAACATCCGGTCGGCCTCGTACTCGTCGTAGAAGAGCATGATCGAGTCGGCAAGCAGTTGGCTGACGACGTTGTCGGGGTAGTTCGGGCCGACGACGAGTACCTGCCCGCCGGGTTTGAGGACGCGGCGGAACTCCCGCAACGCAAGGATAGGGTTGGGCCAGTACTCGATCGAGCCCGACGACCAGACGACGTCGAACGTGTCCGTCGCGAACGGGAGTCGCTCGGCGTCACCGCGATGGAAGTGGACCGGCGGGGCCTGCTTCCCGAACTTGTCGTAGGCCTGCTCGAGTTGGTGTTGGCTCTGGTCGAGGGCGTACACCTCGTCGACGCGCTCGAGGAGTCCTTCGGTCGCGAAGCCGGTTCCACAGCCGACGTCGAGGACGGTCATGTCGTCCTCGAAATCGAGGAGGGAGAGGGCCTCGGTTCGCATGTCCTCGGTCCAGATGAAGGGGTTCACCTGATCGTAGACCCGTGAAAGGTACTTATAGAACAGTCGAGCACGGGCCTTGTTCTCGAGAATTCCCATTAGTGAAGGGTTTCGGTCGAATCGGCATATGTCTACTGTTCCGGCCGGAATCCCGGAGCGCATAATCGATTATTACCGGCCGTTCGGAGCGGCGTCCGCTGAGGCACTTTCGCAACTACCATATACGCGCTCTAGCAAACGTTCGCTTGCTTAGAATATGCCGAGGCCAGAGGTTCTCGAACGAATTAAGTCGGCGGAAGAGGAGGCCGACGAGATCGTCGCATTGGCAGAAAACGACCGCGACGAGCGAATAGCCGAGGCCCGGGAACGCGCCGAGGAGATTCGCACGGAAGCGGAACAGGAGGCCCAAGAGATCAGGGAGCGCCGTCTGGAGGAAGCTCGCGAAGAGATCGATGCGGAGTGCGAGCGCGTCCTCGAAGCAGGTGAACAGGAGCGCGAGGAACTCGCCGAGCGCGCCCGAGACCGGGTCGACGAAGTGACCGCTCACGTCGTCGAACTGTTCCAGGAGGACGTCCATGCTCAGACCTGAACGGATGAGTAAGGTCTCGGTGACCGGCTCGCGGGGCGTCATGCCCACGGTCATCGAGACGGTTCACGACCTGAGCTTGGTCCACCTTTCGGACTACGACGGCTCCTGGGAGGGGTTCGATAACGGCGACCCCATCGAGGGAGCTGAGACCGCCTCCGAGAAGCTGGTGACCGTCCGCGCCCTCGAGAGTACTCTCGATCTCTCGGCCGACGAGGCCGAACCGGGAACTCTCGAGGACGGTTGGGAACAGCGACTCGAGGAGATCCGCACGCGGATTAACGAACTCGACGACCGTCGCGCGGAGATCAACGACGAACTGCGGCAGGTCAACGAAAAGATCGATCGCGTGGCTCCGTTCGCGGAGCTGGGCATCGATCTCGATCTGCTGTCGGGCTACGAGACGGTCGACGTCCTCGTCGGTGAGGGCTCGCTCGAGGAAGTCGAGGGCGCCGTCAGCGCCTCGGACGACATTCGAGCCTTCGAGACGTTTACCGGCGGGAACGTCGTGGCGGTCGTCGCCGCGCCCACCGAGAGCGCCGACGAGAGCCCGATCGACGACGCGCTGGTCGGCGTCGAATTCACCCGATACGAGGTGCCCGACACCGACCAGAGTCCCGACGATTACGTCTCGGACCTCGAGAGTCGAAAGCGCGACCTCGAGTCCCAACTCGAGGAGATCGACGCGGAACTCGAGGAGATCAAGCAGGCGGAAGCCGGTTTCCTCCTGCGCGTCGAAGAAGAGCTGACGATCGAGGTTCAGCAAGCGGAAGCGCCGCTGCAGTTCGCGACGACCGACCACGCGTTCGTCGCGGAGGGCTGGCTCCCGACCGAGGAGTACGACCGGCTCGTCGCGACACTGAACGATGCGGTCGGCGACAGCGTCGAGGTCGAAGAACTCGTCCGCGCCGACTACAACGACGAGGGGTATCCGACGCGAACGGAAGACGTCGACCACGGCGGCTCCGGCGGAGCCGAGGAGACGACCGACGAGGAAGAACGCGAAGTCGCGACCCAAGAAGCAATCGCCGACGGCGGCACGACCGCCGCCAGCGGCGACGTCGTGACGATGGTCGACGAACCGCCGGTTATCCAGGACAACAGCGGCCCTGCAAAACCGTTCGAGTTCTTGCTCCGGCTAATCGATCGGCCGAAGTATAGCGAACTCGACCCGACCGTCGTCTTGCTGTTGACGTTCCCAGCGTTCTACGGCTTCATGTTGGGTGACCTCGGCTACGGGATGATCTACACGGCCGCCGGCTTCTTCATGTACAGCCGATTCGACGAGGACATCATCCGAAGTCTGGGTGCGATCGGCATGTGGGCCGGCGGGTTCACGATGCTGTTCGGCGTCCTCTACGGCGAATTCTTCGGGATGCACTTCCTGGGAGAGGTCGTCTTCGGCGGCAGCCCGCCGCTGCACAAGGGCCTCCAGCCCGTGTACGCGAACTACGGCCAGACGTGGCTGATGGTGAGCGTCCTGATCGGACTGGCCCACCTCACGCTCGGCTACGCCTTCGGCTTCGTCAACGATCTCGACCACGGCGTCGGCGACGCGTTCCTCGAGAACGGTTCGTGGGCGCTGCTCATGATCGGCGTCTGGGTCTGGATCTTCAGCCATCACGGAGAGGGCGTCAAGCCGGAGTTCCTGTACACCTCGTTCGGGAACGGTTCCGAGGCGGCGTTCGAACTCGGATTCACCGGCTTCGCCACCGAAGTCGGGATATACGTCGGACTCCCACTCGCCGCGATCGGGTTCGTGACGATGGTCTACGGCGAGGTCAAACACTACGGCGGGCTCGGCATCATCATCGGCGCACTCGAGAGCTTCAACGTCCTCGGTGACGTGCTCTCGTACCTGCGGATCGCCGCAGTCATCCTCGCGAAGGCAGGCATGGCGTTCGTCGTCAACATGCTGTTCTTCGGGGTGTACGTCGTCGATACCGATCACGGCGCGGAGTGGCACTTCGGTACCAGCCACGCGCCCCAGCACATGCTCGAGCAGGGAACCTACCACGGTCACGAGGTGACCGAGGTCATGTTCGGCGGCCTGCTCCACGGCGGCATCGTCATGGCGGTTCTCGGCGTGATCGTCCTCGTGCTCGGTCACATCGTGGTCCTGCTGCTCGGGATCACGAGCGCCGGGCTGCAGGGGATCCGCCTCGAGTACGTCGAATTCTTCAACCGGTTCTACGAGGGCGGTGGGCGGACGTTCGAACCCTTCGGCGGGATTCGATCCGACGACGAGAACTGACACGCGTCGACCCACCCTCTCGGCGACCGAAATCCGTGCTAGCTCGACTCGTATTTTCCCACCAGTATCGAAAGTGTAATACCTCCGGACAGCGAGTATCGAGGGTTATAACGGGGAAATCGGCAGTTTGGTTTGGGAAGTTTTAAGAACACGCTGGGGAGTAGTACCACCTGTCCGGTTGCAAAACCACGAGGAAAACTCAATCATGACAATCGAAACTCTACCCGAAATGGCGCTCGTGCTGAACAGTCTCGCAGAGAACGCGGTCGCGCTGCAGGAGGGCGGTGCTGCTGCCGGTAGCGGCGGTCCCGCGATCGAGCAGGGTGCGGCGGCGGCGCTGGGCATCGGGCTAGCGGCCATCGGTGCGGGGTATGCAGAGCGAGCGATCGGCGCGTCGGTCGTCGGCGCACTCGCCGAGGACTCCATCTCGCCGGGTATCGGGATTCTGCTGACGGTCCTGCCCGAGACGCTCGTGATCTTCGCACTGGTCGCGCTCTTCGTCTAAAGCGTCCCATCGAACTTTCTTACAATGAGTTTGGATACAGTCGTTGAGGACATTCGAGAAGAGGCTCACGCGCGTGCGGAGGACATCCGCGCTGAGGGCGAAACGCGCGCCGAAGAGATCGAATCGGCCGCCCAGGAAGACGCAGACGAGATCGTCGCCGACGCCGAAGCCGACGTCGACCGCGAGATCGAGCAGTTGCGCGAACAGCGACTCTCCAGTGCGAAACTGGAGGCGAAACAGCAGCGCCTGGAGGCACGACGGGACGTCCTCACGGAAGTCCGCGAGGCAGTCGAGGACGAGCTCGCCGCTCTCGAGGGAGACACCCGCGAGGAGCTCACCCGCGACCTGCTCGAGGCAGCGACGGTCGAGTTCGACGAGGGCGACGACGTCGCGGTCTACGGTCGGGCCGACGACGCGGAGTTGATCGAATCGATTCTCGCCGACTACGACGGCTACGAATACGCCGGTGACTACGACTGTCTCGGCGGCGTCGTCGTCGAGAGCGAGGCATCCCGCGTCCGCGTCAACAACACCTTCGATTCGGTGCTCGAGGACGTCTGGGAAGACAACCTTCAGGAGATCAGTAACCGACTCTTCGAGCAATGAGTACGGGAGCCTCGAATCCGGAGTACGTAAACGCTCGCGTCCGCTCGCGTCGAGCGGCGATGTTGTCCGACGAGGACTACCGCAAGCTGATCCGGATGGGGCCGAGCGAGATCGCGCGGTTCATGGAGGAAACGGAGTACGAACGGGAGATCAACGCGCTCGGAACGCGGTTTTCCGGCGTCGACCTGATCGAGTACGCGTTAAACCGCAACCTCGCGAAGCACTTCGACGACCTCCTCGAGTGGTCCGAAGGACAACTCTACGACCGCATCGTTCGGTACCTCCGGAAATTCGACGTCTGGAACCTGAAGACGATCATCCGCGGTATCTATACGGATTCCGATCCCGAGGAGATCAGCACCGATCTCATCCGGGCGGGCGAACTCGACGACGGCACGATCGACCGGCTAGTCGAAGTCGACTCGATCGAGGACGTCATCGAGATCCTCGAGGGGACGATCTTCGCCGAGCAGCTCGAAGACGCCTACGAGGAGTTCGAAGAAAGCGGCGCGCTGGTTCCGCTCGAGAACGCGCTCGATCGTGCCTTCTACGAGAACCTGCTCGAGGACCTCGGCCGACCCCGCGAGGGGCCGGAGGCGAAGTACGTCGAGTTCCTCGAGGCCGAGATCGACTTCCTGAACGCACGGAACACGTTGCGCCTCGCACGGAGCGGAGCCGATCTCGACCCCGCTGCCTACTACATCGACGGCGGCGTGTTGTTCGACGAGTCGGACCTGAACCGCTTGGTCGGCGATTACGACGCGCTCGTCGACCACATTGCCGAGAACAAACGCTACGGCGACCGCCTCTCGGGAGCGCTGGATCGGCTGCGCGATGCTGACAGCCTTATCCAGTTCGAGCACGCACTAGACGCTGCGTTGCTCGAGTACGCGGATACGCTCTCGAGTGTCTACCCGACCTCGATATCGCCCGTTCTGTCGTTCGTCCTCGCCAAAGAGCGCGAGGTCGAGAACATTCGCGCGATCGCGCGGGGTCGCGAGGTCGGACTCGACGAAAACGAGATCGAAGAGGAGCTGGTGATCCTATGAGCCAGGAAATCGCAGTCGTCGGCAGTCCGGAGTTTACGACCGGCTTCCGCCTCGCGGGAGTGCGACGGTTCGAGAACGTCCCGGACGACGAGAAAGACGAACGCCTCGATGACGCAGCGACGGCGGCCCTCGAAGACGAGAGCGTCGGGATCGTCGTCATGCACGACGACGACCTCGAGCACCTGTCGCGGTCGGTTCGCCAAGAGGTCGAGACGAGCGTCGAGCCGGTCGTCGTTACGATCGGCAGCGGCACTGGTGGCGGCGGACTGCGCGACCAGATCAAACGCGCCATCGGTATCGACCTGATGGAAGAGGACGAAGACAGCTAAACTATGAGCCAGGCAGAAGACATCGAATCCGTCGACGAAGACGGTGTAATCGAAAGCGTGAGTGGTCCCGTCGTGACCGCCACGGACCTCGACGCCCGGATGAACGACGTCGTCTACGTCGGCGACGAAGGACTGATGGGCGAGGTCATCGAGATCGAAGGGAACCTGACCACGATTCAGGTCTACGAGGAAACCTCCGGCGTCGGCCCGGGCGAACCCGTCCAGAACACGGGCGAGCCCCTGAGCGTCGACCTCGGACCGGGCATGATGGACTCCATCTACGACGGTGTCCAGCGCCCGCTCGACGTCCTCGAGGACAAGATGGGGACGGCGTTCCTCGACCGCGGGGTCGACGCCCCCGGGATCGACCTCGAGAAGGAGTGGGAGTTCGAACCCACCGTCGAGGAAGGCGAGACGGTCGAATCCGGCGACGCCGTCGGTGTCGTCGAAGAGACCGTCACCATCGACCACAAGGTCATGGTGCCGCCGGACTACGAGGGCGGTGAGGTAACCGCAATCGAGGCCGGCGAATTCAACGTCGAGGAGACGGTCGCTGAACTCTCGAGTGGCGAAGAGATCCAGATGCACCAGGAGTGGCCGGTCCGAGAGGCCCGACCAGCCGGTGACAAGGAGACGCCGACCGAGCCGCTGGTGACGGGCCAGCGGGTTCAGGACGGCCTCTTCCCGCTCGCGAAGGGCGGGACGGCGGCGATTCCCGGGCCCTTTGGCTCCGGGAAGACCGTCACCCAGCAGCAACTCGCCAAGTGGTCCGACGCGGACATCGTCGTCTACATCGGTTGTGGCGAGCGCGGTAACGAGATGACCGAGGTCATCGAGGACTTCCCGGAACTGCCGGACCCACAGACCGGGAACCCGCTGATGGCCCGTACCTGTCTCATCGCCAACACGTCGAACATGCCCGTCGCGGCCCGCGAGTCCTGTATCTATACGGGCATCACGATCGCGGAGTACTACCGCGACATGGGCTACGACGTCGCACTGATGGCCGACTCCACCTCGCGGTGGGCGGAGGCCATGCGGGAGATCTCGAGCCGACTCGAGGAGATGCCCGGCGAAGAGGGCTACCCCGCGTATCTGGCCGCTGCGCTCTCGGAGTTCTACGAGCGCGCCGGCAAGTTCCAGCTGATCAACGGCGGTGAAGGGTCGATTTCGGTCGTCGGCGCAGTCTCGCCGCCGGGCGGCGACTTCTCCGAGCCGGTCACCCAGAACACGCTGCGTATCGTCAAGACGTTCTGGGCGCTAGACGCCGACCTCGCGGAACGTCGGCACTTCCCTTCGATCAACTGGAACGAGTCCTACTCGCTGTACAAGGACCAGCTCGACCCGTGGTGGGCGGACAACGTCGCCGACGACTGGGCAGCGGTCCGTCAGTGGGCCGTCGACGTGCTCGACGAGGAGGACGAACTCCAAGAGATCGTCCAACTCGTCGGGAAGGACGCCCTGCCGGAAGACCAGCAGCTCACGATGGAAGTCGCACGCTACATCCGTGAGGCCTGGCTCCAGCAGAACGCGCTCCACGACGTGGACACCTACTGCGAACCCGACAAGACCTACCGGATGCTCGGTGCAATCAAGACGTTCAACGACGAGGCATTCGACGCACTCGAGGCCGGCGTCCCGGTCGAAGAGATTCAGGACGTCGACGCCGCACCGCGGCTCAACCGGATGGGCACGGCAGAAGAGTGGGGCGAGTTCATCGACGAGATCGAGAGCGACCTCGCAGACCAACTGCGCGCACTGTACTAACAATGAAAGAGTACCAGACTATCACGGAAATCAGCGGTCCGCTGGTGTTCGCCGAGGTCGACGAGCCGGTCGGTTACGACGAGATCGTCGAGATCGAGACCGAGGACGGGCGGACGCTGCGCGGCCAGGTGCTGGAATCGAGCGAAGGCATCGTCTCGATCCAGGTGTTCGAGGGCACGGGCGGAATCGACCGCAACGCCTCCGTTCGCTTCCTGGGCGAGACGATGAAGATGCCCGTCACCGAGGATCTGCTCGGGCGGGTGCTCGACGGTTCCGGGAACCCGATCGACGGCGGCCCGGAAATCGTCCCCGACGAACGACACGACATCGTCGGCGAAGCGATCAACCCCTACTCTCGGGAGTACCCAGAGGAGTTCATCCAGACCGGCGTCTCCGCCATCGACGGCATGAACACGCTGGTCCGGGGCCAGAAGCTGCCGATCTTCTCCGGCTCGGGGCTGCCCCACAACGAACTCGCACTCCAGATCGCTCGTCAGGCGACCGTTCCCGAAGAGGAAGAGGGCGACGAGGAAGGCTCGGAGTTCGCCGTCATCTTCGGTGCGATGGGGATCACCGCCGAAGAGGCAAACGAGTTCATGGACGACTTCGAGCGCACGGGCGCACTCGAGCGGTCGGTCGTCTTCATGAACCTCGCGGACGACCCCGCAGTCGAGCGCCAGGTCACGCCGCGACTCGCGCTCACCACGGCCGAGTATCTGGCCTTCGAGAAGGATTACCACGTACTGGTCATCCTTACGGACATGACCAACTACTGTGAGGCGCTTCGAGAGATCGGTGCCGCACGTGAGGAGGTCCCGGGCCGCCGTGGCTACCCCGGATACATGTACACCGACCTGGCACAGCTCTACGAGCGTGCGGGTCGAATCGAAGGCAAGGAAGGATCGGTCACGCAGATCCCGATCCTGACGATGCCCGGCGACGACGACACGCACCCGATTCCGGACCTGACCGGCTACATTACCGAGGGCCAGATCATGATGGATCGGGACCTTAACAGTCAGGGGATCGAGCCGCCGGTCAACGTCCTCCCGAGCCTCTCCCGGCTGATGGACGACGGGATCGGCGAGGGCCTGACCCGCGAGGACCACGGCGACGTCTCCGACCAGATGTACGCCGCCTACGCGGAGGGTGAGGACCTGCGCGACCTCGTGAACATTGTCGGTCGCGAGGCCCTCTCCGAGCGGGACAACAAGTTCCTCGACTTCGCCGACCGCTTCGAGACGGAGTTCGTCCAGCAGGGGTACGACACCAACCGCTCGATCGAGGAGACGCTCGAGCTCGGCTGGGATCTCCTCTCGGACCTGCCAAAGACGGAACTCAACCGGATCGACGAGGAACTCATCGCGGAGCATTACCGCGAAGACGAGACCGAGGCCGCCGAAGTCACGGCCGACGACTAACTCGGCGATCGCTTTCGTTCGTCGCGCTTTTCTTCGATCGATTATCGGCCAGCGGCAGTACTCTCGAGAACCATTTCGCCGCCGTCGGAGGCGCTATCGCCCGACGAGACCCCCGTTCTCAGCGGCCACCGCAAGGCGAGTAGCTACGCACGACTCCGACGGAAGCGGTTCTCTACGAAGGAGTCGATAGCGGTCACGACGCAGTCGTCACTACCGATTGCCGAACTGTCACTGCGTGCAACTGATGGAAACTATGGTATGGGCCGTCAGCGAATCATGACACGTATGCACAAACCACTGCTCGTGCCGGAGTTCCTCGACCGAGCGCGAACGCACTACGGAGACGACGAGGCGGTCGTCGCCACCACGGGGGAACGGTTTACCTACGACGAGCTCGGCGAGCGGGCCGACCGGTTCGCGGCGGCGCTCCAAGATCGGGGCATCGAGAAGGGTGACCGCGTTGCGGTGCTGGACCCGAACACCCACTACCACCTCGAGGCAGCCTACGGAATCATGCAGATCGGCGCGATTCACACGCCGCTGAACTATCGCCTCACGCCCAATGACTTCGAGTACATCCTGTCGGACGCGGGCGTGGACGCGATTTACGCCGACTACGACTTCGCGGAGAAGATCGAGGCGGTCCGCGACGAGGTACCGACGGAGACGTTCGTAACGAACGACGCGGACGCTGTGGAAGGGGAGTGGGAGGAGTTCGACGCCGTGCTCGAGGAGGCGGGTACCGACTACCACCGCCCCGAGATGAGCGAGGACGAGATCATCACGATCAACTACACTTCGGGGACGACGGGCGACCCGAAGGGCGTCTGTCGTACCCACCGCTGTGAGACGATTCACGCCTATCTGCTGGTCGGTCATCAGGAGATCACCGACGACGACACCTATCTGTGGACGCTGCCGATGTTCCACGCGAACGGCTGGGGCCACATCTTCGCGGTGACCGGAATCGGCGCGAAACACGTCTGTACGCGCGGGGTCGACGCCGCGGAGATTTTCGAGGCCGTGCGATCCGAAGATGTCACCTACATGTGCGGTGCGCCGACGGTGCTGAACATGCTGGTCAACTACTACGACGAACACGACCCCGTAACCACCGGCGAGCGGGACGTTCGGCTCGCGACTGCCGGCAGCGCGCCGCCCGAGGCGACCATCCGAACCGTCGAGGACGAGTTCGGCTGGTACCTGAAACACGTCTACGGCGCGACCGAGACGGGGCCGCTGATCACGACCTCCGACGCCCGCCGTCACTTCGAGGACGACAGCGATGACCGGTTCCGGATCAAGAAGCGACAGGGACTCGCGTATCTGGGGACAGAAATTCGGGTCGTTGACGAGGACGGCGAAAACGTTCCCCGAGACGACGAAACGCTCGGCGAGGTCGTCGTCCGCGGCAATCAGATCATGGAAAAATACTGGGAGAAACCCGAGGCGACCGATGCGGCCTTCAACGACCGCATCGAGGGCTACTACCACACCGGCGACCTCGCAACGATCGACGAGAACGGCATGATCGCGATTCAGGACCGGAAGAAGGACATCATCATCTCCGGCGGCGAGAACATCTCGAGCATCGAACTCGAGGACGCCCTGTTCGACCACGACGCGGTCGCGGACGTGGCGGTGATTCCCGCACCGAGCGACGAGTGGGGGGAGACGCCGAAGGCGTACGTCGTCCCCGCGAGCGGCGATCCGGACGATCCCGGCGTGACCGAGGGCGACCTCGAGGCCTTTACCCGCGAGAATCTCGCGGGCTACAAGACCGTCCATCGGGTCGAGTTCGTCGAGGAACTGCCGACGACCGCGACGGGCAAGGTCCAGAAGTACGAACTGAGACAGGAGGAGTGGGAAGGCGAAGAACGGATGGTTGGGCAGGGCTGAGCAGGGAAGATAGCGGCCGCTGGCCCTCGGCTTTTTCGAAGCGTTGGACTACATTCGATCAGCGAACGTGTTGCCAATCGATTAGTTCCGCTACGAGGTACTATATAGGTTAGTATTCTGAACATAGCAACGGATTAGTATTTCTTGTCGGCTTGATCACGTATGTCCGAGTCGACAGGGACGACGCGGCGATCGGTGATTGCGAGTGGGACGACTGCGGGGACGCTCGCGGTCGCGGGCTGTGTGAGCGACTTCGTCGGGAGCGGAAGTGGCCAGACCTACACGGTCGGCCACGGCGACTACGAGACGGAGGTAACTGACTCCTCGTTTCCCGACGAACTACAGGTCTACTGTGTGCAGACCGAGTGGTCCAACTGGGGTGCCGTCATGGACGCCTTCGAGGAGGAGTACGGCATCTCGCTGTACGACGCACAGGGGTCTTCGGGCGAAGCGCTCGAGGACATGCGCGCGAACGCGCGGAACCCGACTCACTCCGCCTACAACGGCGGCTACTCGTTCGGTCTCGACGCGATGAACGACGACCTGACGACGGAGTACAAACCGGCGAACTGGGACGTGGTCCCGGACGATCTCAAGACGGACAACGGTCACGTGACCGCGACGCGGCAGATGACGACCGCGGTGACCTACCGAACGGACGTGTACGAGGAACGCGGACTCGACGCCCCCGAGACGTGGGAGGATCTGAAACATCCGGACATCGCGAAGGACCTCGCCTTTACCCCGCCGCACACGGCCAACGGGCAGGCCTCGGCGCTGTCGGTCAACAGGGCCTACGGCGGCGATCTGGACGATCTCGATCCCGTCATCGAATACCACGAGGAGATCGCGGACCACGGGGCCGACTTCCGGCGCAACGTCGAGGGGCCCATGACTGCGGGCGAGATCTCGACGGTCGTCGAGTACGACTACACGGGACTGAACCTGAAGTACAACAACGACGAGTTCGACGAGGACCAGATCGACGTCACGGTCTTGCCCGGCCCGAACGGCGAACCGGGCGCGATGAACGTTCCCTACGGCTACGCCCTGCTCCGGAACGCGCCCAACCCCGAAGCGGCGAAGCTGTTCATGGACTTCGTGCTCACGCTCGAGTGTCAGGAACTGTTCTTCGATGCCTACGTCCGGCCGATCCGGGCGGACGAACTCGACCAGCCCGACGAGTTCCCGGACCAGTCAGCCTACGACGAGGCGCAGTTCACGGTCGATCAGGAGGAGTTAGTCGAGAAGCAAGACGACATTCAGGAAGAACTCGTCGATCGGACCCCCCTGCAAGGGGCACAGTAAGCGAGATGTCCGTCCACGAATCGGCGACGTCGTCGGTGCGGCGAGTCGCATCGCTCGTGTCCGCGACCGCCCGACCGACGACCGAACGCGACCGCGAGCGCCGGCGGGTCGCGATCATGTGTCTGCCGTTTTTCGTCCTCGCAACCGTCGCGGGGTTCGTCCCGCTCGCGATGCTCGTCCGGATCAGTCTCGCCGAAGACACCGTCTGGATCGAGGGTGTCTCGCTCGACGCGTGGCGAACGTTGGTTACGACCGCAACGTACAGGCAGGTCGTCTGGAACACGCTGTGGTTCGTCGGCGCGGCGACGCTGGTCAGCGTCGCGCTCGGTGTGGCCGTCGCCCACGCCCTCGAGAAGTACGACCTCCCCTTCGAGCGAGCCATCGTGGCGGCGGTGTCGTTCCCGATCGCGCTCCCGGGGATCATCGTCGCGTACCTGATCGTGGTCCTGCTGGGCCGACAGGGTTTGGTGACGAACGCGGCCGCGGTGGCGACGGGCCAGAGCGCGATCGATCTGGCCAGTGCGACCGCGATCACCGGGCTGTTCCTCGGCTACGTCTACTCGCTCGTTCCGCGGGCGACCATGGTGCTTCGCGGGACCTACGCCGAAGTCAACGCACAGGCCGAGGAGGCGGCGCGGGCACTCGGCGCGAACCGGTGGCAGACCTTCTATCACGTGACGCTGCCGGAGATTCGGCCGGGGATCGTCGCGGCGTGTATCCTGACCTTTCGCTCCGGGCTCGCGATCTTCGGGACGGTACTAATCTTGCAGAGCCATCGGGTAGTCACGCTCCAGATACACCACGAGACGAGCGTCGGCTCGTACAACCCCGACGTGGCGGCCGCGATCGGGGTCGTGTACGTCTGCTTCATCGTCGCGTTCACGTTCGTCGGGCTCCGGTTCGTCGAAACCGACGCGGTGGAGATCTGAGATGTCCGGGGACACCGACGCGAACACACGTGAATCGGCAACAGCACCCGAACGAGCCGAGGAGTGGTCCCGATCGGAGACGGCGGTCTCGACGCTGGTCGGTCGCCCGATCGTCGTCGGCGTCGTCGTGCTGGTCGTCGCGTTTCTGACGGTTCCGGTCGTCATCGCGGGACTCTCCTCGTTCGCGGAGTCAGCAACGAGCGTCCTGCCCCGTGGTTTCGTCACGCTCGAGCACTGGCGGACCGTCCTCGGGGTCGGCGAGACGGGCGACACCGCGATTCCGGGACTGGCGTTTAGCATCGTCCTCGCGACCGGTGGGATGGTGTTGAACGTACTGGTCGGGGTTCCGATCGCGTACGCGCTCGCGCGATACGAGTTTACCGGCAAGCACTGGGTGAACACTCTCGCGATCCTGCCGATCGTCCCGGGACTAATCCTGGCGATCGCGTTCGTCCAGACCTATCCGGAACACGGCCGGTCGGCGCTCGGGCTGATGGCCGGCTACTGTCTGCTCAAGTCGCCGTACATGGTGTTGACCGTCCAGAGTTCCTTCCAGTCGATGGATCTGATCCGACTCGAGGAGAGCGCCCGGTCGCTCGGAGCCTCGTGGCCCCGAACGTTCCTGACGATCATCGTCCCGCACGCAAAGCGGGGGATCATCGCTGGCTGTATTATCACGTGGACGCTCGCTGCCGCGGAGTTCAACTTCACGTTCAAGGTGGCAAGCGGCAGCCCGGATCCGTTCGCGAAGTT
This sequence comes from Natrinema sp. CRL1, assembly GCF_059162405.1. Lineage (NCBI taxonomy): Archaea > Methanobacteriati > Methanobacteriota > Halobacteria > Halobacteriales > Natrialbaceae > Natrinema > Natrinema sp. CRL1. The sequence continues at coordinate 102,545 of NZ_JBLVOY010000002.1, read as the reverse complement.
CCTCTATCAGAACATCTCGAACGCCTCGCACCTGCAGTCCGCGGCGGCCGTGTCGGTCTATTTCCTGATCGTCGTCGCCGCGATCCTCGTCCTGCAACTGATCGGCAACAGCGGATTCACGACCGTACGACAACGATGAGACGACCACGACCCTTCCCAAATCGTCACGAACCGAGTCGAAGCACTCGTCACAACACGCCGTTCGATCCACGTTCGATAGGAGTGATCAGCTGTGAGTGAGGTCGCCCTCGAGTCGCTCACCAAGACGTACGGCGACGAGACGGCCGTCGACGGGATCGAGCTGACGATCCGTGACGGGGAGATCCTCGGCATCGTCGGGCCGTCGGGCTGTGGCAAAACGACGACGCTCCGGACGGTCGCCGGCTTCGAGACGCCGACTCGAGGCCGGGTGCTGTTCGATGGCACCGACGTCACGACCGTCCCGCCGGAGGAGCGAAACGTCGGGTTGGTCTTCCAGTCGTACGCGCTGTTCGACACCATGAGCGTCCGCGCGAACGTCGCCTTCGGGCTGAAAATGCAGGGCGTTTCCGCCGCCGAGCGCCGGGCGAGAGCCGACGAGTTACTCGAGTTGCTCGGCATCGGCGACCTCGCCGAGCGCCGGGCGAGAGCCGACGAGTTACTCGAGTTGCTCGGCATCGGCGACCTCGCCGACCGGCGGCCGACGACGCTGTCGGGCGGCCAACAACAGCGGGTCGGTCTCGCGCGTGCGCTCGCGATCGAACCCCATGTGCTCCTACTCGACGAGCCGATGACGGGGCTCGATGCCAAACTCAAGACGCGCCTCCGCGAGGAGATCGGCGACTTGCTCGCCGAACTCGGCGTCACCGCTCTCTACGTTACGCACGATCAGGAGGAGGCCATGGCGATGTGCGACCGCATCGCCGTCCTCGAGGATGGAAGCGTCGAACAGGTCGGAACGCCCACGGAGATATACCGCCGTCCCGCGAACGCGTTCGTTGCAAACTTCGTCGGGCGGTCGAACCTGCTCGAAGGGGTCGCCGAAAACGGTCACGTCGACCTCGGGTTCGCGGAACTACCCGTCGCGGCCCGAACGGACGGCAAAGTCAGCGTCGCGATTCGCCCCGAGGCGTTCGAAATTGGCACGGGGCCGATTCAGGCCGACGTGGCAGACGTGACCTATCTCGGCGAACGGACCCACCTCTCGGCGACGCTCCCGGACGAAACGACCGTCACACTACACGCCGACGGCCTCGACGGCTACCGCGCCGGCGATGCCGTGTCGCTCTCGATCGACGAGGATCGGGTACACGTCCTCGAGTCGGAATAAGCAGGTGAGACGGGGACGGGGGACTGAGTCACGGGGAGCACGGGTGTTACGAGCGTCGAGTGCCCCATTCGTCGCGCTCGTCCCGGTCGAATCCCGTCGTCGGGTTGTCGCGATCGTCGGTTCGGCCGGGGTCGTCCGAGGTGGCAGTTGTACGGTCGCTGTCGGTACTCTGCGTGGACGAGCCCGCGGCCGACCGCGACGGATCGCGGCCGCCCTGTGCTTTAGCGATCCGTTCGGCCTCCGCGCGGTCGACGACGGTCGGGTTCGACGTTTCCCGACTGATCGCCAGCCAGATGGCCAGCGGAACCACGAGAGAGACAACCAAGAGGACAGCGAAGACGACGGGCATGGTCGGCACATACTCGATCGTCCGAACACAAAAGATTTGTGTGATGACAGGAATGGAGACGACTATGAAAGACGACGATCGCGGCTGTCCGAAGTGCGACCACACGGAGACGGAAATCGATGAAATCTCGACCACGGGAGGCGGTCTATCGAAGATGTTCGACATCCAGAACCGGAGTTTCATGGTCGTAAGCTGTACGAACTGCGGCTACTCGGAGCTCTATAAGGGGCAGTCGTCGGGCAACATGGTCGATCTGTTCCTCGGGTAGGTCCGATCGGACACGAAGCCGACGACGCGGAGTCGACCGAATCGGGCGCCTCGGGAGCGGAGAAACTGTAAACAGTTATCCGACTGGGGGCGCTATCCCCCCACAAGATGGCCAACGACGTCAAGCCCACCCGCAAGAACTTGATGGCGATCGAGGATCGCATCGAGCTTTCCGAGCGGGGACACGGCACGCTCGAGAAGAAACGCGACGGGCTGATCATGGAGTTCATGGACATTCTGGACAAGGCCCAGGACGTCCGCGGCGAGCTCGCCGACGACTACCAGGACGCCCAAAAGAAGATCAATATGGCCCGGGCGATGGAAGGCGACGTCGCGGTCCGCGGTGCCGCATCGGCCCTGCAGGAACACCCCGAAATCACCACCGAGTCGAAGAATATCATGGGCGTCGTCGTCCCGCAAATCGAGTCCTCGAAGGTCACCAAGAGCCTCGACCAGCGTGGCTACGGGATCATGGGCACCTCCGCCCGCATCGACGAGGCCGCCGAAGCCTACGAGGACCTGCTGCAAAGCATCATCCTCGCCGCCGAGGTTGAGACGGCGATGAAGAAGATGCTCCGCGAGATCGAGACCACCAAGCGACGGGTCAACGCTCTCGAGTTCAAGCTCCTGCCGGAACTGTACGACAATCAGGAATACATCGAGCAGAAACTCGAGGAACAGGAACGCGAGGAGACGTTCCGCCTGAAGAAGATCAAGGAGAAGAAAGAAGCCGAAGAGAAGGCAGAACGCGAAGCCGAAGCGGCCGCCGAGGCCGAAGCCGCCGAAGCGACCCAGGGCGAACTCGACGACGTCCAGCCCGACACCGCCGCACAGTCCCCCGCGGCCAACCAGTAAGGTTCGTCGGCATCTCGCGTCGTCTTCGGCCCGTACGCGCTACCTAATTCGATTCTAATGACCTGTTCTGCGTGTGGCTCGAGTGCGATCTCGTTTTCCGTTCCGGAGGCCCACCGCTCGAGCGTGCCGTCGGGTGCTGCTGTCGTATCGTTCTGTCCGTACTGTCTGACCCTCGAGTCGGCTCCGACCGGCGACGAGACTGCGACCGACGACCCGGACTTTGCACGTGTCAGCGATCAGTTCCCAACACGGCCCGAGCGAGCGATTCCCCTCGCGCTCGCGATCGGTCTCTGCTCGTCGCTGGCGACGAACCGCGCGGCGATCGAATCGCTGCTCGACGCAGTCGAACGGGCCGGTGTTGATCCGTTACTGATACTCGATCGGCTCAGTGCCGATCCGTCGGTCGAGCCGGCGATCGACCTCGAGCGCCGACGACACCAACTCGAGCAACTGCGCTACTGAACTTCGGCGACCGATAAAACGGTAGGTCGGAATCCGTACCCGATGGGACGGAGGCGGTCGAGGACGAACGTCGACGGCCGGCGCGATAGTCGACGACGGTATCAGCTTACTTTCCGGTCGGCCGCACGTTGTTGCTGATGGCCTGTTTGACCTGCAAAGCGGCGCTTGCGGCCAGTCCGCGCGCGACTTCGTCGCGCTCGTCCGCCGTGATGACCTCTTCGGCGGCCGCTGCCTCCTCGAGATCGGGCGTAAAGCCCGCGCTGACGGCGTGGCCCACCGGCGGTCTGACGGCGACGGTGACCTCCGGGCCGGTCATGCCGCTCGAGACATCGGCGTCGACCGCGTACTCGTTCGGGAGGAACTCGCGGGTTCGGGCGGCGATCCGCGAGACGTCGCGATGGAGCAGTCGTTTCTGCGCACTCGAGAGGTCAGGAACGTCCGCCGCTGCACGCTGCCCAGCACCAGTCTCGCCCGGTAGCCCTGCGTACGGCGTATTTCCGTTCATGAGAAGTGTGTACCCGTATCAATGTGCTGCCGGTTCAAAAGGGTTCGCTTTGGGTCAATCCGAAAGGATCGGCTCGCTGTCGCCGTAGACCGCGAGAACGACCGCCGTCGTATGCGTTCCCGACTCGGCCTGTTTGCTCTCGACGGCGACCCGCGGGTCGGCAAACTCCCAGTCGCGGAGCTCCTGCCCCGCGGCCAGCCCCTCACGGACCCGCCGTTCGACGTCCTCACGATCCATCTCGCCCGCCGTCTCGTAGAACAGCCCCGGCCCGTCGTCGACGGACTGCGCCCACGCGAGCGCCGCGCTCACGCGGCCGGGCTCGGCGGTGGTTGCTCGAGCCTCGACGACGGTCAGGCGCTCGCCAGCGGGGCCGAGATCGGGTGCGGTGCCGACGGCCTCGACGCGGGTTGCCGCCGGAATTACGGAAGAAACCGAGACGAGGTTGTAGTTCTCGACGCCGGCGTCCGCGAGCGCGGCGTCGTAGGAGGCCATTGCCGTGGGTGCCGACGCAGAGCCCCAGACGACTCGAATCGTGCTCATATCCGAACTGGGGGACGAGCGGCGTAAGGCGTTGCGATCCGGGTCGAACACACCGTCCCGATAGCGAGTACAGCGGGCGGGAGCGCGGCTCGAGCAGAGGCGAGAGCCGCGCGAACCGGGGAAAGGCAGCGACTCACCGGCATTCACCGCGAGCGAAGCGAGCGGGCCGACGACCGATGTGGAGAACGCTTTGCGTTCGGAACGGAGGGAGGAGTGCTTTTAATCGGATTTTTGCCGAGGGCGCGGCGGAGCCGCGCCCGCAGCGCAAAACTTCGTTATTGGTAGAAGTAACCGGCCGACGAGATCACGTCGCTCGAGTCGTCCTCCTCGATCTTCTCTAAGGCGTCGGCGAAGTCCTGATGGGCGACTTCGTTGCGCTCGTTGCGGATGGCGAACATGCCGGCTTCGGTGGCGAGGCTCTCGATTTCGGCACCGGAGTAGCCCTCGGTGTCGTCGGCGAGCGCGCCGAAGTCGACGCTGTCGGCGACGTTCATAGTCCGGGTGTGGATCTGCAGGATCTGTTCGCGGCCGTCGCGGTCGGGTTCGGGGACTTCGATGAGGCGGTCGAACCGGCCGGGGCGGAGGATGGCGCGGTCGAGCATGTCGAAGCGGTTGGTGGCGGCGATGATACGGATCTCACCGCGGGCCTCGAAGCCGTCCATCTCCGAGAGCAGTTGCATCATGGTCCGCTGGACCTCGGCGTCGCCGGAGGTCTTGGACTCCGTTCGACGAGTCGCGATGGCGTCGATCTCGTCGATGAAGATGATAGCGGGCTGGCGCTCGCGGGCCATCTCGAAGAGGTCGCGGACGAGCCGGGAGCCCTCGCCGATGAACTTGCGGACGAGTTCGGAGCCGGCCATCTTGATAAAGGTGGCGTCGGTTTCGTTTGCGACGGCCTTGGCGAGCATCGTCTTGCCCGTGCCCGGCGGCCCGTAGAGCAGGACGCCGCTCGGCGGATCGATGCCGACCTCGTTGAAGAGTTCGGGCTCGATCAGCGGCTGCTCGACGGCCTCGCGGACCTCGCGGACCTGCTCGTCGATGCCGCCGATGTCGGCGTAGGTGACTTCGGGCTTCTCGGTGATCTCCATCGACTGGGCTCGGGCGTCGGTCTCGGTATCCAAGATCGACTGGATCGCAAAGGAGTCGTTGACCGCCACGCGGTCGCCGGGCTCGACGCTGTCGACGATCCGCGAGGAGACGTCGGTCAGCACTTCCTGATTGTTACCGTGCTGTTTGACGATGACCTGCTCGTCGTCGAGGACGTCCTCGACGGTGGCGATGTACAGCGACGAACTCTTCAGCGTCTCGTTTTCGCGTTCGACGCGGTCGACCTTCTCCCGGAGGCGCTCGCGACGGTCCTCGGCGTCGTCGAGCTGATCGGAGAGCTGGTCGTTGACGTCGACCAGATCCTCGTAGTGCCCGCGGAGCGCCTCGAGCCGCTCGTCGTCGGGGAGGTCTGAGTCGATATCGCGGTGAGGTCGGTCGGGAATAGACGGGCTTCGAGACATCCTGATGTACGCCGATAGGATTCCGATAGTAAATGTGCCTTTGGGTCCCGGAGGGATTTCTCGAGCGCATAGCAGCTAGTCCCTTGCATATACGGGGTCGTTCGGCGCGAACCCGGTTCCGGGAACCGGAATACCGGATCTGGCGGCCAGCCGATCAGTCGAGCAGAGACTCGAATTCGTCGAGGCGCTGTCCGTAGGTCTCGAGCGCGCGGTCGATCGGATCTGCGGAACTCATGTCGACACCGGCGATCCGGAGGAGGTCGAGCGGATACTCGCGGGAGCCCCGGCGGAGGAACTCGAGGTAGTCTTCCGCGGCGGGCTGGCCCCGCTCGAGTACGTCGTCGACGATGGCGAGCGCGGCGGAGATACCGGTCGCGTACTGGTAGACGTAGAAGGCGCGGTAGAAGTGGGGGATGCGCATCCACTCGCGGGCGATGCGGTCGTCGATGACCGCCGGCTCGTAGTAGTCTTCCTTGAGCCCGCGGTAGAGGTCGTCCAGCCGATCGGCGGTGAGGGGCTCGCCCGCCTCCTCGAGCCGGTGGGTCTCGTGTTCGAACTCCGCGAACAGGGTCTGGCGGTACAGCGTCGAACGCACGCGCTCTAAGAACTCGTTGAGGACGTGACGGCGGAACTCGGGGTCCTCGACGGTCTCGAGTAGGTGGTTGGTCAGCAGGGCCTCGTTGACCGTGCTGGCGACCTCGGCGACGAAGATCTCGTAGTTCGAGTAGATGTAGGGTTGTTCCGCTTTGGTCAACTCGGAGTGCATCGAGTGGCCGAGTTCGTGGGCCAGCGTGTACATCGAGGAGATGTCCTGCTGGTAGTTCAGCAGAATGAACGGCTGGGTGTCGTAGGTGCCCCCGGAGTAGGCACCGGACTGTTTGCCCTCGTTCTCGTAAACATCGACCCACCGGGACTCGAGGCCCGCGGCCACCTGGGACTGGTACTCCTCGCCGAGCGGCGCGAGGGCGTCGACGACGTACTCGGTCGCCTGGTCGTACTCGAGGTCGGGACCCTCGTCGCCGGTCAGCGGCATGTAGATGTCCCACATCTGCAGGTCGTCGACGCCTAACGCCCGCTCCTTGAGTTCGGCGTGGTGGTGGAGCTTGTCGATGTTGTCGTGGACGGTATCGACGAGCGTATCGTAGACCTCGACGGGGACGTTCGGGCCATCGAGTGCGGCCTCACGCGCGGTGTCGTAGTTGCGGGCTCGAGCAGTCTTGACGTCTGCTTTGACGCTGTTCTTGTAGGAGGCAGCGACCGTGTTCCGCATCGATTCCCACTCGTCGAAATAGCCCTCGTAGACTCGTCGCCGGAAGTCGCGCTCGGGGCGCTTGAGCAGGTTCGTGAAGTTGCTCTGGGTGATCTCGACCGCGTCCCCGTCGGGGTCCTCGACGGTGGGGAACTCCATGTCCGCGTTCGAGAGCATGTTGTAGACCTCGCCGGTCGCGCCGGTCACTTCGCTCAGATCGGCGAGCAGCGCCTCGACTTCCGCCGAGCGCGTGTGCGGTTTCATCCGGAGCACGTCGTCGACGTAGTGGTCGTAGGTCTCGAGGTCGTCGACATCCGCGACCATCGCGTCGAACTCCTCGCGGGTCAGCGCCTGGAGTTCGGGCTCGATGAACGAGGCCGCAGACTGGGCGTCGGCCGCGAGCGACTGCGATCGGGCCGCCAGCACCTGATACTGCTGGTTCGTCGTGTCCTCGTCGCGACGCATCCGGGCGTAGGCCGCGACCATCGAAACCTCGCGCATGATCTCGTCGCGGAGCTCGAGCACCTCGAGGAGGGTCTCGGCGTCGTCGGTGACCTGTCCCTCGTAGGTCTCGAGCTCAGCGACGCGCTCGGCGACCGCTTCGGAGGCGGCCTCCCAGTCGTCGTCGCTCGCGTAGATGCTCTCGAGGTCCCACGTGTCTTCCTCGTCGACCTCGGAGCGGTCGGGAACGGAACTCATGGCCCGAATTTCGGAACGAAGATGGTAAAGGGTATCGGACGCCGTCATTCGCGGCGGCGAGGATTTCGGCTCCGAGCGTCCTCGGTGGCGGTCGGATCGGCGGTCGAAGATGGCGGGCGATCGGAACCGGAAGAACGAACCGCTTTTCACTCCGATTTCCCGAATCGACAGCATGGAGAAGCTCCTCGAGTCGTTAGACGACGCACCGATCATCGATAAGGACGGATACGAGTACCTCGTCCACCCGATCAGCAACGGCGTGCCGCGGCTCGATCCCGCCCTGTTGCGGGAAGTGGTAATCGAAGTGATGCAAACCGCAGATCTGGACGTGGACAAGATCATCGCACCCGAGGCGATGGGAATCCACCTCGCGACCGCGCTCTCGCTCCAGACTGACATCCCGCTCGTCGTTATCCGCAAGCGGCCCTACGGGCTCGAAGGCGAGGTCTCCTTACATCAGGAGACGGGCTACTCCGAGTCGGAGATGTACATCAACGACGTCGAAGCGGGCGATCGTGTCGTGATCGTCGACGACATGCTCTCGACCGGTGGCACGCTGGCGGCGATCTGTGACGCGCTCGACGGCATCGGGGCCGAAATCGTCGACATCGTCGTCGTATTACGGAAGGTCGGCGACTCGGCGCTCGACGACACGAAGTACGACGCGACGAGTCTCGTCGACATCACGGTCGAGAACGGCGAGGTAACGGTCCACTCGAAGCCGTAATCGACACAGACGAACCGGAGACGATCGACGACTACCGGGCTCGAGCCGACCTCGAGCCGTTGGTCGACTGATCGCATTGAGTATGCATAAACGTGTATACTATGGCCGCAGGCAGCGCCGTATTGGGCTCGGTTACGAAACTTTTTATGCACCCCTCTGCAATCTGGCGGCCATACAATGTCGACGGACGAGGACGGGGGCATCCAACTCGAGTACGGAGTGGACGACAAACCGCCGTTACCGAAATCGATTCTGCTCGGCTTACAGCACGTCGCGGTGATGATCGTGCCGGCGACGGCCGTGGCGTACGTCGTCGCGGGCGGGGTCGGGCTCGCTCCGGCGGATACGGCCTACATCGTTCAGATGGTCCTCCTGTTCTCCGGGCTGGCGACGATCGTCCAAGCCTACACCGTCGGCCCGGTCGGCGCGCGCTTGCCGATCGTCATGGGCTCGAGTTTCACGTTCGTGGGCGCGTCGATCTCGATCGGCGCGGACTTCGGGATGGCCGCGGTGTTCGGTGCGATCCTCGTCACGGGCTTTGCGGTCGAAGGCCTCATCGGCTGGCAGTTCAAGCGCATCAAACCCTTCTTCCCGCCGCTGGTGACCGGTCTCGTCGTCGTCATCATCGGCCTCTACCTCGTGCCGGTCGCGATGGACTACGCCGCCGGTGGGGCCGACGCCGCCGACTTCGGCGCGCTCCACCACATCGGTCTCGCCGGGCTCGTCCTCGCGATCGCCGTCGGTCTCAACATGTTCACGCGCGGGGTCACGCGGCTGCTTTCGATCCTCGTCGCGATCGTCGTCGGCTACGCCGCCGCGCTCGCCGCCGGACTCGTCGACTTCTCGGCCGTCGGCGACGCCGCGTGGGTCTCCCTCCCGGCACCCACCCGATTCGGCTTCGAGTTCGAACCGATCGCGATCGTCACGTTCGCCTTCCTCTTTCTCGTTTCCGCGATGGAGACGGTCGGCGACATGTCCGGCGTCACGGCAGCCGAGGGGCGAAACCCGACGAACGAGGAGTTCCGCGGCGGGCTGTTCACCGACGGACTTCTGAGTTCGATCGGTGCCGTCTTCGCCGCGTTTCCGATCACCTCCTTCTCCCAGAACGTCGGTATCGTCAACTTCACCGGCGTGATGAGCCGGCACGTCGTCGGCATCGGCGGCGTCTTCCTCGCGATCCTCGGGCTGAGCCCGAAGGTCGGTGCCGCCGTGACGACGATCCCCAGCGCGGTCTTCGGCGGTGCGGTCTTGCTCATGGCCGGCATGGTCGCCGCCAGCGGCTTCCGACTGGTCATCACGAACGCCGACCTCGATCGCCGGAACACGGTCGTCGTCGCCGTCTCGCTCGGCCTCGGACTGGGCATCGCGACCACGCCCGAAGCGCTCTCGGGGCTTCCGAGCGCCGCTGAAACGTTCTTCGGGCAGCCGGTCATCGTCACCGCGCTCTCGGCGCTGGTCCTCAACACGTTCGTTCCCGGCAAACAGAGCCCGCTGTTCGACGCTCGTGTACCCGACGCGGACGCCGATGCAGACGCCGCAGCCGCTGGCCCGACAGACGACTGAGACGCACTCACGGCCGTTCGCGCGGTCGTTCCCGATTGGACGTACTTGCATACAGATCTCTTCTAACTCGAGACGAACGAGCGATATGGACGACAGCGGAACGTGCGACGCGCCCGGCGACGCTAACTCTCTGCGTCGACCGCAGTCCGGACGACACGGGCGAGGCCGAGGACCGCGACGTACGTCCCGGCGAGGACGAGCATGACGAGCAACACGACGCCGAGGGCGGACGCGCCGATCTCGGGATGACTCCGCAGCGGCGACGTGAGGCGGAGTCCGAAGAAGACCACGAGGAGTCCGGCGGAAACGCGGATCGAAGCGCGCCAGTAGGCACCGTACTCCTCCGGTGAGAGTTCCATGCGCCGACGTGTGTCCGCGGCCGTGAAAAACGCTCCTCTGCGGTTCGGACGACGGGATCGCTCGAGTCGGGTCGACCGGTCAGCGAATCCCGTCGGCCACCTGTCCGGCGACGCGAGCCTCCGTCTGCCGGTCGACGCGGCGGCGGTCGAACACCGCTCGAGCGCTCGCGGCCGCGTCGTCGTCGATCTCGAAGGCGAGATCGGGGTACTCCACGTCGGTCAGCACGAGCGGCTCCGGCGGCGCGGGCGCGACCCCCTCGTGGCCGGGCAACGGCTCGGGGTCGAGGACGCGGTTGATTTTCGCGGGCGGCGACTCGCCGGTTCCGACCGCACGAGCCAGCGAGACGAGCCGACGGACGAGCTCTCGAGCGAAGCCGCCCGCGGCGGCGGTAACGACGAGGTAGTCGCCGTCGCGGCGAGCCCTGAGGGACAGCGAGCGCTCGGTGTTGTGGTCGTCCGGCGTGAGGTTGTGGATATCGTGGCTCCCGGACAGCGCCTCGCAGGCCGCGCGGAACCGGTCGTCGTCGACGGCGGGTGCGGTCGGATCGGCGGCGGAATCGCGCGTCGCTCCCTCGGCGGCCGGCGCGTACAGGTGATAGGTGTATTCCCGATGGCTCGCGTGGTGGGTCGCGTGGAACCCGTCCGGTGCCTCGGCGGCCGCCCACGCACGGATATCCGCGGGGAGTTCGGCGTTCAGCGCCCGCGGCGCGAGCCAGTCGGGGGCCTCGAGCGCGACCGTCTGGGCGAGCGCGGAAACCCCCGCGTCGGTACGACCGGCAGCGGCGTAGCCGGTGGGCTTGTCGACGTCTTCCTCGAGGACCTCGAGCGCGCGAAGCGAATCGAAGATCGCGTCCTCGACGGTCGCAACGTCGGGCTGGCGCTGGAAGCCATGGTAGTCCGTCCCGTCGTAGGCGATCCGGAACGCGCGCAGTGGCATGGTCTCGAGTCGATCCAGCGGGGCCAGCGTGTTATACGGTTCGCTGTGGCCCGGCGACAAGTGCGGCGCGTCGGTTCCAGCCGAAGCAGAATGCAGTCGCAGCTACCGATCACGGGATCGATGGAGTTAGCGTTCGCGCTCGAGTGCCGCCAGCGCGTCGAGCCGGTCGTCCGTCGGTGGATGCGTCTCGAACAGGTACCGTTCGATCCGGTGATGCCATTTTCGAACCGCCCAGTACGACGGCTCGATGTCGCCCTCGGGGCCGAGCATGACCTTTTCGGGTTCGGCCGGCTCGAGCGAGATGATCGACAACGAGGAGACACCCGACGCGTCGCGGAGGTCTCGAGTCGGTGTGTCGGCGACCTCCCGGTCTAACCGCCGGAGCGCACTGGCGAGGGCGGCGGGCGAGCCGGTCACCTCCGCGGCGGCCCGATCCGCCGCTCGCTCCCTGACTCTGGAGAGCCGGGCCGTGATCGTTCGCCCGACGACCCAGACGCCCGCCGACAGAAATCCGAGCGGTACGGTGACGATCGCAGCCCAGCCGGGATCCTCGATCCGATCGATCCGCGATTTGAGCCCGTCGGCGAGCACGACGGGCAGGGAGACGGCCGTCATGACCATCGCGTCGCGGTTTTTGACGTGGGCGAGTTCGTGTGCGATCACCGCCTCCAGTTCCGCTTGCCCCTCGAGCGCGTCGAGCGCTCCCAGCGAGAGCACTAGATGAACCGACTCCGGTCGGAAGCCGACGGCCATCGCTTCGGGGGCGTCTCGCTCCGAGACGGCGATCGTCGGCACCGGGACGCCGAGCTGGGCCGCGACCCGGGTCGTCGTCTCGTACAGCTCCGGTGCCGTCTCCCGGTCTACCGGGTGGGCGTCCGCGAGCCGCTCGATCGTCTCGCGGTGTCTGTACTCGAGGTAGCCGATCGTCACCAGCGTCCCGGCGGTGATGACCGAGGCGACGTGGGACGCAAAGGCGAATCCGAGAACAGAGAGCACGCCGTAGAACACGCCCCAGACTCCCGCGAGCAGGCCGAGCGTGACGACCGCGAGCCCGAGGACGGCGGCGACCATCCGTGCGCGGAGACCGATCGTAGTGGCGGCCATGGTCGTTGAACCCAAGTGACGGATTAAAATGTTGTCGAAAGAATATTTCCGACAGCTACCGCTCGAGTCCCTGTGACCGGAGTTCGATACCAAGGCCGTTCACGCCGATGAGGCCGGCAAACAGCACGAATCCGACACCGATCCGCCGAATTCAGTTCGAGAAAGCCGCCGAACAGCATCACGAGTATCGCAAATCGCGGAAGAACGGCACCGACCCTTGTCGATCGATGCGATTGGCCAGTCACATTTCTCGTGGAACTGGTTGGGTACTTTCTATGAACGGACGGTGGTTCGGGTTGGCAGCTGAAATCCAGTCCGCGAACGGAGCGATCATCGAGAGGCGTTCGACGGCGCTATCGGTGACAAATCACAGTTCGTCGCCGGTATCGAACTCGTCGCCCTCGGCATCGTCGAATTCGGATTCGTCGATATCGAACTCGTCGGTCTCGAGGTCCGACCCGCCGACGCCGACACTTCCCTCTTCGATCTCGATGGTGACGCCCTCGGTCTCGGAGGCGGGCGCGGCCCCGAGGAGTTGAGTCGTCGCCGACTCGACTTCCTGGTTGACCGACCAGACGAATCGCAGCACCGACTCGAGTTCGGTGCCGGCCTCGCGGACGCCCCGCTGGGGCGAAATCTCGCCCAGGCTCCGCGCGCCCTCCGGATGGAGGTACTGGATCGGGTGGTCTGTCGGGACTTCATGGAGGTCGACGTCGAACGACCAGAGGTAGGGCAGGGCCTGAATGGCGTAGCCCTGCGGTTTCGGTGCCCGCCGCCCGGCGGCGGTCAGGGCGACGTTGATCGCCGTCGATTCCGCGTCAGTGTCGAAGTACACGCCCGGAGCACCGGGAATGGAGACTCGCATACTCGAGGGAGGGGGCCGGGGACGGGTGAGTCCAGCCCCGGCAGTCCCAACCTCCTTTTAAGCTGTGCGGTGCCCGTCGACCGGTCTACCCCGCTCAGTGGAAGGTCTCGGCGAACTTCTCCCGGGGATTGATATCGAGTTCGCTCACACTCGAGTGATCCTGGCTCGCAGCAAAGCGGATCGCGGCGGCGATTTCCGCGGGGTCGCTCGCCTCGTCTTCGTCGTATCGTTCGGCGAACGGCTCGCCGTCGGCACCCCCGAACTGGGAGCGCACCTCGGCGGGGTTGATGATCGTGACTCCGACGTCGGCGTCGCCGATCTGGGCCGCGAGGCTCTTGGCGAAGCCCCGAACCCACCACTTCGTGGCCGCGTAGACCGGGTTTGCCGGTCGCGGATGTCGGCCGGCGAAACTGCCGACGAAAATCAGGTGGCCGTCGCGATCGCGGACGTGGGGAATCGCGGCTCTCGAGGCGTAGAAGACCCCGTCGACGTTGGTCTCCTGCATCGTCTCGTACTCTTCGGTCGTCATCGACTCGACCTCGCCACCGCGGGCCAGCCCCGCGTTGTTCACCAGCACGTCGATCCCGCCGAAGGTCTCGACGGTTGTCTCGATCAGCGCGTCGACATCGGCTTCCTCACGGACGTTCGTCGGGACGACCAGCGTCTCGATGTCGTGGGTCGCCTCGAGGTCGTCAGCGAGTTCCCGCAGTTGATCCTCGCTGCGTGCCGCGAGAACGACGTTCGCGCCCTCGGCCGCGAGTTCGCGACAGGTCGCCGCGCCGATGCCGGAACTCGCACCCGTGACGATCGCCGTTCCCTGCTCAAGTGAGTCGGACATATCGGCGACTAGGTCGGCATCGACCCTAAAAACGTGGGTCGCGGCACGGTTTCGCCGGCGGTTGCGGACGAGAGACAGTCGAACGGGCGGTGCTCAGTAGTCCTCGAGGTCGTACAGCTCGCCGTATTTGGACTCGACGTACTCGAGGAAGTAGTCGGCGGTCAGCCCTTCGCCGGTGGCCCGCTCGATCAGGTCGGGGGTGACGTAGCGTTTCCCGTGCTGGTGGATGTTCTCGCGGAGCCAGCCGTTGAGGGCGTCGAACTCGCCCTCGCGAATGTCGTCGTCGAAGGGGCTGCGGTCGTCCTCGCGGTCGCCGTCGGCTCGCGCTGCGATATCGTCCTCCGCGGCAGCGTACAACTGCGCCGCGAGCACGGAACCGAGCGAGTACGTCGAGAAGTAGCCGAAGTCGCCGTGGGACCAGTGGATGTCCTGCAGACAACCCTCCGCGTCAGTCTCCGGCCGCACGCCGAGGTACTCCTCGTACTTGTCGTTCCAGACCTCGGGGACCTCCGCGACCTCGAGGTCGCCCCGGATCAGGTCGCGCTCGATCTCGAAGCGGATCACGATGTGGAGGTGGTAGGTGAGTTCGTCCGCCTCGACCCGAATGAGGTTGTCGTCGTGGACCTGATTCGCGGCCTCGTAGGCTTCCTCGGGGGTGACGTCCTCGAGGGAGGGGAAGCGCTCGCGGGCGATCGGCAGGAAGTGCTCCCAGAAGGGGCGGGAGCGGCCGACGTGGTTCTCCCAGAGGCGGGACTGGGACTCGTGGACCGAGAGGTCCCGCGCCTCGCCCAGCGGCGTGCCGTAGCCCTCGTCGGGCAGGCCCTGCGTGTAGTTCGCGTGGCCGAACTCGTGGATGGTCGACGTGATCGAGCCCAGGAGGTCGTCCTCCTCGAAGCGGGTCGTCACCCGGGCGTCGAACTGTGTGCCTGACGAGAACGGATGCGGGGCCGTGTCGAGTCGGCCGCGGTTCCAGTCGTAGCCGAGCAAATCGAGCACGTCTCGTGCGAGCGCCTCCTGATCGTCGTCGTCGAACTCCCCGGCGAAGGCGTCCGCCGTGAGATTGGCATCGCTCTCCTGAACGGCGTCGATCAGCGGCACGAGGTTCTCCCGCAGACGCTCGAGGACCCGCTCGGCCGTCTCGAGGTCGATGTAGGGCTCGTAGTCCGCAAAGAGCACGGCGTAGGGGTCGGCGTCGGGGTCGATGTGCTCGGCGTACTCGCGCTTCAATTCGACCAGTTTCTCGAGGGTCGGCGCGAACTGCTCGAAGTCGTCCTCCTCACGGGCCCGCTTCCACTTCGGGTGGGCGTTCGAGGCCGTCGCCGAAATCTCCTCGACGAGGTCCTGCGGAA
The DNA here is from genome assembly GCF_059162405.1 of Natrinema sp. CRL1. Classification (NCBI taxonomy): domain Archaea; kingdom Methanobacteriati; phylum Methanobacteriota; class Halobacteria; order Halobacteriales; family Natrialbaceae; genus Natrinema; species Natrinema sp. CRL1. The sequence goes on along the minus strand of NZ_JBLVOY010000002.1, from coordinate 87,060 downwards.
CGCTCGTCTCGCGGTCGTATTTCCGGCGGATCTCGCGGACGACCGCGGCCTGCTCGCCCTCGAGGTCACCGCTCGCGGGTTCGCCGCTCGTGTCTCCTTCCAGTTCCTCGAGCAAGTCGCCGGTCTCGTCGGCGGTCAGCAGCTCGTGGCTGATCGAGGATAGCGCCGAGAGCTGCTGTGCGCGGGCTGGGGTGCCGTCGTCGGGCATCACGACCTCCTGATCCCACTGCAGGATGCCGGCGGCGTTCCCGATGTTCGAGATGCGGCGTACTCGCTGTTCGAACTGCTCGTAGGTGTCGGCCTCGCTCGCACCGTCGTGGGCCTGATCGGTCGCCATGGGCGTACCGTTCGCTCGGAAGCGGTATCAACGTCGGGGTTCCGGGCGACTCGAGCGCCGACGATCGCCGACGGTAACCACGCGAGTACCGACAGCTGTCGGCAGACGTGACGGTCAATACGCCGTTGTGACGGCGGGGAACGCGACCCTCCAGCGGCGCTCGCGAGACGGTGAGAGGCAGACAGAACTTGCAAGCACCGGACTGTTCCGCCGATCTGACGTATGCCGAGTCCCTATGGCACTCGCTGCACCACTCGCATCAGCCGTCGTTTTCGTTGTCAGCCTGTTGATCGGCGCGCTCGGCATCTACGCCGGCGCTCGAGTCATCGTCGGGAGAGGAGACTACGACCACGCCATCGTCACCGCGTTAATCGGGGCGATCGTCTGGGCCATCGTCGGCTTCGTCGTCGGCTGGATCCCGCTCGTCGGGCCGTTGCTCGCACTGATCGCGTACATCGGGGTCATCAACTGGCGGTATCCCGGCGACTGGACCGCCGCGGCGATGATCGGACTCGTCGCCTGGGTCACCGTCCTGATCGCGCTCTACGTCCTCGCCGCGCTGGGCATCACCGGCTTCGAGGCGGTCGGCGTCCCGGGAATCTGATCGGTCGTCGACCCGCGACCCGGGCCGATCGCGACGGCACTACCGCTCCGTGGGCCACTCCTGTGCGACCTGCTGGTAGGTCTCGAGACAGCGCTCGAGCACCGCGATCGAGACGCTCTCGTCGTCGGTGTGGGCCTCGCCGGGTTCGGACGGCCCGAAGATCACGCACTCCGTGCCGGCCCGCGAGAGCCAGCCCGCGTCGGTCGCGTGGGGTTTCGTCACGAGTTCGGGATCGGCGGTCTGGGCGGCGGTCGCGGCCTCGAGTACCGCGTCGGCGAACGCGTCGTCGTCACACCGCATCGGCGGCAAGTCTTGATCGACCGTCCACTCGACTCCCTCGAGGTCCGCGACCGACTCGAGAGCGGCGCGCTCGCCCGGCACCGTCCGCTCGTCGACGGTGAACGCACAGCGGGCGGGCACGACGTTCATCGCCGATCCGCCTTCGATTTCCGTGACGGTGAGCCGTCCCTCGAGGGGTTCGCCGGCCGCGTCGACCGACGGGGGCTCGAGGTCGCGAACGCGGTCGACGGCCGCGGTGGCGCGGTAGATAGCGTTCTCGCCGGCGTCGGCCTCGCTGGCGTGGGCGGCGGTGCCGCGGGCGGTGATCGTGCTCCCCCGGCGGCCCTTGTGGGCGACGGCGACGTCGGTGACGTCCGGTCCCGAGTAGTTCGTCGATCCCTCGCCGACGACGGCGTAGTCGGGGGCGAATCCCTGCTCGATCGCGTACTGCGCGCCGACACCGCCGACCTCTTCGCCGACGAAACTCGCGACGACGAGTTCGCCGGCCGGCTCGGCCTCGCGAAAGGCGAGCAAGGCGGCCGCGAGCGCCCCCTTCATGTCCGCCGTGCCGCGGCCGTAGAGGCGGCCGTCCCGCTCGTCGACGACGTACTCGGTTACGTCGGTGGCGTCGCTTCCGTCCGCCACTTGCGACGGGGCCGGTTCGACCACATCGTGATGTCCCACGAGCGCGAGCGTCTCGGCTCCCGTTCCCTTTCGCGCGATCACGTTACCGGCGTCGTCTCGGGTCGCGTCGGCGTCGGTCTCGCGGCGCAGCCACGACTCGAGGAAATCGCCGGCGGCGGTCTCGTCGTCGTGGCTCGGGATCGAAACGAGATCGCGCGTCAACTCGACGAGCGTCGAAGGCATAGACGGGGTATCGACGGCGATAGTGTTCAGTGCAGCGAAACCCGCGACCGGTAGGTCCGTCGCGATCAGCCGAGCCGTTCGTAGACCGGGGCGGTGTCGCCGGTGCCGTCCTCGGTCAAACGCGCGACCGACTCCCGGACCTCGCGGAGGCTGGCCGTCTGCTGTTGGCTGGCCGCCGCGGCCGACTCCGCCGCGCTCGCGACCGTGTCGGCCGACTCCGAGAGGTCGTCGAGCGTCTGTGCCGTCACCTCGACGCCGCGGGCCTGCTGGTCGGCCGCCGCCGCCATGTCCTCCATCCCCGAAGCGGTCTCGCGGGCCGACTCGTGGATCGCCTCGAGCGAGTCGACGGTCTCCCGGACCCGGTTCGTGCCGGCGTCGACGCGAGCGACCGTCTCCTCGGTCGTTTCGACGGTGGCCGCGGCGTCCTCGCGGACGGCTTCGACGGCGGCCTCGATCTCGGCCAGATCCGATTTCGTCTGCTCGGCGAACGAGCGGACCTCGCTCGCGATGACGCCCATGGTTTCGCCGCCGTCGGCGTCCGATCTGGTCGACTCGATCTTCGCATTGGCCGCGAGCACCGTCGTCCGCTCCGCGAGATCGTCGAGGCGGTCGACGATTTCGTCGATCTCGTCCGTCCGTTCGGCCAGCGCGTCGGCCGCGTCGGCGACGCGATCCGTCGCGTTCTCGATCGCCTCGAGTTCGTCTAACGCGTCGTCGGCCGCGTCGACGCCCTCGGCGGCGAGTCGTTCGGTTCGGTCGCTTTCCTCGCTGACCTCGTCGGCGACGCTCGCGACCTCCTCGACGGCGGCGCTCACGTCGTTGAGTTCGCCCGCGGCCCGCGCGATGCCGGTCGCCTGTGACTCGGTGTGCTCGCTGATCGCCTCCGCGCGCTTCGCGACGACCTCGCTCGACTCGTGGAGTTCGGCGATCGGCCCCTGCACATCGTTTTCGACCTCTTGGGCGAGTCGTTTGCGGCGTTCGATCGACTCCTCGAGTCGCTGCGCGTAGGAGTCGACGTACGTGTCGGTCGCGACCTGCATATCGAGGTTGATGATCCGCAGCAGTGAGAGGACGTCCATCATGCCGTCGTCGATGGCCTCTCTGACCGCGGCCTCGAACGAGTCCTCGAGGCCGTCGGCGGCTTCTTCGGTGCCGCCGCCGAGTCCCAGCGCGCCGACGACGCGACCGAGACCGCCGTCGTCGGCCTCGGCCTCGCGTTCGGCGGCCCACTCCTCGACGGCGTCGATGACCTGTTGCTGGACCCGTTCGTTCAGTCGGGACAGAATCAGGTCGTAGTAGACGCCGTACTGGCCCACGTACTGTTTCAGGGGCATGTCCAGTAGCTCGTGGAGTTTTCCGATCCGCGCCCGGTTCTTGAAGAATTCCCGGTCGTACTCCCCGGAGGCCAATGAGACGAGATATGCTTGTTGGGTCTGCTTGAGGGCGTCGACGTCTTTCGGCGACCGGTCGACGATCGCTCGCGTCTGCTCGTAGTGCAACACGTTCTCGTAGAAGTCGTCGGCGATCGCCTCGGCGTTATCCTGGACCATCGGCTCGAGGTCCGACAGCCGCTGTTCGTCGTCCTCGTCGAATCCGATGAACTCCTTTCGCCACGCGATTTCGTCCTCGTCGAGCCCGATGCGATCGACGAGGTCGTCGACGTCGAGAAAGCCGTTGAGTCCCCCACGCCCGAACGTCTCCTGCGGTTGCATGCGGGAAACGTGTTCGGTCGATCCGTTAAGTTTCCGTGAATATTCCCACTGAATAGGAACACGGGACTCATACAGTAGATGGCGCGTGCGGACTGCAACCGAATCCCGTGGATTTGCTGTGAACACCCTTATAGGCGTACGTGAACCAGTTTACGTATGAACGTCGTGCCGGATACGAGCGTGGTCATCGACGGCCGCGTCTCGGCGACTATCGAAGACGGGCAGTTCGAGGGAGCGACGATCTGCGTGCCCGAAGCCGTCGTCGCGGAACTCGAGGCGCAGGCCAACGACGGGATCGACAGCGGCTGGGACGGGTTAGAAGAACTCCAGCGGCTGGCCGACCTCGCCGATGATGGAGTCATCGAACTCCGGTACGTCGGCGAGCGACCCAATGCCATCGAGCGCGGCCACGCCTCCGAAGGCGAGATCGACGCGCTGATCCGCGACCTCGCGGAGGAGCTCGACGCGACCTTCGTCACCAGCGATGTCGTCCAGGCCGAGGTCGCACAGGCCAAAGGGCTCGATGTCGAGCACGTCTCCCCCGAGGTCCGTGAGATCGGGACGCTCGCGGTCGAGGAGTTCTTCGACGACGAGACGATGAGCGTCCACCTCAAGACCGACGCCGTACCGATGGCAAAGCGGGGCGAACTCGGTGAGATGCGCTACCAGCAGATCGCCGACGAACCGCTCGACGAGGCGACGATGGACGAGTACGCTCGCGAGGTCGTCGACGCTGCCAAGGAGTCCCCCGAGGGCTTCCTCGAACTCTCCGAGCCCGGCATGAACATCGTCCAGTTCCGGGACTACCGGATCGCGATCGGCCGCCCGCCCTTTGCCGACGGTATCGAGATCACGGCCGTCCGACCGATCGCCCAGACCGACATCGAAGACTACGAGCACGCCGACGAGCTGAAAGATCGCCTGCTCGAGCGCCAGCGCGGCGTCCTCATCTCGGGTGCGCCGGGAGCCGGGAAGTCGACGTTCGCACAAGCGGTCGCCCGCTACATCGCGGATCACGACTACTCAGTCAAGACGATGGAGAAGCCGCGGGACCTGCAGGTCGGCCCCGACATCACCCAGTACACGGAACTGGGCGGCGAGATGGCAAAGACCGCCGACGCCCTGCTGATGGTCCGGCCGGACTACACCATCTACGACGAGGTCCGCAAGACCGACGACTTCGAGGTCTTCGCGGACATGCGCCTCGCGGGTGTGGGCATGATCGGCGTCGTCCACGCGACGCGGCCGATCGACGCGCTCCAACGGCTCGTCGGGCGGGTCGAACTCGGGATGATTCCTCAGGTCGTCGACACGGTCGTCTACATCGAAGCCGGGGAAGTCAACACCGTCTACGACGTAAAGACGGAGGTCAAGGTCCCCGCGGGCCTCACCGAGGAGGATCTCGCTCGTCCGGTCATTCAGGTCACGAACTTCCAGACTGGCGAGCCCGAGTACGAGATCTACACCTTCAACCGACAGGTCGTCACCGTCCCGCTGAACGACGAGGACGGTGGCCCCGGCACCGAGTCCGGCGTCGACCGCATCGCCAAACAGGAAATCGAACGGGAGATCCGCTCGATTGCGCGGGGCTACGTCGACGTCGAACTCAAGAGCCAGGATAAGGCCGTCGTCTACGTCGAGGAAGACGACATCTCGACGGTCATCGGCAAGGGCGGCGGTCGCATCACCGACGTCGAGAACCGGCTGGGGATCGACATCGACGTCCGGACCCACGACGAGAACCCCAACTACGGCGCGGGCGGCGGCTCCGGTGGTGCTAGCGCCAACGGCGGCGGGAGCAGCGGCGGTTCACAGCCCGGCCAGATGGTCCAGCCCGAAATCACCTCGAGACACATCGTCATCCCCGTCGACGGCAACCACGGCGAGACGGTCGAGGTGCAGGCCGCCGGCGAGTACCTCTTCACCGCGACGGTGAGCCGCGGGGGCGAAATTCAAGTGTCACGCGGGAGCGCGATCGCCGAGGAACTCGAGCGAGCGATCGACCGGAAGGATCCGGTAACGATCGTGCCGTCGTAAGCAGGTGAACCGCGACCGAACGCAGTGAAACGGCTTTTTGGTGGAGATTTTTGCACGAGCGGTCGGCTTCGCCGACCCGAGTGGAAAAAGGTCCACCGGCAAGGATCCGGTAACGATCGTGCCGTCGTAAGCAGGCGAACCGCGACCGAACGCAGTGAGATCGACTTTTTGGTGGAGATTGTTGTACGAGCGAGTCGGCCAGCAAAGCCGGTACGCGTAAAACTCGAGTCTCGCACGGCCCCGATCACGTCAGCCCTCGAGCGGGCCACAGCGCGCACGAGGAAATGCGATCGATAATCGGTCCGGACGCGGAGCGGACGAATGCAACGGACTAGTACACCCGTACAAAAACGGACGGGTTTCGAGCGAGGTCGATGGACGATCTGTCGGAAATATCAGCGGCGTTCGACCGCATGCGTGTGAACTACTACCAAAATTGCAACGTGGACAAGCAGTACCTTCATATACAAGACAATCGTTTGGATGAATAGAGCACAACAGAGTGATTCCAACGTATGAGCGTAGATAGGAAGACGTTCGTCTACTCGGGTATCGCACGCACGAACGGACCGTTTCTCACGGACACCCAGTCGCTCGAGGCGCTTCGCGAACGGATCGTCGCCGATATCCAGACGCGGGTCGCCGACGCCGGAGCTGACGGCGTCGTCGTGGCGATGAGCGGCGGGATCGACTCGACGCTGACGGCGGCGCTGGCGGTCGACGCCGTCGGGAACGACCGCGTTCTCGGGTTGGGGCTGCCAAGTAGCAAAACCGACGGAGCCCACGTGAGCGACGCCCGCACGATCGCCGAGGGAATGGGCATCGAGTTCGAGCAGATTCAGTTGCGGCCGTTGCTCGAGGCCTTCGACGGGACGGTCGCAAGCGCCCTCGAATCGGACGCCGAAGATGGGACGCCGGACGTGCGAACCCACGAAACCGGGAACGTCACCGCGCGGCTCCGGATGATCGTCGCCTACTACGCGGCGAATCGCCAGTCGCGGCTCGTCCTCGGCACCGCGAACCGCTCGGAGCGACTCCTCGGTTACTTCACCAAGTACGGCGACGGCGCGGCCGACGCCTATCCGATCGGCGACTGCTACAAGACGGAGGTCCGAGCGCTCGCGAAACACGTCGGGCTCCCCCGCCGGATCGTTAGCAAGGAACCGACAGCGGGCTTTTGGGCCACGCAGACCGACGCCGACGAACTCGGCGCGCGGTACGACGTCATCGATCCGCTGCTCTATCGGCTCGTCGAAGAGGGATTACCGCTCGAGGACGCCATCGGCGAACTGCGGATCGACCGCGAGACGGCCGCAGACATCGCGGCTCGCTATGCTAATACCGCACACAAACGGACGACGCCGCCGACGCCGGGAATCGCCGGCCGCGACGACGAACGAGTCGGCGACGGCACGGAATAACCGAAGGGGTCGCAGTCGCGTCGATCAGGATCGGAACCGCTCGCGGCACAGATTCGGCGGACTCAGCGCTCGGCGTCGACGCTGTAGAGATCCGGATTGCGCCACCAGAACAGCCCCCACGCTAGGAGGAAGCCGCCGGCCATCGCGAGGACGTCCTGCAGAAAGCCGGGGAGACCAAAGCCGACGATCGCGACGAGCGCGATGGCCGAGCCAAGCGTCGCCCCCGCTACGACGAACAGAACATCGCCGACGATTCGGACCCTAGAGTGCGTCCAATAATGCTGTTTGTCCGCGTCGTACCAGACGCCGACGTAGATCAACACCGGAGACATGGTCGCGATAACCGTAATCGATCGGTAGGCCTCGGGGAGCCCGCTCGGGAGCACGACGAGCCAGTTGAGCAGGTTCGCGATCAACGCCGCCAGAAACAGGCCGACAAGTAGCCAGCCCCACCGCGGTAACCGCTGTTTGTCCATATCGAAACCCGATCACCGCTGGAAAATAATCCTGCCGTTCTCGCCGTTATTCAGCGCAGCACGCGTCTTTCTTCGGGGACTCCTCGACGCCGTTCCCGTCGGCCGCGACCGGTTCCTCGAGCCGGTAGAGACTCTGTCGGGCGTCGGCGAAATAGATATCCTCGTCGACGATCCCGATCTCTTCGAGGCGCTCGAGCGCGTATCGTACCGTTCGGGCCGAGAGCATCGATTCCTCGACGATCTGTTTTTGCGTTAGTGGCCCGTCATACTCGAGAACCTTGAAGACGAGTTTCGCGCTCGGTGGCAAGTCTTCGATCGCCTCCCCGTCGGTCTCTGCCATACTACGAATCGAAAGGCCCCAGCAGTATAAAAGTTGAGCCTTACCGGAGACGAAATCGTACTAGATTCCGTGACGGTTTTGCCGGTAAAGTGAGTGCTGAGCCGACGAAAAGCCGAATCCGAGTGCCACCCACGATCCGTCGAAACCGGTCAAAAACGACGGTACTCACCTCGAGCGACCCCTCCAGTCAGAGTATACTCAGATAGCTGTCACTGTCAGTATGTCTGACGACGACGGGGTGATCATCCCTCGCCGATCATCCGATCTTCGTCGGCCCACTCGCGCTGGCGCAACTCGTACTTCTGGGTCTTACCGGTCGCAGTCTTGGGTAGTTCTTTGACGTACTCGATTCGGCGGACGACCTTGTAACTCGCGAGGTTCTCGCGGGTGAATTCGGTCAATTCCGCCGCCGACACCGGCGGATCGGTCGGATCGCCGTTCGACGGCACGACGAACGCCTTCGGCGTCTCCCCCCACTCGTCGCTCGGCGCGGGAATCACCGCCGCGTCCGCGACCGCGTCGTGGTCGAACAACGTGTCCTCGAGTTCGATGCTCGAGATGTTCTCGCCCCCGGAGATGATGATGTCTTTCTTCCGGTCCCGAATGGCGATCATGCCGTTTTCGTCGACAGTCGCGAGGTCTCCGGTATGGTAGTAGCCCTCGACACGGTCGTTGAAGGCCGCCTCGGTTTCCTCGGGCTTGTTCCAGTAGCGGTCCATGATCTGGTTGCCGCGGACGACGATCTCGCCGAGGGTCTGATCGTCGCGGGGGACGTTCTCGCCGTCCTCGTCGACGACGCGAACGTCGGTTCCCAGCACGCCCATCCCCTGTCGTTTCTTGATCTCGAAGCGGTTGTCGTCGGTCATGAGCCGCTTCGCGTCGGAGATGGTAATCAGCGGCCCCGTCTCGGTCGCGCCGTAGAGGTGTTTCAGATACCAGCCGAAGCGATCCTCGACGGCACGGATGGTCGCCTCCGGCGGCGCGCTGCCTGCGGTCGTGACCCGGACCTGCTTGTCGCCCGTCATCGCTGGCTCGCCTGCTTCGGCGGTTTCACCGCCTCCGTCTCGCTGCCCTTTCGGCGCAGCGCCCTCGCTCTCGTAGTAGTCGATCAGCTGGTTGAGCACTGCCGGGGCGGCACAGAGGAAGGAGACGTCTTCCTCGCGGATCGACGAGACGACCTGGTCAGGGTTGACCCCGCGCGTACAGACGTGAGTGGCACCCATGCCAGTCACCGCGTAGATGTGGCCCCAGCCGTTGACGTGGAACATCGGCAGCGTCCACAGGTAGGTGTCGTCGTCGGTGATCTCGTGGTAGATCGACATCAGGTAGGCGTGAAGCGTCTCGGTCCGGTGGGTTCGACAGACGCCCTTCGGATCGCCCGTCGTCCCCGAGGTGTAGTTGATCGTAATGATCTCGTCTTCGGCCATCTCCGGCTGGTCGAACTCGGTGCCCGCCTCCTCGAGGACCGCATCGAACTCCTCCCAATTACCTTCCACTGCGTCCGCGTCGTTCGTCACGAACGTCTCGGTCGGCACCTCGTCGCGGATTTCCTCTATCTTGTCGGCGAAGTCGTAATCCGCGAAGATCGCGTCGACACCCGCGTCCGAGAGGATGTACTCGTAGTCGGCCGGCTCGAGCCGGTAGTTCAGCGGCGTGTGCACCGCGCCGAGTTGCATCGCGCCGAAGGCCGCCTCGAGGTGATAGTGGGTGTTCGGATCGAGGACGGCGACGCGATCGCCCTTCTCGATGCCCCAATCCTGGAGCGCCGCCGCGAACCGGTCGACCCGCTCGCCGAACTCGGCGTAGGTGTATCGGTCGCCGTCGGTCCCCACGATCGCTTCCTCGTCCTCGTAGTAGGCGCGTGCCTGCTCGAGGAAATCGGTGACAACGAGTGGCCGTTGCATACCTCACGATTTTTGTTTATCACTATTATATCTGCATGATCGGCGATCGGGTACTGTCGGCGGCCGAGAGTCAGGTCGTAGTACGGACAGGAACCTGCGACCCGACCAGCGGCGACGAAATAGTTCCGATCGCTGGTCGACAGCAATCCTCCGGAGTTACCCCACAAAAACCGCCTCGAGTCGCGCCGCCCGCAGCCCACTGATGGCGTTACAGTTGGTTCCAGACGTCCTCGTCGTCTTCGAACCCGTCCGGATCGTCGGGGGACGCGAACTCGTCTGCTGGGTCGAGCTCGGCGATTTCCTCGACCGACATCTCCCGATCGCCGTCGATGACGGCCGGCTGTTGCTCTAAGTCCATCTCCGGCCACGCGGTCTCCTCCCAGAGCCCGCGGTCGCTGTAGTAGTAGACGACGCCGTCGTTGACGACCGCGAACAGCCCCCGTTGCTTGTCGTGGACGACGCGCTCGTTGGTATCGATCGCGACGTCGACGACGTCCTCGAGCGTATCGAGCGAGACGTGGTAGTCGCCGATCCACATCGGGATCGATCCCCGCGAGATCCACTCGGCGTACCGCTGTTCGTGGACCGCGCGGCGGGCGGCCTCGAGATCCGTCGGCGACCGGCGGGCGACGAGCACCCCGCCGGCAAGCGAGAGCGTCCCGAGCACCGAGAGCCCGCCGATGAGCGCCGGGCTTCGGGATTCAGTCGTCCGTACCGTGCCGCTCCGGTGGCTATGCGAGGCCGAGTCAGACAGCGACCCGCCCAGCCAATAGGCGTCGTCCGTGATCACGACCGGCGTCGCGGTCGTGAACGTGCCCCGATGATTCCCCGTGTCGTACTCGACGCGGAGTTCCATCGTGAGTTCGACCGAGCCGATACCGCCGATTTCGCGCTCGAGTTGGCGCTGTCGCTGCTGATAGGCCGCCATATCGATCGTCGTCTCCGAGGTCGCGACCCCGTCTTCGACCGACGGCGAGTCGCGGAGCACTTGTCGGGACTCGTTCCAGAAGGTCTCGCCGTCGCGGACCGCCTCGAACCGAAGCCGCAGTTCGTGGGTCACGTCCCCATCCTCGATCGGGACGCCGCCGGTTTCGTTTCGCAGCGTCGTCTCCGGTTCGACGGTGAGCTCGGGGGAGGCGTTCAACACGTAGACCGAACTGTTGGTGAGCCGGTCGCCTTCGGTCCAGAGCGTGCCGTTCTGAGTGACGTACGCGCTCGTCTCTGCCCCGGTCCCGACACGCTCCTCGTCGAACTGCGGCGAGGTCGTCGTCTCCGGATTCGCGACGGCCCACCCGGTCGCGCCGATCGCGAGGACGCCGATAACGATCAACGCGATGGCGATCGCCCGCCCCTGTTTGACGAGCAAGAGCTCGAGGCGCGGATTGTCGATCATCCGTCGTCCTCCGAGACCCGGCCGCTCCTTCCGACCGTGCCCGCTGGCCGAACCGTTCGTTTCCGAACTGGTCGGGCATCGGGACAATACATGTGTAAGTGAAAGAAATAGACTCCTATAAGCATAGTGGCTCGAGCGGCTATTCTCGATCCCGAAGCCACTTTCGGAGTTTCCGCTCGAGGCGGGTCGAGAGCGTGGCGTTCCCACCGCTCGACCGATATCGGATGTCGCCGCTGCCGAAGAGCACGAGCACGATGGCGACGGCGACGCCGACGATGACGCCGTTTACTGCTGCGATGGCCGCAAGCGGGTGCAACGAATGCAGCCAGCCCAACACGGACGGCGGCAACACGGCGAGATACCGGTACTCGCCGAGATGGCGCGTGTACTCGCCCTGCTCTTCGGGAGCCGACAGCGTCACCGTCGTCTCCCCGCTGTCGCGGATCCCGATCGTCTGGCGCGAGGGATCGGCGCTGATCCCCCCGCTCTCCGCCTCGTGGACGACCACCACCGGGAGGTAGCCCGCGTTGTCGACGGTGCGAGAGAGCTCCGTCGTCGCGCCGGGCGCGATGATCTGGGGATCGTCGTCAGGATCGTCGGTACTGATGAGTTCGTACTCGGTGGTCCCCGACGGGACGACCATCGCTGCGGTCGCGAACGTGACGAAGACGAGTAACACGAGCCCGAGCGCGGCCCAGAACGCGATCACGTTCTCGCGCGATCGCGACCGACGTGTCTCCCGTTTTCCGGGCCCGAGCCGCTCGAGCAGCGTGCCGAAACCGAGCATGGCGACGCCGACCGCGACGAGCATGGAGCCGAGGCCGTCCGAGGACGCGGACGTCGTCAGCCCGAGTATCGGCGCGATCGTGCCGTAGGCCCGTTCTACGAGCCCTTGGACACCCATGATCGCGCTCCCGAGGTACGGAACGGTCACGACGTTGCCGTTTACCTGCAGGACCTCAGCGACGATCTGGCCGTCGGTGACGTGGGGTTCACCCCCGTCCTGATCGGTAAACGGGTTCGCGTCGCCTTTCGTGACGTACCCTTCTTCGTTCTCGCCGACGACGCGGTGGGTCGTCAGCCCGCCGTCGTGGAGTTCTCGTGCCTGAAAGACGACCACGTCGCCCTCCTCGACATCGCCCGCGGCAATGCTGGGAATCGCGACGAACCCGTCCCCGGCGTCCATCGTCGGCTCCATGCTGCCGGTCGCGACGTAGCCGAGCAGGATCGGCTGCCCGAGGAGCTGGCCGACCAGCAGGAGGATGACGACCAGTGCGATCGCGATCCCGGCTCCTCGCTTTGCGAGCCCGCCAGTCATCGAACAGTGGGGAGGACGGTCATAGTGTAGTGACTGTTCGACTGTATTACGTCTCTACACCGGTATAAATCTCGCGAGAGCGACGGCGGGGGTAGACGACCGGCGAAAATTGGCCTCGAGGACTACCGAACGAACGCCCACCGCCGGTTCGCAGCCATCGCGAGGAACAACAGCCCCGCCGTCGCCGGCGGCGCGATCGCCGCCGTCGTCGCCGCCGAGAGTTCGCGGTTCCGAACCGAGAGCGTCGGCCGCTCGTCGACGGTCACCGTCCCCGCATCGACGCCGCTGACCTCGATCTCGTACGTCCCCGTCTCGTCGAACCGCCGCTCGAAGACGATCGTCCGCTCGTCGTTCGCCGGAATCGTGACGGCGCGGCTATCGACGACGATGCCGTCGATCGCGACCTCGAGCGTGCGATCGACCGCCGTATCAGTCGGGTTCCTGACCGTCGCTCGGATGGCAGTGGTCTCGCCAGCCGTGAGTTCCGCGTCGTCGATCGTCGCCTCGACGACGTCGATCGGCGGCCCCTCGACGGTCACCGATTCGGTGCCGACGCCCGCGATACCGACATCATACGTTCCGGGCCAGTCCATCCGCCGCTCGAAACTGACCGTCTCCGTCTCTCCCGGCTCGAGGGTGATCGACTGCTGGTCGACGACGGTCCCGTCGACGGTCAGCCGCGGCGTTATCGTCTCGGTCTCGCCGAGGTTTCGGTACGTCGCGTTCACTGTTGTCGTTGCGCCGGTCTCGAGTGTGGTTGGGGAGACGGTCAAGTTTGAAGCCTCGATCGGCGGCGAAGCAGTCGACCCACTGGACTCAGTTGTGTCGTCTTCGGTCTCTTCTTCGTACTGCACTGCCACGGTGAAGTTTCCGGTCCGATCCAGTCGGTCGTGGGTATCGACTTCGACGCCAATATGAACGGTTTCATCGGTGGACAGGTCGAGTGGATTTGACTCGGTTATTTCGGCCGTTCGATCCCCGTTCGCGTAGAACTCAAGACCGTCGACACCGTTGCTGATCCACACGGCCTCGACAGTGTCGTCGTTGACTGTGATCGTCAAGACATCATCAACGTGCGTGATTGCGCGTGCATTGAGTGCCTCGAAATCGAGTCGGAGAGTGCTGTTTTCGATCGAAGCGTACTGAGAGGTTGACTCGAGGACGACATCGTCAGCCGACGTGTCTTCACCGACCGTAATCGCGACCGTCGGGACTGCCAGTGCAAGAAGAAAACAAGCAGCTGCAGCAACAAGGTAAATCTTAGATGAGGTCATTCTTCTCCGATAAGTCACACCCTATACTAGTATCTGACAATAATACAGGTGTGTTATCGTAACCTATTATGAACTCTAGTTGTCAGGGGTGCTAGCTGTGATCGTGAGAGTTACTCCTTCAAGATCAGCTTCCGTACCTGCTTCACTATCACGAATGTCGATCTCAAGCCCGAAAGTAACGCTCTCGCTAGGTTCTAAGATTGTTGCATCTCCGCTGCCGCCGTCATCCGGAAAGGTTCCAGAGCCATCGTTGCCGAACCCATCTGGTGTAACTGTAATAGCGTTAGAAGGATCGTTCGTTCCACTTAGCTCAAATGAAATTCCATCAACATTATTTGTACCGTTATTAGTGATGGCGACGAGTTCGTCGAACGTTGTCTTTGCGTTTGTATTGATACCGTCCGTCCCGTCCTCTCCAATATCAATCTGGATTGCGCCGTCACCATCGGTACTGACGTAATTACCAGCACCAGTAGCTTCTGAAAGACCCAGAAAAGCGCTAGAGTCACCCTCCACATTGACAGTGACCGTTCGATCTGCAGTCACACTGCTAAATGCGCCCGTCCCTAGGGCAGCTCCGCCGCCGGCGACAATCGTACCCAATCCAACTAACACGTTGCGTCGATTCATTCTCATGATTATAGTTTTCCGCTCTACGCCCAGCACCGCCGCGCGGAAGGTGCCGGAACGCAGTTCCTACTCGCTCCCACGAACGGTATCCACTTTGTATTGAGTGACCGGAACCACGGAAAGACCAGCCATACGGACGTTCAAGGCGATGCTGAACAAGTACGATTCGGCCTCAAGCATGACAAGGGCCCCTAAAACGGTTCCACTCGAGTGATCTGCGACACCAGCAAATTCAGAACCAATATAGGTACAAGTGGTAGCTAAGTGTCGGACAATCGACGGATATCGACCGATCTCGAGAAGAGCACGCCAACCGAAAACCGCCCACAGAATGCCTGAGAAAATGATTTATGATAGCATCCCACATAACTCGGCGGTAAGCGTTATATATCAGGTGTTCTTAATTTCAAGCTAACACGGGGTCTTCGATGGCGATTGGAAAAAGAGAACAGTTGGAGCAGGGGGAGATATTCGATCTGCTGAGCAATCAGCGACGCCGCTATACCATTCACTACTGCAAGCACGAAAACGAACCCGTTCCACTCGGTGATCTTGCCGAACACGTCGCCGCCTGGGAACTCGATAAGGAGATCGAGGAAATCACCTCCGCCGAACGCAAGCGAGTCTATACCTCTTTGCAGCAGACTCACCTCCCTACGCTCGAGCGGGCAGACATCATCGAATTCGACGAGCGGACGATCGAACTCACTGACGAGGCAACCGAACTGAACATATATCTCGACATCGTTCCCGGTGATTCAATTCCGTGGGGAGTCTACTATCTGGGACTGGCCGCCGTCGGATCGGTCGTAATGGGTGGGTTGTGGCTTGAAGTCGTCCCGACAGAGACAGTTTCGGCACTCGGCTGGTCGACGTTAGTGTTTGTGCTATTTACAGTATCGGCGATCGTACACGTCGTACAGACCAAACAAATGCAACTCGGCGAGATGGAGCGACCACCGTAGCGTCGACCCTATCACGACTTCGGAAATCGATATTACCCCACGATGCGTGTAATTACACTCCTCGGCTTCGCACTGCTTGCCACCGGCGTGGTTGTCCTCATCGCCTCGAGCGGTGCGTTCGACGCGACGGCTGCCGACAGAGGCGTGGGTATTGAAACGGCAACTGACGAAAATGCATTGTTGGCTGTAGAAAAATTCGGTACCGAGTCTGATCCCATCTTTTTGAGTAATGGTAACCGCCAATGTAGTGATCGGCGTTGGTATGGGTGTATCAATTGGCATTACCAGTATTCTTCCGAGGAGATAATTGTCCTCAATCCAAACACTGGAGATTATTATGATGTAGAAGTCAAAGATATCACACTTGAGAATAGTGGTGGAAACGCTGACAGCCCATCGCTTGGAGAGTGGACTACTGACGGAACTACTGTCGAAGCGAATCTTCAGTGTGATGCAGAATGGCGGGGTGGATTTTTTGGCAGCTATTATCAAAGCGGTGGTACAGGTGAGTTAGTGATCACCGCAGTGATGGGCGAATCTGAAGATCTTACTGTTGAGCTAAATCGGTCGGTCCCCGTTGAGTGCGAAGACGAGTAGCCGAATGGTTATAACATCGTGTTACTGGATGGTTTCACCTCAATGCAAGTAGGCGATATAGCCAGCACCTTCTTAACACGGAGTGAAATATGTGATATGATTTATTTTATCGCACGTATTCAAGTTATAATACATAGATAGTGACTCAGACAGTTCAGGGGCATCATGCACTCAATTCACTCGAAATAGCGAAAAGTTTCTCAACTAAACGGTGTCATGGAGAGCAATGAAAAACGGATCTCCCCCGTTCAAGAGTGAAGGACCTTCTCCGCCATCCAAGACACACTGCCCTTCGAAATTAGCAACAATCATCCCACATAATTATAAATATCGTGATATTCCTTTTCAGGAACCGTTTTATCCCTGGAAGTGCTATAGATGCAGTAGATCTTCCGGAACCGGAAACCAGTGAATTGAATTACACCAACAAAATATCATGTCCGGAAATATCGTCACCGTCTTCGGAGCCCTATTCATCGTCGTCGGAGCGGTGGTACTCGCCGGTCCCGTCTACGGGTTTACGTCCATGGCTGCCGACCGCGGCGTGGACATGCAAACGGCGTCCGGCGAGGACGCGTATATCGGCGTCGTCCCGAGCGACGGTACGATCGACGGGCCGAACGACGAGGCCGAAATCGCCACGATCAGGAACAATCTCGAGTCAGGTACCACCTCTCTCGAGGTCGATGTCGCGTTCTCGAGCGGCGGGGGCGACCTCGAGGCGACCGTTCCGGAGACTATCGGAGCGGGCGCTACCGAGTCGGTTCTCGTCGCGTGTAGTAGCCAAGGCGGTCCGAGAGGGTCCGAGACGACGACCGTCACGGTGACCGTCGAAGAGGCGATCGCCGATGGGGTGACGGTTACGGGTGCCACCGTACAGAGCGAGCTCACCTACGAGTGTAATCCCGGTGGAGGCGGACCGCCGGGTGGCGATCCCGGCGGACCGGGTAACGGCGGACCGACCGTCGGCGACAGCGAAGTCAGAAACGGAGACGTCAGCGGTGATGGAGATGTCACGTCGGGATGGAACTCCGAGATCACCGGCGATGTCGACGCGGGCGGTGACGTGTCGACAGGCGACTCGAGTCGGGTCGGCGGCGACATCGATGCAGATGGGTCCGTGACCACGGGCTGGGATTCCGAGGTCGGCGGCGACGTGACAGCCGGCGGTGACGTGTCGACAGGCTCCTCGAGTACTGTCGGCGGTGATATCGATACAGACGGGTCCGTGACTACGGGCTGGAATTCCGAGGTCGGCGGCGACATAACGGCCGGCGGTGACGTGACAACGGGTGGCTCGAGCACGGTCGGCGGCGAAATCACCGCGGACGGAAACGTCGAAACTGGCTGGAACGCCGAGGTCGACGACGACATCACTGCCGGCGGCGATGTCGTCATCGGCGGTGACAGCACGATCCGCGGCGACATTAGCGCCGACGGCGACGTGGTGGTCGAATGGGGTGCGGTCGTCGAAGGGGATATCGATGCCGGCGGCAGTACGACGATCAGCGACGGTGCAGTTGTGATGGGAGATGTCGAGTCAAACTGATTTGGTCGTGCTCGTTCTCAACGGTGAGACCTACACGGCGGCGACCGGCTGTACGAGTCGTGCAACGGCTGTGTGTAACCGGAACGGTTCTGTGCGACTGATTCTCCGAACGGCGATTCGAGCGGTTGCGATCGAGACTAAACGATCGTGAACGTCGTGAACGGTTTGGAAGGGAGAGCGTGTTTTTATCGAAGCATTCGAAGGAGCTGATACGCGGCTGCGGGTAGTGACGTGGGGTGGTTCCCGGGGCCGGGGATTCGAGGGGGAACACGAATGCGTCTGCAATCGATCAAACACATCGGGGTCGCAGTCACGATCATCGGCACGCTGTTAGTGATCGGACCGTCGGCCGGCTTCAGTTCTCTCGGGGCCGACCGTGGGATCGGCGTTCAGACAGCCGCGGACCCGGACGCATACCTCGGAATCGAAAGCGAGGGGGATGTGACCGGAACCGAGTTGCGGGGGAACAGCGATCCACTGACTGTCGGAACGCTCACGAACAACGTCAGCGAGACGCTCGAGGTGCGAGACGTGAGCGTCGCGTCGATCGGTGACAACAGTGTCGACGATACGATCGTGGCCGTTGCGTCGCCGGACGCCGGTGACACGATCGAAACCGGTGGCTCGAGCGGTGTCACGGTCGAATGCGCCGACGATCGGAGCGTGGGCGAGCACGAGGTCACGTTTCGAGTCGATCGCGTCGAGGGGGAACGCATCAGTATCGCTGGCCCGAGGTTCAACACGACCGTCGATATCCAATGTGGGAAGGGGAAGTTCAGCGGGTCGGCCGGGCTCACGGTGAGCGATGTGACGACCGACAGCACGACGCAAAACGTGTCGTTTGATATCTCATCGCTCGGTAACAACGACCAAGCGACCGTCAATGTCTCTCAGCCACAGCGCAGCGGCGGTGTGGACTACTCGTCGGTCACTTCCGAAGACGTGACCATCCAAACGGGACACAGTGGAGACCTGACCTTTGATCCCGACTCGTCACAGCTCACGTACAGTTCCCAAGGCAACGAGGGACAGGGGAACTCGGAACGCGAAATCACGATCAGCATAGAGAACATCGACGTGACCGGCAGCTCGGGTGAGTCCTATCGAGTGGACTACTCGGATACGACGGGGCGCGAGGACGGGGACTTCTTCGATATTACATAACGGATCTCGGGGTTCAATGCGAACGCCTTTTTAGCGCCGCCCTCGCAGTTCCGTACATGTCGACCGAATCGATCAGCGACCGGCGAAAGCACATTCGCTCGGTCAGCGTGACGGCGTTGTCGGCGCTGTTGGGCGTCGGTGCGGCGCTGGCGTCTGCGACGTGGGTCGGGCTGTCCGACGCGGCGGCCCAGAACACGCAGGCGCTCGCCTTCGTCTTCGGCGCGATCTTCGTCCAGTACGTCCTCATCAACGTCTCGGGGATCTACGGTGACGACGAGTTCGGGGCGAAACACTACCTGTTCATCGGGTTCATGACCTTCGCGCTCTGGTTCGTGACGTGGGGAATCCTGCTCACTGCGGAGGCCTCGGGCTAACATGGCCGACGACAGCATCGCCGTCGTAGACTTAGACCGATGTCAGCCGGATCGGTGTGGCTACGAGTGCAAGAACTACTGCCCGCCAAACCGAACGGGCAAGGAGTGTATCACCCTCCGCGGCGAGGAGGCCGCGGAGGGCCAGCCCGAACAGATCCACATCTCCGAGGAGATCTGTTTGGGCGAGAGCTGTGGGATCTGCGTCGAGAAGTGTCCCTTCGACGCCATCGAGATCATCAACCTGCCCCAGGAACTCCAGGACGAGCCGGTCCACCGCTACGGCGAGAACGCCTTCTCGCTGTACGGGCTCCCCGCGCCACAGGAGGGCCAGGTCACCGGGATTCTCGGCCCGAACGGGATCGGGAAGACGACCGCCGTGCGTATCCTCGCGGGCGAACTCGAGCCGAACCTCGGTCGCCACGAGGAGTCGCCAGGCTGGGATGAGGTCCTCGAGGCCTACCGCGGGACCGAACTCCAGGATTACATCGCCGACGTGCGAGACGGCGACATCACCATCGCACAGAAACCGCAGTACGTCGACCAGATTCCGAACCAGTTCGACGGGAACACCCGTCAACTGCTCGAGCGGACCGACGAGCGCGGCGCGTTAGACCACCTGGTCGAGCGGCTCTCGATCGGCCCGGTGATGGACCAATCGATCGACGACCTCTCGGGCGGAGAGCTCCAGCGGGTCGCCATCGCGGCGACGCTGGCTCGAGACACGGATTTCTACTTCCTCGACGAGGTCACGCCGTATCTGGACATCGGCCAGCGCGTGACCGCGGCGCGGTTGATCCGCGAACTCGCCGAGGAGGAGGACAAGTCGGTCCTCGTCGTCGAACACGACCTCGCGATCCTCGACCTGCTCGCGGACACGCTTCACGTCGCTTACGGTGAGCCGGGTGCCTACGGTGTTATCACCTCACCGAAATCGGTCCGCAACGGGATTAACGAGTACCTCTCGGGGTATCTCGACAACGAGAACATGCGGATCCGACCGAACCCGATCGAGTTCGAGGAACACGCCCCGCGGGCCGCGAGCAAGGCCGACGCGCTCGTGGAGTACCCCGATCTCACCAAGAGCTACGGCGACGGCGAGTTCAGCCTCGAGATCGAGGGCGGGACGATCCGCGAGAACGAGGTCCTGGGGATCGTCGGGCCCAACGGAATCGGGAAGTCGACGTTCGCGAAGCTGCTGACTGGGAATCTCACGCCTGACGCGGGCGACGCGGATCTCGACCTCGATATTTCTTACAAACCGCAGTACGTCACCATCGACCAGCACATGCGGGTCGACGCCTTCCTTTCCTCGATCACCGACCAGTTCGGCTCCTCGTACTGGAACACCGAAATCGCCCAGCCGCTCCAGCTCGAGCGGATCATGGAGCAGAACCTCTCGGATCTCTCCGGCGGGGAGCGCCAGCGGGTCGCCATCGCGGCCTGTCTCTCGGATTCGGCGGATCTCTACCTGCTCGATGAACCCTCCGCACATCTGGACGTCGAACAGCGGGTTCAGGCCACGAAGGCGATCCGGCGCTACGCCGAACAGCAGGACGCCACCGTACTGGTCATCGACCACGACATCTACATGATGGACCTCTTGGCCGACCGGCTGATGGTCTTCGACGGTGAGCCCGCCGTGCAGGGCCGTGCCGGCCAGCCCCAGCCCATGCGCGACGGCATGAACGAGTTCCTCGCGAACTTGGACGTGACCTTCCGCCGGGACGAGCGTACCTCCCGGCCGCGGATCAACAAGCCCGAGTCGCAACTTGATCGCCAGCAGAAAAGCGACGGCGAGTACTACTACGCGCCGTAAGTTCCGACTCGAGGCCGTCGAGGTCGGTGTTTTGCTTCGGTATCGGGTTGAAACGGGAAACGAAAAACGAAACTCAGCTAATCAGTCGTTGACAGCTGCCACAGAGGTTCTCTTCTTTGATGTCGACTTCGCGCACGGTCGGCGAGAAGTTCATGACACAGCGGTTGTTGTCGCAGTGCTCGAGGCCGTAGGTGTGGCCGATCTCGTGGACGATCTCCTTGCGGACGCGGTCCTCGAAGATGTCGGCGGCGCTCTGATTCGAGAAACCGCCGTCGCTCGAGGTCTGGAGCCGGTAGGTCGAGACGACGCTGCCGCTGCCGTCGAGGTAGGCGAGCCCGAAGACGTAGTTGCGGCGGCGATAGAAGAGGTCGTGGGGGGTGATGGCGATGTTTTTCTGCCCGCGGCCGACCCGCTCGGCGAGCTGGATGAACGTCTCCGCTGAGTACTGGTTTCGATCGGAGTCGTAGGCTCCGTTGGGGACCGACTGCGAGTCGTTAATCGACACGTCGCAGTCGTAGACCGATCGCAACGCGGTAGAGGCGGCCCGCTTGACCGCTGCGGGGACGTTGCCGACCGGCACGATATCGACGAGCATAGCAAGGGCTATGCCCGCGGACGGCATAAACGTCCCGCCGTGGCCCACTCTCGCCGGAATCTCGAGGCAATAAGCGATTACCTCGCCGAGTACGACCGAGCGGTCGAAATCGGGATCGGCCGACGGACCGAACTGGCTCGAGCGCTCGCGAAACGCGGGGTTTCCGTCACCGCGACGGACGTCCACGACCGCGACGTGCCGGAAGACGTGCGATTCGTCCGCGACGATATCGTCGATCCCGACCCGTCGGTCTACGCCGACGCGGACGCGGTATACGCGCGGAACCTCCCGCCGGAACTCCACCGCCCGGCGCTCGAGGCGGCGCGGGAAGCCGACGCCGACTTCCTGTTTACGACGCTTGGCGGCGACCAGCCGGCGGTGCCGGTCGAACGGGTGACGATCGAGTCGGGGACACTGTACGTGGCTCGCGCGCTTTCGGAGTGAGTCACCGGGATCAGCGAGATGTTCACGCGAATGAGTTATCTGGCGGGATAGGGCGCTAAAACCTCGCCGGGGATACAGCGCCCGCACGTGGCTTTAAAAGGTTCTACGGCGTACTGAAAGCTCACCGAGGCGGTCTACCCGCCCCTATCCAAATGAGACAATATCGGGATTCTCCCTTTCGTCATGGAAGGCACCCCTTCCATCAGATGAAGAGGGTGCAGGAAGCAGAAGATAACTCCGAATCCCCGTCTTCTCGACGGTGGATAGGGGTACCGGTAGCATGGCACTGCCAGCATTCCCTCGGGGATGCGAAACCGTAAATCTCCCAACTCAGCAAGCCTCCGCTTGTGGGAAACCCCGCCGTCGTCGGGCTACGCCCGACTGCCTGAGGGATCTTCGATCCCTCTCCGTTTACCAGGGGGAGGATGTCACCCCGTATCGAGTCATTCAGGCCGACGTGAACGCCGAGCTACTCGCATCCCCCGTCGGGATCGTGGCCGCCATCATCGTACTCGCAGTGGTACTCGTCGGCGTCAGAACGCTCTTCTGGGCCCTGTTCCGTCTCTTTACAGTTCCGGGCGTCGTCGTCCACGAGTTCGCCCACAAGCAGGCCTGTGACCTCGTCGGCGTGCCCGTTCTCGAGGTCGTGTACTTCCGGTTCGGGAATCCGCCGGGATACGTCCGCCACGGCCAGCCCGAGCGGTACCGGGAGTCGTTCGTCGTCAGCGTCGCGCCGTTTCTGGGCAACACCCTCGTCGCGTTCGCCGCCTTTCTCGGCCTCGCCGCCCTCCTCGAGACGAGCGGCGACCTGCAGACGGCGTCTCTCGGGACGATCGTCGCGGTGGTCGCACTCGGCTGGTTCGGCCTCTCGATCGGCATGCACGCGTTTCCGAGCACCGGCGACGCGAACGCGCTCTGGAACCGTTCGCGGGCGGAGTGGCGACGGTCGCCCCGCGTGTTGCTCGGGGTTCCGTTCGTCGTCGTGATCTATAGTAGCTCTTGAAACGATTTACACACCGATCGCAACGCTGTCCAGCGATCGGGTATGCACTGACTTTCAAGAGCTACTATACGTCGTGAACCTGCTGTCGTGGCTGTGGGCGGACCTCCTCTACGCGATCGGCCTGTTCGTTCTGGCGGCGTGGGTCGTGGGGATCGGCCCGGTCTGAAATCGGGGCTCTTTATCCCCGTGGTCCCGTTCGAGCGGGTATGAACGCAGACGCCGTCATCCTCGACATCGACGGGGTGCTCGTCGACGTCGCCGACTCCTACCGGCGGGCGATCGTCGAGTCCGTCGAGGCGGTCTATGACCGGACGATCCGGAAAGACGACATTCAGGAATTCAAGGACGCGGGCGGGTTCAACAACGACTGGGAACTGACCCACGCCGCCGCCCTCTACATTCTCGCGACCGAAGAGGGCTATGGCGAGTCGCTCGCGGCCTTTACCGATGCGATCGCCGCAAACGGCGGCGGCCTCGAGGCGGCCGAGACCGTCGTCCGCGAGGCGATCGGCGCGCGGGCGACCCAGCGCGTGACGAACCGGTGGGACCGCAAGCGGCTCCGCGATGTCTTCCAGCAACTCTACCTCGGCGACGAACTCTACCGCGGGCTCGAGGGCGGCGAGCCCGACCTCGAGCGCGAGACGGCCGGATTCATCCACGACGAGCCGGTGTTGCTCGAGCCCGAGGGTCGGGACCGGCTGCTCGAGGGCTACGACGTAGGCGTCCTGACTGGCCGCCCGGCAGCCGAGGCCGAGATCGCTCTCGATCGGGTTGGCCTCGACGATGCGATCCCACTCGCCCATCGGTTCACGATGGACGACTGGGAAGAGGGGAAACCACATCCGCGTGCGCTAACGACGCTCGCGGAGCGCTTCGACGCCGAAAGCGTCGTCTTCGTCGGCGACACGTTAGACGATATTCGGACAGCGGTCAACGCCGGCGAGACCGACCCGGACCGCGACTACCGCGGAATCGGCGTCCTGACCGGCGGACTGACCGGCGACGAGGGGCGGCAGAAATACGAGCGTGAGGGCGCGACGGCGGTCCTCGAGTCGATTAACGGGTTGCCCGACTGGCTCGAATCGTAGGGCGATCGGAACGAGTCGGATGGTGGTCGGGTGGGAACGGGAATAGCGCCACAGAGAACGGGAACACGCTCTCGTGGAACTACGCGTCGGGGAGACGAACGAACGTCAGCCAGAAGTTCTCGAACGAGCGGGCAAGTTCGATGAACTCGTCCGGTTCGACCGGTTTCTGGACGTACGCGTTCGCGTGGAGGTCATAGGAGCGGGCGATGTCTTCTTCGGTCGCCGAACTCGTCATCACGATCACGGGGATCGAGCGCAGCGCCTCTTCGGATTTGAGCTCGGAGAGCACGTCCGCGCCGTCTACGTCGGGGAGTTGGAAATCGAGCAGGATCATGTCCGGCCGGGGACTATCCGAATGCGCCTTGCGCTGGTGGACGAAATCGAGTGCCGTCTCGCCGTCGGTGACGGTGTGGATCCCGCTGGCGATGTTCGCGTCTTCGAACGATTCGGAGAACAAGCGCGCGTCACCGGGGTTGGGTTCGACCAACAGAATGGTAATCGCGCCCTCGATCGGTGGAGACATGCTATTGGTTGGATCGAGTCGTAAAAGAACTGCACGGTTCACCGGTAAGACCCTGTGCAACCGTGGGCTGCGTCATCGTCGTACCCTCACGCCCGCCGATCGTCCAATCGGCGACAGGAATCGAATCGGTCGTCGGTCAGGTAGACGACCCCGTCGCGAACGGCGACCGCGACGGACTCGAGTGCGTCACCGCGACACGGCCCGGCCGTACAGACGCCGTCGTCACACTCGAAGCGCGCGCCGTGTTCGTGACACACCAGCTGGTCGTCGCGGACGATCGCACCGGAACCGGGATCGAGCCGGACTGTTGGCTTGTGCGGACAGGAGTTTCGCCATGCGGAGACCTCGCTCCCGTCCCGCCGGAGGATCAGTTCGGTTCCGCGGCGGTCGCGTCGGGCTTCACATCGGAGCGTTCCGTTCGCTGGAACGTCCGCGAGCGGCGCGATCTGTCGGGGATCATCGCCCGCCGAGTCAGCGTCGGCGGAGGTGTCGTTGGCACCATCGTCGCTCGCGTCCCCCTCGCTGTCTCCGCTGACGCTGAACCGAAACGTGGCGTCGCCAGTCGAAACGTCGCCCTCGTCGCCGTAGACGCGGGCGGATGTCGAGTCGTTAGTTCCCTCGAGCGTTACCCGAACGGGATCGGTCATGCGCCTTCTTTTCGGCCAACCTAAAAATACGTTCCGGACCGGGCGGGTGCGGGTGCAGTCAGCGAAAGCGCGCGGTATTTCTAAAGGGGAGCCGCGCGAAGAGCGCGTATGGACGACGCCGAAGTCACCGTCGACGTGGAGGTCGAAGTCGAAGTGGACACCACCGAACTCGAGATGGAAGTCGGGGACGAACGCGAGTTCGAGGGCGAACTCGAGGCCGGCGGACTGACGATCGAAGTCGAGGCGGAGGTCGAAGTCGAAGGAGAGGAGGACGCCCAAGCGGATGCGGAGGAAACTGGCGAAGCCGACGACGAGGACGAAGCCGACGAAACCGAAGAAGACTGAGGGAGCTATCGAGACGCGACCGCAGCAGAATGCGAGCGCTCGAGAACCAACCGCCGCACAGCGGGAGTCGGAGATGGTTTTATACTCCGACCATGCGAACACGTGGTCATGTACCGCGTCTTGATGCCCGTCGATGCGAACGAAGAGCGCGCACTGGCACAGGCAAACTACGTCACGTCGTTACCGAACGCCGAGAACGAAGTCGAGGCGTACATTCTGTTCGTCTTCACCGAGGACAGCAACGAACTCCCACAGGAGTTCGAGACGTTCAAATCGGCCTCCCGGATCAGTTCCGTTCGCCGCGCACAGGAGACCCTCGAGGACGCCGGCATCGAGGTGACGATCCTCGAGGACAGTGGTGACACCGAAGACGACATCCTCGAAGCGGCCGAGGACTACGACGTCGACTCGATCGTCCTCGGCGGCCGGAAGCGCTCGCCGGTGGGGAAGGCGATCTTCGGCAGCACGACACAGGGGATTATCCTCAGTTCGGACCGGCCGGTAGTCGTCACCGGCCGCGGCGAATAAACGAGAAGAGTCCCAACGCGCAGGGAGTCCGGGACCCCGCATAAATCCGCATGTACCCGCCGGCAGCCATCTTATCCGGGTTGCGACCGACAATCCGGTATGGAGATTCGGGCACCGGAGCCGGCCGAGGCCGAGCGGATTCGGGAAGTCGTAGACAGTTCGATGACGACCTCGTTCACGCTCAGTCCGGGCCAGATCGATGCAATCACGGACGAACAGTTCGCCGATGAGGCCGTCGGCGATCGGATCGAATCCGACGAGTCCGTGCTTCTCGTCGCCGAAACGAGCGAGGAGATCGAGGGCGAAGCCATCACCGGCTTCGTCGAAGGACGGCTCGCGGACGACTGGGGCGATATCAACTGGCTGTTCGTCGATCCGGAACACCGGGGACGCGGGATCGGAACGGAACTGTACGAGACCGCGACCGAGGCCCTCCGCGACCGCGGTGCCGAGCACGTCTGTGTCACCGTCCTCGAGGCGAACACCGAGGGCCACCAGTTCGTCGACCGCTTCGGCCTCGAGCACGACGGTGACCGACGGGTCGAAATCGCCGAGGAATCCTTCGTGAAGTACGTGTACTCGGATCCGGACGTCGACGTAGACGTTCGCGCCGAGGGGACGACGGCGGACGAGGCCGAGGACGCCGAAGAGGACGAGTTCCCCGAAACGGAGACGATCGACGGAGCCCTGACGGCGAGCGACGACGGCGAGACTGTCTATATCGCCCGCGACGAGGACGAGTCTGGGACCGCGGCGTCGTTTTTCGTCACCTACGAGGACGAATCGTACACCGAACAGTACGGTTTCTACTGTGCGAACTGTGGGTCGCTCGACGTCTCGATGAACAACATGGAGCGACTCGAGTGCGGTGACTGCGGGAACGCCCACGCCGAGCGATCCGGCGAGTCCTACGACGATTCGTATCTCTGAAGGCGGGCGACCGCGGTTACCAGAATTGAGGCGAGAAGGCCCCTTCCTCCAGGAGCGACCACCGGGAGCGAATAGGGAGGGGATGAATCGCCGCACGCAGTACAAACCACTACTGGATATATCTCTAATCAGGAGACAGCGATGGAATACAGTCACCGCTACCACGCTTATCCGACACAAGAGGTGGCGGAGACTGTCGAATATCACATCAACGTTCATCGCCAAGCATACAACTTCACACGGTACGAATACGCGAATCACAACGACGCCGATGACCTTGGGTCGGCGTACAAGCATCACGACCGCCTTCCCGACTGGAAAGACGTGTTTTCGGTGTTCAAAGAGGTTCACTCGAAAGCACTCCAGCGAACCGTCACGCGCTTTTATCAGAACCTCTCGACCCTCTCTGGGAAGAAACAGAACGGTCAGAAGGTCGGGATGCTCAAGTGGAAATCGCCGGGGGAGTTTCAGAGTATGACGTATTCGCAGTCCGGTCATCAGACTACGTCTGATGGGCAATCAGAAATCTCTGATTTCTGATGACGGCTTCGAACTCAAAAACACGAGTGGCCGACACGCGACACTCTGGCTCTCCAAAATCGGTGAGATCCCGATCCGCTACCACCGGGAACTCCCAGATGCAGCGGAGATCAAAGAAGTCACGATTAAAAAGGAGACAACCGGTGAGTGGTTCGTCTCTTTCGGTCTCGAAACCGATGAGGCAGATCTGCCCGAGAAACCCGACGTTGACGGACTCAACACGAACAACAGCGTTGGAATCGATCTCGGTATCCGCAACTACATCCACACCTCGGACGGGAACACTGTAGATTGGCTCGATCTCGGAGACGAGTACGAACAACTCCGCCGCGAGCAACGCAAACTCTCTCGCAAAGAGAACGGGTCGAAGAACTACGAGAAACACCGACTGAAGGTTGCGAAGATCAAACGTCACATTCGGCGAAAGGTGCTGGACTACCAGCACAAACTCACGACGTGGCTCATCCGAGAATACGACGCTGTGTTCGTCGAGGACTTGAATGTGAAGGGAATGCTGGAACAGTCGTACAACGCCCGTAACAAGCAGGATTCGGCGTGGCGGCAGTTCATCACTCTGCTCGAATACAAAGCCGAGCTGTACGGGACACACGTCGTTCAAATCGAAGCACGAGGCACGACGAAAGAATGCGCGTCGTGTGGCGTGGAGACAGCGAAGCCCATCTGGGTCAGGGAGCATTCGTGTCCCTCGTGTGGGTTTGAATGTGACCGTGATGCGAATGCGGTCGTCAGACTGCGTCTGACGGGCAGCAAACGCGTAGCGTTTGCGACGGCGATGAACGTCTTGCAGAGAGGCCTTTCTGAATTAGGGCTGGGATGGCCCGAATCGACGCCTGTGGAGACTGCGCTCCCTACGGACACCGATTCGGTGTCTGCAAAGCGCGTCATAGAAACAGGAAGCCCCACCCTCAACGAAGCCGCACCAGCGGCTGAGTAGGGTGGGGTAGTTCACTTCGAGAAGATGCTGTCGGCCGTCGCCGCGCCGACGACGCTGAACACCGAGCCGACGCTCACGGCCTTGATCGTCGTCGTCACGGTCACGCTGGTCGTCTCGTCTCCGAGGAAGGTATCCGGTGCGTCGAGCAAGAGCGCGAGCAGCGTTACCGCGCCGAAGGAAACGATCATCAGCGAGATGAACCGAAGCGGGATGCCGCCGACATCCTGTTCGTCGTCTACGTCGCGGGTCGTGTCCGCCGTGTACAGCGCCCCGTAGCCGATGCCGAACACCACGATCACCGTTCCGATCGCCTGAAAGAGGTTCATGCTCTTCGCGAGGGCCCAGACCTCTTCGGTGACCACGAAGGGGCCAGCGAGCAGGAACCCGCCGACGATCTGCTGTGCCGAGTCCGCGAGCCGGAAATCGCGCGGCCGGCGCGGCCGTCGAAGTTTCATAGCGGACGATTACAGCGAAGTGATAAAACGGTCCCGTTCGAGAACTCCGAAACCGACCGCCGACAGCCGCGTCTCTCGGACGACTATCGGCCCAATTTAGACGAAGAGCAACAGGATGGCATAGCCGGCCGCGCCGCCGGCGAACGCCCAGAACCGGCTCTCGCGGTCGGACGGCAGTTCCTCCTTGATCGCGTTGAGAACGACGCCGCCGGCCAGAAACGGCACGAACACCGCGAGGAGGAGTTCGGTGTCCTCGAGGACGTAGCCGGCCCCGAATCCGACGAGCACCGCCGCCGACAGCACCCACCGCCCGCGGCGGTGGTACGTCGACCCGTGATGGGTCCGGAGGCCGTCGTCAGTGACGAGAAAGTGCAGCGCCATCGCGACGGAAAACAGGAGCAAGCTACCGAGTTCGCGATCCCACAGGAGGTAGCCGACGATCCCATTGTAGGCGGCGAACGCACCGACGTGGACCCAGAACACCCTCGTTCCGGGGGACTCGTCTGCTCCCTTCTGTGCGTCACTGGCCCGGCGAGCGAGTTGCTCGAGCCCGTAGAAGACGACGAACCCGAGAAGGGCGATCAGATAGCCGTGGTGTTCGGCGAAGACAGTCGCCGGGCCGCGTTCGGCGAGGATCGCCGCGGCGTCCCCGATTTCGGGAAGGAGGTGGACGAACACGTACGCGACCGAGACACCGCCGGCGATCGACAGCCACCGACTCCGGGGGATCCGGCCGCCGATTCCCAGCCGACCGGCAAAGAGATGAACGGCGGCGAGGACGATCGCGGCCGCGATCGTGAGCGTCGTCTCCGACCGCAGCGGAGCGCTCGAGAGCATCGACGGGAACGAAGACGCCCACGAACGTAGCCCTGTGGCCGGCGACGTCAGTCGTCGGCGCTCTGGGGTTTCTCCCCGCCGGTCGACATCGCGTCACCGATCGTGCCCGCGGTTCGACGGATCAGCCGTCCGAGCGCTTTCCGGCGGCGGACGAACAGCACCGTTCCGAGCGCCATGTAGATCGCGCTGTAGACGAGCAGCAGATCGGTACTCGAGACCGGGAGCGCGACGAACTCGCGGATAAGGGCGAACTCGAGCAGGACCTGCGAGAGGAACAGGACGAGCAGCGTAATCGCTTCCCGAACCGAGATTTCGAACCGGATCAGGAGCGAGACGGCGAAAAACGACTGCGCGGCAGTGATCCAGATCTCGGCCGACTGCTTGAAGTCGAACGCGAGCACGCCGTACTCTCCCAGTGCGAGCGAATGGACGACGACGAGTGTTCCGATGAGCAGCGTCCACTGGTTGAGTTTCGACGAGATAAGCGCGTTAAAGCCCGCCGTCGAGCGCGCCTTGTTCACCAGGTAGACGACGACGATAAGCTCCGGCGCTTCGGAGGCCAGCGGCGCGATCCACTGAATCATGAAAAAGGAGGGGATGCCGACGCTCTCGCCGAGGTGCTCGAGCCCGTGGGCAAAGGGCTCGACGGCGGTGAAGATCAGTACCCCGGAGTAGGCAAAGAGGGCGAAGACGGTCGCGATCCGGCGCGGTTTCGAAAAATGCTGGAGGTACGCCGGGACGCCGACGTGGTCCATGTCGGGTTCGACCTCACCGCGGAGGATCACGGCGATGTAGCAGACGTACAGGCCGACCAGAAACAGCATGTCGAAGATGTCGATCCCTCCATTGAGCGGAACGAGGAACGCCCAGAGCGTCGCGATCAGCAGGAACACGATCTCGAGACCGATCTCCCGGTCGAGGATCACGACATCGGAGAGGAAGCCGGAGCGTTCCTCGACCGCGGGGTCGGTCGATGCGCCCGCTCGGTAGATCGTAAAGAGGGCGACGCCGGCCCAGCCGATACCGATGAGGATCCGGTTCGCGCCGGTCATGTTGGCGACGGCCAGGTTTCCGGCCTCGATCCCGCGTTCGGTGCCCGCGAACACGCCTGCGTTCCACGCGTAGAGCGCGTCGACGGCGTACTCGGGCGCGACCGCTAACACCGCGAGGACCGCGATCGCGAACGCCTGTGGGACGTCCTTTTCAGCCGTTTCGGCGGCCCACGCGAGGAGAAACGCCGCCCCGAGGACGGCGAGGCCGGTCACGAATACCGTCCCGATGGTCGATACGTTGGCGAGCGCGCTCGGCGGTTGATACTCGAATCCGGCAGCCGTCGCGAGCCGGGGGAGGAGATCGGTGGCCCCAGATACGACCACCCAGGGAAGCGTCAATGCAACCGCGGCCGCTATCGCGCCGAGTGCTCGTCGTCTCATGGAAATCGTCTAAGGACGCGTACTGGTCGAGCGGTCATACGTCGTACGGTGCGATGCCAGTGGTGCCTGCTACTGCTGTGGCGTTCGCTCCTCGAAGGGCTGGACGACGACGAACCCGTTCGAGCCCGCAAACTCGAGTTGGTAAGTCTCGTCGGAAGATTGGCCGATCATGTCCGAGAGCGCTCTGTCGACGTGACTGCCGGGCGTCGTTTCGCTCCATGCCACCGTCGCGCTGGGATCGGTTCTCACTGGCGGTTGCAAGACCAGCGGCTCGCCGTGGGTCGTGATCGCAACGCTGCCGGGACCAACCAGCGAGACGTTCGTCAACCCGCCGGCCGAGAAACCGGCGATGCTCTTGATCGTCCGGATCTCGTAGTCGACGCTCGACTCGAAGGCGAGCACGTCGTTTCCGTTGACCGAGATCTCCTGTCCGGCGTCGAGGTCGAGGATCTGGATCTTCTTTTCCTGGTCGGCGAGGTAGAGATGACCGGTCCCGGTTGCTTCCATTACCGGGGTCCCCTCGCTCGTGGCCTTCTCCTTGAGGAAGCCCGTGATTCCGCCCTCGGCGGATGACTTCCCCTCGAAGGAGATGTCGCCGTCGTAGGCGATCATCGACCCGGCCTTGGCGATCACGGAGCCGTCCAGGGCGACGTCCAGCAGCTTGCCGTTTTCGAGTTGGAAGGTCTCATCGCCGTCTTTCGGTTCGTTCGCGCTGACGAATTCGTCGACATTCATGCTATCTCGAGCCGTGAGCCGGCTCTACCGGCCCCTTCGAATCGCCCCGGCAAATAGTTACTCACAGTGTATTTTTCGCGCGGGAAGGACGACCGGCCGCCGCCCCCTTTTGAACGGCTTGAACGTGTAACGGGCGGGTCGAACTACGGCCGCGGAGGGACTACCGGTAGATGGCTCCCGGTCGTCGGACGTGGACGGTGATTCTCGTCGCGATCGTCCTGATTATCGCAGCCGCGGGCTACGGACTGCTCGCGGTAGATCGGCCGCAGGTCGAATCGGTCGACAACGAGTGGGGAACAGTCACGGACGAGCGAACCGAAGTGGAAACCACCGTCACCGTCGATAACCCGCGACTGCTTCGCGTCGGCGACGCCGCGGCGGACGTCTCGTATACGGTCCGACTCAACGGCATCGACGTCGCGACGGGCCGCGAGGAGGGCCTGACTGTCGCCGGTCGCGAGAGCGAGGTGTCCGTGTCGACGTGGATCGACAACGACGAGATCCCGGTCTGGTGGGCCTCCCACGTCGCCAACGGCGAGACGACGACGGTGCGGATCGATCCAGAGGTCGCCGTCGAGTACGCGGGCGTCCAGTATCCAGCGGACCGGTTGACGCGAACCCGGACCGTACAGACGGATCTCCTCGAGCCGTTACAGACCGACGAACGCCGCGAATTTCGAGCCGGCGGGCGGACGCTGTTCGTCGTCGAAGCGACGGACGCCCAGTGGGGCAACGCCACCGAAAACCGGACGCCGATCGACGCGTCGGCGACGGTGACCAATCCGACGCCGCTTCCGATTCCGATCGCGGAGATCGGGTACACCGTCCGGTTGAACGGGATCGTCGTGGGACAGGGCGTCGCCGGCGAACAGATCGTGCTCTCGCCGAACAGCACCCAAACCCTCGCGGCCGGCGCGGCGATCGACACCGACGAACTCGACGAGTGGTGGGTCACCCACGTTCGAAACGACGAGACCTCGAACCTGACCGTCGACTTCACCGCGACTCTCGAGTACGGCGGTACTGAGCGGGAGGTTCCGCTCGAATTCCTCTCCTACGAGCGCACGTTCCGAACGGACCTACTCGGATCGGCAGAGACCAGCGCGACTGCCACGGAGAGCGGGCGGGAGCCGGACCAGACGGCTCCCCAGCGCGAGAACAGCAGCGTCGCGGCCCGTCGGTAGGTCGGGCTTTTTCAAATCCCGCCGCGAAGGTCTCGACATGACCGACTTCCGCGGCGCGTGGACCGAGGGCGACGTCGAGGACTTCCTGCAGGAAGTGACGATCCCGATTCGGCTCGCCACCCACAGACCGGACGGCTCGCTCTGGCTCGTCACGCTGTGGTATCGCTATCGCGACGGCTCGCTCGAGTGTGCGACCCAAGCGAACGCGGACGTGGTTCGGTTCCTGCGGAACGATCCCGAAGTCGCCTTCGATATCTCGACGAACCGGGTTCCCTACCGCGGGATCAGGGGCAACGGAAGCGTCGAGGTCGCCTCGGAAAACGCCACGACAGTGCTGCGCGATCTCGTCGAGCGCTATCTCGGCGACACGGACTCGCCGCTCGCCCAACAGTTGCTCGCCGACGACCGCGATGAGGTCCGGATTCGGATCGAGCCCCGACAGATCTACAGTTGGGATTACACCGAACGGATGGGAAAGGGCGCGAGCGAGCACCCAGAATAGCCGTCACACGAGAGACGAAAACGAATCGGAACCGACCGGGAATCGACGCGGCGAAATCAGTCGTCCGCGCCGGGCGCGGCGACCGTTTTGCCGTCGGAGTCGTCGGCGCGCGGGAAGTTGTCGATCGTCTCCGACCGGAAGGCTTCCTCGTCGAACTCGTAGTCGCCGTCGAGGAACTCGAGCAGCGTGTGAGTGTCGCGCATGGCGTTTTTGAGACAGGTCGAGGCACCCGGCGACGGCGTGATGTTGAAGATGATGTCGTCGCCGACGATTTTGGCCTCGCCCATGTCGAGGGATTTGTTCTTCGTGTCGACGATCTGGGGGCGAACGCCGCCGTAGCCTTTGGCGCGTTCGATATCCTCGAGTTCGACGCTCGGGACGACCTTCTGGACGTGGGGCAGGAACTGTTTCCGGCCGACGTTCGGGAGATCGTAGACGAGGTTCCGGAGCACGTACGGCAGGAGGATGCGATCGGAAAGGATGTTGGCGTAGCTCAGGAACGCCGCCGCGTTCAGCCCGAACACGTCGAGGAAGTCCTTGACCGTCGAGATGCGGCCGCGCTCGAGGGTGGGGACGAGTTTCGCGGTCGGCCCGAAGCGGGTGATGCTGCCGTCGTGGACGTCGGCGTCGCCGTGGACCGCCGCGAAGGGCAGCTTCTTCATCTGGAGCGTGTAGACCTTCCCGTTCAGGAGGTCGTCGGCGAGGAAGAAGCTCCCGGCGATGGGGAGCAAGACCTTGTTCTGGCCGTAGCCGAGTTCCTTCGCAATCTGGAGGCTGTGCGAGCCGGCGGCGACGACGGCGGCGTCGGAGTCGAAGCGGCCGTCGTCGGTCTCGATCGTGTACCCGTCGAGGGTCGGCGTGATGTCCTCGACTTTCGTTCCGGTGTAGATATCGACGTTGGCTTCCTCGCTCGCCTGCTCGACGAACGATTTCGTCGTCTCGCCGTAGTCGACGACGTAGCCGTCCGGCGTCTGGAGCGCGAGCATGTCCATGTCGGGGTCGCGACCCTCGACGACCTTGGGCTCGAGTTCGCCGATTTCCTCGCGTTCGATCGGTCGGAGTTTCGGGAAGAGGTCGCCAAAGCCCTCCTCCTCGTAGCGTTCCTCGAGTTCTGCGACCTCCTCGTCGCCGACCCCGAGCACCATCTTACTGCGTTTCGAGTGCATCTCCCGGTCGGGGTCCTCATTCTCCAGATAGCCCGCGAGGAGTTCCGCTCCTTCTTTGACCTCCTCGGCTTTCTCGAGAGTGTAATTAGTCTCAATGTCCCCGAAGTGGAGGGTCTGGGAGTTGTTCGTATGGTGGGAGTTGATCGCTGCGATCTCCGATTCCTTCTCGATCAGCGCGATCGAGTCGATATCAGTGAACTTCGCGGTCGTGTACAGAAGGGACGCGCCACTGATACCACCGCCGACGATTACGAGGTCGTATTTACCAGACATTATTGGAGTGTGTGAGTCGGTAGTACATACGCTCGACTCCAGACTGATAACTCATATTTTTTCGATCGATGTTTCGACAGATGTCGACACCGCCATCGACGACCGTATATTCGCAATTCTATCGGCAGGAATAAACGAACGCATCGGCTCGCAGAAACCGTCTCTCACGAGGGATTACGGGATTGTCTCCCCGCCGTGACGCTCGCGTTCGGGCCTTCTACCCCGTTACTGACCCCGTCCGTCTCGGCGGTTTCCGGCCGTTTCGCTATCGACAGTTGACGTACCAGCGAGCGACCGTCCTCGAGTTCGGTACCGACGAGACATCGATTTACCAGGAGATGGGATAGACAGTCGTTTTGGGAACAAACGTAAACTCTCGAGTCGTTTTCATCCGATTCGGGGCGCGACGACAACGGTGAGAAGGAGGGCCGTGCTGGACGCCACGCTCGAGTCACTCGAGGGAGTCAAATTCCTGATAGATGACGTGACCGCACGCCTTGCAGTGGGACGCGTCGCGGTCGTGAGACGACAGCCCGCAGTTCGGGCACGAGACCGAGACCTTCTCCCTGTGGCTCCACTCGCGGACGATCTTGCTGGCCTGCCACGGGAGCACGATAATGCCGGCCAAGATGGCGGCCACCGTGATCCAGCGCCCTGCGGCCGTCAGTGGGACGATATCGCCGAATCCGACGGTCGACAGCGCGACCACGACGTAGTAGAAGGCGTCGCCGAACGTTGCGACGTCGGGGTTGGCGGCGTGCTCCGCGCTGTAGAACAGGCCAGCGGAGACGAACAGGAGCACTAACACCGTCAGCAGCAACTTCAGCGCGCGCAAGGCGTTGTCCGAAATCGTCCCGAAGAAGAACTCCGCGTCCCGCGTGAACCGATAGAACCGGAGGACACGGACGACCCGGACTACGCGAAGAAAGCCGACGTTGGTGACCGTCACGACCCCCGGCAAGCCCGCCACGAGGAACGTCGGGAGAATGGCGATCAGATCGACCATCGTGTAGGGGTTGCAAAACTCGCCGAGTCGATCCGCGGCACCGTACAGCCGCAGGACGTACTCCACCAGAAAGACGGCGGCGATCGCGACCTCGAGGCTCCAGAGGAGCGATCGGAGATCCTCGGAGAGGGGATAGGTTTCCGCGACGAAGGCGGCGACGAACACGAGGTTCAGCGCCAACAGCGCGATGTCGATCGCCTTCCCCAGCGGCGTCCGGTGATCGAGCAGGTAAAAGCGGACGGTCTCCCGAAGCTCTCGGGTTCCGGGCGACGAGTCTGGAGTCATTCGACAGTGGTACTCCTCCCAGGAGACACGTAGGCCCTCGGATTATCGGTGCTATCTCCCGTCCGAGGACGGGTCGGCACCTCGGCGCTCGAATCTCGCGGAAGTGGATGGCGGTGACCGACGAGAATCGGACGAGTCGACTAGGCTTTAGGTGTGCGCCGAGAAGCATATACGTGAATTCTAACGAGGTCCGCCGTCAGTGGGCAGAACGATCCGGCGCGTACTCGCCGGAGTATTACGCCCACTACGGGCCGGACCAGCGGAGCGAGTCGATCCACGGCATTCTCGATCGGTTCGTCGACCGAGACGCGGCCGTCCTCGAACTCGGCTGTAGCTCGGGCCGTCACCTCGCCCACCTCCACGAACGGGGCTTCGAGAACCTACACGGCATCGACGTCAACGAGGATGCCTTCGACGTGATGGAAGAGTCCTACCCCGACCTCGCCGCTGCTGGCACGTTCTATCACAACACGATCGAGGACACCGTCGGCGACTTCGCGGACGACCAGTTCGACGTCGTCTACTCGGTCGAGACGCTCCAGCACCTCCACCCGGACGTCGAGTGGGTACTCGAGGACCTGACCCGAATTACTGCCGACCTCCTCATCACGGTCGAAAACGAGGGCGAGAACGATGACGGCGAGCAGTCGGACCCGGACGACCTCGACGTGAGCTACGTCAACGACGACTTCCCGCTGTACCACCGCGACTGGAACCGGGTGTTTACTGAACTGGGGCTGCTCGAGGTCGACGCCGAGTCCGGCAAGCGAGATACCGTTCGCGCGTTCCGCACCGCACAGAAGTAGTCCGTCCGCGTCGCGTCTCGAGGCGGTCGCTATAGGAGCCACTGAAACGATGTACACACTGATCGCGACGCGGTCGTGCGATCAGGTCTGCAATGACTGTCAGTGGCTCCTATAGTCCGAACTCATCCGACCCGGGTCCGGGTTACTCCGCGCCCGAACTCGAGGGACGCGGTTCTTCTCGGCCGTCTGAGTCCGAATCGTCCGGCTGACCGATTCGCCCGCGCGAGTTTCTACGTGGATGCACTCCCGCAGACTCAGAACCGCCGAGCCGCAACGGCGAGCGTCTTCGGCGCGATCCGCAACGTCTCCGTGCCGTACGGAATTAGTACGCCCGATGAACCGCATATCTCCTCGACGCGTTGGCGCACGGTCGCCGATCACCGGGACCGATGCTACTACTTCGAGTCGGCGCTCTCACCGAACGTTTTCTGGCTGGACCTCGACGAGATCGACTTCGACGCCGATGCCGGCGTTCGATCGCTGTCGCTCGGTGAGAACCAGGCGACCGTCTTCGCCGGCGACATCGCCAACGAACTCGTCGAGACCGGCCCGTTCGAATTCCTCGGCGTCCCCGCTTCCCCCTGATTCCGTGTCCCGACGCGTTGGTATACGGGTCCGTCGGCAGTCAGTGATGGCGGCGACTCATGTGCTCCGACGGTGGGATCGCTCGAGGCGGTAACGTGTCTCAGGGATCTGGAGTGAATCGATGGCCTCGGCATTCGAACTGGAACGACGTGCGGATACCACGATCCTGTCGCGGTAGGTTTTTAGTTGAAAGCGATACTCGTTGTATTATAAATACAGCACCGAGACCACTTGCGAATAGACTACCGACACACTCTAACAAAACCACACGCATGAGCGCTTTACGGCCGCATCTCCACCTGTTTCTGGACGAGTTTCCCGGCGAACCGGTCCGGTCGGTTGTGCGGCGCATCGAGGATAGCGGATTTTCGACCGCATCGCCGGACAGCAGTCAGGAGTTCGTCTTCGGGACCTGGGAACAAGACGCGGTCGGATACGGTGACTGGGAGACGGCGGCCGAAGTACAGTCTCTCGTCGATCGAATCCGTTCCGTCGACCGTGGACGAATCACGTTCTGGAGCCCCGAGAACCACGAGTACCAGTTATCCGTTCGGCTCTGCGAGACCGAGACGCGAGTTTCAGCGCCCGTCCGAATATGGGGCCCACCTGCCCGGCTATTCGACACCGACGAATACGCTCGAGAGACCGTCGCAGAGCGGACGGAACTCCTCGTGACCCTGTTCCTCGAGTTATCAGAGTTGTTCGATCCCTGGTACGGGTTCGTCGATGTCTACGACGACCGGCCGGAGCGGATTTTCCCCGACGACCGCCCTCCAGAGAGCGGTCTCGAGCGGCTCCCGTGGATAACGGTTTTCGGCTCGGAGTGGGTCGACTTCTTCGGTGGTGCGGATCGGACGAAACGGGCTCCCGCGTGGAACGTCCGACAACTGGCGACCGGAAGCGCGGTCGTTCGAGAACGCGATTTCCCCGCGCCGACGTACGCGGAGTGCGATTCCGGTCCCCCGATTTCGACGTACGAGTATCTGTTCGAACGCCGATCGATTGCTGAACTACGGTCGGAGCGGCGACGGAAGCGGAACACGATCGTGGATCCGTTTCGCGAATTCGACCCCGGGGAACGCGGCAGTGATATCGTCCTCTGTAAGGGTCACGCCCCAATCGAGACGACCGAGGTCGACTACAGGGACGTGGCGACGACGATCGGTGAGTCCGATAACTGCTACGTCCTCTACGTCTATCGCGACGACCGCGATCGGCTCCGGGAGGTCAATTCCGGGCTGTTCGTCCGTCGGCTGATCGACGAAGACGGCCAGCCGATCGGAACGCTGCCCGAGGATGTGTCCCCTGACCGTGAACTGATCTCGCTTTCGGTCGATACGGCACTGGAACCGTTCCCGCCGGAGATGTATCGAATGGAATCGGCGGCGCCGAGCGTTATAGCGAAGTTATTCGGGCTCTGGGAACTTCCGCCGGACGGAACGGTTTGGGCGGACGGCGACACCTGTCGCGCAGGGGCTACTGATCCGAACTGAACGGCCGAGAGACGGATTTCCGGGTGGTGCTGCTGATGGCTCTGGTCTCTGCTACTGTGCCCCGCGATCGATCTGTTAGTCGAGAACCGACAGACACTACGCGTAAACCGAAGGCCTCGGCACTCATAGGGCTCGTCACCGCCGGATGCCGAGTCCGGCTCGGAGCGGGAGCATCGTCATCGGCCACGCGACTCTACCGCCGTCGCTCCAAAGACGGTTTGGGTTCGCCGGCGAAAATCGGGCGCCCGTTACGAGCCGTCCGCGCTCTCGGTTGCGAAGGCCGCGTTCCACTCGTCGATCAGGTTCTCGAGTCGTCCCGTGTCCCCATGCGAGAACATCCGCTGGGCGCGATCGGTGGCCGTCCGCGGGTCCTCGAGCGGGCTCGAGCGCGGGGGTCGGATCGTGGTTCGGTCGGGTGTCGGTTCGGCGTCGGTCGTGGACTGCAGGTGTTGGGTACTCATGTCGGTCGGGTGTGGATCTCGTCGAAAAGCGGTACTCGTCGTCGCCAACGGGCTTACGCTACTACGTGTACGACCGACATCTCTACTCCACCCTATCCGCTCCTTGGTTATAAAAGTTCATGATAGATAGTGGCCTTGCTGAGTGGTGTCTGAAACCAACCACCACGAGTTCCCTTACCACAATTTAGCCAGCAGAAATAGTAGCCCTTTCG
This sequence comes from Natrinema sp. CRL1, assembly GCF_059162405.1. NCBI lineage: Archaea > Methanobacteriati > Methanobacteriota > Halobacteria > Halobacteriales > Natrialbaceae > Natrinema > Natrinema sp. CRL1. The sequence continues at coordinate 46,972 of NZ_JBLVOY010000002.1, read as the reverse complement.
TCGAGTATCGACGACTCGAGCCGTCATTCGGCCGATTCGCCACCGTACCCGCAACAGAGAGACGGCTCTCGTCCGGTCAGTTCCCACGAGGACGCATCGGGACTCCGATAGCTTGAGAACCCGCGGCCGAGTGCTCACCGCTACGACGATGGCGAGCGACGACCGAGACGGTGACGCCGACGAGTGCGACGTGAGTTTCGTAATCCCGGCGCGCAACGAGGCCGACTACCTCCGCGGTGCGCTGGCGAGTCTCACGGCACTGGACACGAGCTACGAGTACGAGGTGATCGTCGTCGACGGCTGTTCGACCGACGAAACGCCGGCGATCGCCCGCGAGTACGGCGCGACCGTTCTCCGCGATGCCGGCTCGAGCATCGCTGCCGCCCGAAATCTCGGGGCCGAGCGGGCGGCTGGCGAGTGGCTGGCTTTTATCGACGCGGACACGCGGGTGCGGGCAAACTATCTGACCGAACTGCTCGGCTTCGTCGAGGCCAACGGGCTCGCGGCCGCGAGTTCGTCCTGTCGGATCACCGGCCCACGACGCGCGAAACTGATGGAATTGACGATCAATCACGTCTTCTCGCGGCTCGAGCACCCGATCCTGCCGGGATTCAACTGTTTCGTCCACCGGCGCGCGTTCGAGGAAATCGGCGGCTTCCCCTGCGTGTCGAACGAGGATACGGCGTTCAGTCGATCGCTCGCCGGCCGGTTTCCGACGGCCTACTGCCCGACCGTCTTGGTCGAGAGTTCGGGCCGTCGGATCGCCGACCAGGGGCTGACGGGGACGCTGTGGCACTACCTCGCGCTCGACCTCGAGCGGCTCAGAGCTGACTACTGAGAGACCCCAGGTGCGGTGACGCCGTGATGGTGACGAGAGCCAGGCCCGTTCACCGGCGCTGCCGCTCTCTGAGACGGTGGTGGGGAAAAGTGACTGATTGCCGCGTTACGAGACGATCGTCAGCAGCTGGACCAGCACGCCCAGCAGCACGCCGAACGCGATGACCGTCTTGGGGTCGATACGGATGGCGTTCGAGTCCTCGGAGTCGAAGTACCGAACGAGTCCGGCACTGGACATCAGGCCACCGGTGTTCTGTCCTTTATCCATACCCGTTCCTATGGGCCCCCGAAACTAAACCTTTCGACCGATCGCGTCGCCGATCACGGCAATGCATTGGCAGTGGGAAACCCTTATGCGCGGCGCGTGGCAACTAGCGTTGACCGCATGACTGTCACACTTAAGGACTTCTACGCGGACTGGTGTGGCCCCTGCAAGACCCAGGACCCGATCCTCGAGGAGCTCGAGGACGACTGGGAGGGCCGATTCGAAGTCGAGAAAGTAAACGTCGACGAGAAACAGGACGTGGCAAACGAGTACCAGGTTCGATCGCTGCCGACGCTCATCATCGAGAACGACGACGGCATCGTCGAGCGCTTCGTCGGCGTCACCCAGCGCGACGACATCGAGGACGCCCTCGAATCCGCCGGCGCGTAACCGACCGGTCGCTTTTCTCCTCGCGAGCACCGCTGCCCAGAGCCGGGCCTACGAATCGATCGGGATAGCCGGGCTCGAGGCCCCGGACTGCCCCGCAGGACCACCGACCGGCCGCAGGGCGGGCGCTCGAGAACTCGAAATCGGATCGTAGAAACCCAATCGACGGTCAGGAACGGTACTCGACCGCGCCGAGCGAGCGCTTTCGTCCGCTCAGGTCCACTTCACGCCGACGTCGTGCATGTCCTCGTTGTACTTCGCGATGTTGATGACAAGCGGCGTGACGCTCTCGACTTCGGCCGCGTTGGCCAGCGGCCCGGCCTCGAGCGCGCGCAGCCCGTCGATCTCGTTGGCGATCGTCAGCACCGTGTCGCCGGCCGCGTCGTCGTCGGCGACGACGAGCGTGTCGAGATCGAGGTCGTTGTCGAGGTTTGCCAGCGCGTCGGCCGCGAGGTTGTGGAACGCGCCGACGACCGGGACCTCGTCGGGGGCCCGCGCGGCGACGAGTTCGGTGACGCTGCCGGCATCGGGCGGGTGATAGTGCAGTCCGTCCTCGTCGCCCTGCATGCCGACCGCGGGCGTCACCAGTACGGAGTCTGCATCGAGGCTGTCGGCGACCGCTTCGACGGTGTCACCGACGTAGTACGGCGGGACGCTGAGGATGACGACGTCGGCCCGATCGGCCGCCATCTCGTTGCCGAAGCCCTTGATGTCGACCTCGTCGGTGCGGTCGGCGAGTTCCTCCTCGTACTCCGCGACGGCGTCGCGGGCCTTCTCGGGGTCCCGGGAACCGATGAGGATCTCGTGGCCCGTGTCGCGGGCGAGTCGGAGCGCGAGCCCTTCGCCGATGTCGCCGGTGCCGCCAAGTAGTGCAATTCGCATACCACCTCCTCCGGACGGCACCCGAATAAAAGGGCCGGAGATCGGCCGATATCGCCGGGTTCTCCGACGAGTTCGAACCAGCGATCGGCCGGTGTTCAGTCGGCAATGCTGCCCACCCTACCGCTACGGTGCGTCGTCCTCGGTCGGGTTCATGGCCGCCCCCAAGCCGCTGTCGTAGGCGTCGCGTTCGGACACCTCGCGGATGCGCTGCTCGAGTCGGGTCTCGAGGTCCCGCCGCCGTTCCTCGTCGACGTCCGGGTTCGACCCCAGATCAGCGAGGTCCTGCTTGGCCGTCCGCAAGACAGAGACCGCTTCCTCGGTCTCGAGGTCGGCCGCACGGTCGAGGGCGCGTTCGACATCGGCGAGCGTGGTGTCGGTCATACCGGTCGTTTGCTGGACACACGGATGAAAGACCGGCCGGGAAGCGCCGGTCCCGCCCCGCACGGATGGCGTACTTCCATTACCCGGCCGGCCGTCGCTCCGATATGGCCCGTCCCGCCGTCATCGCCCACCGCGGCTTCGCCGGTATCGCCCCCGAGAACACCGTCTCCGCGATCGAACGCGCCGCCGAGGACGATGAGACCGCGATGATCGAAATCGACGTGCGACCGGCCGCCTGCGGGACGCCGGTGGTCGTCCACGACGAGCGCCTCGAGGGATCCCGCGACGGACGGCCGCTCACCGACGGGACAGGCCTCGTCCGAGAGACACCTCTCGAGGTGCTTCGGGAAACGCGCGTGCTCGGAACCAAAGCGACTGTGCCGACGCTGGCGGCGCTGCTCGAGGCGACTCCCGAAACGGTCGATCTCAATGTCGAACTGAAGGGGGCGGGACGGGCGGATCTCCGCGTCGGCGAGTCGCTCCCGCCGGACGAGCGCGCCGCGCGCCGCGAGGCGTGGCGGCCGTTCGTCGAGCGCGTCGTCGCCGACTGCGACGCCTTCGACGGCGACCTCCTCTTCTCGTCGTTCTGCGAGGGTGCCATCGCGGCGCTGCGCGAGGTGACCGCGGAGTACGCCGCCGCGGCGCTGCTTCGAGACGATCCCGCGGCCGGCCTCGAGATCGCGCGCCGATACGAGTGTGAGGCGATCCACCCGCCGCAGACCATGATTCGCGACACTGCTTCCGAGACGAATTCGAACGAGACACCCGACGTTGCCCCCGAAACCGACGTGCTCGAGACAGCCCACGAGGAGGGGCGAGCGGTCAACGTCTGGACGGTGACGAACTGGATCCAGTTCGACCGGCTCGCGGACGCCGGCGTCGACGGGATCATCGCCGACTACCCCGGACTGGGCTGGGCGTCGAGTCGTCGGTGACGGCGTGAATCGCAGACGGTTGTTCTGGATCGGAATTCAGGCACTGAGTTGCTGGTAGAACTCGCAAATAGCGATTAGAGCCGCTATATCTGGCCGTCGAACGCCGCCACCGGAGAAGTATCGCCTGCAGTCGCACCGGACACCTTGATACGGGGAATCGTCGGAGTGTGCCGAGTATGGGTCCCGGTATCTATTCGAAGGGCTGTCCCGTCAGTCGGCTCCCGAGGGGGCCGGGGTGTCGGCCCGAAGCCACGCCCACTCGAGGCGCACGTTCGGTCGGGAGGTGGTACTGAATGAGTGAGCTCCCGCCGCGAACGACCGTCAAGCGGTGGCTGGTCACGACCAACCACAAGGACGTCGGCATCCTTTACCTAGGGACCGCGATCTTCTTCCTGCTGTTCGGCGGCGTCCTCGCGCTGTTGTTCCGCACGCACATGTGGGAGTCCGGCGGGATCGGCCTCCTCGAGAATCAGGAGTTCAATCAGGCGGTGACAAACCACGGGTTGTTGATGGTGTTCTGGTATCTCTCGCCGTTCGCATTCGGCTTCGCGAACTACCTCGTCCCGCTCCAGATCGGGGCGAAGGACCTCTCGTTCCCGCGGCTGAACGCCATGAGCTACTGGTTTTACCTTTTTTCGGGGATCCTCCTCGCCGTCGCGTTCTTTCAGGGCCGGGCCTTCGCGGGCGGCTGGTACATGTACGCCCCGCTGAACGTGCCGATGTACAACACGGCGATGGCGGCGACGTCCGGCGGGAACCTGACGATCCTCGCGCTAGTCCTGTTCGTCATGTCGACGACGATCGCGACGGTCAACTTCCTTACGACGATCCACTACGAGCGCGCCGAGGGGCTGGGCCTGTGGAACATGCCGCTGTTTACGTGGTCGATCCTGCTGACCGTCTGGATGATGCTCTTTGCCTTCGCGGCGCTGCTTGCCGCCCTGCTGTTGCTGGTCAGCGACCGGATCTTACTGACCCAATACTACGCGACCGATCAGGGCTCGAGCCTGCTGTGGGCACACCTGTTCTGGTTCTTCGGCCATCCGGAGGTGTACATCGTCTTTTTCCCCGCGCTCGGGGTCCTCTTCGAGACGTTCCAGACGTTCTGTGGCCGGCGGCTGGTCGGCCGGAAGTGGGTCATCATCGCGATGGTCCTCGTGGGGGTCCAGTCGTTCCTCGTCTGGATGCACCACATGTTCCTGACGACGATCAACCTCCCGATCAAGACGCTGTTCATGGCGACGACGATCGGGATCTCGCTGCCCTTCGACCTGATGGTCTTCTCGCTGATCTACACGATGGTCAAGGGTCGGGTCCGGTTTACCACGCCGTTCCTGTTCAATCTCGGCGCGCTAGTCCTATTCATTCTCGGCGGGATTACCGGCGTCTTCCTCGGTGCCGTCGTGCTCGACTACGAGTTCCGGGGCACCTACTGGGTCGTCGCCCACTTCCACTACGTGATGGTCGCCGGTTCGACGGCGCTAGTCGGCGCGATCTACTACTGGTGGCCGAAGATGACCGGGAAAATGTACGACGAGACGCTCGGCAAACTCCACTTCGCGGTCTACTTCATCGGATTCAACCTGCTGTACTTCCCGATGTTCCTCGCTTGGGAGACGCCGCGTCGCGTCTTCAACTTCAGTTCGGAACTCACGCTCTATCACCAACTGGCGACGGTCGGGGCCTTCGTCCTCGGCGCGTCCTATCTCATCATGTTCTATGCGCTCGGGAAGAGTCTGGTCTCGGGCCCCGACGCCCCCAACAACCCGTGGGCGTACTCCCGGACCGCCGAGTGGGCGACGACCTCCCCGCCGCCGCTCGAGAACTGGCCGGACCGGCCAAGCTATGCCAGCGGCCACCTCGAATTCGTCGACGACGCGACGCCTGCGACCGACGGCGGCGCAGCCACGCACGAACGCACCGGACAGGTCGACCCGCTCGAGGGAGACCACGAGGACCACGCGAGCATCTGGCCGTTCGGCATCGGGATCGGGATGTTTCTTACCTTCCTCGGCCTGTCGGGGATCACGCCGTGGGTCGCCAACTTCGCCGCCGAGCGCGGCGCGGAGTTCGCCGACGCCAGCTCGACCGATCTCGTCCATCCGGCGCTGTTAGCCGTCGGCGTCGGGGTGTTGGGATACACGCTCTTCGAGTACGGTCGGGAGGAGTTCAACGCGCCCGACCTGGCGATCGCCGAGCGCTGGCCCTTCGAGACCGTCGGGGGCACGAAACTCGGCGTCTGGTTCTTCATCGCCTCGGACGTGATCGTCTTCGGTGCCGTCATCGGCGCGTACATCTTCATGCGCCTCCACATGGGCTGGGGCGAGTTCGAAACCGTCCCGCCCTCCGTGATCGTGGGATTGGTCAACACTTACGTCCTATTGACCTCGAGTTTCACCGTCATCCTGGCGCTGGTGATGGCCGAACGCGAGAACAAGCGCGGGCTGTTGGCCGCGATGGGAGCCACGCTGTTGCTCGGGTTCACGTTCCTGGGGGTCAAAGGCTGGGAGTGGAGCTATGAATTCGCCCACGGAGTCTACTGGTTTACCGAACTCCACTACTCGATCTATTTCGTGACGACCGGACTGCACGCGTTCCACGTGATCCTCGGCCTGCTCATCGCGGGGTTCATGATCTACCGCACCGCGACCGCCGACGCCTACCTCACGGACAACCGGCCGGTCGAGTACTTCGGGCTCTACTGGCACTTCGTCGACATCGTCTGGGTGTTCCTGTTCCCGCTGTTCTACCTGATGTAGCGGGCTCGATGCGCGGTTTTCGGTGCAGTCGTCCACGTTTTGGACGCCCCAACTCGAGCCAGTCCCTGCGGGATCGGTCGGAATCAGCCGGATACAAGGCGATCACCGCCGAACGGCCTGCTATGGAACTCTCGACGGTCGTCGATCGACTCGACGAGGAACTGGGAACCGCCGACTACGCCGACCTCGACGCCAGCGCGAACGGCCTGCAGATCGGTCCCGAGGAGGCCGAGATCGAACGGGTCGCGTTCGCCGTCGACGGCGTCCGCGAGACCGTCGACCGCGCCGTTGAGGCCGACGCGGACCTGCTGGTCGTCCACCACGGGCTCTCGTGGGGCGGCTTCGACCGCGTGACCCGGCAAACCTACGACCGAATCGCGCCCCTGATCGAGAACGACCTCGCGCTGTACGTCTCGCATCTCCCGCTGGACGGTCAGCAGGAACTTGGCAACGCCGCCGGCGTCGCCGACGTACTCGGCCTCGAGGACCGCGCCCCCTTCGGCGAACTCGGCCCCGAGTACATCGGCCAGCGCGGGACGGCGGCCGACGCCTACGCCCCTGACGAACTGCGTGAGCGCCTCGAGGAGACTCTCGAGACCGGCGGGCAGCCGGTTCAACACCTCGACTTCGGGCCCGACGAGATCGAGGACGTGGCGATCGTCACCGGCAGCGGGGTCGACTGGCTGGGCGAGGCCGCCGCAACGGACGCCGACGCGCTGGTGACCGGCGAGGGGAAAGGGAAGGCCTACCACGAGGCACAGGAGTCCGGTATCCACGTCTTCCTCGCGGGCCACTACGCGACGGAGACCTTCGGCGTGCGATCGCTGCAGGGTCTGGTCGAGGAGTGGGGGCTCGAGACGGCGTTTCTCGAGGTACCGACGGGGTTGTGAAGGCGACGCGGGATTCGGCTGGAGTCGCCGCTGTCCGGCGAAATCGGACAGAAGAAACCGGGTGTTTCAGCGGTCAGTATAGTCGGAGCAGTGTGCACTCACCGCGAGCGAACGGAGTGAGCGAGCGGGCCGACGACCGACCCGGAGGGAAGGGAGGAGTGCTTTTCATCAAAGCTGAGCGGGATCAAAGATCCCGCGAGGTCCAAAAGAGCGCTATGCGCTCTTTTGAAGATTTTGCCGAGGGCGCGGCGAAGCCGCGCCCGCAGCGCAAAAGTTCGTTGCGCATCCATAGTGTGCGGCTGGTGCGCGAAGAGACCCGGTCGTAAATCGGGCTTCGGACACCTTCTGCGGCGCGCTTGCACTCGACTCGAGACGACGGAATCGAACCGAACCGCGGCGTTCAAACCGCTGGCTCGCGGATGCGGGGATATGAGCGACGACCACGAGCACGGGAGCGACGACGGCGACAGCGAGGCGGCGGACGGCCACCACGAGCCCGAGCGGGAGACCTTCTCGCACGACCCGGTCGGCCACGCGGAGGTCCGCGCGGGCATGACAGTCGGCGAACTTGCGGACGAGTACGGCAACGCCGGGGTGGGTGCGGCGGACCTCCACGAGGCCGTCGACGTGACCGAGTCGATGTTCGACGACGACGTGACCGTCTTCTTCGGGCTGGCGGGCGCAATGGTCCCGACGGGGATGCGCGCGATCGTCGCCGATCTGATCCGGGACGGCCACATCGACGTCCTCGTCACGACGGGGGCGAATCTGACCCACGATTCCATCGAGGCCATCGGCGGCAAACACCACCACGGCGCGGTCCACGAGGAGGGCAAGACCGAGCGCGAACACGACGAAACGCTGCGCGACGAGGGCGTCGACCGCATCTACAACGTCTATCTCCCACAGGAGTTCTTCGCGACCTTCGAGTCCCACCTGCGCGAGGAGGTCTTCCCGGTCCTCGAGGAGGACGGCGTCGTCCCGATCCAACGGCTCACCGAGGAACTCGGGCGGGCCAACGCCGAGGTCAACGAACGCGACGACGTCGACGAGGACGCTGGCATCGCCGCCGCGGCCTACGAGAACGACGTGCCGATCTACTGCCCCGCCGTTCAGGACTCCGTGCTCGGGCTGCAGGCGTGGATGTACTCCCAGACCTCCGACTTCTCGCTGGACGCGCTGGCGGACATGACCCCGCTTACTGACATCGCCTACCACGCCGACGAGGCCGGCGCGTTCGTCGTCGGCGGCGGCGTCCCGAAGAACTTCACGCTGCAGACGATGCTCGTCGCGCCCGACGCCTACGACTACGCCGTCCAACTGACCATGGACCCCAAACAGACCGGCGGCCTCTCCGGCGCGACCTTAGACGAGGCCCGCTCGTGGGGCAAACTCGAGAAAGATGCCGACAACGTCTCGGTCTACGCCGACGCGACGATCACGCTCCCGCTGGTCGTGGCGGCGGCCCGGGAACGACTCGAGGACTAATCACGCGTCCTGGCTCACTCGAGCGCGTCGTCGTAGGTCCGGTAAGTCGCCGAGCCGACGTCGATCCGAACGAGCGTGTTGTCGGCGTACGCGTCGGGTTCCGCGTCGTACGTCTCGTTGATCCGGCGGCGGGCCGCGGCCGTCTCCGCCTCGTCTTCGACGACCGTCGCTGTCCCGAGCAGCGACACCATCCACTGTGTCTGTCCGGCGTCGTCTTGCTGTATCGAGAGGGCGACCCGCGGATTCTGCCTGATATTGGCCAGTTTTCGACCGGTCGTAACGATCTCGACGACCCCGTCCACGTACCGGTACCAGACGGGCGCGACGTGGGGTCGCCCCTCGGCACAGGTTCCCAAATGGGCCATCACGGGCTCGCTCTCGAGCAGGCGTTCAGCCTCGGCTGGAACGGTCGACACGGTCGACTCGGGAACGGGCAGCGACAAAAACGACCGCCATGGCGGTGCCGGTGCGGCGACCGCTCTCGCCGAAGACTGCCACACGGCTTATTACCTCGTCGGCCCTTTTCGCGATAGATTCAGTGGTTCTTCATGACTCGGCCGACCACGATTCCGACCGATTCGGACGCGACGACGGACGACAGTACCGTCGTCTACGTCGGCGGCTACCCGGCCGCGGCCGAGATTCCACGAGCCCTCGAGCGGGCGAGCGACCGGCTTGCGGTCGACTCCGTCGCCGACGAGGCCGCGGCGCTCGAGCGGGTTCGGTCACGGCGTCTGGACTGTCTCGTGAGTCGGTCTACGGCTGGGGGCGATGAGGCTCGATCGCTGCTCGAGCGCGTCCGCGAGTTCGATCCCCAGCTCCCCGTGTTCCTGATCGCCGAGGGCTGGGACGAGGACGCCGCCAGCGCCGCGCTCGAGGCCGGCGCGACCGGCTGCGTCTCCGAGTCGGCGGCCGCTCACGGCGAGCGGCTCGCGATCCGGATCGAGCGGGCGGTCGATCGGGTGGCCGAGCGGCGCGATCTCGAGGCGGCGACGGCCCGATTTCGCGCGTTCACGGAAAACGCCTCCTTCGGCGTGATCACGGCGGGCGACGACGGCACGATCCGGTACGCGAACGACGCCGTCGAATCGCTCTTCGGCTACGACCCCGACGACCTCGTCGGCGAGCAGCTCACGACGTTGATTCCGCCGCAGTATCAGGACGCCCACCGCGAGGCGATCGCGCGCTACCTCCGGACCGGCGACCGTGGACTCGACTGGGACTGGGTCGAACTCGCCGGCCGCCACGCGGACGGCCGCGAGTTCCCCGTCGGCATCTCCTTCGGCGAGACGGAAGTCGACGGCGAACACCTCTTTACCGCCGTCATCAGGGACATTTCTGATCGCAAGCGCCTCGAGCGCGAACGCGAGGCCACCCTCGAGCGGATCGGTGACGCCTTCGTCTCGATCGACGCCGACTGGGAGTACACCTACGTCAACGAGCAAGCGGCCGATCTCCTCCAGCGGCCCCGCGAGGAACTGCTCGGGGAACCGCTCGAGACGGCGTTCGAGACTGTTTCTGGGACTGAACTCGAGCGGCAACTCGAGCGGGCCTTCGCCGAGCAGACCACCGTCAGTTTCACCGAGTACGTCTCGTCGCTTGCGAGCTGGTTCGAGGTCCGAGCCTACCCCTCCGAAGACGGCCTCTCGATCTTCTTTACGGACGTGACCGACAGGATCCGGGCCGAACAGGAACTCGAGTCGAACGTCGCGGCGTTGCAGGCGCTGTACGACATCTCGACCAAACCCGACACGCCGCTCGACGCGAAGCTCCCGGAACTGCTCGAACTGGGCTGTGAATCACTCGAGTTGCCCTACGGCTTCCTGACGCGGATCTCTCTCGACGACCGAACGCAGACGATCGTCGAGTCCCGGAGCGATCATCCGCTCCTCCAGTCGGGCGAGTCCTGCCCGCTCTCGGCGGCCTACTGCCGGAAAACGATCAAAACTCACGAACTCGTCACCGTCGCGAACGCGCCCGACGAGGGCTGGGTCGGCGACCCGGCCTACGAACTGTTCGAACTCGGCAGCTACGTCGGCGCGAAGGTGACCGTCGACGGCACCATCTGGGGCACCCTCTGTTTCGCCTCGAGCGAGCCCCGCGAGGGTGACGGCTTCTCCGAGGCCGAGCGGACGCTGGTCAAACTCATGGCCAAGTGGGTCAGTTACGAGACCGAGCGCAAGCAGTCCCGCGAGACCCTCGAGCGACAGAACGACCGCCTCCAGGAGTTTACCAGCGTCGTCAGTCACGACCTGCGGAACCCGTTGAACGTGGCACAGGGCTCGCTGGAACTCGCACGGGAGGGCGATCACGCTCGGCTCGAGGCCTGCGACGAGGCCCTCGAGCGGATGGAGCAGTTGATCGAGGAACTCCTGTCGCTGGCCGAGCAGGGCGCGACGACGGCCGACCTGGAGCCGGTTTCGGTCCGAGACTGCGCGACGAAGGCGTGGTCGATGGTCGACACCGGCGACGCCGCCCTCGACCTCGAGGGAACGGGGTGGGTCCGGGCCGACCCCGACCGGCTTCAGCAGTTGCTCGAGAACCTGTTCCGGAACGCGCTCGATCACGGGATTCCCGAGGGCGGGACCAGCGCCGACCTGACGGTCACGGTCGGCGACTGCGAGGGCGGATTCTACGTGGCCGACACCGGACGGGGGATTCCCGAGGACGAACGAGAGGAAGTCTTCGATATCGGCTTTACGACGGCCGACGACGGGACCGGCTTCGGGCTCGGCATCGTCGAACGGGTCGCCGAGGCCCACGACTGGGCGCTCGAGGCGACGACCGGCGAGGCGGGCGGGGCCCGCTTCGAACTGACCGGCGTCGCTCGCCCGCGCGACGGGAACTGACGCGGGGATACGGGGACGAAGACAACTCCGACCCGCGGAACCGTGGCGGAGCACCGTCTATCGCTCGGCTCGTGGCGCGAACTTTTTGACGGCACTCTCCCTAGCCGCGGCCATGTCACTGACTGCGGGCGTCGTCGCGGTCCAAGGCGACGTCGAGGAACACGCGGCCGCCATCGAACGCGCCGCGGCGGCCCGCGGCCGCGAGGTCACGGTCCACGAAATTCGAGACGCTGGGATCGTTCCCGACTGCGACCTGCTCGCGATGCCCGGCGGCGAATCGACGACCATCTCCCGACTGCTCCACAGCGAAGGGATCGCCCCCGAAATACAAGCTCACGTCGCCGACGGCAAACCGCTGCTCGCGACCTGTGCCGGCCTGATCGTCGCCTCGAGCGACGCCGGCGACGACCGGGTCGACGAACTCGAGTTGCTCGACGTCGGCGTCGAGCGCAACGCGTTCGGCCGGCAGAAAGACAGCTTCGAAGCGCCCCTCGCGGTCGCAGGCCTCGCGGAGCCGTATCCGGCGGTATTCATCCGCGCGCCCGCTATCGATTCGGTCGGCGACGCAGAGGTGCTCGCGACGTGGGACGACCGGCCGGTCGCGGTCCGGGACGGCCCCGTCGTCGGCACCTCGTTTCATCCCGAACTGACCGCCGACAGCCGGATTCACGGGCTGGCGTTCTTCGAGAACGAGGCCGCCTCGGTGCCGTCGCTCGAGGACGTACACTAGTCCTGCCGCACGCACAGCGGCGGGCCGGACACGGAAGTATACGGTTGTAGCGAGCGGTTATTTTATGTCATCACGAATCGTGTACTGAAGACATATGTCGGACGAACACGAGGCCGCGGCGTACGAGATCGGTGCCAGTGACGAAACCGTACACAGCGTCTGGGACAACGGCCTCGAGCCGGTACAGACCGTCGAGTCCGGCGATGTCGTCCGGTTTACGTGCCGGGACTCGACCGGCGGACAGCTCGGGCCCGACTCAACGGTCGCCGACATCGCCGCCCTCGACATCGACCGGGTCCATACGCTGACCGGCCCCGTCGCGATCGAGGGCGCTCGGCCGGGCGATGTCCTCGAGGTCGAACTGCTCGAGATCGATCATCGGGGCTGGGGAGTCACGCTGATCCTCCCGAGCGAAGCGGAACTCGGGCTCTTGGCCGAGGAGTTTCCGGAGCCCGACCTCCACGTCTGGGACCTCGAGGACGGCGTCGGTCGCTTCGCAAACGGCATCGAGGTGCCGCTCGATCCGTTTCCCGGCATCATGGGTGTCGCGCCGGCCGAGGACGGCACCCACAGCACGTTCCCGCCGCGGTCGGTCGGCGGGAACATGGACATCAAGCAGCTCACGGCCGGCTCGACGCTGTATCTCCCCGTCGCGGTCGACGGGGCTCTGTTCAGCGTCGGCGACGGCCACGCCGCACAGGGGGACGGCGAAGTCTGCGGGACGGGAATCGAGGCACCGATGACCGTCACCTGTCGATTTACCCTGCGGTCGGATCTCTCGATCGACCAGCCACAGTTCGAGACGACGGGGCCGTTCACCCCGAGCGGCCGGGACGAGCCGATGTATGGAACCACGGGGATCGCGGACGACCTGCAGGAAGCCGCCAGAGACGCCGTCCGAGGGATGATCGACCACCTCGAGACCGAACGCGGCCTCGAGCGACACGAGGCCTACATGCTGTGCTCGGTGGCCGTCGACCTGAAGATCAACGAGGTCGTCAACGCGCCGAACTGGGTCGTCTCCGCGTACCTGTCGGAGGGAATCTTCCCCGACGAACAGCGTCGGTCGGCATGATGACCGGTGGTACGCATTTATTCGTCGAAGCCTTACCGACGGTATGAGACGGAGCCGGTATCGACACCTCGAGCGAGCGACTGACCAACGCACCGGGTCGCCGAGCGAGCCCCTCGAGACGGCACCCCTGTGGCTCGAGCCGGCGAGGGGGCGATGACGGATTCGTCGGCGGGCGGTTTTCGCGACGGCGATCCGGTCGAACGGAACGCGGACGAGGACGATGGTGGGTCGCGAGAGTCGCTTTCGGCAGATCTCGCGCGACGGTTCTTCGAGGCGTGTCCGGTCAGCGCCGTCGTAGTCGATTCGACGGGCGAGATCGCCCACGCGACCGATCGGGCCGTGACGACGCTGGGCCTCCCACGCGAGGACCTCGTCGGTCGCCCCTACGGCCCGTCCGAGTGGGACATCTCCTACGACGACGGAACGCCGGTCCCCATCGACGAGCACCCCGTCACGCGGGTCTTCGAATCGGGCGACCCCGCGTTCGGGTTTGAATACTGGATCGAACTCGCGGACGGCAGCCGGCGGTGGTTCTCGAGCAATGCCGCGCCGCTGTTCGATACGGGCGGCGATGTCGAGTACGTCGCCGTCTCGTTCGAGGACGTGACGGCGTTGAAACAACGCGAGATGCGCCTGACCAGCGATCACGTCCGGCTGCTCGAGTTCCGCGCGGACGAATCGGCGGTGCCGCCGTCGCTGCGGGTCGAAACCGACCGGACGTGGATCGACATCGATTCCGTCGTCGTACTCCCCGACGGAACCACCGTCCAGTACATGGGGACGGCAGATCTTACCGCGAGCGACTTCGTCACCGCCGTCGAAGAGGTGCCCCACTACCTCGACGCGCGGTTGCTCAGTTCGGTCGACGGCTACAATCGCATCGAAGCCCACTCGGAATCGGAGACGGTCGCCCACGTGTTCTCCGCGCTCGGCGGCCGCCCCCGCGAGATCGTCATCGCGTCCGACGAGGTCAGGTTCCGCGGCGAACTCCCCGGCGACGTCGATCACCGACAGGCCGGTGACGAGATCCGGCGGTTCCACCCCGACGCCGAACTGGTCTCAGAAGAGCTCGTCTACTCGCCCCACCTGCTGTACGACGTCGTGGCGGACGCGCTCACCGACCGACAACTGGCCGCCCTCGACGCCGCGTACTTCAGCGGCTACTTCGCCACGCCGCGGACCAGCACCGGTGACGAGTTGGCAGCCCGGTTCGGCGTTACTCGCCAGACGTTCAACCAGCACCTCCGCAAGGCGGAACGGACCGTCTTCCAGCACCTCTTCGAGAAGTCCGGTGCGGCGGGGGACTGACTAGTCAGTCCCATCCCTTAGGACGACATCTGTGATAGTGAAAGCCAATGAGCGAGAACTCAGCCCATTCCAACATCTCTGCAGCCACACCCGAGGGGCTCGGCGACGACAGCTCTGGCTACGATCCCATCTCGGACACGTACCACACACAATTCGATGACGGCCCAAACACGGTCGTCGTCGCCATCGTCGAAGCCGTCGCAGCCGTCACGAACCGCGAACCGACCGCGATGTCGCCGCTCTACGACACGATCGATCCCGAAGCACTCACCGACCTCGTGACGGCGGCCCGAGACCAGCCGATCAGCGTTTCCATCGCCTACGAGGGCTGTTACGTGACCGTCTCGAGCGACGGCAGCGTCGTCGTCGAACCGCCGGAAAACTGACCGGCTGCGAGCCCCGGTCTTCGGCATCCCGATCCGATTTTCGACATCTACGGTCGCTCACAGCTATCCCGTCTCGAGGACCGAAACCGATCGACCGCACCAGCCGCGGGACTGCATGCATTCGCGACCGGACCTGTTTTCTCCCTCCTTGCCGACAGTGTGGGTATGCAGGCATCTATCGACGCCGTTCGCGTCGCGGGGACCCCGCAGGGGCCGGTCCCGGTCGTCGTCCTCGCGATCGAGGGCGAGGCCGACGTGGTCCCGATTTTCATCGGTTTCAACGAGGCGACGAGCATCGCTCGCGGCCTCGAGGCCGAGGACATCGGGCGGCCGCTGACTCACGACCTCCTGTTGGACGTCATGGAGGAACTCGGGAGCCGCATCGAGCGCATCGTCGTCACCGAGATCGAAGAGCGTGACGGCGGGCAGGGCGGTACCTACATCGCTGATATCCACCTCGAGACGCCCCGCGGCGAAACGGTCGTCGACGCCCGGCCGAGCGATTCGCTGGCCCTTGCCGCTCGGACGAACGCGCCGATCGAGGTAACCGAGGAGGTGTTCGCGGACAGCCGAGACGACAGCGAAAAGTTCGACGAACTCGAAGACATCCGTAACGTGTCGGGTGACCTTTAGATGGACGACGTACTCGAGGAGTTGTTCGCCGTGATCGAAGACCGGAAGGAAACGCTGCCCGAGGACTCCTATACCGCCTCGCTGTTCACCCACGAGAAAGGCGAGAACGCGGTCCTGGAGAAACTCGGCGAGGAGAGCACGGAACTCGTGTTAGCCGCGAAAGACGACGATCACGAGGAGATCGCCCACGAGGGCGCGGACATCGTCTACCACCTGCTCGTCTTACTCGCGATGAAGGACATGGACCTCGCCGATCTCGAGGCGGAACTCGAGGCGCGACGATAGCGCGACCGCGATTCGACGCTGGTTCTCTGCGACCCCGTTCCGCGACACCGTTCGGCCGCCGAACCCGTCGGCCGGCCCAGTCACCGCATACTGCTTGCAACAGCCCGTAACAGCTTGATGCCGTCCGCTGGAGTTACTTTGCCCGTTATGGCAGTCCAACAACTCGAGCACGCGGACGACCAGATGCAGGAGTGTATCGACAACTGCCTCGAGGCCGCGCAGGTCTGCGAGTGGTGTGCGGACGCCTGTGCGGGCGAGGGCGAAGACATGGCTCGCTGCATCCGACTCTGTCGGGACGTGGCGGACATCGCCTCGCTGCACGCACGGTTCATGGCTCGCAACTCGGGCTACCATCGGGAACTGGGCGAACTCTGTGCGGACCTCTGTGAGGAGTGTGCCGAGGAGTGCGAACAGCACGATCACGAGCACTGTCAGGCGTGTGCGGAGATCCTACCCAAGTGCGCCGAGAGCTGCCGCGAGATGGCTTCGGCCTGAGAGGCCGGAATCGGCCCGAACGTGCGGAGCGCGGATCTAAAAACGCCGTTTTTCGACCCGATCAGGCACTCATCGCCGCGCCGACTGCACCGGCGACCGCGCTCTCGAGGGCCATGACCAGCGAGATCGTCACGGCCAGTGCGAAGATACCGAGCCCGGCAGCGCCGGAAATAGCGCCGCCGGCCGGCCCGAGCGCGAGTCCGGCGATGCCGACGGCGACGGCGATGAGCAGGCCGCCGATGACCCCGCCGAGGGAGCCGGCGAGCAGCCCGTGCCAGAAGCCGCTGCCGAGGGAGCCGCCGGCCATATAGCCCGCGACGAAGCCGCCGATCAGCCCCGCAGCGAGCTGTCCGATACCCGGGATGGTGAGCCCGACGATTCCCAGAACGGTCGCGACGACGAAGCCGACGAAGACGGCACGCCAGTTTGTCATACTCGATCGAACGACGGCAACGGGGATAAGCTCGCGGCGGACAACTGCCACGCGTGCTGACACGCAGGCCGTCCCCGCTCGCCGCGCAACCGGCGCGTAACGAACGCCCTTTATGATCGGAGGCGCTAGTGCTGGACATGATTTTCGAAGACCTTCCGACAACGCCCACGTCGGAAGAGCTGATCGACAAGGCGTTTTCGCGGGCGGCACGGGCCGGCAAGGCCAAAGGCGGCCTCGAGGCCCAGCAGTCGATGCTCCAGACGGCGGCGAACATCATCTCGGACAACTTAGAGAACGTCGTGACGGCGTGGCCGGACTTCGAGTACGACGCTCACCCGTTCTACTACGAGCTGGCCGACGCGATCGTCGACGTCGACCGGCTCCGGCAGGCGCTGTCGGAAGTGATGTGGGCCAGCCGCAAAGCCCGCGAGATCCACGAGGAGTACCAGCCGCGGCTGCGAAAGACCGACGTGGACACCGCGCGCAAGCACCGCAAGCAGGCCTTCGCCCGGCTGGCGGACATCGTCGAACAGGTCGACGACCACCTGCTGTACATCAACGAGTCGCGCAACGATCTGCGGGACCTGCCCGAAATCAACCCCGACGAGCCGACGATCGTCGTCGCCGGCTACCCCAACGTCGGCAAGTCCTCGTTCGTCAACGACGTCACCAACGCCCGCGGCGAGACCGCCTCCTACCCCTTCACGACGAAAGGAATCGGCGTCGGTCACTTCGAGCGCGATCACATCCGCTACCAGATCGTCGACACCCCCGGGCTGCTCGACCGCCCGCCGGCCGAGCGCAACGAGATCGAATCCCAAGCCGTCAGCGCCGTCGAACACCTCGCCGACTGCATGCTCGTCGTGGTCGACCCCACCGGCGACTGTGGTTACCCGACCGGCTCGCAACTCGAGCTCCGGGACTCGATCTCGGCGCAGTTCGAGGACATCCCCGTGCTCACGATCGCGAACAAGGAGGACCGCTTCGAGGACGGCGACCTGACCGAGGAGCTCGCGGCCGATTACACCATGAGCGTCGAGACCGGCGCGAACGTCGAGACGGTCCTCGACGCCGCCGTCGAGGCGATCGGCTACGAGCCCGAGATGCCCTTCGACGGCTAACTCGCGGCCGAATCGATGAACGGGCCCGGCATTCTGTGAACGGGCCCGGCATTCTGTGGCTGCTCCAGACCGCCGCGGGGTTCTCGATGGCGGGGCCGATGTTCGTCGTCGGCGTCGGATTCCTCCGCGACGGCCGCCTCGTCGGCGGGCTCGGCTTTCTGGCACTGGGCGCGATCGCCCTCTATTTCCCGACGTATCTTCTCAACCGAATCGGCGGGCCGAAGACGTGGCTTCGACGGCTGGTGGGTCGGCTCCGGCGTGACACCGCTGCCGATGCGGCGGAGACCGACTCCGTCTCCGGCTCCAGCACCGAGGCGTCCGTGGACTCAGGTCTTCTCGAGCGGCTGCGGCGCTAGCGGGCTAGAAACGAGTGGATCTCACGTAGAGTCAGCATCCGTGAAAGTTACCACGAAGCAACGGAGAACACCGCGTTCGCCTTCGAGACGGCCGAGGGGTGCTAGTTCCCTCCCTCGAGCACTTCGACGTATCTGACCTCGACGTCGACCGTGCCGTCGGCGTGGCGGTTGATCCGCTCGTGGAGTGTGTCGGCCAGTTCGGGTGCCGTCTCGCCGGGCGGGCCGCCGATCGTGACGATCACCCGATCGGGGTTCCGGAACGGGTAGTCGTTGTCCATCACGACTTCGAACTCGAGCAACTGGTAGCGCTCGTACTGGTCCTGTGAGAGGACTTGCTCGACCTCGTCGCGGGCGTCCTGTTCGAAGTTCCCGGTCTCGTAGGAGGCGTAGGTGATCCCGCCGAGAAACACGGCGAAGACGAGGACGATGACGACGAGGCCGACGATCCGGTGGCGAACGCGCTGTTCCGTCTCGCCGATGGAAAACAGGTTCTCCGGGCGGTAGCCGGCGTACCACAGCGTCAGCAGACCGGCGAGGTTCACCGAGAGTAGATTGACGAGAACGAGGACCGTCGCGCCGATTGCGGCCGTCGGTTGGCCCCACGCGAGGGTGATCCCCGCGACGCCGGCCGGCGGGATCAACGCCGCCGCGATCATCACGCCGACGAGGGCCACGGAGGTGCCCGTCGCGATACTGACGACCCCCGCGATCCCCGCGCCGAGCGCGATCGCAAGCGAGAGCAAGTCCGGCGCGAGCCGCTCGGAAATCTCGCCGACGTTCGAGAGGACGAGATCCGGCGGGACGATGTTCGTCATCCGCACCACCAGCGCGAAGATCGCCGCCGCCGCGATCGCGAGGACGACGCCGAGGATCTGGTAGGTGACGCTCTCGACGAACAGTTCCTCGTCGTCGATCACCGTCCCAACGCTCGCCCCCAGCGCTGGGCCAATCAGCGGCGCGATCACCATCGACCCGACGACGACGGCGGGCGAGTCCAGGAGGAGGCCAGCGGTCGCGACGACCGCGCTGATGATCGTCATCACGGCATAGACGGGAAAGCTCGGCGTCAGATCGTCGGCTTCTGCCTGTAGTTCCTGGCGGGAAATACGGTCCGACCCGACGTCTCCGTCCTCGTATTCCTCTCGGAGTGCCTGAAACCGGCGGGAGACGACCGTTTCCGCGTCGACCACGACGGTGTACGCGTCCTCGTCGATCCCCGCGTTCTGTACCTCGTCGAGCACCGGCTCGACGGCCGCATCCGGCAGCGGGAAGTAGACGACCGCCGTGTACTTCCGACTGCTGGTCTCGTCGGTCACGACGTAGTCGATCTCTCGCTCGTCGAGGGTCCCGAGGATCGTCTCTCGCTTGCCCGTCGGAACCGTCAGCTGTACGAGCCGCACATGAGACTGTGAGATTCCCCGGGCTCATAACTCCGGGGCATTCCGTCCGACGCAGGCGGTCAATTTCGACTCGAGCGATCGGATCCTCCGCTCACACCCATCACTGTTTTGTATCAAGGTAGAGGAGAGATGGTATGAAACGGCGAATCGCCACAGTATTGGGCATCGTCATGCTGGTGCTCGTCGGAACCTACCTCGCGGTCTTCGGTCGTCGCGCCCTCACCGGTCCGCTCGCCGGCGCACTGCTCGCCGGCTTTACCCTCTCGGCGATCCTGATGATCGGCGGTGGTCTCGTCGATTCCGTCGCGGTCGGCGAGCGGACGATTTCGTGGAACGTCCTCGTCGGAACTGGAGACATCGTTCTGGCCATCGTCCTCGTGCTTTCGGCGATACAGAGCGCGCTCATCTCCGGCGAATCGAGTTCGTGGATGTTCGCCGTGGCGATGCTCGCCGGCAGCACGTCGATCGCCTGGTTCGGCGTTCAGACCGCCCGTGACAGCCGCCACGTCGACCTCGAGGCGACGCCCTCGAACCGGCGACGCGTGGCCATCCTCCTCCTCGCAGCGCTCTCGTTCGGGATCGGACTGTTCGTCGTGACGAACGTCTAACACCGAGATTTCGGCCGGATGGCGGGCCGACTCGAGCGGGCACCGACCAGCCGCGACCGTTACAACGCGTATAAAGGTCGGTCCGCCCTACGGTCGGTATGATCGATTTCGATACGCGCCCCAATCGGGAGGCCGAAGTCGCCCTCGTCGGCCGCTCGAACGTGGGCAAGTCCACGCTTATGCGCGAGCTGACCGGCCACAGCTTCGACACCGGCGGCAAACCCGGCGTCACCCGCTCGCCGAACCACTACGACTGGGCCCCCGAGGACTTCGTCATCACCGATCTCCCCGGGTTCGGCTTCATGAGCGGCGTCGACGAGGATCTCCGCGAGGAGATCAAAACCGAGATCGTCCACTACTTAGAAGAGTACGCCGACAACGTCCTCGTCGCCGTCCTCGTGGTCGACGGCAAGAGCGTCATCGACATCATCGACCGCCACTCCGGCCCCGACGAGATCCCCTACGACGTCGAGATGTTTCACTTCCTGCGCGAACTCGACATCCCCACGGTCGTCGCCGTCAACAAGATGGACAAAGTAGACGACGAAGACGAGCGCCTCGACGCCCTCTGTGACCGCCTCGGCCTCTACCCGCCGTGGAAACAGTGGCAAGACACCATCGCCCCCATTAGCGCGAAAAAGGGCCAACTCGAGCCGCTCAACGAGGCCGTTCGCTCCCAGTTGCACGAGCAAAATCGGGACGATCTGTTCAAGTTTTTCTAGAACCAAACTTTTGCGCTGCGGGCGCGGCTCCGCCGCGCCCTCGGCAAAATCTTCAAAAGAGCGCATAGCGCTCTTTTGGACCTCGCGGGATCTTTGATCCCGCTCAGCTTTGATGAAAAGCACTCCTTCCTCCCCGCCAGCCGCACAAAGCGCGGCTTCTGGGTCGGTCGTCGGCCCGCTCGCTCCCTTCGGTCGCTCGCGGTGAATTACTGGGCAAGTGCCTGCCTTTCCCCGGATCGCGCGACTCTCGCAATTGCTCGAGCCGCGCTCTCGGCCATCTGGCAGCGTGATTGCCCTCAAACAACGCGGTTGTGAAACTCCTCGCCGTCCGCGAGTCGGTTGACGTTCTCGCGGACGATATCGCCCGTGTCCCGGAAGTAGTCCCGTGTGTAGGCCGCACAGTGAGGTGAAATAATTACCTCGTCCATTTCCCACAGCGGCGAGCCCTCCGGCAGCGGCTCCTCCTCGAAGACGTCCAGGGCTGCGCCGGCGAGGTCGCCGGCCTCGAGCGCGTCGATCAGCGCCGGTTCGTCGACGACCGGTCCGCGGGCGACGTTGACGAAGTAGGCGTCGTCGCGCATCGCGTCGAACGCCTCGGCGTCGAAGAGGTGCTGTGTCTCCTCGGTTAGCGGCACGGTGACGATCACGAACTCGGCGTCGGAAACGGCCTCGAGCAGCCGGTCATTCGTGTAGATTTCGTCGAATCCGGGGACCGGATCGCCCGAGCGCCGGACGCCGGTCACGCGGACGCCGAGCGCGCTGAGCGTCTTCGCGACGCCGCGGCCGAGGGTACCGGTGCCGACGACGCAGGCCGTCGAGCCCGGGAGGGTAAAGGCGTCGTCCCACTCGGGGCGCTCCCAGTGGCGCTCCTGTTGGTTCGCGACGTGGTCGTGTAGCCGCCGGGCGAACATCAGCAGGTAGCCCGCGACCGTCTCGCCGACGGTCCGGTCGTGGATTCCCGTACTGTTCGTGAGGATCACGCCCGCTTCCTCGAACGCGTCGAAGGGGAACCGGTCGACCCCCGCCTGAATCGAGTGGACCCAATTCACCTCGAGAAAGGCCTCGCGGTGCTCTAAGGTGACGACCGCGTCGCAGGACGAAATCTCGTCGTCGCCGATCACCGCGACCTCGATCGGGAGATCGACGAGATAGTCCGCTAATTCGGCCGGCGGGAACACCGCCTCGACTGACTCGTGGACGCCGAGTCGCTCGAGTTCGAATGTCATGGGCGACGCTACGCGCGAATCCGGGTTGAAGGTTTGCACCCCGGAAGTCGCGTCGGGATGCGTATGAATGAGGTGGCGGCTCAGGTAAATCCCTCGTCACACGGGGCTCGGTGGGGGTAACTCTTCGTCACGGCCGCCGGAGTCGGCTACTCTCTCGAGGGGTTTCGATCTGTCGTTTCGCGACCGGTCGCCGCCTCGTCGCCCGCCGTCTGCCACGCCTCGAGGTCCCGCAACTCCTCGGCTACAGCCGCGATCTCCCCGGACTCGAGCGCGCCGCGCTCGGTCACTACCTCGTCGATGCACTCGGCGGGCGTCACGTCGAAGGTCGGATTCAGCACGTCGATCGACGCATCGCCGTCGTAGACCGCGGTTCGGTCGCCGGACTCGAGGTTAACGTCCTCGCGGGTCGAGACCTTGTCCGTCGCTGCGACGACGGAGACTGGTATCCCCTCACGGTCGGCGGTGACGGCCAGCGCCCGCGTACCGGTCTTGTTCACGACGGAGCCGTCAGGGAGGACGGTGTCCGCGCCGACCGCGACGCGGTCGATATCCTCGCGTGCGAGCACGTGTGCGACCGCCGCGTCGGTGTGGACCGTGACGGTGCCGTCAATCTCCCCAGCCAGTTCTTCTGCGACGGCGACGCCCTCGCGGGCCGGCCGCGATTCGGCGACGAAAACGCGGGTTGGCTCGGCGATCCGAAGCGCCTCGAGGACAGTGCCCGACCGCGAGAGCGTCGCGATACTACCCCCGAGGCGCTCGCTCGCGTTCGCCGCGGCGTCCGCGTCAGCAGTCAACGCGCGGTCGATATTCGAGCGCGCCGACTCGAGGACGGCCGGCGCACCGCCGTCGGCTCCCGCCGCCTCGGCCATCGTCCGGTGCACCCGATTCCGGAGGACGGCCATCGACGGCCGGGCCTCGAGCAACCGGCCCGCGAGTTCGGCGAGTTCGTCCCACTCGCCATCGGGGTCGGGGCCGAAGTCCTGGCGCTCGGCGACGAGCAGGCCCGCCCGGTCGCGCAGCACCTCGAGCGCGCGCAGGGACAGGTATGCGGCCCCGTGTTCGTTGTCAGCCGCGATCGAGCGGACCGTCGGCGCGACGCGTTCGTAGGCGGTCCACAGTTCGGGCACCGTCTCCCGGTCGTCCCCGACGCCCTCGAGCAGTTCCGTCGGCGCGACCCACTCGAAATTCTCGTGTTCCTCGCTCAGGTCGATTTCGCGGCGCTCGCAGTCGAACAGGTACGGGTGGACGGCCCACTCGCGCTCGAGGTCCGGATCCGAAAATTCGACCGGTCGTCCGGAACGGACGAGCGAGACGGCATCCTCTTCGAGACCTGTTTCCTCGCGGATCTCGATCCAAACCTGTTCATCCGGTCGGCCTTCGGCGAACCCGGAGACGCCGCCCCACTGGCCCGCGTAGGTGCCGACCGTATCGCTCCGACGTAACAGCAGAACCTCCCCGCGGTTCCGAAGGAACGCAGTGACGACGTGGCTCGCGACTGCCTCGTCGCCGCTCTCGTCACCGTCCGGCGGTGAATCACTCATACGCACTGGAACGCCCGCCCGCAGGGAATCGTTTTCGGGACTGGCCGCCATACCGCCGCCCATGCAACGGATCGCGATCATCGCAGACACGCATATTCCGTCCCGCGAGAGCGCGCTCCCCGAGTGGGTCGTCGACGAACTCGAGCGAGCAGACCACACGATCCACGCCGGCGATTTCGATTCCCGGCAGGCCTACGATCGGATCGCCGCTCTTGCGAACCGGGACCTGACCGCCGTCCGCGGGAACACGGACCCGCCGACGATCGATGCGCCCCGCGCCGCGACCCTCGAGATTGATGGCGTGACCTTCGCCGTAACCCATGGAGCCGGCTCGCCGGCCGGCTGGCAGCAACGAGTCATCGAGACCGCTCGAGCCGAAACGGCGGCGGCCGAGTCGGTCGCCGTCGCGGGCCACACCCACGAGGTCGTCGACACGACCGTCGACGGGATGCGACTGCTCAATCCCGGCAGCGCGACCGGCGCGACACCCGCCGATCGGGCGACGATGTACGTCGCGACCGTCGAGGACGGGGAGTTAACGGTCGACCTGCGAACCGAGTGAGCCCGTCGATCGCCGCCGTCGACCGCCAGCGATCAGCGAACAGCACCCATCGACCGTCGTCGCGAGTGCGTGAACTATACCCGTCTCGGGGACCCCCGTGAGACTATGACACAGCGTGTGACGGTATCGCTCGACGACGACTCGGCGGCAGCCCTCGAGACGCTCGTGGCCGAGACGGGGAACGGCCAAAGCGAGGTCGTTCGCCGGGCACTGACCTTCTACGCGGCGAACTTCGAAGCCGCCGACGGGGGGCCAAGCGACAACCTCGAACAGTATTACCGAATGCTCTCCTCCGGAGAACACGTCTTGCTCGATATCGACTTCCTGCACGCCTTCCTCGAGTACTGCTACGACGGCGGCGACCCCGATCCGGCGTTCGTCGAGGCGGCCGACCGGGTCTCGGACTACCACGCCCGCGAGTACGCCGCTCGGTTCGACGCGGTCGGCGACCTCCTCGAGTGGCTCTCGTTCTGTGGCTTCCTCGACGTCCGCGAGGAGGGCGAGGGCGTCTATCACCTCGTCTTTCCCTCGGAGGCCGTCCGCTGGTTCATGACCCGGTTCATCGAGCGCAGCACCGTCGATCTGCCGACGGAAATCGAACTCGAGGGCGGCGTTGCGAAGGTGATCGTGACAGAGCGAGCGGGCGACTGAGGCGGGTACCGATCGGTCGTCGCAGCGACGGGGAGTGTGAGCACGAGTAGCCTACCGGTACCGCGGCCGAAATTCATACAAGTTCATACGGATTCATACGTCATCGTTACTGTCTCGAGCCGTTCGAGTGTTCGTATGTCCGGATCTTAACAACCCTTTTGTGGATTTCGAAGAGCGGTATGTGTGAGTACACATCATGGGTGTCATTGACCGACTCAAAGCGATCGGACCGGGAGCGCTCGTCGCGGCGGCGTTCATCGGCCCGGGAACGGTAACGACTGCGAGCGTGATCGGGGCGGAACACGCCTACCTGCTCGTGTGGACGATCGCGTTCTCGATTCTGGCAACGATCGTCCTCCAGGAGATGAGCGCGCGGCTGGGACTGATCACGCAGGAAGGGCTGGGGGAAGCGTTTCGAAACGAGTTCGACAATCCGATCCCGCAGACCATCACCGTCGCGCTCGTCGTGAGTGCGATCGGGATCGGGACGGCGGCGTTCCAGACGGGCAACATCGTCGGCGGCGCTGCCGGCCTGTCGACGATTACCGGGATCAGCGAGAACGTCTGGGGGCCGATCATCGGCATCGTCGCCGCCGGCCTGCTGTGGACGGGCAGCTACAAGCTGATCGAGCGCGTGTTCATCGGCCTCGTCAGTATCATGGGCGCGGCGTTCCTGCTCAACGCGATCATGGTCCGACCGGATCTCGGCTCGCTGGCGGGCGGGCTCGTTCCGACCGTCCCCGAGGGGTCGGCGTACCTCATCGCCGGCCTCGTCGGGACCACCGTCGTCGGCTACAACCTGTTCCTGCACGCGAGCACCGTCCAAGAGCGGTGGGACGGCCCCGAGGACCTCGCGGAGTGTCGCACCGACACGATCGGGATGATCATCGTCGGCGGCCTGATCACGACGGCGATCGTCGTCACGGCCGCCGCCGTCTTCCCCAAAGGGACCCAGATCACCGGCGTCGGCGAGATGGCCGACCAACTTGAGCCCGTCTTCGGCGGCTACGCCCTGACCTTCTTCGCGATCGGCCTCTTCGCGGCCGGCTTTACGAGCGCGATGAGCGCGCCGCTTGCCGGGGCCTACGCCACCGCCGGCGCGCTCGGCTGGGAGCGAGACCTCACCTCGACGCGGTTCCGGGCGATTTGGATGACCATCCTCGGCATCGGGATCGTCTTCTCGGCACTGGACTACAACCCCGTGCAGGTGATCGTCTTCGCGCAGGTCGCCAACGGGCTCCTGTTGCCGATTCTGGCCGTCTTCCTCATCTACGCGATGAACAACCGCGACCTGCTGGGCGAGTACACGAACAGCACCCTCCAGAACGTCCTCGGCGGGCTCGTCACGCTCGTCGTGGTCGGTATCGGCCTCCGAACGCTCTACGACGTTTTGTTCCTCTGACGACCTGAATGACCGATTTAAACGCACGCGATACGAATTTGGACGCACCGATGGACAGCCACGACGCGACAGACGACGGCGGAACGCGGGTCGGCGTCGACGTCGGCGGCACCTTCACCGACGTAGCGCTCACCGTCGACGATCGGCTCGTCACCGCGAAGGTCCCCACGACCGACGACCAGCACGTCGGCGTCCTCGAGGGGATCGAAAAGGCCTGCGAGAGCGCCGGCATCGACCCCGCGGAAATCGACGGCTTCGCCCACGCGATGACCGTCTCGGTCAACGCCCTGCTCGAGCGCGGCGGCGCAGAGACCGCGCTCGTCACGACCGAGGGCTTTCGCGACGTCCTCGAGATCGGGCGACAGGACCGACCGGATCTGTACGACCTCGAGGCCGAGAAGCCCGAACCGCTGGTGCCTCGAGAGCGACGGTTCGAAGTCGACGAGCGGACGACCGGCGAGGGCGTCGAGCGACCGGTCGACCCCGAGGCGGTCCGCGACCTCGCGGCGACGCTGCGCGAACGCGATGTCGAGGCGGTCGCGGTCTCCCTGCTGCATTCCTACGCCGACCCGGAAAACGAGCGGCTCGTCGCCGAGACGCTGCGCGAGGAACTCGCGGTGCCGGTCTCGGCCTCTCACGAGGTGCTCGCCGAGTTCCGCGAGTTCGAGCGCACCTCGACCACGGCGGTCGACGCCTACGTCCGGCCGGCGATCGACCACTACGTCGGCCGGCTGGTCGAGGAGGCCGACGACGCCGGCATCCCGGCCCCGCGGATCATGCAGGCAAACGGCGGCATCGCGGACCCCGAGACGGTCCGGGACCACGCGGTGACGACGACGCTCTCCGGCCCGGCCGCGGGCGTCGTCGGTGCCGCAGCGACCGTCGACGACGACGACGTCGAGGGGCTCGTCACCTTCGACATGGGCGGCACCTCGAGCGACGTGAGCCTCGTCCGCGACGGGCGGGCCGAGCGGACGACCGACGCCGAAGTGGACGGCATCCCGATCCGGACGCCGATGGTCGACGTGAACACCGTCGGCGCGGGCGGCGGCTCGATCGCGTGGGTCGACGCCGGCGGCGCGCTCCGGGTCGGGCCGGAGTCCTCGGGTGCCCAACCCGGACCCGCCTGCTACGGCCGCGGCGGCACGCGGCCGACCGTCACCGACGCCAACGTCGTGCTCGGCTACATCGGCCCCGAGACGGCCCTCGGCGGCGAGATGACCCTCGACGTCGACGCGGCCCGCGACGCGCTCGAGGGACTGGCCGACGAGGCCGGCTTAGACGGGGCACTCGAGGCGGCCCGCGGGGTCTACCGCGTGGCGAACGCGACGATGACGCGGACGATCCGCTCGGTAACCGTCGAGCGGGGCCACGACCCCCGCGAGTTCGCGCTCGTCGCCTTCGGCGGCGCGGGGCCGATGCACGCCGCGGCGCTCGCCGACTCGCTGTCGGTCGACCGCGTCGTCGTCCCGCGACCGGGCGGGGTCCTCTCCGCGTTCGGCCTGCTCGCGGCCGACGAGAGCTACGACGCCGTCCGGACGGTCGGCGTGGATCTCGAGGGTGCTGAACCAGACTCCCTCGAATCGGTCTACGACGACCTCGTGGCCGACGTGCTCGCGGATGCGTCCGACCCCGACGCGGCGCGGGTCGAACGGGCGGCCGACTGCCGGTACGCGGGCCAGAGCTTCGAACTGACCGTGCCCGTCGACGACGAGTTCGACGCGGCGACGGTCGCCGAGCGGTTCCGCGAGGCCCACGAGCGGGCCTACGGCTACGCGATGGACGAATCGATCGAGGTGGTCAACCTCCGCGCGACGGCGACGATCCCCGGCTCGGAGCCGACCATCCGTCACGAGGGCGACGGCGACGCCGTCGTCGGCACTCGAGAGGCCCACTTCCCCGGCACCGGCGACGAACCGCGGGAGACGACCGTCTACGAGCGGGACCGACTCGCGCCCGGCGCGACCGTCGACGGGCCGGCGATCCTCGAGCAAGCCGAAAGCACGACCGTCGTGCCGCCCGCGTGGACCGGCGAGATCCTCGCCGACGGAACGCTCGTCATGACGCGAACGGAGGCTGATTCACGATGACCCCAGCAACGACGACCGATGCGGACGACGGTATCGATCCGGTGACCCTCGAGGTGTTGCGCAACCAACTCGAGAGCGTCGCCGAGGAGATGGGCCAGACCCTGATTCGGGGAGCGTACTCGCCGAACATCAAGGAGCGCCGGGACTGCTCGACGGCGCTGTTCGACGCCGAGGGACGGATGATCGCTCAGGCCGAACACATCCCGGTCCACCTCGGCGCGATGCCCGCTGCGGTCGATGCCGTGCGCGAGCGCGAGCCGAAACCGGGCGACGTATTCGTGCTTAACGACCCCTTTACGGGCGGAACGCACCTGCCGGACGTGACGATGGTCTCGCCGATCGCACCCGGCCACGGTAACGGCGACGATCACGATGGCGACGAGGACCGAGAAATCGTCGGCTACGCCGTCTCTCGAGCCCACCACGCCGACGTGGGCGGGATGACTCCCGGCAGCATGCCGGCCGGCGCACAGGAGATCTATCAGGAGGGGCTCCGGCTCCCGCCGACGCGACTCGTCGAGGGCGGCGAACCGCGAGACGACGTCCGCTCGCTCGTGCTCGCGAACGTCCGCAACGCCCGCGAGCGCCGGGCCGATCTCCGGGCCCAGCGGGCGGCGAACGAGCGCGCCGAGGAACGGCTGGCGACGCTGTTCGCGGACCACGGCCGCGAGACCGTCCTCGCCGGATTCGACGCCGTGATCGACTACTCCCGCGAGCGGATCGCCGAGGAGATCGCGGCCCTGCCCGACGGCACCTACGAGGCGACCGACGTCCTCGAGGGCGACGGCGTGACCGACGAGGACATCGAGATTTCGGTGACGGTGACCGTCGACGGCGAGACGATCGACGTGGACTTTTCGGGGACCGCGCCGCAGGTCGCTGGCAACCTCAACGCCCCGATCGCGGTCGCGACGAGTGCCGTCTACTTCGTCGTGCGCTGTATCACTGACCCCGAGATCCCGCCGAATCACGGCTGCTACGATCCGGTGAGCGTCAGCGCGCCCGACGGATCGCTGTTGAATCCGAAACCGCCGGCCGCCGTGGTCGGCGGCAACGTCGAGACCAGCCAGCGGGTCACTGACGTGGTCTTCACCGCGCTCGCACGGGCCGCGCCCGACCGCGTGCCCGCCCAAGGACAGGGGACGATGAACAACCTCACCATCGGCGGGCGAGACAGCTCGTTTACCTACTACGAGACCATCGGCGGCGGCTTCGGCGCACGCGCCGACCGCGACGGGATGGATGGCGTCCAGGTCGGCATGACCAACACGCTCAACACACCGATCGAATCCCTCGAGACCGAGTATCCGCTGCGGGTCGAGCGCTACGCGCTTCGGGACGGCAGCGGCGGCCCCGGCCGATCCCGCGGCGGACTGGGGCTCGAGCGCTCGGTGACCGTCGAGAGCGACGCGACGGTGTCGCTGCTGACCGAGCGCCGGCGACACGCCCCGAAGGGCGTCGCCGGCGGCGGGGACGGCGCGACCGGGGAGAACCTGATCGACGGCGAGCCGGTGCCCGCAAAGACGACGGTCGACGTGCCGTCCGGGACGACGGTGACGGTCAAAACGCCCGGCGGCGGCGGCCACGGCGAGCCGAACGAGCGCGGCGACGGAGACGCCGATGACTGAACCCGATTCCGACCGCCGCGGCCGACTGGGGCTGATCGTCCCCTCGTCGAACACGACGGCCGAACCGGAGTTTCGGGCGTTCCTCCCAAATGAGGTCACCGTCCACGGCGCGCGGATGGCCCTCGAGTCGGTCACCGTCGACGAACTCGACGCGATGAGCGACGACGCGGCGCGGGCGGCGGAACTGCTCGGCCACGCCGACGTCGACGCGGTCGCCTACGCCTGTACGACCGGCAGCCTGATCCACGGGCCGGGGTTCGACGCCGAACTCGAGGAGCGACTGGCCGAGGCGGCCGGCGTCCCCGCGGTCGCGACGGCCCGCTCGGTCGTGCGCGCACTCGAGGCCCTCGAAGCCGACCGAATCGCCGTCGTGACCCCGTATACTGCGGCCCTCGATGAGCGAGAACGGGACTTCCTCGAGGCCGCGGGATTCGAGGTCGCCTCGATCGACGGCCGCGGTCTCGCGGCCAACACGGCGATCGGGGAGCTGACCCCCGAAGACGCGTCCCAACAGGTGCTCGAGCGCGTCGGCGAGATCGACGATCTCGACGCCGTCTTCGTCTCCTGTACGAACTACCGCTCGCTCGCCGCGGTCGAGGGACTCGAGGCCGAACTCGACCTACCGGTCGTCACGAGCAACGGCGCGACGCTGTGGGACGTCTGCGGGGCGGCGGAATTCGGGGTGGACGGTCCGGGAACGCTGTTCAATAGCGAGCGCTAGGTGGCCGTCACTGGTTCCATTCTCCG
Source organism: Natrinema sp. CRL1 (assembly GCF_059162405.1). Lineage (NCBI taxonomy): Archaea > Methanobacteriati > Methanobacteriota > Halobacteria > Halobacteriales > Natrialbaceae > Natrinema > Natrinema sp. CRL1. The sequence continues at coordinate 15,900 of NZ_JBLVOY010000002.1, read as the reverse complement.
GTGACGGTGCCCTTTTGACGCGGCTTCCCCACCCACCGGTATGGAACTCAACGGCGTGGCGGACCTGCCCGAGATCCGCCCCGGCGACGACATCGCCGCCCTCGTCGCGGATCGGGCCGAGCTGGAACCCGGCGACGTGCTCACGGTCGCGAGCACCATCGTCTCGAAGGCCGAGGGCCGCACGGCGGACCTCGAGGACTACCCGGTCAGCGGCCGCGCACGGGAGATCGCAGACCGAATCGAAGAGGTCGCCGGCGAGGAGAAAGACCCGCGGTTCGCACAGGCGATCATCGAGGAGAGCGCGGAACTACTGATCGACTGTCCGTTCCTGCTTTCCGAGACGCGATTCGGACACATCTGTCCGAACGCGGGGATCGATCGGTCGAACGTGCCGGATCACGACCTGTTGCTCCTGCCGAAGCGACCGGACGAGAGCGCCGAGCGAATTCGGTCGGGACTCGAGAATCGAGGTATCGAAGACGTGGCGGTGGTCGTCACCGACACCTGCGGGCGACCGTTCCGCCACGGCCAGACCGGCGTCGCGATCGGCTGGGCGGGGATGCCCGCGAGCCGCGACTGGCGCGGCGAGGAGGATCGGGACGGCCACGAACTCGGCGTCACCGTCCAGTCGGTGGTCGACGAACTCGCCGCCGCCGCGAACCTCGTCACCGGCGAAGGAGCCGGCGGGACGCCCGCCGTGGTCGTCCGCGACTGGGAGTTCGGAAACCACGAGGGCAGCGACGAACTCTTCCGTGCCGTCGAGGACGATCTCGTTCGACAGGCGCTGCGGGAGTGGAGGTTCGAAGGATGAGTGATGAAAGCCGAGCAGCGAACGGACCGACGCGAGGCATCGAACTCACGCCCGAACACCCGCCCGAGCGGGTGGCCGATCTGGCCGCGCTCGCGGAGGACGAGGGGTTCGATGTCGCCTTTGCGAGCAGCCACTACTTCAATCGAGACCCGTTCGTGGTGCTCTCGCGAATGGCCGACGCCACCGAGGAAATCCGGCTCGGCCCGGGCGTCGTCAACCCTTACGAGACCCACCCCGTGAAACTGGCCGCCCAGACGGCGACGATCGACGAGATCAGCGACGGCCGGGCGGTCTTCGGCGTCGGCGCGGGCGACCGCTCCTCGCTGTCGAACCTCGGCGTCGAGCGCGACAGTCCGCTCCGACGCGTCCTCGAGACGTTCGACCTCGCGCGGGACCTCTGGGACGGCGAGACGGTCACCCACGAGGGAACGTTCACCGCGCGAGACGCGGCGCTCAACCTCGAGCCGCCCTCGAAGGCGATTCCGGTCTACGTCGGCGCGCAGGGACCGCACATGCTCCGGATGAGCGCGAAACACGCCGACGGCGTGCTCGTAAACGCCGCGCATCCGAAAGATCTCGAGTGGAGCGCGGAGCAGGTAGCGCAGGGGCTCAGGGACCGCCCAGACGAGCGTAGCGCGTTCGAGACGCTAGCCTTCGCCAGTGTCAGCGTCGCCGCCGACGAGAGCGACGCGCGCGAGGCGGCCCGACCGCCCGTCGCGTTCATCGTCGGCGGAGCCGCCGAGCCGGTCCTCGAGCGCCACGACATCGACCGGGAGGCAGCGAGTGCGGTGAGCGAGGCACTCGAGCGGGGAGACCTGCCCGAAGCCTTCGGTCGCGTCACGCCCGCGATGATCGACGCCTTCTGTATCGCGGGGACGACGGAGACCGTCGCGGACCGGTTCACCGCGGCGCTCGAGTACGTCGACGGGATCGTCGTCGGCTCGCCGCTTGGACCGGACCTCGAGGATGCAGTAGAGCGAGCGAGCGACGCGCTCGATCGGGCAGTCGAAGACGACTGATCGAAAACGAGGCGGCGGTTAGTTCGCGGTAAAGAGGTCCGCGACTGCACCGAGCGTGAGGACGCCGAAGACGGCCATCGAGAACGCGACGAGCAGTCCCCCTAACAAGACCAGTAGCGGTGCGAGACCAGCGCCCATCGCGACATCGCCGAAGAGGCTAGTCATTTCTGTGAGGTTGTCCACGATGACGTTCAGCGGTGTGACGGTGTCCATATTCGGGGGTTGTTACCGGTGCTACTTGGCCGTGCCGGTCGCGAATGAGGTGGGATTAAGCCGATCCCCGCCGTAGCAATTCGCGTGACCGACGACGCGACGCTCTCCGATTTCGATGCTGATGCCGATGCTGACGACGAGACACCGGAATCGGCCCGAGAGGAAGGAGACGCCGCCGATCGCACCGAAGAGCCGGATGCGGGTGCGAATGTGGGGGACAACGACGCGGTCCACTGGACGTACGCGTGGGGCGACTACACTTGCAGCCGATGTGACTCGCCGACCGAGCGAGCGTGGCGAGCCGACGGCGCGGGGACCGATCCGGTCTGTCCCGACTGCAAATCGTGGTAATCAGTGACTGACGGGGGTACCGGCTGACTTCTCGGGGTGGTGCTTGCGAGTCTCCTCCCGAAGCTTTATATCTCCGTCGTGGTTCTATGGAGATGCAATGGCGAAAGGTACGGTCGACTTCTTCAACGACACTGGCGGCTATGGATTCATCGAGACTGACGACGCGGACGAGGACGTGTTCTTCCACATGGAGGACATCGGCGGTCCTGACCTAGAGGAGGGTCAGGAACTCGAGTTCGACATCGAGGAGGCCGAGAAGGGTCCACGCGCGACGAACGTCGAGCGGCTCTAGGCCGGTCCAATCGGGGGTATCGTTTTCTGACTGCTACGTTCCGAGCGACGGCGCTGTCGATTGGCGATACGATCGACTCGGGCCGATACGATTCGAACTGACAACTCTTCCAGCCGCGCGTCTCGAGTATGCAGCGGCGGAATCACAACACGTCGCGGACCACCACTAACTCGTATGACACAAAACATATGTTCTGGAGCCCCGGATGTCGTAGTAATGGATCGCTCGCTTGGGCCCCGCAGACTTCCTCGAGACGATGACTGACGCCAATCCGACACCGGAACGGAGCGCCGAACCGACGGACGACGGCGAGCGTCTTCGGATTTCGACTGTCGAACGGTTGTGTGCCGACATCGAGGCGAACGTCTCGCGCGTGATCGTCGGGCACGACGACGTGATCGAACACGTCATCACCGCGGTCCTCGGCCGGGGACACGTCCTCCTCGACGATGTGCCCGGCGTCGGCAAGACGATGCTCGCGCGCTCGATTGCCAAGTCCGTCGACTGTACGTTCAGCCGCGTCCAGTTCACGCCCGACCTCCTTCCCAGCGACGTCACCGGCGTGAACGTCTTCAACCAGAAGACCCGCGAGTTCGAGTTCCAGTCCGGGCCCGTCTTCGGCAACATCGTCCTCGGCGACGAGATCAACCGCGCACCGCCGAAGACACAGAGTTCCCTGCTCGAGGCCATGGAGGAAGGACAGGTCACGACCGACGGGACGACCCGCGAGCTCCCGACGCCCTTTATCGTCATTGCCACGCAAAACGCCGTCGAGCCGAATCGGACCTACGACCTGCCCTTCGCCGAGGTCGACCGCTTCATGAAGAAACTCCACCTCGGCTACCCCGACCCCGACGAGGAGGCCGAACTGCTCGGCCGCACGGTCGGCGACCACCCGATCGAATCGCTCGAGGCGGTGACCGACCGCGACACCCTCGTCGCCGCCCGCGAAACGGTATCGACGGTCCAGGTCGCGGAGCCGGTCCGGGAGTACGCGACGCGGCTCGTGGCCGACACCCGCGAGAACGCCCACATCGGCGTGAGCCCCCGCGGGACGATCTCGCTCCTCCGGGCGGCCCAAGCCCGCGCGGTCACGAACGGCCGAGACTACGCGATCCCGGACGATATCCGGGCGGAAGCACCCGTCGTGATGGGGCACCGAATCAAGACGACCGGTCACGACCGGGACGGCACCGCGGTCGTCGAGGACGCACTCGAGCGCGTGCCCGTCGAATGAGACTCACGCTCCGCGGGTGGACCGTCGTCGTCGTTGTATGCGGGGCCGTCGCGCTGAGCTGGCAGTCCGGCCCGCGAGCGCTGAATGCCGTCGTCGTTCCGCTGGTCGTCGTGTTACTCGCCGGGCTCGTCACGGTCGGCCGCGCCGATCGGCCGCGTGTCACTCGCCGGCCCGTCGAGGAGGGGTTCATCCGCGAGGAGCGCGCGGTCGAGGTCGGGATCGAAACCGACGGCGCGATCGCCGCGACCGTCCGCGATACCGTCGGCGACGGCCTCTCGGCGACGACCAAACCGCTCGCGGAGACGACTCTCGAGGGCGAGAAGACGGTTTCCTACGACGTGCGACTCGAGGCACGCGGCGAGCGCCGCGTCGGCCCGCTTTCGATCACCGTCAGTGACGTTATCGGACTTGTCGAGCGCCGGTTTGCCTATGAGGGAACGACCCCCGTTCTCGTCTACCCGCAGGTTCGGGAGCTAGCCGGCGGCTCCGCGGCGGACGTACAGACGTTGGCCGGCGTCGCGGAGCGGCGCGATCACGAGGAGTTCGACCACCTCCGGGAGTACCGCCGCGGCGATCCGTTGCGGGACGTCCACTGGAAGTCCGCGGCCAAGCGCCCGGACGACGACCTCGTCGTCACGGAGTACGCGGACGACGAGGCGGGCGGCGCGGTCACGATCGCCGCCGACTGTCTCACCGACCGCGACGACGAGATGGCCTCGGCCGCCGCCACCGTCGCGACGTACCTGCTCGAACAGGGTGCGACGGTCGGAATCACCGTCCCCGGCGGCACCGTGCCGCCGGGATCGGGACGGGACCATCACCGCGACATACTTCAACTACTAGCGGTCGCCGGTCCCGGCAAACTCGGGGAGCGGACCCGCGGGGACGCGGACGTGCTGGTCCGGACCGACGACGGTGGGACGACAATCGTCGTCGACGGACACGAGATTCCCTTCGATCGGCTCTGTGGGCGCGGGAGCGAGGGCGGGCGACGCGACGGTCGGCGGCCGACTGAAAGCAACGGCCGAAGCGACCGCGAGATCGGCGGACAGGGGGTAATCGTATGAGTACGGACACGTCCAGTCACGCCGGGGGCCGAACGATCTCGGTCGACACGAACGAGCCGGTCGGCTCCGACGCCGTCCGCCTGCTCGCACTCGGCTGTGTCCTGGTCCTAACGGGCTCGTACGTGAGCGTCCTGTACGATGTAACTCGTGTGGTCGGCGGGAGTCAGTCGCTGCTCGCACTCGTCGGCGTCACGCTCCTCGCGGCGACGGGGCTCGCGCGGTTGATCCGTCCCCGAACCGCGGGTGTCCTCGCACTAGTCGGGGCTGGACTCGGCTTCGCCTACTACCTCACCTCGGCCGGCGTCGAACTCGGCGTCATCTTCACGGCGACCGACGCGCTCGTTTCCGACACCATCGCGCTCGCGACCGGTCTCCCGCTGCTCCGAATGGTGCAGGCCGGGGTCTGGACGCTCGGCTTCGCCCCCGCCCCAGTGTTCCTCTCGTGGTATCTCGCCCTGCGGGGCCGGTACGAACTCGGCGTCGTCCCCGGCGGGATCGCGCTCGGCTTTCTCGTCCTGACCGGCGACGCGGGCACGCTCGTCACTCTGACCGGCACCCTCGCGGCCGTCGGGGCCGTCGCCTTCGGCGAACTCGAGCGCCGCGGCGGCTCGGTCGCACAGGCCGACCTGCTCGCCGTGCTGTTCGCGGTCATCGTCGCCCTCTCGCTGTCGGTGACGATCGTCCCCGGCGATCCGAGCGGCCCGACCCACCTCGTCCAGGGCGAAGCCGGCTCGCTCGAAGCGACGATCGATTCCGCTCCCCAGCGGTCGGGAATCTCCGGGCAGGTCGACCTCTCGCCGGAGGTTCGGTTTACCGTCGAGTCCGACCAGCGGTCCTACTGGCGTACCGGCGTCTACGACCGGTTTACCGGGGATGAGTGGGTCCGGACCGGCCAGAGCAGCCGCTATAACGGACGGCTCGCACCCCCACCGGGGAACTACGATACGGTCCAGCAGACCGTCACCGCGGAGACGGAACTGGGGATCATGCCCGTCGCGCCCCAGCCACTGTCTCTCGGCGGCGACGTGACGCGGGAAACGACCGTCTCCAGACACGGCCAGCCGCGTCCCGAAGCGCCGCTCGAGGCGGGCGAGAGCTACACCGTCGAGAGCGCGGACATCGATGCCGACCCGGCCGCGCTCCGAGCCGCGGGGACGAACTACCCCGAGGCAGTCACGGACCGCCACCTCCAGACGCCAGAAGACACCTCGAGCGAATTCCGCGAGCGCACCGCCGAGATCACGGCGGATGCGGACACCCCCTACGAGAAAGCGGCTGCGATCGAGAGTCACCTCCGCTCGTCAAAGGACTACTCGCTCGAGGTCTCCCAGCCCGCCGGCAACGTCGCCGAAGGGTTCTTACTCGAGATGGACGAGGGCTACTGCGTCTACTTCGCGACGACGATGACCCAGATGCTCCGCGAGGAGGGCGTCCCGGCCCGCTACGTCACCGGCTACACGAGCGGCCAACAGGTCGACAACGACGAGTACGTCGTCCGCGGGCTCGACGCCCACTCGTGGGTCGAGGTCTACTTCCCCGACCACGGCTGGGTCCGGTTCGATCCGACGCCCGGCGGCTCCCGCAGTGACGTACACACCGACCGACTCGAGGAGGCCCGTGCGAACGGCAACGAGGCGGCGGACACCGAGGACAGCGAGGACGTACCGATCGACGACGAAGACGACATCGACGAACCGCCTTCGTCCAATCCGAACGACCCGATCGGCTCGCCGTCCGAGCCGAACGAGGACGACGGAACGGATCCGGGAACCGATCAGAACAACGGCACAGAGCCCGACGACCCGGACAACGGGACTGCTCCGCCGAACGACTCCGAGGACCGAGTCGACGGAACCACGTCGGACGGAACGTCACTCAGCGAGCGCCTCGTCGGGATCGTCCGCGAAACGGGGGTGATCGGGCTCGTTGCCCTCGTCGGACTTGCCGCAGGTGCACGGCGAACCGGCGCGACGACGCGGCTCCGGCGCGGCATCGGCGTCTACTGGCACGGGTTCCGCGCCGAACCCGACCGGGACGCCGAGCGCGCCTTCCGCCGCCTCGAGCGACTCCTCGCGCGGGAATACCGACCGCGCCGTGGGTCGGAGTCGGCGCGGGCGTACGTCAAAGCGCTCTCGGCGGCGGCCGAGGGCGAGAGCGCGGCCCCGCTCGATCCCCGAGTCGAGCACGTGCTCGAATCCTACGAACGGGCGATCTACGGCGACGGCGTGAGCCGAGCGGACGCCGACGAGGCGATCGAGATCGTCGACGACCTCGCCCGGAGTCGGCTGCCGATCCTCGGCCGACTTCGGTGACGCCGCGACCGCGAGCGCCGAATCGGGTTCTGGTACCCGACCTCGAGTGCGGTCACCGGCCGCGTTTCCCCGTAAATCCGGCCCCTGCACTCAAAAAGAACCACGCGAGGGCATGCGGGTCCCGATAGTGTTTAATATGCCCGTTTCATAGCTACGAACGTAATGTCGGAAGTCTGCTCGACGTGCGGGCTGCCCCAGGAACTCTGCGTCTGCGAGGACGTGGCGAAGGGCCAACAGCAACTCAACATCCGCATTGACGAGCGCAGATACGGGAAAGAGGTAACGATCGTCGAAGGATTCGACCCGAAGGACGTCGATCTCGACAGTCTGTCGTCGGATCTCAAGTCCAAATTCGCCTGCGGCGGGACGGTCGAAGACGACCAGATCGAACTTCAAGGGAACCACACCGGCCGCATCGAAGAGTTCCTTCGAGACCGCGGCTTCAACGTCGCCTGATGCCCGCAATGCTCTGAGACGACTTCCGAACCCGCGATCGCGTCACAGAACGCTCGTTTTTTGATCCGGATACCGACCAGTCGCGCCACCGTGTCCGAGAGCGATCGGACCCCTCGAGCGGTCGGCCCAGCGACACGGCTGCGGGTCGACCCTGGCCGAATACGCCGCAGGATAGCGAGCGACCGGTTAGAACGGGGATTCCCGTTCGGCCTGCTCGTCTTCGCTCGCTTCCTCGCGAACGAGTCCGAACTTCATGCCGTACGTATCGAGGCCGCCTTCCATGCTCTCGACTCGGGCGTCGGCGGTGCCGTCGTAGGACCCGATGAGCTGTGCGGCTTGCACGCTCGCCTTGCCGTGGGGGCAAACGGTGACGATGTGGTCTTCGCCCTCGAGTTCGTCGACGCGGCCCGTGAGTTCGTGAAACGGGATGTTCTCGCTGCCGGGGATGTGGCTGTGTTCGAAATTCCGCTCGTCGCGAATGTCGATGATGCGAACGTCGGCATCGTCCTCGAGGAGTTCCTTGACCTCATCGGTGGTGATTTCGCCGTCCATTACCGTCGCGTTAGGTCGCGGGCTGAATAAGGATGCGGGTACTCCGTGGCGATTCAGCCGCGCCGACGCCGCCGGCGGGTGTCGATGTCCTACAACAGACCGTCCTCTTTCGCCAACAGTAGTCCCGACAGCGTCGCGTCGTTCGTCGGCTGTCCGCGAACCCGCTCGAGCGCCTCGCTGACCGGCACCGTCGTCACCTCGAGGAACTCGTTGTTGTCGAGTTCGCGTTCGCCCGGCTCGAGCCCCTCGGCGTAGACGATGGCGCGGTCGTGGCGCAAGACGCCGGTGGAAACGGCGTACTCCTGGAGGAGAGCGGTGCTCGTCGGTCGAAAGCCGGTTTCCTCCTCGAGTTCTCGCGTCGCGGCCTGCGTGTAGGACTCGCCGTCCTCGACGATCCCTGCAGGGAGTTCGAGGTGAGTCTCCCGGATCGTCGGCCGGTACTGTTCGACGAACAGGAGCCGGTCTTCGTCGGCAGCGGCGTCAGTATCACCTTCCCTGTCCGCGAGAACAGTACCGTCGATCCGTGCCACCACGACGACCGCGGCCGGCAACTCCGCCCAGTAGTAGCGTTTCTCCGTCCCGTCGGGCTGTTCGAGCAGGTCGTAGCCGCCGTCGTACCAGCCCGTCTCGTACTCGGTCCGTTCCTCGAGTAGCTCCCACTCGTCGGGTATAGTCATCGTCGGAGAATGGGCGCTCGAGCGGATAATAGATGGCGGTCGGTCGGTCTCGCGAGAGCGCTACACCAGCTCTCGATACAGCCGTCCGAACGCCTGCCGCCGAAGCGTCGCGACCGCCGCGTCCTCCTCGTTCTGGAAGGTCGCCGCGACGGCCTCGCCCTCCGGTCCCGCGTGCCAGACGACGTGATCGACGTCCTCGTGGCCCGTCTTCATCACCTCTCCGTCGTAACTCTCGAGCCACTCCTCGAACGCCTCGCGGTTCCCGACGCGGACCTCGAGCAGGCTCGCAAAGAGAGCGTCTCGAGCCGTCTCGACGACGTCGCCGGTGACGCGTTCGTCGTACTCCTCGCGCTCGAAGTCCATGGCCTTGGCCACTTCGCGGACGACCGTCTGGGCCGCGGGCCCGACCGACTCGTACTGTGCTCGCGCGGCTTCGGCCGATTCGAAGGTGAACGTCCCCACCGTGTGCATAGGGGGATAGTCGGCCGACGGGCAATTACGTGTTTCCGTTCCCGTCGGCGTCGCCGTCAGCACCGCCGGCGTCGTCCGCGGCGTCACCGGTCGAATCCGACTCGTCGGTCGTCTCGTCCGCCTCGCTCTCGCTCGAGTCCTGCATCTCGCGGGTCAACTCCGCGGCCTCCTGCAGGACGTTCTGGGTTTCGGCGGTCATCGATCCCCGGCCGGGCTGGCGGCTCTGGCGGGAGATTCCGGCCTCGACCGAGTCGGGTCGGCCGGGCTCGTGACCGTGACTGTGGCCCCGGCCGCTGTCCTCGAACTCCGGTGTGTCGATTTCCTCCGCGTGTGGGCTGACGAGGTCGCCGAGTTCCTCGGGGCTGCACTCGCCCCAGTCCGGGGCGTGTTCCTCGAGCCACTCGCGGTGGGCCTCGCGACCGAGCGAGGCGGTGATCGCGAGGTGGTTCGCGAGGTGTACCGCGTCGGCCTCTTCGGCGTCACAGACCGGACAGGCGTATCCCATAGGAGAGAGTACGACCGGGAACGGTAAAACGTCCCGCAACCGACCGGCTCGAGTTAGCCCAGTTTCCGGATCATCACGATCGCGTCCTCGCCGTCGCCGTAGTACTCGGGGACCCGCCGGAGCGGATCGAAGCCGAACTCCCGATAGAGGCGTTTCGCCCCGTCGTTCGACCGCCGGACCTCGAGTTTGACCGTCTGTGCCCCACGAGCCGCGAGCACGCCGAGCGAACGCGACAGGAGCGTGGAACCGACGCTGTTCCCGCGGTGGTCGGGGTGGACGGCGATGTCCTTGACGTGGCCGAGCGCGCGGCCGACCTGCTGGGTTACGTCGGCGACGATGTAGCCGGCGACCTCGCCGTCGTGCTCGGCGACGAGAAATCCCGGTTCGCCGAGAAACCGTTCGAACGCGTCATAGGGCCACGGCTGGGAAAACGACGTGTTCTCGATACGAACGACCGCGAGCAGATCTGCACGCTCCGCGGGTCGGATCGTCACTTCCTCGCCGTCCTCCGGCGCGGGCGTTGTCACACGAGCCAGTAACGCACCGAACAGTAAAAGCCGTACGCGTCTCGGCAGCCGTCATCGACATCGGGCGATCGCATTCGACGTGGCAAAAATGGGCGAAGCGGAGAACTACTCGCCAGTGTCGCATCTTCGCTGTCTCCGCCACCTTTGTCGGTAGCTTCGCTATCGTCGTCAGCCGTGCGAATCACTCGGCCGGGATCGCATCCATCTCAAATTCTTCGGTCAGTTCCGTCAGCTCCTCGAGGGCGGCTTGCTCCTCTCGGAGGTTCTCCTCAAGGAGATCCGCCGCTTCGCCCATCCCGAGCTGGTCCGCGAGCGGGATCAGATTTCCATAGGCGGCAATCTCGTAGTGCTCGGTCTTCTCCGCGGCCGCCATGTTGTGATAGTCCATCACCTCTTGGGCGGGATCCATCGACGCGAACTCCTCGTACTCCTCGAGGAGACCCTCGATACCCTCACATTCCTCTTTTTCCGGCGGCTCGCCGAACATATCGAAGACCTCCTCGAGTCGCTCGATCTGGTCCTGCGTCTCCTCGCGGTGCTCCGAGAACGCCTGCGAGATCTCCTCGCGTTCGGTGTTTCCTTCGAGTTCCACGAGCGCATCGAGGAGTTGATGCTCCGCGTGATAGATGTCTTCCAAGCCATGCTCGAACAAGTCCTGAATCGTGTCCATGCTCATTGTGTATCCACTCGAGCGTTCACCGGGCGAGCGAAAAAGCCGGGAGCCTGCGACGGCAGGTGCCCGAGCAGTCCTGTCGCCGCACCCAGTTCCGACTACTCGATGGTGTCTTCGACACGGTCGGCGTGTTTCTCGAGATCAGCGGCCAGCGCGCGGGCCTGTGTCGGTGTCAGCTCGAGTTCTTCCATATGTTTCGGCAGCTGCTCCTCAGAGAGGTTATCGAACTCGAGTTGAAGCCGGACCTCCTCGGGATCCTCGCGGTCGGCGGTCGCGTTCACGACGGCGACCGACTCCCACTCGAAGGTCTCACCCACCGCCTTCCCCTCGACGTAGTCTAGCGTCGTGTACGCGTTGACCGTCATCAGTCGATCGGACATGTCAGTTCGACACTCGCGGCGCGCTCACTTATACTGGTGGCTGTTCCCATCGGGCCACACCGGAGCCGTGACGGACTCGACGATGACCGGGGGCTCGAGAACCCGTACCCAGTACCCCAACGAATTTCGCACTGATTCGCTACTCAGCGCTGGAACCCACTGCTCGAACACGCCTCGATAATGAGTACTGAGACCGACCGCAGCGGCCGGATTCAATGACTCCGAACTACCCACCATACTTACCGGCTGTTTTTGCCACAATATGCTCGCGAGAGATCGGCTACCCGTTCGAGTCGACTAGACAAACGATACCGAGAGCCGAAAATTTTCTCGCGAGCAACCAACAGTCGACAGAATCAGTGACCGCGTACTCGTGACACTCGATTCGACTATCGATCGCCGGCCGCGCTCCCGACTAGAGACGACCCATCGATCGCTGAGTGACGGAACTGAAATGGTGTGTACCCGTTCGGAGAGCATCCTCGCTATCGAATGTGTTCTCCCCTGGCAGCGTCTCTCGAGCCAGCAGGTGCCCGAAATATCCGGCTCGATCTACCATCCCTCCCGACTCATTTCATCGATTGACAGCCCCCAATTCCGGACCGCTGGCATGATCGGGACCGTTCCACCCATTACGTCGTTCCACAGAGCATATCGAAAACCGACCGTCTCGCGGCCTGATCCGTCAGAGATAGCGGCATAATCAACCCATAAGACAGAGCACGGGTATCGTTTGCAGCCGAAGCGATACTTATGCCGACGGGTCCCCAACGGCCGGCAATGACTGATACAGCCGAATGCAAACCAGAGCCGGTCGAGCAGGAATCCGAGGAGCGCGATGATGCTCACCTCGACGACATCGAGGAAGGGGCCGGCTGTACGGAAATCTGGGAGCACCTCGCAGAGCAGCGCGAGGAGTAACCCGAGAATTTCGCCACGGCAACGACCTTTTTGACTGCGAGACCCGTATCGAGGTGCATGACCGACAACCGGCCCGGTGATCGTTCGCACCGCCGCGGCGAGAACGGTCGATCGATCCCGACGGACCGCGAATCTCCCGTCGGTGCACCAGTTATCCGGGGCGACGAATCGGTCGCCGGGACCCGCGCCCGCGAGGCCGTCCAATTCGACCCCGACGATCCCGACAGCCTCGCCGACGCCGCCGAAACCGTCCGTCAATTCGCGGGCGGCAACACCAACGACGACCACCTCTACATGCTCCGCGGTGCAGCTGCCTGCGCCGCGCTCGTCCGCGGCGAGGGCTCCTACAAGGCCGCTGCGAAACGCGCCGGCGGCGACGCCACCGTCTCGTTCATCCGCAAATGGGCCCGCGTCCACGACCTCCCGAGATCGGTCCGCAAACAGGTCGCGATCGGCCAGATCGCCCCGACCGCTGCCAAACACATCGCCCGAGTCGGCGGTGAAGCACGCCTCCTCCTCGCGTGGGCCACCCTCGATGGGAACCTCACCGTCCGCGACGTGCGCAGCGTCGCGAGCTCGATCAACGATGGCACACCCATCGATCAGGCGCTCGCCGAGTACGATATCACCCTCGGTCAACTCGAACTTACCCTCTCACCGCACACCTACCGCGATCTCCGCCGTCGTGCCTCCGTCGAGGACGTCGACCCCGGCCAGCTCGTTACCGAGGCACTCGAGCAGTACCTCGAGTGAATTCGTCTCAAACTACCGAGACACATCCGTCGCGGAGAAAGAAACGTTTAACCGCTACTCCCCGAAAAGGGAAACCACGGGGCCGGTAGCTCAGTTTGGCAGAGCGTCTGGCTTTTAACCAGACGGTCGCGTGTTCAAATCGCGCCCGGCCCGCTACTCTGCTACGAACAAATTCGTGACGAGCAACGCTTCCGGAGCGAGCTGCTCACCGGAGAGTACAGTTTTGCGAGCGAAGCGGTAAGGAAGCGATCGACAGTGTGTTCGATCAGGATGCAGATCGGCCGTCGATATCGAGACGCATAGAGAACACCGCGGATCCGAAATGAGAGCCAGTCACTGTCTACAGTAACGTCAACAATAGGGGCGTGCCGACATAACCGGTTCTCTCGGCGACTGTTCGCGACTGGATCGTTATTCGATCTGCGGTGTTTCGAGGTTTTCCTCGAGATACCCCCAGTCATCGAAGTCATTCGGTGAAGAGCCACCGGTCGAGTACCCATAATAGTTATTAGGACGATTGTAATTCATCACGCTTGGATACTCCCGGTGTGAATACTGTCTCGAGTCAATTCCGTCATAGACATCAGTCAGCCCGAGGGAATGACCCAATTCGTGCATAGCAGTAGTCCCTGTAATATCGCTCCACCGGTAGTGGTGAACCATCATCGCACCACTTGATCCGCTTGCAGCAGTGCCGCCAACGCTTCTTCCGTCGTGTACGGCGGTCTCAACTATAAGCAGATAGTGATAGCCCGTCCCTTTCTGATCTCGATATTCGCTCCGGTACTCCTCGTATGACCCCTCCCACTCCGTTCGTGGCTCTGAGGGAACGGTCTCGTCGTACTCGAAGTGTAGCGAAATACCAGTCGAGCCGTCCGGATTGTCGATCGGTGCGTCTTCGAACTGTTGTACGATTTTGTCTGTTTCCCGCTTCGGTAAGTCGGTTCCCTCCATTTCGTCGACCTCGACGAAGACATCAGTTCGAAGCGGATCCGCACTCGGGTATTGATCTGACTGGGTCACCTCTTTGCCGTCAGAAAGTCCGTCACCGTCCGTGTCTTCATCCGACGGGTTAGTCTCGGCCTCGAGAATTTCCTCGCCGTCAGTAAGCCCATCGTCGTCGGAATCCGGATCATGGGGATCCGTCCCATAGTCATCGACCTCGGATGCATCGTCGACCCCATCGCCATCGGTGTCGGTATCGACGCTCGTTGGATCCGTCTCGAGAGTATCGATTTCGTCACCATCGTCAAGCCCGTCACCGTCGGTATCGGCATTCGTTGGCTCAGTCGTGTACGTCTCTATCTCATCACCATCACTGATCCCATCACCGTCCGTGTCGCTTCGAGTGGGATCAGTACCGTACTCGTTGCTCTCGAGACCGTCGCCGATTCCGTCGCCATCAGTATCGGGCTCTATCGGGGAAGTCCCGCACTCTTCGATTTCCTCCCGATCAGATAATCCGTCTTCATCAGTATCGGTGGCCGTCGGCTTAGTGCCGTGGTCCGAGACTTCGTTACCGTCTGAAAGACCATCACCATCCGTATCGATATCTCCCGGACTCGACTCGTGTTCTCGCAGTTCAGTTAGGTCGGTCAGGCCGTCTCCATCGGAATCTGCATCGGATGGATCCGTCTCGAGAACGTTCACCTCTTGACCGTCTTCTAAGCCATCACCGTCGGTATCCGCATCAGTTGGATTGGTCCCGTGTCGTCTCTCTTTTCCGTCATCAAGGCCGTCTTCATCAGTGTCGCCAGACAAGGGATCAGTGTCCCCACTTATTTCACTCAATGCAGATTCTCCGTCCCCATCAATATCGACGAACGTAGTCCCGCCAACGATACCCGCAGAGAGTATCGACACTATTAACACACCCACTGTCACCGCCCTTCTAGAAACCATCCGTCACCCACTTTTCACTGTAGATATAATTACATTCTGGCTGCCTTCAGTATCTATCTCATTGCCTCATTTTGAGTGCAAGATAGGTCTCATGACAAGTAGGGTAGCGTCCGATCAAGGGTCATATCGAAGGATTTGGCTCCCCCCAAATTTTTCAGCAGCGGGAATCGAGACGACCACAGATTGATCCCCGCCAACCTCATCGAGGCGGTGCCGTAATGAGATCCTCATCGAGCACTCCTCATCCAGAATCTGCTGGCCGAAGGCATTGCTCAAGCCGCCGGAGTAAGACCGATGTCAATCGTGATACAACACCACCGTTAACCGTCGCTATCGCAAGGTGAGATTCCTGATGATTCTCGCTAGTACGAAAGGTACGCTTCAGCCATCGTTTGCGACGCATAAGCCCGACAACTCGCATTACGAGAAATTGTATAAGCCAAGGGCCGGATTTGAACCGGCGGTGGGCGGCTCTGCAGGCCGCTGCGTTCGGCCGGACTCTGCCACCTTGGCGCGTTCTATCGTTGACACTGCGGTCGTTTAAGCATAGCGGTACGGCACAATCGTTTTGCTGTCGCTAGTCGAGAGACACACAGAAACCCCAGAGAGTAACTGCCGGAGCAGCCGCTCTCTGAGGTGATGCATGAGGTTGAGTATGAGTGGTGGCGGCGAAACGGATTTCCCAGAGGGTCGCCCACTCCAGTACTGACCGTAACGCAGGCGGGCTTATCTTCCGTGTTCGGGATGGGTACGGGAGGAACCCCGCCGCTGTGGCCGCCGT